>NZ_JCAFRM010000002.1:0-675119 GCF_059368215.1 Stenotrophomonas sp. YJH_SMC_123
CCAGTTGCAGCCCCTGGAATCCCGCCGATTGCAATCACGATGCCGCCAGCGGGAGCGGCTTCCAGCGTCGACATCCGCTGGCGGCCTGATCGGCAATCCGCCGGTCGGGTTCCCGGTAGTGCCGGCCGCTGGCCGGCAACCTCATGATCCCGTGGATGCCGGCCAGCGGCCGGCACTACCACGAATCAGCCTTACCCCAGATCGCCCAAGCGCGCCTGCAACGCCGCGATCGCGGCCAGTCCGGCCGTTTCCGTGCGCAGGATCCGCGGCCCCAGTTGCAGCCCCTGGAATCCCGCCGCGGCCAGTTGATCGCGGTCGCGTGGCGACCAGCCGCCTTCCGGGCCGATTGCAATCACGATGCCGCCAGCGGGAGCGGCTTCCAGCGTCGACAGGCGATGTGCTCCCTGCGGATCCAGGGTCAGCCGCAGCGAATCGGCTGGCAGCGCCGCCGCAGCCTGCGCCAGCGACAGCGGCGATCCTACCGGCGGAATGCGCGCGCGCCCGGACTGGCCGCAGGCCGAGGTCACCACGTTGTTCCAGTGCGCCACGCGCTTCTCCGCCCGTGCCGCGTCCAGCTTCACCTCGGTGCGCTCGGCGTTGACCGGAATGATCGCGACCACGCCCAGCTCGGTGGCCTTCTGCAGGATCAGGTCCATCTTCTCGCCACGGGCGATGCCCTGCAGCAGGGTGATCGCCAGCGGGGATTCGTTGTCGATGGCCTGCACGGCGTCGATGCGGACCTGCACCTCGCGCTTGCCGGCCACGGTCAGCGTCGCGCTGTAGTCGTGGCCATCGCCGTTGAACAGCACGCAGGTATCGCCTTCGCGCAGGCGCATCACCCGCACCAGGTGGTTGGCGGTGTCTTCCGGCAGGGTCACGGTCTGGCCGCTGTGCAGCGCCAGGTCGATGGGGCAGCGGGTCACGCGCATGCAATCGCCTCGTCGATGGCCGCCAGCGTGGTGTGCGCCAGCAGCTCCAGTTGTTCGTCGTCCACGCAGTAGGGTGGCATCCAGTACAGCACGTCGCCCAGCGGGCGCAGCACCACGCCGCGCTTGAGGGCGGCCTTGTAGGCCTGCAGGCCCAGCCGCAGGCCCGGGTCGAACGGCGTGCGCTTGTTGCCGTCGCGCGACAGCTCGAACGCCACCACCATGCCGGCCTGGCGCACGTCGGCCACGTGCGGGTGGTCGGCAAACGGTGCCGCCAGCGTGCCCATCACCGAGGCGATGCCCCGGTTGCGCGCGATCACATCGTCGTCGCGGAAGATGTCCAGCGTCGCCAGCGCCGCGGCGCAGGCCAGCGGGTTGCCGGTGTAACTGTGCGAATGCAGGAAGGCGCGCTCGCGCGAGTCGTCGAGGAAGGCGTCATACAGCGCCTGCGTCGCCAGTACGGCGGCCAGTGGCAGGAAGCCGCCGGTCAGGCCCTTGGACAGGCACATCAGGTCCGGCATCACCCCGGCCTGCTCGCAGGCGAACAGGGTGCCGGTGCGGCCGAAGCCGGTGGCGATCTCGTCGGCGATCATGAACGCGCCATGGGCATCGCACAGTTCGCGCACGCGCTGCAGGTAGACCGGGTCATGCATGCGCATGCCGCCGGCACACTGCAGGCGCGGTTCCAGGATCACCGCGCAGACCTCGCCCGGGTGCTGGTCGAACAGCGTGGCCAGGCCATCGGCCGCCTGCCGTGCGCGATCGGCCGCGCTCTGGCCCGGTTCGGCCAGGTAGGCATCGGGCGACGGCGCGAACAGGCCCTCGGCCAGCAGCGGCGCATAGACGCGGCGGTACAGCGGAATGTCACCCAGCGCCAGCGCGCCCAGGGTTTCGCCGTGGTAGCCGTTCTCGAGCGCGATGAAGCGCGTGCGCCGGGGCTCTCCTCGGTTCTGGAAGTACTGGAAGGCCATCTTCAGCGCCACTTCCACGCCGGCGGACCCGTTGTCGGCGTAGAACACCTTGGCCAGCGGTTCGCGGCCGGCCTGGCGTGGCGCCAGTGCCAGCAGGCGTTCGGCCAGGGTGATCGCCGGCTCGTGGCCGAAACCGGCGAGCATCACCTGTTCCAGCTGCCCGGCCTGGGCAGCGATGGCACCACCGATGCGCGGTTCGGCATGACCGAACAGATTGGTCCACCAGCTGCTGACCGCGTCCAGATAGCGGTTGCCGTCGTGGTCGATCAGCCATGCGCCTTCGCCACGGGCAATCGGTACCAGCGGCAGGGTGTCCGGATGCTCACGCATCTGCGTGCACGGGTGCCACAGCACCTGCAGGTCGCGCTGCCGCCAGTGGCGGGCCAGCGGGGAGGGGGTTGGGTCTGCTAGCATTTCGGGCTCATGAACATGTTGCTGCCTGCACATTCTATCGGCCCCGGCGCAGCCGCCGGTCGCCGCGGAGATTCCGCATGAACGATGACCGTGCCGGCCGTCGCTTGCCGATCATCCATCGGATCACCGATGAGGAGAACGGCCCCTTCCAGCGCCAGCACCTGGACCTGGAGTTCTCCAACGGCGAACGCCGCCGCTTCGAGCGCCTGGTCAGCCGTGGGCACGGTGCGGTGGTGGTGGTGCCGATGCTCGACGACGAAACCGTGCTGCTGGTACGTGAATACGCCGCTGGCATGCACCGTTACGAACTGGGGCTGGTGAAGGGCCGGATCGATGCCGGCGAGACGCCCGAGCAGGCGGCCGACCGCGAACTGAAGGAAGAGGCCGGTTATGGTGCGCGCCGGGTCGACGTGCTGCGCGCGATGACCCTGGCCCCGACCTACATGAGCCACCAGTCGTGGCTGGTGGTGGCGCGCGACCTGTACCCGGAAAAACTGGCCGGCGACGAGCCGGAGGAGCTGGAAGTGGTGCCGTGGAAGCTGGCCGAACTGGACCAGCTGATGCTGCGCGAGGACTTCTCAGAGGGACGCTCGCTGGCGGCGCTGTTCATTGCCCGCCAGTGGCTGCAGGGAACGCGATGATCAAGCTGACGACGGACCTGCGCGAGACCGCCATCGCCATCGCCCAGGAAGCCGGACAGGCCATCATGCAGGTGTATGCCGATGGCTTCGACGTGCAGATCAAGGACGACAACAGCCCGGTCACCGCAGCTGACCTGGCCGCCAATCAGGTCATTGAACTGGGCCTGCGCCAGCTGACCCCGGACCTGCCGATCCTGTCCGAGGAATCGGCGCAGGTGGGCTGGGAGCAGCGCCGCCACTGGGGCGCCTACTGGCTGGTGGACCCGCTCGACGGCACCCGCGAGTTCGTCAAGCGCAACGGTGAGTTCAGCGTCAACATTGCCTTGATCTACCAGGGCGCACCGGCATTCGGCGTGGTGCTGGCGCCGGTCACCGGCATTGTCTGGCATGCCATGCGCGGGGAACTGGCCTATCGGCGGCAGGGTCTGCACGACACCGTGCTGCGCACCCGCACGCCGGCCACTGCTCCGCTGCGCGTCGCCGCCAGCCGATCACACCGTTCGCCGGAAACCGAGGCGCTGCTGGCGCGCATGGGCCGCATCGAGACCATCGCGCAGGGCTCGTCGCTGAAATTCTGCCGGATCGCCGAAGGCGGCCTGGATGTCTATCCGCGGCTCGGCCCGACCTCTGAATGGGATACCGCCGCCGGCCAGTGCGTGCTGCACGCCGCCGGTGGCGCGGTGCTGTCGGCCGCGACCGGCAAGCCGTTCCGTTACAACCGCCGCGAAACGCTGTTGAACGGCGATTTCATTGCCCTTGGTGATACCAGCCTGCCGTGGCGCGACTGGTTGTCCGACTGAACCTGGAGGCCGCATGAGCGCGCACGACACCCCTGCCACCGGCAGCGAGGCAAGCCATCAACTGGAACGCCTGCTGGTCATCATGGCGCGCCTGCGCGACCCGCAGGGAGGTTGCCCATGGGACCTGGAGCAGGACTTCTCGACCATTGCCCCGTACACCATCGAGGAAGCCTACGAGGTGGCCGATGCGATCGACCGCGGCGACCTCGACGATCTCTGCGACGAGCTCGGCGACCTGCTGCTGCAGGTGGTGTTCCACGCACGCATGGCCGAGGAGCAGGGGGCATTTGCCTTCGCCGATGTCGCACGTGCGATCAGCGACAAGATGCAGCGCCGTCACCCGCATGTGTTTGCCGATGTCAGCGTCGACGATGCCGACGGGGTGATGCGCAACTGGGACGCGATCAAGCGCGCCGAGCGTGCCGCCAAGGGCGAGCAGGACACCTCCGCACTGGCCGGTATCTCGCGTGGCCTGCCGGAATGGCAGCGCGCCGTGAAGCTCCAGTCGCGCGCGGCCAGGGTCGGTTTCGACTGGCCGGGCCCGCTGCCTGTGCTGGACAAGGCGGCCGAGGAGCTGCAGGAGCTGCGCGAGGAATTCGAGCGCGGCGATATCGCGGGCAACAAGGCGCGCCTGCAGGAAGAACTGGGCGACCTGCTGTTCGTCTGCGCCAACCTGGCCCGGCACGCCGATATCGATCTGGGCGCCGCACTGCGCGGGGCCAACCACAAGTTCGAGCGGCGCTTCCGCGCGATGGAAGCGCAGGCCGAGGCGCAGGGGGAGGCGTTGGCGGCACTGGACCTGGATGCGCAGGAAGCGCTGTGGCAGCACGCCAAGGCAGCAGAAAAAGCGTGAAGACGCTTGGCCTGTTCCTGCTGACCGCGCTGGCCGAGATCGTCGGCTGTTACCTGCCATGGTTGTGGCTGCGCAAGGGAGGCAGCGTCTGGTTGCTGCTGCCGGCCGCGGCCAGCCTGGCCCTGTTCGCCTGGCTGCTGACTCTGCACCCGACTGCCAGTGGACGGGTCTATGCCGCCTACGGTGGCGTGTACATCGGCACCGCGCTGTTCTGGTTGTGGCTGGTCGACGGCATCCGCCCCAGCCGCTGGGACCTGTTCGGTGCAGCCCTGTGCCTGGCCGGCATGGCGGTGATCATGTTCGGTCCGCGCACGCCCCCGGTGTAGCGTCGAGCCAGGCTCGACCGCGCCCACCCTTTTGTAGAGCCGAGCCATGCTCGGCTGCTTCTCCGGGGAGCAGTCGAGCAAGCTTGGCGCTACAAGGGCCAAGGCAGCCGAGCATGGCTCGGCTCTACAACGGCCGCCGGGCCATGCCCCGCAAGCGCGCAGCGCTGCATCCCGGTAAGGCGCATGATGGCAGTGACCACGGCCCCCGGAGCACGCGCATGTCCCGCTTCGCCAGCTTCCGCGAGTTCTATCCGTTCTATCTCAGCGAGCACCGCCACCCGGTCTCGCGGCGCCTGCATTTCATCGGCAGCTGCGGGGTGCTGCTGCTGGCTGCGGCCGCCGTGTTGCGCGGCCAGCCGACGCTCCTGCTGGCCGCGCTGTTCTGCGGTTATGGATTCGCCTGGGTCGGCCACGTCTTCTTCGAGAAGAATCGCCCGGCCACCTTCCGGCATCCGCTGTATTCATTCATGGGTGACTGGGTGATGTTCGTCGACATCCTGCGTGGGCGGGTGCACCTGTAACAGGCGGTTGCGGGGAGCGCAGCCATTGCCTTGCCCGAAAGGGAAAGGGCAAGGCGGGCCGCGCTTCCGCTTCCACGAACCGCTGCGCTGCGGCACGCCTGCGGGCGACCGATCTGGGATAATGGGAATTCCTGTTTCCTCTGCTGCCGGACCGGTCATGACCCAGAAGACGCTGCTCAACGATACCCACCGCGCCCTTGGCGCCAAGATGGTCGATTTCGGGGGTTGGGACATGCCCATCCACTACGGCTCGCAGCTGGACGAACACCACCTGGTGCGTCGCGAAGCCGGCGTGTTCGACGTCAGTCACATGACCGTGGTCGACCTGCGCGGTGACCAGGTCAAGCCGTTCCTGCGCCGCCTGCTGGCCAATTCGATCGACAAACTGAAGGTGACCGGCAAGGCCCTGTACTCGTGCATGCTGAATCCGCGCGGCGGCGTCATCGACGACCTGATCGTCTACTACCTGGGCGACGATTTCTTCCGCATGGTGGTCAATGCCTCCACCCGCGAAAAGGACCTGGCCTGGCTGCGTGAGCAGGCGGCACCGTTCGGTGTTTCCGTCGAGCAGCGCCCGGACCTGGCCATCCTCGCCGTGCAGGGCCCGCAGGCGCGCGACATCGTGATCGGCCTGGCCCGCGAAGCCGACCGTGCAGCACTGACCAAGCTGGGCCGCTTCGCCGCCCTGCAGGCGCAGTCCGACGACGGCGTCGAGTTGTTTGTCGCCCGCACCGGCTACACCGGTGAAGACGGTTTCGAGATCCTGCTGCCGCAGGATGCCGTGGTCGCCTTCTGGAACCGCCTGCTGGCGGCAGGCGTGAAGCCGGCCGGCCTCGGTGCGCGCGACACCCTGCGCCTGGAGGCCGGCATGAACCTGTACGGCCAGGACATGGACGAAGAGATCAGCCCGTATGAAGCGGCACTGGCCTGGACCGTGTCGCTGGACGAAGGCCGCGACTTCATCGGCCGCGACGTGCTGGAGGCGCAGAAGGCCGCCGGCACCGCGCGCCAGATGATCGGCCTGGTGATGGACGAGAAGGGCGTGCTGCGCCACGGCCAGGCGGTGACCACCGCTGGCGGCCAGGGCGAGATCCTGTCCGGCACCTTCTCGCCGACCCTGGCCAAGGGCATCGCCTTCGCCCGCGTGCCGGCCGGTGAACTCGGCGAGGTCACCGTCGACATCCGCGGCCGGCAGGTGCCGGTGCGCGTGGTCAAGTTCCCGTTCGTGCGCGAAGGCCAGGCCCAGCCCGGCGTGCTCGCCGACGCCTGATCCGAACGTGCCGGTCGTCACTGACAGCAGTGGCGGCCGGTTGGTTACACTAGCCCCGTTTTTTCCACCCCTGCATATCTCTGGAGCAGTCCCATGAGCGAGATCCCCGGCGACCTCAAGTTCCTCAAGTCCCATGAGTGGGCCCGTGTCGAAGGCAATGGCCGCGTCACCGTCGGTATTTCCGACCACGCCCAGGGCCTGCTGGGTGACCTGGTCTACGTCGAACTGCCGGAAGTCGGCGCCGACGCCAAGGCCGGCGAACAGATCGCCGTCGTCGAGTCGGTGAAGGCCGCCTCGGACGTCTACAGCCCGATCAGCGGCAAGGTCGTCGAGGTCAACTCGGCCCTGTCCGACAAGCCGGAAACCATCAACGAAGATGCCTACGGCGAAGGCTGGATGTTCGTGATCGAACTGACCAACGCCGAAGAGGTCAACGAGCTGCTGGACCCGGACGCGTACGCCGAAGCCCTGGAGAACGACGACCACTGAGTCGTCGTTTCCGGATTCTGGAACGGCCACCTTCGGGTGGCCGTTTTTGTTTTGGCGACCGCGTCGGACTCATGACGCGGGGTTCGCTGTGCACCCTCGGCGTGGCATCAGCCGACAGGCGAACGGTGCCGATGGGCGTGCGCAGTTTTGCGCAAATCCGCGTTTCAGCCCCGCGCCGAAGCGTTCGAATGTGAAAACTTTTCGCCCCCCGTTGCGGCGCCGTTGTGCTGGCGTTGGCGGCGGTGCCGGTGACCACCGACGATGCGCGTACGCCGTTGTGCCTTGCCTGCGCCTGTCTACGCGGAGTGCTTATTTCAAGTGTTTTTTGATCAACGCCTGCATTGGCATCGATGCAGGCAACGTGCGTGCGCGCCGCTTCCACCGTCGTTGCAGGCCGTGCAGAGTGGTGGCGCCGGCGGCGCCCGGGAAGGCGCGGATGTGAAAATTTTTCGCGGGGGTTGTTGACAGTAAAAAAAACCGTGATTAGGTTTCGCCTCAGCAGACCTTGCCTGCCCAACCGAGTGCGCAGAATCAATCGTCCGATGCGAAGCAGCCCCTTCAAGACCACCGCGACCCTGATGACGGTGGACATGGCCCCGCTTCCCCCGGAGAAATGCAAGGCAACTCCCGTTCCGATGCCCGCTCCGCCGATCGAGGCGGGCATTGCCGCATCCGTAACGGCGCGCCTGACGCGCCGGCGGTCCCCGCACGCAGCATCCGCGGGTTTGATCCAACTGGGCGTTTCAACTCCCTATCACTGACGAGGAGCCATCCCATGGCAACCAAGAAAGCTGCGAAGAAGAAGCCCGCCGCCAAGAAAGCGGTGAAGAAGGTCGCGAAGAAGGCCGCTGCCAAGAAGGCAGTGAAGAAGGTCGCGAAGAAGGCAACCGCCAAGAAGGCAGTGAAGAAGGCTGCGAAGAAGGTCGCCAAGAAGACCACTGCGAAGAAGGCAGTGAAGAAGGCGGCGAAGAAGGTAGCCAAGAAGTCCGCTGCCAAGAAGGCCACCAAGAAGGTTGCCAAGAAGGCCACCAAGAAGACTGCCAAGAAGGCCGCGGCGCGCAAGCCGGCCAAGAAGGTCGCGAAGAAGGCCACTGCCAAGAAGGCCGTCAAGAAGACCGCCAAGAAGGCAGTGAAGAAGACCGCGAAGAAGGCCACCAAGAAGGCTGCCCCGAAGAAGGCAGCGAAGAAGGTTGCCAAGCGCAAGCCGGCCGCCCGCAAGAAGAAGGCCGCTCCGGTCGCTCTGCCGGCAACCCCGGCGCCGCTGATCTAAGTACTTCCCGATAGCCGCATCCTGAAACCCCCTTCCCTGGCTGCCCAGCGGGGAGGGGGTTTTTTTATGGGCCACTTGTAGCGTCGAGTCGAGCCAGGCTCGACCGCTTTGCTGACGGTCGGCGCTAGCCGTGCGGCGCCGCTGGAAAGCGCTCCATCAGGAAGTCGAGGAAGCTGCGCAGGCGGGTGGAGTGGTAACGGTCGTGCGCATAGACCACGTGCATCGGCCGACCGGCCTGACCGTATTCCGGGAACAGCTGCACCAGACGCCCCGCCTCGACATCGGCGGCCAGCAGCAGCGTCGATTGCAGGACGATGCCAAGGCCGTGCAGCGCCGCCGAACGCAGCGCTTCGCCATTGTTGATCTGCAGTCGGCCGTCGGGCACGTGGTCGAGCTCGCCAGCGTCGTCCTGCAGCCACTGCGCAAGCGCACTCGGTTCGAACGACAGGCATTGATGGCCGGCAAGTGCGTGCACGCTGCGTGGCGTGCCATGCCTGGCCAGATACGCCGGCGAGGCGCACATCATCAAGCGATAGGGGGCCAGTGCTCGTGCCACCAGCACGCTGCTGTCGGCCAGCGTGCCGATGCGCAGTGCCGCCTCGAAGCCCTCTTCGGCCAGGTCGACCACACGATCGGTCAGCGTGGCTTCGACCCGGACATCCGGATGACGGGCCATGTACTCGGCCAGCGCCGGTACCAGCGCGTGTGTACCGAAGATCACCGGTGCGCTGATGCGCAGCGTGCCCGCCGGTGAGAGCTGCTGGTGCTGCGCCTGCGCGTCGGTTTCCTCCACCAGGCGCAGGATCTCCTTGCAGCGCGCGTAGTAGTCCTCGCCGAACGGTGTCATGTGCTGGCGCCGGGTGGTACGGCTCAACAGCTGCATGCCCAGCCGGGCTTCCAATGCGCGCAGGTGCTTGCCGGCCATCGTTGCCGAGATATCCATCGCCGCGGCTGCCGCACTGAGGCTGCCCTTGTCCACGATCAGCACGTAGACCTGCATGCTCTCCAGCAGGTTCATCTGACACCCCGGGTGTTGAATGCTGAAACCTGCGTGGAGTTTATCAATCAGGGGTGATCAAACAGCATGTCGTGCACGGACCGGATTCGCCGGCCACGCTGACAGGAGAACACCATGGACTTGAATCTTGCTGGTCGTACCGCGTTGGTGACGGGCGCGGCCAGCGGCATCGGTGCCGCCGTCGCCAGGCAGCTGGCGGCCCAGGGCGTGCGCATTGCCATCACGTCGCGGCAGCGGGCACCGTTGCAGGCGCTGGCGGCGCGGATCGAAGCCGAAGGCAGCGCCGCACCGGTCATCGTGGCCGGCGATGTCACGGTTGCCGGCGACCTCCGGTACATCGCGGACGCATCCCGTGAGGCATTGCAGCGTGTCGACATCCTGGTCAATGCCGCAGGCGGTTCCCGGCCGACCACGGTCGATGCCGATGACGATATCTGGGAGGAAGCGATCGCCCTGAACTTCTCCGCCGCACGACGGCTGACCCAGGCGCTGTTGCCCGGCATGCAGGCGCAGGCATGGGGACGGGTGATCAACTTCAGCGGTTCGATGGAACCGCGCGCGGTGAACGCGGCCACCGCGGCGAAGGCGGCATTGCACCTGTGGAGCAAGGGCCTTTCGTCGGAGGTGGCGGGGCAGGGCATCACGGTGAACGCGATTGCACCGGGGCGCATCAACAGCGCGCAGATCCTGGACCGCCTGCACCCCACCGAGGAAAGCAGACGCGCGTTCATTGCCCGCAACATCCCGATCGGACGCTTTGGTGAACCGGAGGAAGTGGCGCCGCTGGTGGCGTTCCTGGCCTCGCCGCTGGCGGGTTACATCACCGGTGCGGTGATTCCAGTGGACGGCGGCATGCACTACTTCGCGCACTAGCGCTGCGGAACTGCAGAGCCGAGCATGGGCTCGACGCTGCAACGGCCAACAAAAAGGGCGACCGATGGGCCGCCCTTCGCACACACGGTCGAGCCCGCCTGGTCAGCGCGGCGAAGCCACCGCGCGGTTGCCCGAGGCGCCCTTGCCCTTGCGCTTGTCCTGCTGCGCCGGGCTTGCGCCCTCGGCCATCAGGTTGTCGCTGCCGAAGTCGGTGTCCACGTCCAGCCAGCGCTGCGCCGGCAGGCCGAGCGCCGAGTCGAGCACGGTCGGCAGCAGGCCGCTGGGCAGGCCGCTTTCGCCATTCCAGAGGATGGCGATGCCGAGGTCGCGTTCCGGCACCAGCGCGACCAGGCCGCGATAGCCCTGCACGGCACCTGCATGGAACACCACGTCGTGGCCGGCGTAGTCGAAGGTACGCCAACCCAATGCGTAGCCCGCCGAGTGCAGGCGCTCACGGCGCCAGCCTGAACGCATCTCGCCCGGCGTGTTGATCAGGCTCGAATGCAGGGTGGCCAGCAGCGGTGCCGGCAGCACGTCGGGGCGATGGCCGGTGTGGGCCAGCAGCCACTGCGCCATGTCGCTGGCGCTGGCGTTGACGCCAGCCGCCGGAGCGACGCGGTAATAGGTGGGCTTGGGCGTCAGCGAGACCCAGCCGTTGCGGCTGCGCACGTGCGGACGCGCCCAGCGCGAGCTGGCCTGGATGCCGGCCAGGCCGAGGCTGGCATCATTCATGCCCAGCGGCTTGAAGATGCGGCGCTCGACCGACTGCTCGTAGAAGCTGCCCGAGGCCGCATAGACCACGTCGCCGATCAGGCTGAAGGCCACGTTCTGGTAGGCGTAGCACTCGCCCGGCAGGCATTTCAGGCTGGTGTTGGCCAGCTTCTGGGTCAGCGCGTAGTACTCGGCGTTGCCTTCGATGTCGCGGTCGTAGGCGTTGTACGGCAGGCCGACGCGATGGCTGAGCACGTCGGCCACGGTCAGGCGGTCGGTGGCTTCGGGCGAATTGAGGCGGAAGCCCGGCACGTAGTCGGTGACCTTGCTGTCCCAGCGCAGCGTGCCGTCGTTGACCAGCAGGCCGGCCATGGTGCCGGCGAAGGCCTTGGACAGCGAGGCCAGGCGGAACACGGTGTGCGCATCGACCGGCAGCGGGTTGTTGACGTCGGTGACGCCATAGCCACGCGCGCTGAGAATGCGGCCGCCCTGCACGATCGCCACCGCCATGCCTGGCACGCGCTCGCCATAGGTCAGCTGCTGCGCCATCGATTCGATGTTGGCGACGTTGAAGCCAGCCGCCGGCGCCTGGACGCGCGGCACCAGACCGGTGCGGTAGGCCGCAGGCTGGGTGTGGGCGACGGTGGCAGCCGTCGCGGATTCGATGTTGGTCGGCATCGGCGGCAACGCCGGCGGTGTCTGCGCGGTGGTGGACAAGGCAACGGGCATCAACATGCCCAGCAAACCGGTGGCCGCCGAACGGATCGGACGACGCAGGCTGTTCTTTTTCATCGGTTGGACCCGTGCGCGACTGCTGATGGCGATTCTAGCGCCGCTTTTCCCCTGTGCACAAACAGAGCGAAGATGAATGCGCATCTTGTTGAAAAAGTTGGAATTTTGACGCCCCGAAAGTGTGTATCGGAACGTGTCGTCCAGGCCGGTCGTCGCGTCCGTCCGCAGGCGCGAGGGCGCGTCACGCTGGCGATGTTGCAGTGCATTGGCTAACGTACGCGCTTCACCGCCCCGGAGCCTGCCATGCTGCTGTCCAACCGCCGTCTGTGGGCGAGGGGCGCTGCATGAGCGCTGCATCGGGCAAGGGGCCGCTGCAGGGCCTGGCGGCGGCGCTGCGCGAGTCGCCGGCGCTGTGGTGGTCGTTCCTGTACTTCTTCTGCCTGCTCAGCGGCTACTACGTGCTGCGCCCGGTGCGTGAGGCCATGGCCGCCTCGGCGGACCTGGAAACGGTGTTCCCGCCCGTGCTGATCACCTGGTTCGCCAGCCATGGCATCGCGTTGAAGGACTTCGTCCTGCAGTTCCTGTTCTCCTGCGTGTTCGTGATCATGCTGGTGCTGCAGCCGGTGTACGGCTGGCTGGTCAGCCGCTTCCCGCGCCGTGTGTTCCTTCCCGTGGTGTACGGCTTCTTCATCGTCACCCTGCTGGGGTTCTACGCACTGTTCGACAGTCACGTGCCAGGGCGGGGCATGGCCTTCTTCCTCTGGGTGATGGTCTTCAACCTGTTCGCGGTGGCGGTGTTCTGGAGCTTCATGGCCGACGTGTTCTCCAACGCACAGGCGCGTGCCTACTACGGCTACATCGGTGCGGCCGGCACCGTTGGCGCGTTCCTCGGCCCGTTGATCACCAGCGCGCTGGCCCAGCGCGTGGGCATCGCCAACCTGATGCTGGTCTCGGCAGCATTCCTGGTCGTGTGCCTGTTGTGCATCTGGCGGCTGCGGCATTGGGCGGTGCTGCGCGAACGCGAGCAGCAACTGGTGTCCGGCGAGCAACCGATGGGCGGCAGCGTGCTGGACGGCCTGAAACTGATCGTGCGCGAGCCGCTGCTGCGCTGGCTGGCGGTGATGGTGGTGTTCGGCGTGGGCGTCGGCACGCTGCTGTACAACCAGCAGGCCAGCATCGTGCGCGCGGCGTTTACCGACCCGGCGGACAGTACCGCGTTCTTCTCGCGCATCGACCTGGCGGTGAACGCGCTGGCGCTGCTGATGCAGGTGGGCCTGACCCGCTGGCTGCTGTCGCGCCACGGCATCGCGCCGGCGCTGCTGATTCCCGGTTTCGCGATCCTGATCGGCTTCTCGGTGCTGGCAGCCTCGCCGATGCCGTTGATGGTCGCGGTGGTGCAGGTGATGACCCGCGCCAGCGAATTCGCACTGGCCAAGCCGGCGCGCGAGACCATCTACACGCGCGTGGACCGGCAGTGGCGCTACAAGGCCGGCGCGGCGATCGACACCGTGGTGTACCGCGGCGCGGACCTGGGGTTCACCTGGATCCACAAGGCACTGACCCTGTTCGGTTCGCACGTGGTGTTCATCGGCGGCGTACTGGTGGCCGGCTTCATGACCCTGGCTGCGTTCGGCGTGCTGCGCGAAGAAAAGAAGCTGCCGCGCGACCGTTGATTTGCCGGGGTCAGGGCCCTTTCCCGCGGGGAAAGGGCGCTGACCCCATTCTCCTTCCCTGTCCAAGGAACCGCACATGTACTGGATCGCACTCGCCCTGACCTTGCTGGTCGCACTGCTGCACGTCTATTTCCTGGTGCTGGAGATGTTCCTGTGGACCCGCCCGCTGGGCCTGAAGACCTTCCGCAACACGCCGGAGAAGGCCGGGGCCACGCGCGTGCTGGCGGCCAACCAGGGCCTGTACAACGGCTTCCTGGCGGCAGGCATCGTGGTGGGGCTGGTGATCGATCAGCCGGTGCTGGTGACGTTCTCGCTGGCCTGCGTGGTGGTGGCGGGGTGCTACGGCGCGTACAGCGTGAGCCGCCGTATTTTCATGATCCAGGCGGTGCCGGCGATCCTGGCGTTGGTGTTTCGCGCGCTGGCGTAGTTTCCAGCCAACGGCGCAGCCCCTCGTGGGTTGGTCGCGTGGAGCGGGTCATGTGTTGGGTGTGGCGGGTGGGCCGTGCAGGGGACGCTGCAAGTACGTCCATGTAAGCTCGATGGCGCCATCCATGGCGCCAACGCCCCTGAACGGCCCACCCGCCACACCCCTGACAGTTTCAGGGCGCGGCCAGCCCACGGAGAAGAAAAAGAAGTTCAAGAGCAACAGCAACAGCAACAGCAAAAAGCGGCCGGTGGGCCGCTTTTGCTTTTGCTTCTGCCCTTCTTTTTTCTCTTGCGTGGGTGGACGCCGCAGAGATGCGTCCGAGGCTGGGGGCGGTGGGTTCGCGGGGATGTCCGCGGCATGGATGCCGCGGCCAAGTCCCCAGGGATGGGTTCACGGCGTCCCCCGCGAACCCACCGTCCCCAGCCTAACCAGGGCTTTCCGCGATCAACCGTCCACCCACGAGGGGCTGCGCCGTTCGCGGGAACCTACTTCGCCGGCGACAACCACATGTCGATCACCGCGCTGAACACCTCCGTGCCCGCACGGTCGCGCACGCTCACCGTCACCGGCAGGGCATAGCCCTCGGCCGCGACGACAATCGGCTGTGCCGGCAACGCCACCGCCTGCAGCGTGCCACGTGCCTTGGCCAGGTACTGCACCTGCATCCCCTTCGGGATCCAGCGCATGCCCTCCGGCAGCGATGCATCGACCATCAACCCGGCGGTCAGTTCGGCCAGGTTGCACATCGCGATCGCGTGCACCGTGCCGATGTGGTTGCGCACCCTGCGGCGGTCGGCCAGCGTGCCTTCGCAGCGGCCGTGTTCCAGGCGGGTGATGCGTGGCGCGATGCTGGCGAAGTAGGGCGCCTTGAAGCACACCGCGCGCGAGAACAGCCAGGTGCCGGCGGGCCAGCGCTGCAGCCGGTGGTAAAGCGAGAGCAGGGGCGTGGACATGGTGGGTATTCCGGTCGGCGGATAAAGCGACGGCGGGCCGAGGCCCGCCGTCGAAGCAACGCGTGTCGCGGGCGATCAGGCTGCCTGCGAATGCGGGTCCTTGTGCTGGCGGTCGTAGTAGCTGGCCGCGCGCAGTTCGTGGGTGTCGAAGTCGTCCACGCTGATGGTGTCCAGGGTCAGCGTGCGCAGCTCTTCCAGCAGGCTGCGCTCATCCTGGGTGATCACGCCCTCGGCCACGGCTTCGTCCAGCTGCGCCTTGAAGTCCAGCGCCTCGATGCCCTTGCTCTTCAGCGCCTTCAGGAACTTGCGCTCCACCGGCTCGGCCATGATCGCCTTGCTCAGGTAGCTGTTGATACGGCCGCCCGGGTTGTTCTCGCACGGGGTCAGGAACACGCCACTGGCCAGACGGTCGCGGGCTTCATTCGGCGCCATCAGCAGGGCGGCGACACGACGGCTCAGGCGATCGCCCGGAGCCTCGGCACGACGGCCCAGCGGGAAGATCAGTGCCCACATCAGCCAGCCGATCGGACGGATCGGGAAGTTGCGCAGTGCGGCCGACAGCGACTCTTCGATCTTGTGCACGCTGTCATGGAAGGCCCAGGCCAGCAGCGGCTGGTCGGCCTGCGGTGCGCCTTCGTCGTGGTAGCGCTTGAGCATGGCGCTGGTCATGTAGACGTGGCTCAGCACATCGCCCAGGCGGCCGGACAGCGATTCCTTGAACTTCAGCTTGCCGCCGAGGGTCATCATCGAGATGTCGGCCATCAGCGCCAGGTTGGCCGAGTAGCGGTCCAGCTTGCGGAAGTAGCGGCGGGTATAGGCGTCGCCCGGGGCGGCACCGAAGCGCGCGCCGGTCAGGCCGAACCAGAACGAACGCACGGCATTGGAGATGCCGAAGCGGATGTGGCCGAACAGGCTGCGGTCGAAATCCTGCAGGCCGGCGCGGGTATCCGGATCCTGCGCGGCCTTCATTTCCTTCAGCACCCACGGGTGGCACAGGATCGCACCCTGGCCGAAGATCAGCAGGCTGCGGGTCATGATGTTGGCGCCTTCCACGGTGATCGCGATCGGCGCGGCCTGCCAGCTGCGGCCAGCGAAGTTGCGCGGCCCCAGGATGATGCCCTTGCCGCCGATCACGTCCATCATGTCCGAGATCACTTCGCGACTCATGGTGGTGCAGTGGTACTTGGCGATCGCCGACGGCACCGACGGCACGTCGCCACGGTCAACCGCGGCGGCGGTGGCCTGCGACAGCGCACTGATCTTGTACGCCTTGCCGCCGATGCGGGCCAGCGCTTCTTCCACGCCCTCGAAGCGGCCGACCGACAGGCCGAACTGCTTGCGGATGCGCGCATAGGCGCCGGTCACCGCGGCACCGGCCTTGGCACCACCACTGGCGGTGGACGGCAGGGTGATCGAGCGGCCCACGGCCAGGCACTCGTTGAGCATGTTCCAGCCCTTGCCGGCCATCGCCGCGCCACCGATCAGCTGGGTCAGCGGAATGAACACGTCCTTGCCGCGGATCGGGCCGTTCTGGAACGTCGAGTTCAGCGGGAAGTGGCGACGGCCGATTTCAACGCCGGCGGTGTCGCGCGGCAGCAGGCCCAGGGTGATGCCGATGTCGCGGGTATCGCCGATCAGGCCATCCGGGTCGTACATGCGGAACGCCAGGCCGATCAGCGAAGCGACCGGGGCCAGGGTGATGTAGCGCTTGTCGAAGGTAAGCTTGACGCCGAGCACCTGCTCGCCGTTCCACTCGCCCTTGCAGACGATGCCGTAGTCCGGGATCGAGGTGGCGTCGGAGCCGGCGAACGGACCGGTCAGGCCGAAGCAGGGCACTTCGCGGCCATCGGCCAGGCGCGGCAGGTACTGGTCCTTCTGTTCCTGGGTGCCGTAATGCACCAGCAGTTCACCCGGGCCCAGCGAGTTGGGCACGCCGACGGTGGAGCTGACCACCGAAGACACCGACGCCAGCTTCTGGATCACCTTGTGGTGGGCCAGTGCGGAGAAGCCCAGCCCGCCATATTCCTTCGGGATGATCATGCCGAAGAACTTGTTCTTCTTGATGAAGGCCCATAGTTCCGGCGGCAGGTCCGCATGGACATGGGTGATTTCCCAGTCGTTGACCATCGCACACAGCTCTTCCACCGGGCCATCGAGGAAGGCCTGTTCCTCGGCGGTCAGCTGCGGCTTGGGATAGTTGAGCAGGATGTTCCAGTCCGGATCACCGGTGAACAGTTCGCCCTCGAAACCGACCGAACCGGTTTCCAGTGCGATGCGCTCGGTCTGCGACAGCGGCGGCAGCACCTTGCGGAACACCTTCATCATCGGGCCGGTCAGCAGCGGCTTGCGGATGAACGGCAGCAGCAGCGGCACGGCGATGACGGCCAACACGGCGGCCGCGACGATCGTGGCGGTCTGGTTGACGTAGGGAATGAACCAGCAGGCGGCCAGCAGGGCCACGCTGATCAGCGTCCAGGTAACCAGCCGCATGCGGTGGTAGGCGACGAACGCGCCTGCCAGCAGCAGGGCGAGGAAGGGAAGAACGATGCTCATGAGCGTGCTCCGGTGACGTGCTCGTTTGTGGCGGACGAAGCCGCAGCGTCCGCTGCGGGCAACACGTCCAGATAGTCCAACACAGTAGCGGTAAAGGCGTCGTTGTCATCGCCGGCGACCATATGGGTGGCCTGCGGCAGCTGCACATGGCGCGCATGCGGCGCCAACGCCAGGAACTCGGCCACGGTCTGCGGCGTGACCAGGTCGCTGCGTCCGCCGCTGACCAGCAGCAGCGGGCACTTCACCTGGCGCGCGGCCTCGGCCAGTGCGTCCTGGTGCTGTTCGCTGTCGCGGGCCAGTTCGGCCACCAGGCGCGGATCCCAGTGCCAGCGCCAGCGGCCGCGGCCGTCCTCGCGCAGCAGCGCACGCAGCGACTGCTCGGATTTGCGCGGACGGTGCGGCATGTACGCCGAGATCACGTCGGCGGCCTGGGCCAGCGAAGCGAAGCCGTCGGGATGGGCGGTCATGAAGGCGAGGATGCGCTCGACGCCGGCGGTATCCCAGCGCGGGGTGATGTCGACCAGCACCATCGCCGAGAACAGGCCGGGCCAGCGCGACTCGGCCAGCAGGCCGAACAGCCCGCCCATCGATGCGGCAACCAGTACCGGCGGGCGCGGCTGCTCGCCGGCCAGCACGATCAGGTCATCGGCGAACTGTTCGCCGTGATAGGGCAGGTTGGCGGCATTCCAGTCCGAATCGCCGTGGCCTCGGGCGTCGTAGGCCAGCGTCTGCAGGCCGGCGGCATTCAGTGCGCGGGCAGTGGCATTCCAGGCGTGGCGGGTCTGGCCGAAGCCATGCGCGAACAGCACCCGGCCGCGCCGGCCATGGTCGCTGGCGGTGGCGGCCAGGCGGGCGCCATGGGCGGCGTCCAGGCGCAGGTCATGGAACGCAGCGGGAGGTGGGGACGTAACCATACTTGCTAGTATGGATCGGTTCGGGGGGAAGTCAATACTGCACGGTATGGTGCGCTGCGGAAGTCCCCTGAATGGACCTCGCCTGGGAGGCTGCGACGGTTTCGACCGCAACCGCGTACTGCAACGAACCCCGGCGTATGGTTAAATCAGCCCATGAATCAACCTGACGCTTCCGCCGGCGAACCGCGCGCCGGCCGCAACAGCCGCCTGAGTGCCGAAGATTGGGCCCAGGCGGCCCTCGATCTGATTGCTGAACAAGGTGTCGGCGCCGTCGCGGTGGAGCCGCTGGCACGGCGGCTCGGCGTTACCAAGGGCAGTTTCTACTGGCATTTCCCTTCGCGCGATGCATTGCTGCAGGCGGCGCTGGAGCGCTGGGAACTGTTCGAACAGGAACAGGTGTTCGGCAGCCTGGAAGACGTGCCGGATCCGCGCGTGCGCCTGCGCCAGCTGTTCCAGATGGTGGCGCATGAAGTGCAGCCGCACATCATCTACAGCGAGCTGCTGAAGGCACTGGATCATCCGATGGTGCGGCCGGTGATCGACCGCGTCTCGCAGCGCCGCCTCGATTATCTGGTCGCGTCGTTCCGCCAGGCGGGCCTCAGCTCGACCGATGCGCGTCATCGGGCACGCCTTGCCTACGCCGCGTATGTCGGCTTCCTGCAGTTGTCGTTGCAGCTGCAGCAGCCCAAGCAGGCGCGCGAGGATTTCGAAGCGTACGTCGAGCATCTGATCGAGACGCTGATTCCGAACGGATGAGCACCCGGGAATGATGTTGAAGCAAGGCCGCGGCGACACCGCGGCCTTTTTTGTTGTGCCTGGCCAGCTGTTTCCATGCGACACAAAGAGCAACGGCCCCTTGCGGGGCCGTTGCTGCATCAGCTGATCAGAGTGCCGATCAGAACTTCTGCTTGTACTGCATGTACATGAAGCGACCGATGTCGTAGCCACCGTAGTAGGAGTACTGCGAGTTCGGCGCCGAGTACATCTGCGGGCCGTAATGATCGAACACGTTACGCGCGCCCACGGCGATGGTTGCATTCCACGGTGCGTTCCAGGAGACCTGGACGTCGTGGAAGGTGGTGGCGCCACGGCGGTTCATCGGCTGGTCGCGTGCCGGATCCGGCGAGCCGAAGTCAGGCAGGCTGCACTCGGTCGAGAAGTAGCACTGTTCCTTCACGCTGGAGAAGTAGCGCGTACCCCAGGTAATGCCCCAATCGCCGTATTCCCAGCCCAGCACCAGGTTCGAACGCAGGCGGAAGTTGCTGCTGAAGCCGTTGAGGATCGACACCGGCACCTGCTGCGCGTTGGTGGTCTTCAGCACGTTCTTGCTGACGTAGGTGTTCTGCAGGTTGGCGTTGAAGCTGCCCCAGCTGCTGGTTTCGAAGCGATAGGCCACATCGAAGTCGAAGCCTTCGGTTTCCTGGTAACCGGCATTACGTGGTGCGTAGGTCAGGTTGGTCACGATGCCACGGGTTGCGTCGCGGGTGAACGAGTTGCAGCGGTCGGCGATGCCGAGTACGTAGCAGTCGTTGAGCTGGGTGGTCGGATCGTCGGTGACGATGGTGTTGGTGATCTTGATGTTCCACCAGTCCAGGCTCATGTTCAGGCCCTGGGCAAAGGTCGGGCTCCACACCAGGCCGACGGTCTTGGACTTGGACTTTTCCGGAGTCAGGTTCGGGTTGGAGACGGCGTTGAACGGCACCGGGCTCTGCTCATCCTGACCTTCCGCCGGGACGTAACCCTGCTTCAGCTGGCGGAAATTCGGGGCCAGCGCGCCCAGAGCGGCGGCGCAACGCTGGGCGGTGGCCGGATCGCTGGCAGCCAGGCCGAAATCGGTATCGCACGGATCGGTGAAGTAGGCGAAGGTCTGCGAGCTGCCACCGTACAGATTATCGATGGTCGGTGCGCGGAAGCCCTCGGCATAGGTGGCACGCACCAGCAACTGGTCGATCGGCTTCCACTTGAGGCCGAACTTGTTGTTGGTGGTGTTGCCGAAGGTGTTGTACTTCGAGTAGCGCGATGCGGCGTTGAAGCTCAGTTCCTTGGCACCCGGCAGGTCGGCCAGGATCGGAACATTCAGCTCCAGATACACTTCGTTGACGTTGTAGCCACCACCGGTCGGGCCGGCCGCCAGATCGGTCGAGTAGCCCGACTGTGACAGCGCATCCGGGACGTAGGTGCCCTTGTCTTCGCGGTACTCGTAACCCAGCGCGAAGCCCAGGTCGCCGGCGGGCAGGGTGAACAGGCTGCCGGCGATGTTCGCGTAGTAGGTTTTGGTGGTGACTTCACCGGTGTTCTTGGTGGTCGGGAACAGGAACTGCTGCAGGGCAGGATTGCCGGTCAGGCCGCCGTCGCCGGTACGGCCGTACGGAATGGCCGGATTCCACGGAATGCAGCCGCCCGGGCCCGGGCCATAGATCGGGTTGGTGCCCGCGGCCAGGCCGGCGGCCGTGCCGCACTCGACGCGGCCGGTGGCCGGGTTGAGGAACGACGCGCCGGTGGCCTGGGTGACCGCCAGCATGTTGTAGTTGCCGGTCTGGGTCTGCAGGTTCTCCGAGTTCTGGTAGATGTAGCCGGCTTCCCAGTCGAAGTACTTGTCATTGAACTGGAAGCTGCCCTGCAGGGCGCCAGTGAAGCGGAAGGTGGTCAGCTTGTTGGTCGACAGGCGCGGCACTTCCCAGCCACGGCGGATGAAGCCCATGTCGGTGCCGAACGGGTTGTAGTAGCTGTCCTGCGAGAGCACGGTACCCAGCTGACGCTCATAGTCGGCCGACTGCAGCGGATAACCGGCGACCTGGGCCTGCGACTCGCGACGGGTGTACAGCAGGTCGGAGACGAAGCGGATGTTGTCGGTCAGGTCGTACTGTACGTTGGCGAACACCGAACGACGCTTGGTCGGCGTCAGCAGGTGCATCTGCTCGTTGGAGTTGCTGACGTCACCGGTGATCGGGGTGAGGTCGGTCTCGTGATAGGCGTTCGGATCGAACGGATTTCCACCACGGTTCAGCGTCAGCAACGGTGCATTCGGATCATTGACGTCATAGACCGCGCCCCACTGGCTGACCGGGGTCCAGCCGCGGTCCGGGTGGCGATCCGTGCGCTGCGACTTGCTGAACCAGCGATTCTTGGCCCAGACGGCCTTTTCTTCGGCGTATTCCGCACCGATGGTGACCGAACCACGATCACCGGTGAAGCCGGCCACGAAGTCGAAGCTGCTCTTCTGGCCGTCGCCTTCGCCGTACTGGCCGACGTAGGCGTTGGCTTCCAGGCCCTGGAAGTTCTTGCGGGTGATGATGTTGATCACGCCGGCGATCGCGTCGGAGCCGTAGATCGACGAGGCGCCGTCCTTGAGGACGTCGATGCGCTCGACGATGGCCGACGGGATCTGCGACACGTCCTGCAGGCCGCTGACGCTGGCGCCGAGGCGCTTGCCGTCGACCAGCACCAGGGTGCGTTCGGCGCCGAGGTTGCGCAGGTCGATGTAGAAGCCACCGACGGCTTCGCCGGAGGACAGCGGCTCGGAACGGCTGATGGCCGGGCTGCCAGCGGCAGAGATGTTCTGCAGGACGTCGGCAACTGTCTTGAAACCGCTCTTCTCGATCGAAGCGCGGCTGATGCTCAGAACGGGCTGGGCGGTTTCGGTATCGACCTGACGGATGCGCGAACCGGTGACCTCGATGCGGTCGAGGTTGGTGGCTTCCTGGGCGTGGGCCGTCGCGGTGGTGGCACCGGCGACAAGCGCGATCACAACTGCGTCACGCAGCTGGCTGGACTTGAGTTTCATTGGCTCTCTCTCTCCAAGAAATCTTGGCTGGGGTTAATGCCCGGCGGGGGAGCGAAAAAGCGCTCCCAAATCGCGAGGCTGACCCGATAGTAACGGGCGTTCGCCAAGAATTAAAGCTGTGTTAATCAAGCCTGTGATTTTGGTAAAGATGCGCTTTTTCGATGCCACTCAATAGTTTACCGGCATGGTCAGGGCGCTCTGCCTCGTTTGTTAACGCAGAATGATGAAAAAAGTTTCGATTGAAATGTATCTCACTATGTCGGTGCGCAGCGTTTCATCGCCCAGCGGCGATACCGGTTACGCAAGTGCGCGGCAGGCTTGCACATGCAAAAGGCGCCTTTCGGCGCCTTTGGGAATATCGTTGCTGAGCCTGTTTACCGGGATCAGAGATCCTGTTCGTAACGCACATACGGCACGGTGCCGTCGTCGTTGCTTTCGTTGCGCGGGGAGAACGGATTCTTGCCGCGGCTGATCACATTCTCGGCGCCGACGGTGAGCTGGCCGGACCACGGGGTACGCCAGGTCAGGCCGATGCCCAGGCCTTCCCACTTGCCGGGCTTGCCCGGGACGTCGACCACGCGGCCGATGATGCTGCCGGTGAAGTTGCCGTAACCGGCGCCGATGCTCAGGCTCTTGCTGTCCCAGCGATCGACGATGGCCGGCGAGGCGTCGGCCAGCGGAACCAGGCGCGCCTTGGCGTAGGTACCGGCAATGGAGACGAAGCCTTCGCGACCGATGTTCTTCTGCGCGAACACGGTCAGATCGTTCTGCTCGGCACGCAGCGAGGGCGTCTTGTTCGGGCCCGACAACCAGGCGGGCAGGGTTTCACGGCCAGTGCCGGCGGTGATGCCCAGGCGGCTGTTGCCGCGGTTCAGCGCGGCGGTACCGCTGAAACGACGGCTGTTCAGATCATCCTCGTCGCCCAGGCTGGCCAGCATGCAATGGCTGGCCAGACCGCTGATGCTGGTGCCGCTGCTGCTGTTGCAGAGCAGGCCCAGCGAATCGCCGGAGGACAGGCCAAAGGCCGCGTCCAGCGAGTTGCGGCCGAAATGCCAGCGGGCGCCGGCCGCCTGTTCGCCGGTAGGCTCAAGGTACAGCAGCGCCTCGACCTTGCCGCTGCCCTTGTTCCAGACCGGCAGCACGGTGCGGGTGTCCTTGCTCTGCGCATGCACGCCCGTGATCGCGCCAAGGGCGATCAGCAGGGCCAGCGGTAGACGCAGGAAGGTACGCATCGGACCAGTTCAGACAGGGACAGACAACGGAAGTTCCCGTGGGGACGGGAACTCGATCCTAGGGTGTTTATGAATTCTTAACAAGCCTTGATCCTCCCCAGGTACAAGACTGCCGTTCACTGAAGTCGTTCAGGCGCCGGTACAGCCCCCTGGGCGCCGTGGAACAGTATGCCGAACTCCGTCAATGGAAAGTGATACTCGCGTCCGCAGAATTCGCAACGCACCTCGACGGCGCCAGTGTCCTCGGCGGCCGCACGGGCCTCCTCTTCCCCCAGCGACTGCAGCATGCCGGCCACCCGCTCGCGCGAGCAGGAGCAGGCGAAAGAGAGCGGCTTTTCACCCAGCAGCTCCGGCCGCTCCTCGTGGAACAGGCGGTGCAGCAGCTGCTCGGCCGGGGTCGCCAGCAGTTCGGCCTTGCCCAGGGTCTCGAACAGGGCGCTGGCGCGCGCCCAGCCATCTTCGTCGCCTTCGTCGCCCGGCAGTTTCTGCAGCAGCAGGCCGGCGGCACCGTTGCGGTCGGCCGCCAGCAGCAGGCGGGTGGGCAGCTGCTCCGACTGGCGGAAGTAGTCCTCGAAGGCCTCGTCCAGTTCCGGCGCGGTCAGCGCGACCAGGCTCTGGTAGCGCTGCGGCTCGCGCGGGTCCAGGCCGGGGTTCTCGATGGTGATGGCGAGGATGGCGTCATCGCCGAGGCTGGACAGGTCACGCGGCGCGTCGGCGCCTTCGCTGAGCTGGGCGATGCCACGCAGGGTGCCGCCCGCGGTGCATTCGGCGAACAGGGTGCGCAGGGCAGTGCTGCTGCGCAGCTGCACTGACAGGCGGCCGTCGATCTTGGTGTGGCCGGTGAACAGGGCCGAGGCGACACAGGCCTCGCCGAGCAGCTCGGCAGCGGCGTCCGGGTACACGGCGTGGGACAGGATTTCCTGCCAGGTGGCCTGCAGGTGCACATGCACGCCGCGGACGCCGGCGTCGGGGAGCAGGAAACGGATCAGGGAATCGGAGTTGGCGGTCATCGGCTCACATCGCGCGTAAACGGGGGCGGTTGCCGGATAATGCGCCGACAACCAGACAAAAGAAGGATGCACCAGTAATGGGGGCAGCGGGAGAGCAGCACAAGGTAGTGGCGGAGGTGGCCGCACCGCGCCGGCGACGCTGGCGCTGGAAGCGGCTGCTGTGGCTGCCGGTGCTGCTGGCCGCCTTCAGCTGCCTGCAGGTGCTGGTGCTGCGCTTCATCGACCCGCCGGTGTCCACGG
Source organism: Stenotrophomonas sp. YJH_SMC_123 (assembly GCF_059368215.1). NCBI lineage: Bacteria > Pseudomonadati > Pseudomonadota > Gammaproteobacteria > Lysobacterales > Lysobacteraceae > Stenotrophomonas > Stenotrophomonas sp. YJH_SMC_123. The sequence continues at coordinate 24,602 of NZ_JCAFRM010000002.1, forward strand.
TGATGCTGTGGCGCTACGGCGAGGCGCTGGGCGAGGCGGACTGGTCCTATCGGCTGCATTACCAGTGGCGCGACCTCGACCAGATGGCGCCGAGCCTGCCGATCTCGCTGGTGGCGGCCGAGGACCAGCGCTTCCCCGACCACAATGGCTTCGATCTGCAGGCCATCGAAAAGGCCCGCGACCATAACGCCAGGGGAGGGCGCCTGCGTGGCGCCAGCACGATCAGCCAGCAGGTGGCCAAGAACCTGTTCCTGTGGCAGGGCCGCAGCTGGATCCGCAAGGGCCTGGAAGTCTGGTACACGGTGCTGATCGAGGCGCTGTGGCCGAAGGAGCGCATCCTGGAGATGTACGCCAACATCGCCGAGTTCGGTGATGGTGTGTACGGTGCGCAGGCGGCAGCCCAGAAATACTGGGGCAAGGACGCGGCCCGGTTGAGCCCGGCCGAGAGTGCGCGACTGGCGGCGGTACTGCCGGCACCGCGACGCTACAACGCGGCCGCACCGGGGCCGTATGTGCAGCGGCGCGCCGCATGGATCCAGCGCCAGGCGCGCCAGCTGGGAGGCGCGTCATACTTGTCGGAGGACTGAGGCAGGCGTGGCGTGAGCGGCGGGCGACGGGTCGTGCGCCTGGCCGGCAATGTACAATCCGGGCATGACCCGCGAACGGCTCACTTTTGTCATCGCCGCCTACAACGAGGCCCTGGCATTACCGCTGCTGCATCCACGGCTGTGCGCGGTGCTGGACGGCATGCCCGACATCGACGGCCACATCCTCTATGTGGATGACGGCAGTCATGACCGCACATGGGAGGTGATCGCGGAGTTGGCCAAGGCTGATGCGCGCGTCTCGGCGCTGAAGCTGTCGCGCAACTTCGGCAAGGAGGCGGCGCTGACCGCGGGCCTGGATCTGGTGCACGAGGGGGCAGCGATGATCCTCGATGCCGACGGCCAGGACCCGCCGGAGCTGGTGCCGCAATTCGTCGCGCGCTGGCGCGAGGGCCATGACAACGTCTACGGCACGCGCATGGCCCGCGATGGCGAGTCCTGGATCAAGCGCGCCACGGCAGCGATGTTCTACCGGGTGATGGGTCGCCTGTCGCGTACGCCGATTCCGGCCGATACCGGAGATTTCCGCCTGCTGTCCCCGCGCGCGCTGAGCGCCCTGCGCGGGATGCGTGAGCGCCACCGTTTCATGAAGGGGCTTTTCAGCTGGGTAGGCTTCAAGCGGATTGCCGTGCCCTATCACCGCCACGCGCGCGTGGCCGGCACCAGCAAATTCAGCCTGTGGCGGCTGTGGAATTTCGCCCTCGAAGGCATCACCGGCTTCTCGACTGTGCCGCTGCGGGCTGCCACCTACCTGGGACTGGCAACCGCCGCAGTCGCGTTCGTGTTCGGCCTGTGGGTGATCGTGAAGGCGGCGCTGTATGGCGACCGGGTGGCGGGTTGGCCGACGATGATGGCGGTGATCCTGTTCCTGGGGGGAGTGCAGTTGATCGCGCTGGGGCTGGTGGGAGAGTACCTGGGGCGGCTGTACGAAGAGTCCAAGCAGCGGCCGTTGTACCTGGTTGACGCGTGGCTAGCATCCGCCGTGGCAGACTCGGCCCTGCAACCCACCCTCGGAGGGCAGGCAGATGACGACGGTACGGCAACTGTTGGATGGCAAGTCTCCTGAAGTACATGCGGTCGCGCCGGACGCGGCGGTGATCGATGCGATCCGGTTGATGGCGGAAAAGGGCATCGGTGCGGTACTGGTGATGGACGGGCCGCGGCTGGTCGGGATCCTGTCCGAGCGTGACTACGCGCGCAAGATCGTGCTGCGTGATCGTTCATCGCGCGATACCGCGGTGGCGGAGATCATGACGGCGCAGGTGGTGACGGTGTCGCCCGGTGAGCAGGTGGAGCATTGCCTGCAACTGGTGACCGACTACCGCATCCGCCATCTGCCGGTGGTGGAGGGCGCGCAGGTGCTGGGGGTGATCTCCATCGGTGACCTGGTGAAGTCGGTGATTGATGCGCAGCGGCGCGAGCTGGACCAGCTGCAGCAGTACATCGTGGCGGGGTGAGGTGTTCGCTGGCGGGCCTGCGGCCCGCCGGCCCGCCAACAGCAAGTGCAGAAGCAGAAGCGGCGCCTTCCTGATACGTCGGAGAGGCGGAGGGCATGGGCGTGCAGGACACGCCGCAAGTACGTCCCTGTAGGCTCGATGGCGCCATCCATGGCGCCAACGGTCCTGCACGCCCATGCCCTCCGCCTCTGGAAACATTTCCGCGAGCGCGGTGCGTACATGCGCGGTGCCTCGCCTTTGGTAGCCGCCAACCTTGGTTGGCAACAACTTTTGACTTTGCTTTTTTTTTTGACTTTGAATTTCCGCTCTCGTTCCGCGCGCGCAGGAAACTGTCAGGAGGGGGACGGGTGACGCAGGCAGGACCGTTGGCGCCATGGATGGCGCCATCGAGCCTACAGGGACCTACTTGCGGCGTGTCCTGCCTGCGTCACCCGTCCCCCTCAAGCCACCATCAATGCAGGCGCCGCGAACAACGCTGTAACCCTACTTCGCATACTGCCCACCGCAGTCGGCATCCTTGCCCGGCCCCAGTTCGATGGTTGCCAGCAATGCCGCCGGCGGGGCGATGCTGCCCAGTGCCAGGGCCACCGCGCCGCGGATGCCCAGGGCCTTGAAGTCCGGGCGGAACGACGGGTCCTTGAAAGTGCCGGCGATGTGCAGTGGCGAGCGCAGCACCAGGATGCTCTTGTCCTTCGGGCGTGGCTTCAACAGCAGGTCCAGGCTCTCGTCGCGCAGGCTGACCGTGCCTTCGCCGATGAGGATCGTGTCGGTGGTATCCACCGCCAACGCCTGGCTGGTCATCAGGCCGTCGCGCACGCCGAAGTCGGCGAAGGCGCAACGCAGGGGGATCTGCTTGTCGCCGGTCACCAGGAATTTCAGCGACTCGGTGATGTCCAGGCCGGCCAGTTCCATCACCAGGTTGCCGACATGGCCACGGCCCATCGCCAGGCCGACCTTGCCGCTGCTGCTGCCGAGCATCGCGGCGATCGAATTGCCGCGGCCACTCAGGTCCACCTCGCCGCCGATGCCGCCCTTGGCCTGTTCGGCCAGCTTGGCGTCGGGGAACAACTGGCCAAGCTGCACGCCGCGCACACTGGCCTTCAGCGCGGTACTGATCTGCGGCTGGCGCGCGTCCATGCGGATCGTGCTGCGGATGTCGCCGCCGGCGACGCCGAAGTTCAGTGGGTCCAGCCGCAGCACACCGTCATCCAGCAACAGGTGTGCATCCATGTCGTCCAATGGCAATGACGGCGCGTTGATGCGGTGGGCTTTCCAACGCACGTCGGCATCCATCGCACGCAGCTTGCCGAGATTGTAGGGCGTGTCCGGCAACACACGCGCACGCGCGGCGAGCCGTGCGGCCTCGGCCTTCTGCTCTGCATTGGCGGTTTCGCCGCCGCCGGTCTTCGGTGGCGCACCGACGAAGCCGGCCAGGTCATCGAAGTCCAGGCGTCTGGATTCCAGCGTGGCGGTCAGTCGCGGGCGCGCGCCTCCCACTTCGAACTGCAGGTTGCCACCGAGGTCGCTGTCGCCGACCTTGCCGGTGAACTGCTCGTAACGCCAGAGGTCGTGGTCACGCTTGAGCCGACCATTCAACGCGTAGGGCGGGGACGGCGGAATGGCGATGCCGAGCAAGGGGTAGAGGTCGGCCAGGTCCTGGCCGCTGAGCGCGAACTGCAGGTCGAACACGCGCAGCTGGAAGGGATTGGTCAATGTGCCGCTGGCGACGGCGTGGGTGGCGCCAGCGCGACCGTCGAGGTGGATGCGGAACGGGTGGCCGCTGTCGGTCAGCTCCAGCGGTGATTCAGTACCACCGCGCAGGGTGAACGGATTGCCCTGCCAGCGTCCCTTGCCCTGCACCAGCAGCGGTGGCGCCGCGTCGGCCTGTTTCGGCTGGCCGCTCCGCACGTCCACGCGGATATCGGTGCGGCCGAGCGCATCGAGGAACTGCAGGCGACCGTCATCGACGCGCAGCCGTTTGAGCTGGGGGCTGGTCCCGCCGGCGCTGTCACCGAGGAAATCCCAGTTGCCCGGTTCGCCTTTGCGCGGGGCGGTTTCCAGCAGCACGTCCGGCCGGGTCAGGCGCACTTCGGGCAGCTGCACGCTGCCGCGCAGCAGGGGCCAGACCCGCACGTCGATCTCGACGCGGTCGGCGCTGGCCATATCGGGTTGTTTCGCCCAGCTGGCATTGGCGAAGGTGACCGCATCGGCGCGGATCGTGCTGGTGCGGCCGAGGTCGACATCAAGGTTCCCGATGTGCAGCACGCGGCCGGTGCGTGCCTGCACCGCGCGCTCCACCGGCCCCTTGAACCAGTTCCAGTCCCACAACGCGATCAGTACCAGGATCGCCGCCAGCAGGAAGATCAGGATCGTGAGCCAGCGCCGGCCTCGTGGGCCGGGGCGGCGGAGGCGCCAGCGGGGCGTGCGCTTTGCGGCAGGGGAGGCGGCAGCATTCACGCTGCCATGGTTGCCCGCTCTTCGTGGACAGGGCGCGAAGCGACCATGTGCATGGTGTGCACGCGCTGCCGTCGAGCGGCCGTTACAGCACCTGCATGGTGACCGCGACGAAGTGGCAGACGCTGCCGCCGATCACGAACAGGTGCCAGATGGCATGCGAGTACGGGATCGATTCACGGTGGTAGAAATAGGTCCCCAGCGTGTACGACAGGCCGCCGGCGAACAGCCAGGTGAGGGTGCCGCCATCGATCGAGGCCCACATCGGCTTGATCGCCACGACCACCAGCCAGCCCATGGCGATGTAGATCACCGTTGAGAGCACCTTGAAGCGGCCGGTGTAGAACAGCTTGAACACCACGCCGCCCAGCGCCAGCGCCCAGATCGCGGTGAACAGGCCCCAGCCCCACGGACCGCGCAGGCCGATCAGGGTGAACGGGGTATAGGTGCCCGCGATCAGCACATAGATCGCGCAATGGTCGAACACCTTCAACCGGCCCTTGGCGACCGGATGCTGGATGGCGTGGTACAGCGTGGAGGCGGTGTACAGCAGCAACAGCGCGATACCGAATACGATCGCGCTGGCCAGCTGCCAGCCGTCGCCGTAGATCGCCGCCAGGGTGATCAACACCGCGCTGGCGGCCAGGGCGAATACCGCGCCCAGGCCATGGGTCAGGGCGCTGGCGATTTCTTCACGGATCGAAGCAATGGACGTCGTGGACATGGCGTAGGCATTGTTCGCGGGGAGGGGGACCCGCACCCCCCTATCATCGCCGCGATGGGCGATGCGTGCACGCCTGTCACCGTATGGTGGGTGAATGTCTGCCTTGCGTTGGCTGGGGTCAGAGCCCTTTCCTGCCGGAAAGGGATCCGACCCCGTGGCATCAGCCTGCCGAAACGGTATGCGCCGCTTCGCGGGTGGCAGAGAAGCGAACATCCGGCGAGCGTTCCTGGGCCAGCTGCAGGTTGACCCGGGTCGGCGCCAGGTAGACCAGGTGCCCGGCGGCATCCAGCGCCAGGTTCAGCGCGTTCTTCTCGCGGAACTCTTCCAGCTTCTTCTCGTTGCTGCAGTGGACCCAGCGCGCAGTGGTCACGCTCACCGGCTCGAAGGTGGCTTCCACGCCGTACTCGTCCTTCAGGCGGTAGGCGGCCACGTCGAACTGCAGCACGCCGACGGCACCCAGGATCAGGTCGTTGCTGGTGAGCGGGCGGAAGAACTGGGTCGCGCCTTCCTCGGACAGCTGGGCCAGGCCCTTCTGCAGCTGCTTCAGCTTGAGCGGATCGCGCAGGCGGGCGCGGCGGAACAGTTCCGGGGCGAAGTTGGGGATCCCGGTGAAGGTGACCGCTTCGCCTTCGGTGAAGGTATCGCCAATGGAGATGGTGCCGTGGTTGTGGATGCCGATCACATCGCCCGGCCACGCCTCGGCGGCGATCTCACGGTCGCTGGCCATGAAGGTCAGCGCGTTGGCCAGCTTCATTTCCTTGCCGGTACGCACGTGGAAGGTCTTCATGCCGGCGCTGAAGCGGCCCGAGCAGACCCGCATGAAGGCCACGCGGTCGCGGTGCTGCGGGTCCATGTTGGCCTGGATCTTGAACACGAAGCCGGTCAGCTTGTTTTCTTCCGGGGCGATCTCGCGGCCGGTGGTGGAGCGCGCCTGCGGTGCGGGTGCGTGTTCGACGAAGAAGTCCAGCAGCGGCTGCACGCCGAAGTTGTTGACGCCCGAGCCGAAGAACACCGGCGTCTGCTTGCCCTCGCGGTAGGCCTGCAGGTCGAACGGGTGGCTGGCGCCCTGCACCAGTTCCAGCTCGTCGCGCAGGTCGGCCAGCATCTGTGCACCGATCTTCTCGGCCAGGCCGGGAGCATCGATGGACGGGAAAATGGTCGAGTCCTGGCGGGTGAAGTTGCGGCCCGGTTCGTACAGGTGCACTTCGCCGGTCAGCAGGTGGACCACGCCCTTCAGGCGCTGGCCCATGCCGATCGGCCAGGTGACCGGCGCGCACTGGATGCCGAGCACGGTTTCCACTTCATCCAGCAGCTCGATCGGGTCCTTGCCCTCGCGGTCGAGCTTGTTGATGAAGGTCATGATTGGGGTGTCGCGCAGGCGGCACACTTCCATCAGCTTGATGGTGCGCTCTTCCACGCCCTTGGCCACGTCGATCACCATCAGCGCCGAGTCCACCGCGGTCAGCACGCGGTAGGTGTCTTCGCCGAAGTCGGCGTGGCCGGGGGTGTCGAGCAGGTTGACGATCTTGCCTTCATACGGGAACTGCATCACCGAGGAGGTGACGGAGATGCCGCGCTCCTTTTCCAGCGCCATCCAGTCGGAGGTGGCGTGGCGGGCAGCCTTGCGGCCCTTGACCGAACCGGCCATCTGGATCGCGCCCCCGAACAGCAGCAGCTTTTCGGTCAGCGTGGTCTTGCCGGCGTCAGGGTGGGAAATGATGGCGAAGGTGCGGCGACGCGACGCTTCGTTGGCGACTTCGGACATGGCAGTGGCGCCCGCCCGGGGCGCTTTTCAAAGAGATAAGCGCCCGATTATACCGGCCGGGGGCGGTCAGCGCCCGGTACCGCCTCCGGCCTCGCCCTGGCGGGCGAACTGCAGCTGGCCCTGCTCGGCGAAGATGCGCACCGGCACCGAGCGCAGGCCCATGCCGCGATTGACCTGCACCACGAAGTGCAGGTGCGGGGCACTGCTATAGCCGCTGTTGCCAGACAGGCCGATCGGCTGTCCGGCCCCTATCGCCTGGCCACGACGCACGCGCATGCCGCCGGCCTGCAGGTGGCCGTACAGCGCCATGCTGCCGTCGCTGTGCAGCACGCGGATGAAGTTGGCGCGGGCACCATCGCGTTCGCGGTCCTGGCCGTTGCCACGGAAGCCATCCTGGATCTGCATCACCGTACCCTCGCGCGCGGCCAGCACCAGGGTGCCCTCCGGCAGTGCGAAGTCGACCGCGTCGCGGTTCTCCTCGTCGTCATGGCTGAATCGTCCCTGCGGCGCCTGGTCCACGCGCAGGCGCGCCGCATCGAATGGCAGGCGGTAGGCGACATCTTCGGCCTGTGCGGCCGGGTTGCCCGGCACCGACTGCAGGCGCAGATCCAGCATGCGGCCATCGATCGGGGCGGGCAGGTGGCCGACTACCAGGCTGCTGTTGCCCTGGATCAGCGACTCGACCGGGAGGCCTTCGACCGGGTGCCCGGCGGCGGCGCGCAGCTGGATCTGCAGCGGCCCTGCCAGCCCGTTGTCGATCCGGGCCTGCCATTGCGTACCGACCGGCTGCAGGCGCAATTGGGCCATGGGGGCGGCGCCCTCGGCACTGCCTGCGCGGGTGGCAGGGGCGGAAGGGGGAGCCAGCCCCCAGCCCTGGCGCCAGTCGCCGGCGTGTGCGGTCGCGCTCGCCAGCAGAGGCAGCAGCAGGCAGGACAGGGGCAGGCGCGACATCGGCGTTTCCAGCGGAATGGACCGCCCGGACTGTACCCGATCCTGAACAGGGCGACCGGGACGGCCTTCGCATAGCTGCCCCAAGAATATTCATCGCTTTATCCGCATGAAGGGATTGACAGTGCCGGAAAGGGCTGGCATCGTGGCCCCACCATCGAGACCGGCAGAGGGACAGGCCCTTTGAAGCCGGGGCAGCCCGCAGGCGCGCAAGCGTCTGCGTAGGTGCCAAATCCTGCGGGGACCGTGGCGTCCACCGAAAGATGGTTCGAACCATGCACCACACGTGCATCTCGAACGCGGGCCCCGCGAAGGCTCGATGGCCGATTCCCCAACCGGATCCCGCCATGAGCTTCGCCGCCAGTACCGCCATTCGCCCCGAACCCTTTGTCCCCGTCAGCGTGCCGGTCGAAGACCGCGTGCATGCCGAGCGCGGTGAGTTCGCCGCGGTGCTGTCGATGCGCCACGCCGGCCCCAGCCCGGTGCGCCTGCGCTATGAGTGGGTCGGTCCGGCCAATGCACCGGTGGTGGTGCTGGCCGGCGGCATTTCCGCCCATCGCCACGTGGCGTCCAACACGCAGTTCAGCGAGAAGGGCTGGGCCGAAGACCTGGTGGGCAGCGGCCGCGCGCTGGATCCGCAGCAGCTGCGCGTGCTGGCCTTCGACTTCATCGGCGCCGACGGTGCACTGGATGTGCCGATCGATACCGCCGACCAGGCCGATGCCTTGGCGCTGCTGCTGGACCATCTCGGCATCCGCACGCTGAAGGCCTTCGTTGGCTATTCGTATGGTGCGCTGGTCGGCCAGCAGTTCGCGATCCGTCATCGTGCCCGCGTGCGCCAGCTGGTGCTGGCCAGCGGTGCGCACCGACCGCATCCGTATGCCGCCGCCTGGCGCGCATTGCAGCGCCGCGCGGTCGCGCTGGGCCAGCTGCAGTGCGGCGAAGACCACGGCCTGGCCCTGGCCCGGCAGTTCGCCATGCTCAGCTACCGCACCCCGGAAGAGTTCGGCGAGCGCTTTGATGCTGCGCCGGAGGTCATCAATGGCCGCGTGCGCGTGGCTGCCGAAGACTATCTCGATGCGGCCGGTGCGCAGTACGTCGCGCGCACGCCGGTGACCGCTTACCTGCGCCTGTCCGAATCAATCGACCTGCACCGCGTCGATCCCACCGCGATCCTGCCGCCGACCGTGGTGGTGGCCGTGGAGGGCGACCGCCTGGTGCCGCTGGCCGACCTGGTCGGCCTGGTCGAAGGGCTGGGCCCGCGCGGCAGCCTGCGCGTGCTGCGCTCGCCCTATGGCCACGATGCCTTCCTCAAAGAAACCGATCGCATCAATGCGATCCTCGCCACCGCCTTCCGCACTTCTGGAGAGTCCGCATGAGCCTGCACGCCAACGAGCCGTCCTGTAGTCGTACCACTGCCGCCGTCCGTGCCGGCATCGATCGGGACACCGCGCATGGCGCGGTCACGCCGCCGATCGTGCTGTCGTCGAACTTCAGTTTTGAAGGCTTCGGCAACAAGCGCCAGTACGATTACACGCGCAGTGGCAACCCGACCCGCGACCTGCTGGGTGAAGCGCTGGCCGAACTGGAAGGCGGCGCCGGCGGCGTCATCACCGCGACCGGCATGGGCGCGATCAACCTGGTGCTGAACGCGCTGCTGCAGCCGGGCGACACCCTGGTGGTGCCGCACGATGCCTACGGCGGCAGCTGGCGGCTGTTCAACGCGTTGGCAAAGAAGGGGCACTTCGAACTGGTCACCGCCGACCTGACCGATCCGCGAGCGCTGGCGCAGGCGCTAGCCACGCAGCCAAAGCTGGTGCTGGTGGAAACCCCGTCCAACCCGCTGCTGCGCATCACCGACCTGCGCTTCGTCATCGATGCCGCGCACAAGGCCGGTGCCCTCGTGGTGGTCGACAACACCTTCCTGTCACCGGCGCTGCAGCAGCCGCTGTCGTTTGGTGCGGACCTGGTGCTGCATTCCACCACCAAGTACATCAATGGCCACAGCGATGTGGTGGGTGGGGCGGTGGTCGCGCGCGATCCGGCGCTGCACGAGCAGCTGGTGTGGTGGGGCAACGCGCTGGGCCTGACCGGTTCGCCGTTCGATGCCTTCCTGACCCTGCGCGGCCTGCGCACGCTGGATGCGCGCCTGCGTGTGCACCAGGAAAACACGGCGTCGATCGTTGCCCTGCTGGACCAGCATCCGGCGGTCGGCGCGGTGTACTACCCGGGCCTGGCCGATCACCCGGGCCACGCCATCGCCGCGCGCCAGCAGAATGGCTTCGGCGCGATGCTGTCATTCGAACTGGCGCACTGCGCCGGTGATGATCCGCATGCGGCGGTGCGTGCATTTGTCGACGGGCTACGCTGTTTCACCCTGGCCGAATCGCTGGGCGGCGTCGAAAGCCTGATCGCGCACCCCGCCACCATGACCCATGCGGCGATGACCGCCGAAGCGCGTGCTGCGGCCGGCATCAGCGAAGGCCTGCTGCGCCTGTCGGTCGGCATCGAGGCCGAGCGTGACCTGCTGGCCGATCTCGGCGCCGCGCTGCAGCGCGCCGAAGCGGTGATTGATGCGGCTGCGCGCCGCAAACAGGTGGTGGATGCATGAGCGCGCTCGCCGCAGAAATTCCTGCTCTGGGCGTGGGACGCCTGGCGCTGCTGGGCACCGGCACGGTCGGCTCGGCCTTCGTACAGCGTTACCAGGCATTGCGGGCGCGTGGGCTGGAACTGCCCAGCGTGCAGTGGCTGGCCAATTCACGCACTGCGCTGGAGATCGATCGTGACCTGGCCTTGCCGCTGGAACTGGCACGGCGTGCACCGCGCGATGGCCAGAGTTCGCCACCGTGGGCGAGTGCGGAAGGACTGGAGCGTGGCGACGTGGTGGTCGACGCCACCGCCAGCGAAGACGTGGCCGCGCGCCACGTGCAGTGGCTGGCGCGGGGCGTGCATGTGGTGACCGCCAACAAGCTGGGCCGGGGCGCGCAGCTCGCCCGCGCGCAGGCCATTGCCGAAAGCTGTGCCGACAGTGGCGCGCGTTATGGCGACAGTGCCACCGTTGGTGCCGGGCTGCCGCTGTTGAGCAGCCTGCGCGCGCTGGTGGCCGGTGGCGATCACATCCATGCCATCGAGGGCGTGCTGTCCGGCTCGCTGGCGTGGCTGTTCCATCGCTATGACGGCCAGTCGCCGTTCTCGGCGGCGGTGCGCGAGGCGCTGGCGGCCGGTTATACCGAGCCAGACCCGCGTCTGGACCTGTCCGGCGAGGACGTGCGCCGCAAGCTGCTGATTCTGGCGCGCAGCAGCGGGCTGGCGCTGGATGCGTCGCAGGTACAGGTGGATTCACTGGTGCCTGAAGCGCTGGCAGCGTTGCCGCTGGAGGATGCCGTGGCTGCCTTGGAGCAGCTGGATGCGCCGCTGCAGGCGCGTTGGCAGCAGGCACGTGACAACGGCCGCGTGCTGCGTTTCGTTGGCCGTGTTGACAGCGAAGGTGCGCAGGTGGGCCTGCGCGAACTGCCGGCCGATCATCCGCTGGCGCAGGGTGCCGGCACCGACAACCGCGTGGCCATCCACAGCGATCGCTACCGCCACCAACCCTTGTTGATCCAGGGACCGGGTGCCGGCGCGGAAGTCACTGCGGCTGCGTTGCTGGATGACGTGCTGCGGATCGTGGGTTGATCGCATTGTTCCTGTAGCGCCGAGCCCATGCTCGGCTGCTCCTGACAGAACCCCGGTCCTGCCGCATGAGCCGAGCGTGGGCTCGGCTCTACAGAGGGCACGCCTGCCGGTCAGCGGGACTTCAGGGCCTTCAACAACGCGCTGTTGAACTGCTTGGGGTCCTGCACCTGCGGCGAATGGCCCAGTTCGGCGAACTCGACCAGCGTCGCGCCGGGAATCGCTGCGGCCGCTGCTTTGCCCAGCACCGGATAATTGCCCAGCGTCGCCTTCACCGCAGGCGGCGCCAGGTCGCGCCCGATCGCGGTGCGGTCCTTCTGGCCGATGAACAGCGTGGTCGGCACCTGCACGTGCTTCAGTTCGTAGACCACCGGCTGGTTGAACACCATGTCCGAGGCCAGCGCCTGGCTCCATGCAACGGCCTGCTTGCCCGGGCCTTCGTACATGCCCGACTGCATCCGCGCCCACGGTTCGTAGGCCGGTTTCCATTTGCCGTCGTAGTACACCTCCAGCTGGTAGCGGCGGATGCTGTCATAGCTGATGTTCATTTCGCCGGCGTACCACGCGTCGACGCTGCGCCAGGGGACGCCCAGCGCCTTCCAGTCCTCCAGCCCGATCGGATTGACCAGCGACAGGCTGCGCAGGTCCTGCGGGAACATCAGCGCGTAGCGCACCGCCAGCATGCCGCCCATCGAATGACCGACCAGGTGCACCGGGACGTCACCCAGTTGCAGCTGTTGCAGCAGGGCATGGGTGTTGGCGGCCAGCTGCGCGAACGAATACTGGTAACGCTCGGGCTTGCTGGATTTGCAGAAGCCCACCTGGTCCGGGGCGATCACCCGATAGCCGGCGGCGACCAGTGGCTTGATCGATTCCTTCCAGGTGGCGGCACAGAAGTTCTTGCCGTGCAGCAGCACCACCACGCCGATGGGTGCCTTCTTCGGCGCGATGTCCAGGTAGGCCATCTCCAGCGGCTGCCGCTGCGATTCCAGCGCGAAGGTCTTCACCGGATAGCCGTAGTCGAAACCCTCCAGCCGAGGCCCGTAGGTGGGGGCGGCCAGGGCGGCCAGCGGAAGGCAGGCAAGCAGGGCGGCAGCGATCACGCGCATGGGGCAATCCGGGGGGGGGGGAAGCCCCGAGCCTAACCGGAACGCGGTGACGGTGTCGCCCGTTCGGGCAAGGGTGACCGGGTAGAGTCGACTGTTGGTCGACTGCTCTTCCCTCAGGCCGCGGAAATCCCGCGCTGCTCGCGATGGTCGACTGACAGTCGACTCTACCTGTGGCCCGTCGCCATCGCGCCGGAGCCGGTCGCCCTCAGCACTCGATGACGTTCACCGCCAGGCCACCGCGGCTGGTTTCCTTGTACTTGTCCTGCATGTCGCGGCCGGTATCGCGCATGGTCTTGATGACCTTGTCCAGCGACACCTTGTGCTTGCCGTCGCCACGCATCGCCATGCGCGAGGCATTGATCGCCTTCACCGCGCCCATTGCATTGCGCTCGATGCAGGGAATCTGCACCAGGCCGCCGATCGGGTCGCAGGTCAGGCCCAGGTTGTGTTCCATGCCGATTTCCGCGGCGTTCTCGATCTGGCTCGGGTTGCCCCCCAGCGCCGCGACCAGGCCACCGGCCGCCATCGAGCAGGCCACGCCCACTTCGCCCTGGCAGCCCACTTCGGCACCGGAAATCGAAGCATTTTCCTTGTACAGGATGCCGATCGCCGCCGAGGTCAGCAGGAAATCGAACACGCGCTGTTCGTTGGCGCCGGGGCAGAAGCGGTCGAAGTAATGCAGCACCGCCGGCAGTACGCCGGCCGCACCGTTGGTCGGTGCGGTCACCACGCGGCCACCGGCAGCGTTCTCTTCGTTCACTGCCAGTGCGTACAGGTTGACCCAGTCCAGCGTCGTCAGCGGATCGCGCATCGCCGCTTCCGGCTTCGACGACAGCTCGCGGTACAGCGCCGGTGCACGACGGCCGACCTTCAGGCCACCCGGCAGCACGCCCTCCTCGCGGATGCCGCGGGTGACGCACGACTGCATCGCGCTCCAGATCTCGCGCAGCTGGGCGCGGATCTCGTCTTCGCTGCGCCAGCACTTTTCGTTCTCGAACATCAGCTGGGCGATGCTCAGGCCGCTGCGTGCGGTCTGTGCCAGCAGCTCGTCGCCGCTCTTGAACGGGTAGGGCAGCGGGGTTTCATCGGGCACGATGCGGTCATCGGCCGCGTCGTCCTGGTTGACCACGAAGCCACCACCGACCGAGTAGTAATCGCGGGTGGCGATCACTTCGTCGTCGGCGTTGTACGCGGTGAAGCGCATGCCGTTGGTGTGGTAGGGCAGCTTCTGGCGCTTGTTCATGCCGAGATCGCGCTTCTCGTCGAAGGCGATCTCGTGCTGGCCCATCAGCTGGATGCGCTTGCTGCTGCGGATGCGCTCCAGGGTGGCCGGAATGATGTCCGGGTCGATCAGGTTAGGCCGTTGGCCTTCCAGGCCCAGCAGGATCGCCTTGTCGGTGCCATGGCCGCGGCCGGTCAAGGCCAGCGAGCCATAGACATCGGCGCGGATGCGCGCGACCTCGTGCAGGCGGCCCGGGTCGAGCAGCCAGCGATGGATGAATCGCTCGGCGGCCTTCATCGGTCCGACGGTGTGCGAGGAGCTCGGGCCAATGCCGATCTTGAAAACGTCGAACGTGCTGACAGCCATGGATGCCAAACTGCGGGTACCGGACAAGCCGCTATTCTAGCGGCTTGCCGGGCCATCCGATGGCTGCGGCGCAGCATTTCCGCCACGGGAGCCTGACTGGTGCTGACCCTGATCCAGCGTGACGATTGCCACCTGTGCGACCTGGCCCTGGCCGAGCTGGCCAAGGCGCGGGCGCCGGAGTTCGAATCGGTGTTCCTGGATGACCAGCCGGCGCTGGAAGCGCGCTATGGCACGCGCGTGCCGGTGCTGCGCGACGAGCGCGGCGAGCGCGAGCTGGACTGGCCGTTCGATGCGGCCACGGTGCAGGCCTGGTTGGCCGTCGATCAGTAGTGCCGGCCGCTGGCCGGCAACCCCTCTGTTCCCGGTGATGCCGGCCAGCGGCCGGCACTACCGCATGCGTTGCGATGCCCGGTGATGCCGGCCGCGGGCACGGCATCACCGGATGCGTCTTATTTCGCGTCAAACTTCACGATCGTGCTGATCGCGGTGTCGTCCGGAATGGTCTTGGTATCGGCCCAGTCACCGCCGCCGACGCCGAAGTCCAGGCGCTTGACCGTGGCCTTGCCGGTCAGCACCGGCTGGGTGCCCGGCTTCCAGGTGAAGGTCAGGGTGACCGGCTTGCTGACGCCGCGCAGTTCCAGGGTGCCATCGGCGGCGAACTGGTCGTTGCCCACGGCGCGGAAGCCCTTGGCGGTGTAACGCGCGGTGGCGAACTTGCCGACATTGAAGAAGTCGGCGCCCTGCAGGGTCGAGTCACGGTCGCTGTTGCCGCTCCTGGCGCCTGCCAGCGGAATCACCACATCCAGCGAACCGGCGGCCGGGTTGGCCGGGTCGAAGCTGAGCTTGGTGGCGAAGCCCGGGAAGCTGCCGGTGAACACTTCGCCGTCGTACTTGCTGGCGAACACCAGGATCGAGCCGGCACCGGGGGCCTGCGCATACTCCGCAGCGAGCGCCGGGGCGGTGGCCAGCATGCCGGCCAGGGCGGCAGCCACGGCGGCCGGAGTGGTCAGTTTCAGGTTCATCGGTCAGTCCTTCTGAGGGGAGGCGAGCCAGCCGCGCGGCAACATGCGGGACAGCGTTGCATCGCGCTGGAACAGGTGGTGGTAGAAGGCAGCGCCGGCATGGGCCAGCACTACCGCGATCAACAGCCAGAAGCCGTATTCGTGGAGGGCATGGGACACCGCGACGACCTGCGGGTCGGGGCCGCTCAGCTTGGGCACGTCGACCAGGCCGAACCAACGGAACGGGCGCAGGCCACTGGCCGAATCGTACAGCCAGCCCGACAGCGGAATGGCAAACATCAGCACGTACAGCAGCACGTGGGTGGCACTGGCGATGCGTTCCTGCCAGCTGGGCACGCCCGGCACCTGCTTCGGCGCACCGGCATACAGGCGCCAGCCGAGACGGAACAGCACCAGCGCCAGCACGGTGATGCCGATCGACTTGTGCGCGGTGTAGACCCAGAAGTACTTGGGCGTCTTGGGCAGTTCGCCCATGGTCAGGCCGACCACGCCCAGGGCGAGGATCAGCAGTGCGATCAACCAGTGCAGGAGCTGGCTGACACTTCCCCACGCGGCGGGGGTGTTCTTGGCGGTCATGAAGGGTCCTTGGGGGCCGTCGTGTGGTCGGAGTGTGGAACGGGAGCGGGAGTTCCCGGGGCGTCGCTGCGGTCGAGGGTGGCTTCGGCCTCGATCCGCACCTGTACCGCATCACCGATGACCCCCGGCCAGGCGGTGATGCCGAACGCGCGCCGGCTCAGCGTCGTGCTGGCGGAAAACCCGGCGGTGCGTCGGAATGGAGGGAGCGGGTAGCGCTTGAGCGCGTTGAGGGTCACGTCCAGGGTGACTTCCTGGCTGACCCCGCGCAGGGTCAGCGTGCCGATCACATGCGCACGCTTGGCGTCGATCGGTTCGACCCGGCTGGAGACGAAGCGTGCGCTGGGGAATCGCTCGCCATCGAGCAGGCTGCGGGCCAGCGTGGCCTGGTTCCACTTGGCGTCGCCAAGGTCCAGACGCGACACCGGAATGTCCACTTCCAGGGTGGCGTCGCGCCAGTTGTCGGGATCGAACAGCACGCGGCCCTCGCTGCCGGACACGGTGCCCATGGCCTGCGAGTAGCCCGCGTGATCGATGGAGAACAGCACCCGCGTGTGCACCGGATCGAGGCGATAGGTGTCGGCGGCCGCCCAGGCAGGGGCGGTGGCGAGCAGCATCGGCAGCAGGGCCAGGCAGGGACGCATCGATGGCGGGCTCCGGAAGGTGACGCTGTGATCATACGCACAGCCCCCTGCCAACGTTGCGTGCATGGCTGCAACAGTTCGTGGTGGTGCCGCCGCTGGAAACAGCCTGTTGCAGCCATGAACCCGGCCCTGTGTGACAATCGGCCCAGGACAGGGGGTTCAGGATGACGAGCGGCTGGCGCCGGTGGTGCCGTGGCATCGCAGGTATGGGACTGCTGCTGATGGCGATGGCCACGGCGGCTGCGACCCTGGACATGGCAGAAACACCGCGCCTGCGCCGCTTCGGTGCCGCCGAAGGCTTGCCGTCACGCATGGTGGTGGCGCTGGCCGAGGATCGCCAGGGCCACATCTGGGCCGCCACCGATGGTGGACTCGCCCGTTATGACGGCAACAGCCTGCGGGTCTGGGAGCACGATCCGGAACAGCCGGGCTCGCTGCCCGGCAACGAGATCGAGACCCTGCTGATCGATCCGCTGGACCGGGTCTGGGTGGGCATCAACGGCAAGGGCGTGGCCCGCCTGGATGCCGACCGCGAGCGCTTCCGGACCTTCGACACGGTCAATTCCACCTGCCAGGGGCAGTTCTGGGCGCTGGCCTATGTCGACGACGCCTTGTGGATCGGGACCAACAACCATGGCGTCTGCCGGCTTGGCGAGGACGGCAGCGTGCGCCTCTACACCCATGACCCGGCGCAGCCGGGGGGCCTGCCCAGCAACAGCATCTTCACCAGCCTGGTCGATGCGCAGGGCCGCCTGTGGCTGGGCACCGAAGCGGGCGTGGCGCGTTGGAACGGCAGCGGATTCGAGCCGGTGGCCGCGCGGGAACTGGGCACGCTGAGCGTGCTCCGGTTGAGCCGGGATGCGGAGGGTTCGATCTGGGTCGGCAGCCAGAACGATGGCCTGTACCGCATCGATGGGCAGGACCGGGTCAGTCGTCCGCGATGGGCCGACAGCGCCCAGCTGCGCTCGGCCCTGGTCCTGGCCGATCGCCAGGGGGGCTTCTGGGCTGGCACCTCCGATGGCCTGTTGCGGGGGGATGCGGCGGCGCTGCGCCGGCTGGAGGGCGACCGCGGCAGCGGCTTCCTGACCGCGCACAGCGGTGTGCTCGATCTGCTGCAGGACCACGAGGGCGGATTGTGGGTGGCGCTGCTGACCCAGGGCCTGGCCTATCTGCCACCGGACTGGCGGCGCTTCTCGATCTGGAACCAGCTCGACGGCAAGCCGCTGGACAGCCAGTACCTGTTGAGCGCGGCCAGCGATGGGAAGAACTACTACGTCGGCTCGGCGCGAGGGGTGTACCAGCTCGATGCGCAGGGCACCCTGCGCCTGCTGGCCAGCGACCGGCAGCTCGGCAGCGGCGTGGTGTGGTCGGTGCTGCCGCGCCCGGATGGGCGCCTGTGGCTGGGACGCGGCGGCCGCATCACCGTCTACGATCCGGCTACCGGCGCGCTGCGCGATCTGCGGATCGATGGCAGTGCCGACCTGCGCCAGCGCATCGACCTGATGCGGCAGGCGCCTGATGGCACGGTGTGGGTGTCGGTGATGGGCCTGGACCTGCAGCAGCGCGATGCAGAGGGCCGGCTGCTGCACCGCTATCCGCTGGAGCATTTCCGCGGGACCGCCGATGCGCCGATCGAGCAGATCCGCTTCGACGCCCATGGCCGGCCCTGGGTGATGGGTGACATGGGCATCTGGCGCGAGCAGGCTGGACGCTTCGAGGCAGTACCGGGCGTTTCGCGCGGGCCCATCTACGACCTGGTGTGGATCGATCCGCAACAGTTGTGGCTGGCGCGCCAAGGCGCGTTCGAGCGCTACCAGTGGGATGGCCTGAGCCTGCGCCTGATCCAGCGCATCGACGGCAGTGCAGGCGTGCCGCCGGTCACCATGGGCGGGCTGGCGCTGGCCGGCAACGGCCAGCTGTGGGCGACGACGCCGCGCGGCCTGCTGCGTTGGGACCCGAAAACGCGGCGCCTGCAGCAGTTCAACGAGCGCGATGGACTGTCCGATGCGGAGTTCACCGGCCGGCCACCGGCAGTGAATGCAGATGGTCGCGTGCTGGCCGTCACCCAGACCGGGTTGGTTGCCTTCGATGTGAATGCCGACGACACGGTGCTGCCTTCTTCATCGCTGGTGATCGCCGAAGTGCGCGTACGCCGCGACGACGCGCGCGGCTGGCAACCGTTGCCGCTCACCGGCACCCTGTTGCTGGGACCGGATGACCGCGATCTGCAGATCGATGCGCGGCTGCTGTCCTATGCCAGCCCGCAGGGCAACCGTTACCGCTTCCGCGTGCAGGGCTATGACCAGGACTGGGTGGAGCAGGGGGGCGATGGCCAGCGCACCCTGTCGCGGCTGCCGACCGGCAGCTACGTCATCGAGGTGCAGGCAGCGACCGCCCGGGGCGCGTGGACACCTTCGCAGCAGTTGCAGGTGAAGGTGCTGCCGCCGTGGTGGCGCAGCGGCATGGCGATCTTCGGCTACATCCTGCTGGGGTCGCTGCTGCTGGTGGTCCTGGTCTGGTCGGTCCGCGCGCGGCTGCGCCGTCGCCAGCAATGGCAGCTGACGGTGCACAAGCAGCAGCTGGCCGAGCAGGCCTCGCAGGCCAAGAGCCGTTTCCTGGCCACGCTGGGCCACGAAGTACGCACGCCGATGACCGGCGTGCTGGGCATGAGCGAACTGCTGCTGGCGACTCCGCTGGATCCGGTGCAGCGTGGCTACGCGGGGTCGATCCAGCAGGCCGGCAGCCATCTGCTGCGGCTGGTCAACGATGCGCTGGACCTGGCCCGCATCGAAGCCGGGCGGCTTGAGCTGGATCTGCGTCCGTTCGACCTGGAGGAACTGCTTGACCAGGTGCAGGGCCTGATGCAGCCGATGGCGCAGCAGCGCCAGCTGGAATTCCGGCGCGGTGAAAACCCGGCAGGGCCGGTCAGTGTCAGCGGCGACGAGATGCGCGTGCGCCAGATCCTGCTGAACCTGCTCGGCAACGCCATCAAGTTCACCGAGCGCGGCCACGTCGGCCTGGCCGTACGCCTGGAAGAGAAGGGCGGCCTGTGTTTCGAAGTGCATGACAGTGGCCCGGGCATCAATGCCGAGCAGCAGCAGCGCCTGTTCCATCGTTTTGAACAGGCCGACGGTCCGCGCACCGCGTCGCGCTACGGCGGCAGTGGCCTGGGACTGGCGATCTGCCAGGAACTGGCGGTGGCGATGGGGGGGCGTATCGAAGTGGACAGCCAGCCTGGCAAGGGTGCGCGGTTCCGCGTGCGCCTGCCCCTGCCCTGGACGCGCCAGGCCGCCGGCACCGCGGGCGAGGTGGCGGCCCTGCCGGAACTGCCGCCGCTGCGCATCCTGCTGGTCGAGGACGACGCCACGGTGGCCGAGGTCATCGCCGGCCTGCTGCGGGGGCGCGGGCATGAGGTGGTCCACGTGCTGCATGGCCTGGGTGCGCTGTCGGAGATCGCCACCGATGGTTTCGACGTCGGCCTGCTCGATCTCGATCTGCCCGCGCTGGACGGTACGGCCATCGCCCGCCAGCTGCGCACCATGGGCTATGAACTGCCGCTGGTGGCAGTGACCGCCCGTTCCGATGCCTACGCCGAAACCCAGGTGCTGGCCGCCGGCTTCGATGGCTTCCTGCGCAAGCCGGTGACCGGCGACCTGCTGGTGGCGGCCATCGCCCAGGCGCGTGCGAAACGGCAGGCAACTGCGTGACCGTGCCGGCGCCGGGCGTGAACGGCGCGACTTTCGGTTTACCATGCCGACGCCCGCAGCGCGGGAATCATCAGGACCAGCGTGAGGAGGCAATCGGTGGTGTATCTGCGGGCGGCGATGCTGCTGCTGGTCCTCCTGTGCGGCGCGTTGCCCGCTGCGGCACAGCCGGTGCCTCCGAGCCCGCGGCAGGTGACGGTGTTCGATGGCCTGCCGTCCAATACCGTCAACCGCATGGCCGAGGACCGGTACGGCTACCTGTGGATCGCGACCAACGATGGCCTGGCCCGCTATGACGGCCGCACTTACCGCGTGTGGCGTTCCAAGGATGGACTGCGTGACAACCGCATCTGGACGGTGCTGGTCGATGCCCGCAACCAGTTGTGGATAGGCACCGAGAACGCTGGCCTGGTGCGCATGTCGGCCGACCGCCGGCAGCTGCACTTCTACGACCGCAGCAGCCAGCCGTTGATGGGCACCAACACGGTCTGGAGCCTGGCCAGCACGCCTGATGGCTCGATCTGGTTCGGTACCCACGAAGGCGGCCTGTACCGCCTGGACAGCCAGGACCGCCTGCAGCGCTACCTGCCCGAGCCGAACAATCCGCGCAGCCTGCCTTCGTCGTCGGTGCCCTACCTGGCCACGCTGGCCGATGGCAGCCTGTGGATCGGCACCAAGCATGGCGTGGCACGCTGGACCGGGACCGACTTCGAGCGTGTCGGTACGGACATCATTCCCAGCCTGCTGATCAACGGGTTGACCGCCGAGCCCGATGGCAGCCTGTGGATCAGCACGATGGCCGGGGCCACCGTGCGCCGCCCGGATGGCCGCTTCGAGGCACCACCGTGGAAGCTGCCGCCAGGCGAGCAGGTGCTGGGCATGATGCTGCGCGACGAGCAGGGCGGGCATTGGCTGGATACGCGCACCGGGCTGGGACGTGCGGTCGACGGCCAGTACCAGACCGTGCCTCTGTACAGCGCGATCGCACGCGGTCCGGTGCGGCCGAACTGGACCGGTGCCTATGAGGACCGCGAAGGTGGCATCTGGCTGGCCAGCACCAATGCCGGGTTGTGGCACCTGCTGCCACGCTGGTGGCAGTTCTCGGTGCTGTCGCGGCTGGAGGACGACCCCAGCTCGCTGCGCAATGCGCTCGTGCTGGGCACCAGCCCGTCCAGCAATGGCGGTGTCTGGACCGTGGGCAGCCATGGCGCGCTGGACCGCTTCGATCCGAAGACCGGCAGGATCGAGCAGCACCGCACCTGGGTCAACGGCATGCACTGGCTGACCTCGGTGCGCGAGGACCGGCGTGGCCAGGTCTGGATCGGATCGACCGATGCACTGGTGCGCTACGACCCGCAACGGCGCGAACTGCGTCGTTGGGGCCGTGATGCCGGTACCGATGCGGCGATGGAAGGGGTCATCGAAGCGATGATGACCTGCGACGGCGACAGCCTCTGGTTGATGCTTCCCGCGGGCCTGCAGCAACGTGATCTCGACGGACGCCTGCGGCGCCAGCTGGACAATGGCCAGCGCGGCCTGCAGCAGGGCCAGCTCAACCTCGATGTGGAATGCGGTCCGCAGGACCATATCTGGCTGGCCAGCAGCCGTGGCCTGCTGCAGTGGCTGCCGGAAAGCGAACGCTTCCAGCCGGTGCCGGGTGCGCCGGCAACGGCCATCCATGCGTTGCATGTGGGCCGTGACGGCCAGGTCTGGTTGTCCGAGGACGGGCGCCTGTCGCGATACCGCTGGAGCCAGGGGCGGCTGGAACGGCAGGCGGTGGTCGGTGCCGAACAGGGCTATCCGGCGATCTCCGCCTCTGGCCTGGTGGTGGATGCGCAGGGCGTGGCCTGGGCGACCAGCGCACGCGGCCTGGTACGTGTCAGTGCCGATGGGCAGAGCGTGCGCCTGTACGGCGTGCACGACGGCCTGCCAAGCCAGGAATTCCGCGAGCACACCCTGATCGCAGCGGCCGATGGCCACCTGGTGGCCGGAACGGCAGCGGGCGCGGTGGTGTTCGACCCGGAGCAGGTACGGCCTTCGGTACGTCGCGCGCCACTGGTGATCGAGCGGGTGGAAGTGCGCCGCAACGAACAGGTGCTGGACATGACCCACGATGCGCCGTTGCAGATCGCCGATGGCGATCGCGACCTGCGCATCGTCGCGCGATTGCTGTCCTTTGCCGACTCGGCGTCCAATACCTACCGTTATCGCCTGGCCGGCTACGACCCGGATTGGGTTGAGGTCGGTCCGGCGGGTGAACGCCTGTTCTCGCGCCTGGCGCCGGGCAGCTACCGGCTGGAGGTGCAGGCACGCTCGGCCGACCATGTGTGGTCGCGGGTGCAGAGCCTGGAGTTCCGCGTGCAGCCGCCGTGGTGGCGCAGCCTGTCCGGCCTGCTGGTGCTGGCGTCGGTCGGGTTGCTGCTGACCAGCTGGTTCGCCTGGTTGTACCGACGCCGCCTGCAGCGGCGCCACGCCTACCAGCTGGCGCTGCACAAGCAGGAACTGGCCGAGCAGGCCTCGGCGGCCAAGACCCGCTTCCTGGCCAACCTTGGCCATGAGATCCGTACGCCGATGACCGGCGTGCTGGGCATGAGCGAGCTGCTGCTGGCTTCGCCACTGGACCCGCAGCAGCGCGGCTACACGCAGTCGATCCGGCATGCGGGCGAGCACCTGCTGCATCTGGTCAACGATGCGCTGGACCTGGCGCGGATCGAGTCCGGGCGCCTGGAGCTGCAGTCGCAGTCGTTTGCGTTGAATGGCCTGCTGCAGGATCTGGCGGCGCTGATGGGCCCGCTGGCTGCACAGAAGGGCCTGCGCTTCGTCCTGGACAACCAGCTGCCGCCGGGCCTGCAGGCGACCGGCGATGCCATGCGCGTGCGGCAGATCCTGCTGAACCTGCTGTCGAACGCAGTGAAATTCACCAGCCGCGGCACCATCACCCTGCATGCACGTTGCGATGGCGAGCTGCGCGCGCTGCATTTCGAGGTACGTGATACCGGCCCGGGCATCAGCCAGGAACAGCAGCAGCGCCTGTTCCGACGCTTCGAGCAGGCCGATGGTGCACGTACGGCAGCGCAGTACGGTGGCAGCGGCCTGGGCCTGGCGATCTGCCGCGAGCTGGCACAAGCGATGCAGGGGCGGATCCAGGTGGAGAGCCAGCTGGGCCGGGGCACCTGCTTCGGCGTCACCCTGCCGTTGCCACTGGTGGTGGACGGTGACGCCGAGGTGTCCGCCGAGGGGCATCGCGACGATGCGGCGAACATGCCACCGCTGCGGGTGCTGCTGGTCGAGGACGATGCCACCGTGGCCGATGTGGTGCGGGGGTTGTTGAGCGCACGCGGCCACGAGGTGGTGCATGCCGGCCATGCGCTGGCGGCGCTGCGCGAGATCAGTGCCGGCGATTTCGACGTCGGCCTGCTGGATCTGGACCTGCCCGGCCTGAGCGGCTTCGAACTGGCCCAGCACCTGCGTAACCAGGGCTACATGCTGCCGCTGCTGGCGGTGACCGCGCGGACTGATCCGGACCTTCAGCAGCAGGTGGAAGCGGCCGGCATCGGCGGCTTCCTGCGCAAGCCGGTGACTGGTGAACTGCTGGTGGAAGCGATCGCCAGGGCGATGGGCAGGTAGGGTTTATTGCAGGGCTTGCAGTCCTGCACCTGCAGAATCAACGTCAACGTCAACGTCAAAAGCCTGCATTCCTTGGGATGGCGGGGTGGATCCGGTTGCGGGAGACGCCGTAAACCCATCCATGGGGGCTTGGCCGCGGCATCCATGCCGCGGACACTCCCGCAACCGGACCCACCCCGCCTTCGATAGTATTCCGCGATCTGTCGGAACGACGCTCGGAGTCAGATCCGTTTTCCGAAGGAAAACGGATCTGACCCCAGATGTATTTCGATATCTGACAGATGTGTCGACCAAGGTCGACACCCACCAACAGCAGCGACCATCTGTCAGAGGTGGGGGGGTGTCGCAGTGCGGGGTGTCAGCCGCATGGATGCGGCTGCCAAGCCTACAGGGACGTACTTGCGGCGTCCCCGCACTGCGACTCCGCCCCGCCAACTCACGGAATGCTCGCTGTTGCTGTTGCTGTTGCTTCGGCCTCTGCAGGTGCAGGGCCGCAGGCCCTGCCGAACCCCCTTCACTCCGCGACGTGCTCGACCTGCCGCGGTTCGGGCTTGGTGTCGGGCAGCTGCCAGAAGATCATCGTCGAGGTCAGCGTGATCGCGCCCACGCACAGGAACGTGGCATGCAGCGCGGCGGTGGCGCTGTTGCTGTCCAGGTGGTTGCCGAACGCGGCCAGCAGGCTGCCGGCCGCAGCAGCACCAAAGCCGGCGGCCAGCATCATCACCATCGACAGCAGGCTGTTGCCGGAACTGGCGAACTCACGGTCCAGATCGCGCAGGGTCACGGTGTTCATCACGGTGAACTGCAGCGAATTGACCGCGCCGAAGAACGCCAGCTGCAGCAGGCGCCAGGCCAGGTGCTGGCCGGGTGTCATCAGGATGAAGCTGGCCATCGCCAGGCCGACCAGCACGGTGTTGACCATCAGCACGCGGCGGTAACCGAAGCGCTCGACCAGCCTCACCGCCAGCTGCTTGGAGACCATGCCGGCGGCCGCTACCGGCACCATCATCAGGCCGGCATGCATCGGGCCCAGGCCGAGGCCGACCTGCAGCAGCAGCGGGATCAGCATCGGCATCGCGCTGCTGCCGATGCGCGAGAACAGGTTGCCGAGAATGCCGATGCGGTAGCTGGGCACGCGGAACAGGGCCAGCGAGAACAACGGTGCGGTCGAGTTGGCGGCGTGCAGCCAGTAGCCCACCAGCGCGGCCAGGCCAGCCACGGTCATCAGCATCACCAGTGCGTGTGGCGTACCCAGGCCGGAGATGCCGTCCAGTGCCAGCGACAGCACCACCATCGCGAAGGCCAGCATGACGTAGCCGCGCAGGTCGAAGCGGGTGCGGTGGCTGGCGTAATGGTCGGGCATGATCTTCATCGCGGCGATGAAACCGATCACGCCGATCGGCAGGTTGATCAGGAACACCCAGTGCCATGAGGCGATCTCGACCAGCCAGCCGCCCAGCGTGGGGCCGATCAGCGGGCCGACCAGCGCGGGGATGGCGATGAAGCTCATCGCGCGCAGGAAATCCTCGCGGGGCACCGAGCGCATCACCGCCAGCCGGCCGACCGGCAGCAGCATCGCACCGCCGATGCCCTGCAGCACGCGCGCACCGACCAGCTGGTGCAGGTGCTGGGCCAGCGCGCAGGCCAGCGAGCCGAGGGTGAACAGGATGATCGCCACCAGGAAGGTGCGCCGGGTGCCGTAGCGGTCGGCGATCCAGCCCGAGGCGGGAATGAAGGTGGCTACCGCCAGCGCATAGCTGAACACCACCGACTGCATCTGCAGCGGGCTCTCGCCCAGGCTGGCCGCCATCGCCGGCAACGCCGTGTTGACGATGGTCGAGTCCAGCATCTGCATGAAGATCGCCAGGGAGACCAGCCACAGCAGGGGACGCTGGCGGTTGTAGGTCGATGGCGATGTGGACATGGGGTGCGGCCGGTGCAGCGTGGGGGCCGCCATGATCGCGCACTGCGGGTCACGGCGCGATCAAGGTCGCGCCGTACCTGCATGCGGAATGCTCAGCGTTGGCTGTGCGCGTGCACTGCGTCGACCAGCACCTGTACATGCGCCGGGTCCATGTCCGGCGACATGCCATGGCCGAGGTTGAACACATGGCCCTCGCGCGAGCCGCCGTTGCCGGCGGCATAGGTGTCGAGCACGCGCGCGGCGGCCGCGGCGATCGCATCCGGCGAGGCGTACAGCGTGGTCGGGTCGAGGTTGCCCTGCAGGGCAACGCGGCCACCGGTGCGGCGCATCGCCTCGTCCAGGTCCAGCGTCCAGTCCAGGCCCAGTGCATCGGCGCCGGTCTGCGACAGCGCTTCCAGGTGCAGGCCGGTGCCCTTGCCGAACAGGATCAGCGGCGTGCGCTCGCTGCCTTCGCCGCGCTCCAGCCCCTCGGCAATGCGCTGCAGGTAGCGCAGCGAGAACTCGCGGTACATCGCCGGCGACAGCACGCCACCCCAGGTGTCGAACACCTGCAGCGCCTGCGCACCGGCGGCGCGCTGCGCGCCGAGGTAGGCGATCACCGCGTCGGTGGTGACCTCCAGCAGGCGGTGCAGCGCCTGCGGGTGGTTCAGTGCCATGGCCTTGATGCGCGCAAAGTCCTTGCTGCCACCGCCTTCCACCATGTAGCAGGCCAGTGTCCACGGGCTGCCGGAGAAGCCGATCAGCGGCACCTGGCCGTCCAGCTCGCGGCGGATCAGCCGTACCGCATCCATCACGTAGCCCAGGTCCTGTTCCATGTCCGGCACCGCCAGCCGGGCGATGGCGGCTTCGTCACGCACCGGGTGCCGGAACTTCGGGCCTTCGCCTTCGACGAAGTACAGCTCCAGGCCCATCGCATCGGGAATGGTGAGGATGTCCGAGAACAGGATGGCCGCATCCAGCGGGAAGCGGCGCAGCGGCTGCAGGGTGACTTCGCAGGCAATCTCCGGGGTCTTGGCCATGGCCAGGAAGCTGCCGGCCTTGGCCCGGGTCGCGCGGTATTCCGGCAGGTAGCGGCCGGCCTGGCGCATCAGCCAGACGGGGGTGCAGTCCACCGGTTCGCGGCGCAGGGCGCGCAGCAGGCGATCGTTGCGGAGAGGGCTGGTCACGATGGGCATTCCTTGGACGGGAGGAGCAGCGGCGTCAGTCGCCGTGCGAAAGGATCTGGAAGCCGCGATGCAGTTCGGCATCACGGGCCTTCTCGAAGGCGTGGCGGGCGTCGTCGGCCTGCAGGAACAGCTCGCGCCGCAGCTGCGAGCGGCTGCCGACACGGCCGCTCTCGCGCAGCAGCTCCCAGCCGCCGAACAGGTCCGGCAGCAGGCTCAGGCGCAGGAAGCGCGGTGCCTGCGCACCGGCGTCGGGATGTTGCAGGTAAACGTGCATGGCGCCGATTGTAGCGGGGCCAGGGTGACCCCGGCCGCAACGCGGCCGGCACTACCGGACCGACAGCACCTTCAGCACCGCCGCCTCATCCACGTCCGGCACCACTTCGGCGCGGCCCATCCCGCGCCACAACACCAGGCGCAGGCGGCCGGCCACGTTCTTCTTGTCCAGGCGCATGCGGCCGAGCAGGGCCTGCGGCTCCAGCCCGGCCGGGATCGCCACCGGCAGGCCGAGGCGTTCCAGCAGGGCCTGCAGGCGCGCGCGGTCGGCATCGTCGGCCAGGCCCAGGTCGGTGGACAGCTTCGCCGCCAGCACCATGCCCACCGCCACCGCCTCGCCGTGGTTCAGCGCATCGCGGCCCGGGGCCGAATAGCCCTGTTCGGTCTCGATGGCGTGGCCGAAGGTGTGGCCGAGGTTGAGCAGGGCACGCTCGCCCTTTTCGAACGGGTCGCGCTCGACGATGGCGGCCTTGTGCCGGCAGCTGCGCGCGATGGCCTCGGCCAGCACCGCATCCTCGCCGGCCAGCAGCGCATCGGCATGCTGCTGCAGCCACTCGAAGAACACGGCATCACCCAGCGCGCCGTACTTCACCACTTCGGCCAGGCCGGCACGCAGCTCGCGTGGCGGCAGGGTGGCCAGCACGCGGGTATCGGCGATGACCGCACGCGGCGGATGGAAGGCACCGACCAGGTTCTTGCCGGCCGGAATGTCGACTGCGGTCTTGCCGCCCACCGACGAATCGACCATTGCCAGCAGGGTGGTCGGCAGCTGCACGCAGTCCACGCCGCGCATCCAGCAGGCGGCAGCGAAACCGGCGAGATCACCGACCACGCCGCCGCCGAGGGCGAAGACGCAGGCGTCGCGGGTGGCGCCGAGCGCGGCCAGCGCTTCGATCGCGCGGCCGAACTCGGCCAGCGTCTTGGAGGCTTCGCCCGCGGCCAGCACGTGCTCGCCGATGACCAGGTCGGGGCGAGCGGCCAGCAGCGTCTGCTTCACCGGCGCCAGATAGCGCGGGGCGACTTCACTGTCGCTGAGCAGCAGCACATGACGGCCGCGCACGTGCGAGGCCAGCGCGGTGCCATCGGCCTGGGCACCGGCGCCGATGGTGATGGAGTAGGGGCGGTCGCCGCCAACGGCGACCTGCAGCAGGGCGGGGGAGGTCATGCGGTCAGGTCCTGGCGCTGCCATTGCGTGGCCAGCTTGACCACCAGTTGGGCGGTCGCATCGGCAGCGGTATACGGGTCGGTGTCGAGGGTGAGGTCGGCCAGTTCGCGGTACAGCGGGTCGCGGTGTGCGGCCAGATCGTGCAGCACCTGCTCGCGGTCCGGGCGCTGCAGCAGCGGCCGGCCCTTGTCGCGGGCCAGGCGCTCGAGCTGTTCGGCCACGCTGACCCGAAGATAGACCACGAAGCCGCGCCGGGCGATCAGTGCACGATTGTCCGGATCCAGCACGGCGCCGCCACCGGTGGAGACCAGCTGGCCACGGCCTTCCAGTACCCGCGCAAGCGCCTGGCGTTCATGGCTGCGGAAGCCGGCTTCGCCGGAGTGCTCGAAGATGGTCGGAATGCTGGCGCCGGCGGCATCGACGATGGCCTGGTCGACATCGACGAAGTCCAGCGTGAAA
The DNA here is from genome assembly GCF_059368215.1 of Stenotrophomonas sp. YJH_SMC_123. NCBI lineage: Bacteria > Pseudomonadati > Pseudomonadota > Gammaproteobacteria > Lysobacterales > Lysobacteraceae > Stenotrophomonas > Stenotrophomonas sp. YJH_SMC_123. The sequence goes on from NZ_JCAFRM010000002.1 coordinate 53,481, forward strand.
CGCTCGGCCAGGCGGCGGCCGATGCAGGTTTTGCCGGCGCCCATCGGGCCGATCAGGATCAGGTTCGGAGCAGGATTCATGCCTTCTGATGCTAACACCTCCGTGCCCTGGCCTTTACGTTCTTCACGTCAGGGTGGGCGTTCCTGCGGGGTCTCCCGCGCCAGACGGAGTACAGGCCATGACGGTCGCCAAGGTCATCGAAATCACTGCGTCCTCGCCGAAAAGCGTGGAAGACGCCGTGCGCAGCGGGCTGAAGAAAGTCTCCGAGACGGTCAAGGGCATCCAGGGCGCCTGGGTGAACGAGACCAAGGTGGTCACCAATGGCAGCGGCGAGATCACCGAATGGCGGGTCAACCTGCGGGTGACTTTCCTGGTGGAATAGGGGCGCGTTCAGCGCACGTCCTGCACCTGTCGCTGGCCGTCCAGCACCACCACGTGGTCGGCCAGGGCGGGCAGGGCGCTCAATGCCTGCCGGCTGACCCGCTCGTAGTACTGCACGAAGCGCTCCAGCTGTGGCCGGCTCATGCCGTGCCGGCCCGGCTGCGCGGCCTGCAGGTTCTGCTCCTGCTGCCAGCGCCAGCGTGGTACCACCGAGAAATCCGGCGGCTGCAGGAACCACAGGCGGTCGCAGCGCTGCCACAACGCCGGGTAGTCACGGGCCAGCGCCTGGTTGCACCAGCGCCGCCAGCGGCCATCGGCGTCGGCTTCGCGTTCCAGTGCGTTCAACGGGCTGTCCAGCGCGTCGTCATCCTGCGCGGGCGTGCCCAGGAACCAGCCTTCGAATACCAGCAGGTCCAGCGGTTGCTGCAGCTGCGGCCAGTGTGCTTCGGGCAGGCGCTCGTCGGCCAGCTTGTCGAAGCGCGGCATTGCGAAGGGCTGGCGTGCGGCCACGGCGTTCAATACCGCATGGGCCAGCGGCAGGTCGTGGGTGCCGGGCGGGCCGCGGGTGATCAGCAGTGGGTGCACCTGGCGGGCCAGCCGTTGGCGCTGTGCGCGGGTCAGGTAGACATCATCGATCGACAGCGTGGCTGCGTTCAGGCCGCGTGCCTGGGCACGGGCCACCACCTGCGCCGCCAGCGTCGATTTGCCGCTCCCCTGCAGGCCGCTGATCGCCAATACTGGAACCGCTGCGCCGCTGCCCAGCGCATCATCCAGCGCCTGTTCGGCCAATGTTTCGGGGAATCCTTTCACCTGGGGCATATACGCAGCAGCGGCCATGCAGCCACAATAGCCCAATCCGTGTGAGAAGAACGCAATCATGAGCGACCTGTACGCCGAAGCCCTGTCCACGTTTGCCGGCCTGTTCGACGAGGCCAAACAGAGCCGCGAGGTCGAGCCGAACGCGATGACCGTGGCCACCGCCGATACGCAGGGTCGCCCCTCGGCGCGCACCGTGCTGCTGAAGGCGTTCGATGAGCGCGGCTTTGTGTTCTACACCCATCTGGACAGCCACAAGGGCCGGGAGCTGCAGGCCAATCCGCAGGCTGCACTGCTGTTCCTGTGGCGCAGCCTGCGCGAGGCCGGCATCCAGGTGCGCATCGAAGGCCGTGTCGAGCAGGTCGCCGATGCCGAAGCCGACGCCTATTTCGCCAGCCGCCCGCGGATGAGCCAGATCGGCGCGTGGGCCTCGCAGCAGTCGAAGACGCTGGCAACGCGCGAGGAATTCGATGCGCGCGTGGCCGAGGTCGAAGCCCGCTTCGAGGGCAAGGACGTGCCGCGCCCGGAGGGCTGGAGCGGCCTGCGCGTGGTGCCTGACCGCATCGAGTTCTGGTTTGGCGCGCAGTTCCGCCTGCACGAGCGCTGGTGCTATGAAGCCGGCGCCGAAGGGCGCTGGAGCAAGCGCCTGCTGTACCCGTAAGGCGGGGTGGTGCCGGGGCTGCTGTAGAGCCGAGCCCATGCTCGGCTGATGTTCTCGCAGGAGCAGCCGAGCATGGGCTCGGCTCTACAGAAACCTGCGTTTGTCGCGAACGGACTGGTCCGCTTCATGCACGAGCAGGTCGGCGACGGGCACACTCGCTGCGATGCCCTCGATCTGCGGAGTTGCCATGCCCTCCTGGCGTTGCCTGTTTGCCGTGCCGCCACCACGCCGCGGCGTGGAAGCGTTGTTGTTGCTGCTCGCCCGCATCGTCGCCGGTGTGATGTTCTGTGTTTCCGGCTGGAACAAGGTGTTCACCGATGCCGGGCGCGAGCGCATGGCGCATACGCTGGTCGATGCCGGTATCCCATTCCCGGTGTTCAGTGCGCCGGTACTCGGTGCGATCGAGTGGATTGCGGGTGGTCTGCTGGTGCTGGGCCTTTTGAGCCGCCCCTCGGCCCTGCTGCTGGCCGCGATCTGCGTAGTGGCTGCGCTGACCGATGGCATCGCGCGCATTCCGGCAGGGCTTGGCGTGCTGGATTGGCTGAGCTGGTTCTTCTACCTGAGCGAAGTGCCGCTGGGCGTACTGCTGCTGTGGATTGCCGCAGTGGGTAGTGGACGGTTCGCCATCGAAGCGCGCTGACGACACGCATCCTGTAGAGCCGATCCCATGCTCGGCTGCTTCTGCGGGGACATCAGCCGGGCATGGGCTCGGCTTTACAGGTCCTCCGCGCGCAGCCAGCGCCACAGCGTGGTGCGTGACACGCCCAGCGCCTGCGCCATGCCCTCGCGATCATGCCGGTGTTCCCGCAACAGTGCTTCCAGCTTGGCCCGCGGTGGGCGCCTGCCGTTGCTTTCCAGCGGCAACGCCGCGACACCTTCATGCACCAGCTCGGGTGCCAGCTGCAGCAGCCGCGCCGTATCGATCAGCCCTTCACCGGGCTGCCAGTGGATGCGCAGGCGATCGACCAGATTGCGCAGCTCGCGCACGTTTCCCGGCCACTCGGCCGCGCACAGCACCGCCAGCGCCGCCTCATCCAATGGCGCGTCGATGCCACGCAGCTGGCGGAAGAAATGCTGCGCCAGCAACGGGATGTCACCGCGTCGGGCGCGCAGCGAGGGCAGGGCAATCCGCAGCGCGGCCAGGCGGTAATACAGGTCGCGGCGGAAGCTGCCGGCTGCCGCGCGCTGCTCCAGCGACTGCAGGGTGGCGGCGACCACGCGCAGGTCCACCGGCGTCGGTTCGGTGGCACCCACGCGCAGCACTTCACGTTCCTCCAGCACCCGCAGCAGGCGGGTCTGCAGCGGCAGCGGCAGTTCGCCGATTTCGTCCAGGAACAGGGTGCCGCCATCTGCAGCTTCCACCAGGCCAACGCGGCCGCCACGCCGTGCGCCGGTGAAGGCGCCATCGCTGTAGCCGAACAGCTCCGCTTCCAGCAGCGATTCGCTGATCGCGCCACAGTTCAGCGCGACGAAGCGGCCACGGCGCCCGCTGGCGGCGTGCAGCTGGCGCGCCACCAGTTCCTTGCCGGTGCCGGTTTCGCCGCTGACCAGCACGGTGCTGTCATGTGGGGCATACAGCGCGATCTGCGCGCGCACCTGCGCCATCGCGTCGCTGTCGCCGAGCAGTTCATGCGCATCGGCACGCGCTGCCGGGCGCCGGCGCGGTGCAGCGCGGTTGCTGCCGGAACGTGCCAGGGTCTGGGTCAGTTCCAGCGCATGTTCGAACGCCTGCCGCACCGAGTCGGCCGAATACAGCAGCACCCCGGGCAGGCCGGCCTGCTCGGCATGGTCGATGGCCATGCCGGTGCCGACGATCACCTCGATGCCGTTGGCGCGCAGGTCGGCGATGCAGTCGCGGGCGTCCTCGCGGGTGACGAAGCGGCGATGCTCGATATCCAGGCCGAAGCTCTGCTGGAAGTTGCTGAACACCGGTACGTCGCTGGCGTGGGTGACCAGGCCGATGCGGCTGGCGATACGCCGTGCCCGGGCCAGCGCTTCCATCAGGTCGAAGCCGTTGGCCTGGATCGGCACCAGTGGCAGCTCCAGCCGGCCGCGCAGCCAGGCCGCGTTGGAGCCGCCAGCGATGACCACGTCGCAGTGCTCGCGACGCAGGCGTTGGCCGATCACCTCCACCGCTTCCTCGAAGCCGAGGTTGATCTGTTCGATACGCGCGCGGCGGTCGAACTCAGGGATCACGTCGCCGAGCAGGCCGGTCAGCCGCGAGACGCTGACCGTCCAGATCACCGGACGGCCCGGGTCGGCATCGGCATGGCGCAGGGGGGAGCGGGGCAGATACATGGCAGCCGTTTCGGGGAGGATGTTTCATGATACATCCGTTTCAATGTTTCATATGTTCCACTGTTGCATGCCGGTCATTCCCGTGAAATCAACCGCTTGCAGCTTGGCATGGTGCTTGCGCTTCCTTTCCCGTACTTCAACCTGGATTGCCGCATGACCGCTTCTGCCCCTTTCTCCGCCGGTGCCCGCTTCCGTGAGGCGCTGGCTGCCGAATCGCCGCTGCAGGTGATCGGTGCGATCAACGCCAACCACGCCCTGCTGGCCAAGCGCGCCGGCTTCCGTGCCATTTACCTGTCCGGCGGCGGCGTTGCCGCAGGCTCGCTGGGCCTGCCGGACCTGGGCATCAACACCCTGGAAGACGTGCTGGTGGACGTGCGCCGCATCACCGATGTCTGCGACCTGCCCTTGATGGTCGACATCGACACCGGCTTCGGCCCGAGCGCGTTCAACATCGCGCGCACCGTGAAGTCGCTGATCAAGGCCGGCGCGGCCGCCTGCCACATCGAGGACCAGGTCGGCGCCAAGCGCTGCGGCCATCGTCCGGGCAAGGAGATCGTCTCGCAGGGTGAAATGGTCGACCGTGTGAAGGCCGCTGCCGATGCCAAGACCGATCCGGACTTCTTCCTGATCGCGCGCACCGACGCCATCCAGGTGGACGGCGTGGACAAGGCGATCGAGCGCGCCATCGCCTGTGTCGAGGCCGGTGCCGACGGCATCTTCGCCGAGGCCGCCTACGATCTGGATACCTACCGCCGCTTCGTCGACGCCGTGAAGGTGCCGGTGCTGGCCAACATCACCGAATTCGGCGCCACCCCGCTGTTCAGCCGCGATGAACTGGCCTCGGCCGGCGTCGCCATCCAGCTGTTCCCGCTGTCGGCGTTCCGTGCCGCCAACAAGGCCGCCGAGAACGTCTACCAGGCGGTGCGCCGCGATGGCCACCAGCGCAACGTGGTGGAAACCATGCAGACCCGCGAGGAACTCTACGACCGCATCGGCTATCACGCCTTCGAGCAGCAGCTCGATGCGCTGTTCGCCGCCAAGAAATAAGCAGTACCCTGCACCATCAAGTTTCGGAGGGAAACATGAACGATACGACCGCAACCCCGACCTTCAAGCCGAAGAAGTCCGTCGCCCTGTCCGGCACCGCGGCCGGCAACACCGCGCTGTGCAGCGTGGGCCGCAGCGGCAACGACCTGCACTACCGCGGCTATGACATCCTGGACCTGGCCAACACCAGCGAGTTCGAGGAAATCGCCTACCTGCTGGTGCACGGCAAGCTGCCGACCCGCGCCGAGCTGGTTTCGTACAAGGCCAAGCTGAAGTCGCTGCGTGGGATCCCCGCCGCGGTGAAGGCCGCGCTGGAAGAGCTGCCGCCGTCGGCGCACCCGATGGACGTGATGCGCACCGGCGTGTCCGTGCTCGGCTGCGTGGCACCGGAGAAGGACGACCACAACCACCCGGGCGCGCGCGACATCGCCGACAAGCTGATGGCCTGCCTCGGTTCGATGCTGCTGTACTGGTACCACTGGAGCCACAACGGCCGCGCCATCGATGTGGAAACCGACGATGATTCGATCGGCGGCCACTTCCTGCACCTGCTGCATGGCGAAAAGCCGCAGGATTCGTGGGTGAAGGCGATGCACACCTCGCTGATCCTGTACGCCGAGCACGAGTTCAACGCCTCGACCTTCACCTGCCGTGTCATCGCCGGTACCGGCAGCGACATGTACAGCGCGATCTGCGGTGGCATCGGTGCGCTGCGTGGCCCGAAGCATGGCGGCGCCAACGAAGTGGCGTTCGAAGTGCAGAAGCGCTATGACAACCCGGATGAAGCCGAGGAGGACATCAAGGCGCGCGTCGAGCGCAAGGAAGTGGTGATCGGTTTCGGCCACCCGGTCTATACCGTCTCCGATCCGCGCAACAAGGTGATCAAGGACGTGGCCCGCGAGCTGTCCGAGGAACAGTCGAGCATGAAGATGTACGACATCGCCGAGCGCTTGGAGTCGGTGATGTGGGACATCAAGAAGATGTTCCCGAACCTGGACTGGTTCAGTGCGGTCAGCTACCACATGATGGGCGTGCCGACCGCGATGTTCACCCCGCTGTTCGTGATCGCGCGCACCGCCGGCTGGAGCGCGCACATCATCGAGCAGCGCATCGACGGCAAGATCATCCGCCCGAGCGCCAATTACATCGGTCCGGAAGACCGCGACTTCGTTGCCATCGACAAGCGCGTCTGATCCCCCTGCTGTACCCATCCGGCCGGCCGCATGCCGGCCGGGTGCTTTCGCCGCCGCACCGCCGGCACCCGGCCCGCCCCAAGCACTCCGCCAGCCCATGAATACCGATTACCGCAAGAACCTCCCCGGCAGCGCGCTGGACTATTTCGACGCGCGCGCCGCTGTCGATGCGATCCAGCCCGGCGCCTATGCCACCCTGCCGTACACCTCGCGCGTGCTGGCCGAGAACCTGGTGCGCCGCTGCGATCCGGCCACGCTCGGCGATTCGCTGAAGCAGCTGATCGAGCGCCGTCGCGACCTCGACTTCCCGTGGTTCCCGGCACGCGTGGTGTGCCACGACATCCTCGGCCAGACCGCGCTGGTGGACCTGGCCGGCCTGCGTGATGCGATCGCCGACAAGGGCGGCGACCCGGCCAAGGTCAATCCGGTGGTGCCGGTGCAATTGATCGTCGATCACTCGCTGGCGGTGGAATGCGGTGGCTACGATCCGCAGGCGTTCGAGAAGAACCGCGCCATCGAGGATCGCCGCAACGAAGACCGTTTCCACTTCATCGACTGGACCAAGCAGGCGTTCCAGAACGTGGACGTGATTCCGCCGGGCAACGGCATCATGCACCAGATCAACCTGGAGAAGATGTCGCCGGTGATCTACGTGCAGGACGGCGTAGCCTTCCCGGATACCTGCGTGGGCACCGACAGCCACACCCCGCACGTGGACGCGCTGGGCGTGATCGCGATTGGTGTTGGCGGCCTGGAAGCGGAGAACGTGATGCTGGGCCGCGCGTCGTGGATGCGCCTGCCGGATATCATCGGCGTCGAGCTGACCGGCAGGCCGCAGCCGGGCATCACCGCCACCGACGTGGTGCTGGCACTGACCGAGTTCCTGCGCAAGGAACGCGTGGTGGGTGCGTATCTTGAATTCTTCGGCGAGGGGGCGTCGGCACTGACCATCGGTGACCGCGCCACCATCTCCAACATGTGCCCCGAATACGGCGCCACCGCCGCGATGTTCTATATCGACGGGCAGACCATCGATTACCTGCGCCTGACCGGTCGCGAGGAATCGCAGGTGGCGCTGGTGGAGAACTATGCGCGCACCACCGGCCTGTGGGCCGATGACCTGGCCACCGCGCAGTACGAGCGCGTGCTGCGCTTCGACTTGTCCAGCGTGGTGCGCAACATGGCTGGCCCGTCCAACCCGCACAAGCGCGTGGCCACTGCCGAGCTGGCCGAGCGCGGCATCGCCGACGAAGCCAAGCTGGCAGCGGGCAGGGCCGAGCAGGCGCAGGGCCTGATGCCCGACGGCGCGGTGATCATCGCCGCCATCACCAGCTGCACCAACACCTCCAACCCGCGCAACGTGATCGCTGCCGCACTGCTGGCGCGCAAGGCCAACGAACGTGGCCTGCTGCGCAAGCCGTGGGTGAAGTCGTCGCTGGCGCCGGGCTCGAAGGCGGTGCAGCTGTACCTGGAAGAATCCGGCCTGCTGCCGGACCTGGAAAAGCTCGGCTTCGGCATCGTCGCCTTCGCCTGCACCACCTGCAACGGCATGAGCGGCGCGCTGGATCCGGCCATCCAGCAGGAGATCATCGATCGCGACCTGTACGCCACGGCCGTGCTGTCGGGCAACCGCAACTTCGATGGCCGCATCCACCCGTATGCGAAGCAGGCCTTCCTGGCGTCGCCGCCGCTGGTGATCGCCTATGCCATCGCCGGCACCGTGCGCTTCGACATCGAGAAGGACGTGCTGGGCGTGGATGCCGAGGGCAACGAGGTGCGCCTGAAGGACATCTGGCCGAGCGATGCCGAGATCGACGCGGTGGTGAAGGCCTCGGTGAAGCCCGAGCAGTTCCGCCGCGTCTACAACCCGATGTTCAACGTGCGCGTGGAGCATGGCGCGGCGGTCAGCCCGCTGTACGACTGGCGCCCGCAGAGCACCTACATCCGCCGTCCGCCGTACTGGGAGGGCGCACTGGCCGGTGAGCGCACACTGTCGGGCATGCGTGCGCTGGCGGTGCTGCCGGACAACATCACCACCGACCACCTGTCGCCGTCCAACGCGATCCTGGCGTCCAGTGCCGCCGGCGAATACCTGGCGAAGATGGGCCTGCCGGAAGAGGACTTCAATTCCTACGCCACCCACCGCGGTGACCACCTGACCGCACAGCGCGCCACCTTCGCCAACCCGAAGCTGTTCAATGAAATGGTGCGCAACGACGATGGCAGCGTGAAGCAGGGTTCGCTGGCGCGCGTGGAGCCGGAAGGCAAGGTGATGCGCATGTGGGAAGCGATCGAGACCTACATGGACCGCAAGCAGCCGCTGATCATCATCGCCGGTGCCGACTATGGCCAGGGCAGCTCGCGTGACTGGGCCGCCAAGGGCGTGCGCCTGGCCGGTGTGGAAGCGATCGTGGCCGAAGGCTTCGAACGCATCCACCGCACCAACCTGATCGGCATGGGCGTGCTGCCGCTGGAGTTCAAGCCGGGCACCACCCGCCTGACCCTAGGCATCGACGGTACCGAGACCTTCGACGTGATCGGCGAGCGCACCCCGCGCGCCGACCTGACCCTGGTCATCCACCGCCGCGACGGCCAGGATGTGATCGTGCCAGTGACCTGCCGCCTGGACAGCGACGAGGAAGTGGCGATCTACGAAGCCGGTGGCGTGCTGCAGCGCTTCGCCCAGGATTTCCTGGAAGGGGCCAAGGTGGCGTGATACCGGCCTGAATGCCTGCCCCCGGAGGCCGGGGGCGGGCTTGTCCGACACCAGGGCGGGGCGCAGACTAACTTGGCAAAAACTGCCAAAGGAGAGTTTCATGGCCACCATGAACATTTCGCTGACCGACCCGCTCAAGCAGTTCGTGGACGAGGAAGTGCGTGAAGGCGGCTACTCCAGTACGTCGGACTACGTGCGTGACCTGATCCGCCAGCGCCAGCGCAGCAAGGCCGAAGAGCTGCTCAAGCAGTTGATAGCCGAGGGGCTGGCTTCTGGTCCAGGCGTTGCGGTGACGGCCGACACATTCGAGCGCATGCGTCGCGAACTGACCGAAAGGATGGAGCGTGAAGGCGATTGAATGGCGGCCAAGGGCCGAAGCCGACGCAGCCGATGCCGCGCTGTGGTTTGCACGGCAAGGTGGGCTGGTACTGGGTCGGCGCTTTCTCGCCGAGTTGGAGGCCACGCTTCAACGCATCGCGGTGTTTCCAGGCTTGGATTCCACCCGGCACGCCGACCTCGCAGCACAGCTGCCGGTGCCGTTGCGGTTCATGCTGGTTCCGGGCTTCGAACGCTACCTCGTCTATTACCTCGATCTACCGGACCGCGTGGACATCATGCGTGTGTGGTGCGTTGATCGTGGTCTTGACGCACTGATGCAAGACATTTCCTGAAATTCAAACGCGTGGATTCGACGATGACCTTCCTCCCGCAACTCCGTATTCCCGCCACCTACATGCGCGGCGGCACCAGCAAGGGCGTGTTCTTCCGCCTGCAGGACCTGCCCGAAGCCGCTCAGGTGCCGGGCGCCGCGCGCGATGCGCTGCTGATGCGCGTGATCGGCTCGCCCGATCCGTATGGCAAGCAGACCGACGGCATGGGCGGTGCCACCTCCAGCACCAGCAAGTGCGTGATCATCTCCACCGCCTCGGTGCCGGACCACGATGTGGACTACCTGTACGGCCAGGTCTCGATCGACACCGCCTTCGTCGATTGGAGCGGCAACTGCGGCAACCTCAGTACGGCAGTGGGTCCGTTCGCGATCGCCAATGGGCTGATCGATCCGGCCCGGGTGCCGCGCGATGGCCTGTGCACCGTGCGCATCTGGCAGGCCAACATCGGCAAGACCATCATCGCCCACGTGCCGATGCGCGATGGCGAAGTGCAGGAGATCGGCGATTTCGAGCTGGATGGCGTGACCTTCCCGGCCGCCGAGATCCAGCTGGAGTTCATCGATCCGTCCGATGACGGCGATGCGGGCGCGATGTTCCCGACCGGCAACCTGGTCGACACCCTGGACGTGCCGGGCGTCGGCAGTTTTGAGGTGACCATGATCACCGCCGGCATTCCGACCATCTTCCTCAATGCGGCCGACCTGGGCTACACCGGCACCGAACTGCAGCCTGCGATCAACGAGGACAAGGGGGCGCTGGAGCGCTTCGAGAAGATCCGCGCCTACGGCGCCTTGCGCATGGGTCTGATCAGGAACCTGGAAGATGCGGCCACCCGCCAGCACACGCCGAAGGTGGCCTTCGTGGCGCCGGCACAGGACTACGTGTCCTCCAGCGGCAAGGCCATTCCGGCCTCGGCCATCGACCTGCACGCGCGGGCGTTGTCGATGGGCAAGCTGCACCACGCGATGATGGGCACCGCCGCCGTGGCGATCGGCACGGCGGCGGCGATTCCGGGCACGCTGGTCAATCGCGCGGCCGGTGGTGGTGAACGCGAAGCGGTGACCTTCGGCCACCCTTCCGGCACGCTGCGCGTGGGTGCGCAGGCCGGCCTCGTTGACGGCCAGTGGACAGTGACCAAGGCCATCATGAGCCGCAGCGCCCGCGTATTGATGGAAGGCAAGGTGCGGGTGCCGGCCGAATAACCAGCCGGTCGGCGCTGGCATCACATGCTTCGGTAGATGCCAACCTTGGTTGGCATGGCATTGGCACCGCCCGGGCAACGTCCAGCGCCAACCAAGGTTGGCGACTACCGGGAGGCGCGGCCTGAGCTCTGAAGAGGAGATCGACGATGTCTGACAGCCACACCCCATCCAACGAGCGTGCAGCGTGGGATGCGCTGCTGGTGGACATCGTCGATTACGTACGCGACGCGCGCATCGACTCCCCCCTGGCCTTCCAGACCGCGCACTACTGCCTGCTCGACACGCTGGGCTGCGGGCTGGAAGCGCTGTCCTTCCCGGCCTGCAGCAAGCTGCTCGGTCCGCTGGTGCCGGGTATCAGCGTGGTCAACGGGGCGCGCGTGCCGGGTACGCACTACGTGCTGGACCCGGTGCAGGCCGCCTTCAACCTGGGCGCGATGGTGCGCTGGCTGGATTTCAACGATACCTGGCTGGCCGCCGAGTGGGGCCACCCGTCGGACAACCTGGGCGGCATCCTGTCTGTCTGCGATTGGCTGGGGCGCAACGCGCAGGCCCTGCATCGCCCAGCGCCGACCCTGCATGACGTGCTGCTGGCGATGATCAAGGCACACGAGATCCAGGGCGTGCTGGCCCTGCAGAATTCCTTCAACCGGGTCGGGCTGGACCACGTGGTGCTGGTCAAGGTGGCCACCACCGCGGTGGTCGCGCAGTTGCTCGGCCTGGATCGCGAACGCATGCTCAATGCACTGTCGCTGGCCTGGGTCGATGGCCAGGCGCTGCGCACCTACCGGCACGCGCCCAACACCGGCTCGCGCAAGAGCTGGGCGGCCGGCGATGCGACCAGCCGTGGCGTGCGCCTGGCGCTGATGGCGGCCAGTGGCGAGATGGGCTATCCCAGTGTGTTGAGCGCGCCGACCTGGGGTTTTGAAGCGGTATCGATGCAGGGCAAGGCGCTGACGCTGGAGCGACCGCTGGGCAGCTACGTGATGGAAAACGTGCTGTTCAAGATCAGCTACCCGGCCGAGTTCCATGGCCAGACCGCGGTGGAGGCGGCGATCACGCTGCACCAGCAGCTGCGTGCGGTGGGGCGGCGGGTCGAGGACATCGCGCACATCGCCATCCGCAGCCAGGAAGCCTGCATCCGCATCATCGACAAGCAGGGCCCACTGCATAACCCGGCCGACCGCGACCACTGCGTGCAGTACATGGTCGCCATCGCATTGCTGCATGGGCGGCTGGTGGCCCAGGACTACGAGGACGATGTGGCGGCGGATCCGCGCATCGATGCGCTGCGCGCGAAGATGACCTGCCATGAAGACCCGCAGCTCAGCGCCGATTACCTGGACCCTGACAAGCGCAGCATCGCCAACGGCCTGAGCGTGCGCTTCACCGATGGCACCGAGCTGCCCGAAGTACTGGTGGAATACCCGCTGGGCCACGCGCGCCGTCGCGAGGAAGGCATTCCGCTGCTGATGGACAAGTTCCGCCGGCACCTGGCCCATCGCTTCCCGACCACCCAGCAGCAGCGCATCCTGGCCGCATCGCTGGATCCGGTGGCGCTGGCGGCGATGCCGGTGACCGACTATGTGGACCTGTACCTGCCGGGGTAGGGGCGCTTCACCGGATCTGACACCACGCCTGCCTGCCGGGCACATGGCTCGACCCGCTTGGGTAGGTGCCAACCTTGGTTGGCACGGCCGACGCCAACCAAGGTTGGCGGCTACCGAGGCGGCTTTGGTCCACACCGCTGTTGGCGGAGGCTCCTCAAAAACAGCGCAACTAAATAGCGAGCCTGATCAAACTACATACGTGGAAAGGCATCCATAGTCGGTACGCACCGAAATGGCATTGTCTCCCGTCCATGCAATATGCGCGGTACGGACCACATGATCTACGGGAAAGCGTCGAATTTCCCTCATATCCGTGAAGTCATGAAGGGCAATATGTCCACGGTGCAGGATGGCGAGTCGCTTGCTATCGCTATCCAGCGCAAAGTCAGTTCGTGTCATGTCAGCGAACTTCGGCCACCCGGGACGGCATTCTCCCGTTGCCGCATCCAGGCACAACAGACGCCATTTTCCATATTGCTCCAATGCCAGCAGCCAACGCCCGTCGGCACTCCACTCCATCTTGGTGATCATTTCGAAGTCACTTCGATGTCGGCGGACAGTATCCGCTTGAGCAATATCGATGCACTCGATCTCACCGGGAGTGGCGCAGCAGGCAAGCGTCGTGGCATCCGGAGAGAGCGCGCCCATCATCTGCCTCGAATGCCCACCCACCATCGCTGGGGTACGTGCCAACTGCAGGAAGCGCTGTCCATCGGCGAGTCTCATTACCGTTACATGATCACCGTCATGCCACGCGACGTATCCGTTTGAGGTTGTCAGGAACGGCGATGACATCACCGTTGCATCGCTGATCCGCTGGGGAGTACGGCCATCGGATGGCCAAAGGTAAATGCCGGAGTCGAGTCGGATCAGGAACCCTTTGCCGTCATCTGCAGGGAGTGCCGACCATGCAAGGTCCGTTTTGCCGGGTCGCCAATCATGGAGGATCCCGGCGTCGTCACCAACGAGCAGCAGCATGTCGGTCGCTGCACCAGACGCATCCTCATCCTGATAACGGTTGGTCACCATCCTGCCATGGCACCCGGCAATCGTCAGTGCCCCCGTATAGCCACCGCCGATGTACCTGTGCATGCTCGGTTGCCCAGCCTCGGCGACAGGGTTTACCAGTACGAAGCCCTTTTTCAGCCGCGACCACTCCTGTTTGATGGCCCATTTCAGTGCCTCGTCGGGACTCGGGAAGTCTTTCAACTGTGACTTCAGCTTCCCTGGGCTTCCGGAGGTGACTTCGACAGCCCCTCGGTCACATCGCGTACCCCAGACCTTACCGGTCGTTGGATCCTGAATCATGCGTACTCGTGTCATTGCAATGTTCACTACTTTCCAGAAGGCCTGATGCCGATGCTACAGCGGCGACTGAAGGCCGATTGGGAAGTCGCTCAATCGAGGGTTGAACCCGTCACTTTGGGGCGGCTTCGGTCTTCTCTCCGCCGGGACATTACGCACCACGATTGGGGGAGCGCCCGATCCCAAGCCAGACAGGTTGCCGGCATCGGCCTGTGCCTGGCGCGACGGGGGAGGGGCGCTTGGGTAGGTGCCAACCTTGGTTGGCACGGCCGACGCCAACCAAGGTTGGCGGCTACCGAGACTGCCGGCCAGCGGCCGGCACTACCCGCACCGCGGCAATTGCCGGATTTGCGTCAACACCTTGACGTGGCCTGCCTATAATGGCCGCCTCGATCAAGGAGTGACGACATGAGCGGTCCGGCACGGCGGAAGCGGTGGGGGTGGGCGGCGGCCGTACTGGCAGGAGGCCTGTTGCTGGGGCTGGCCGGCTGCCGCAATGACAGCGGGCAGCTGCCCAAGGCCAGTGGTGAAGCCATCACCACCAAGGCCGAGCAGGTGAAGGAATTCACCCTGCTGCGTGCCTACCCGGACCAGAAGAATGACGGCCTGTCGCTGGCGCTGGAGTTCTCGCGCCCGCTGGTCGGCACCCAGGATTTCGACAAACTCGTTCGCTTCGAAGAGAAGGTCGGCACCGAGGACAGCAGCTGGACCCTGTCCGATGACGGCCTGACCCTGCGTTACCCGTTCGTCGAGGCCGGCAAGGAGTTCAGCCTGGTGGTCTCGCCGGACCTGCTGGCCGCCGACGGCAGCCGGCTGGGCAAGGAACTGAAGCAGAAGGTGTTCAGCGGCGAGCTGAAGCCGGTGGTCGGTTTCGCCTCGCAGGGCAGCGTGCTGCCGGCCAAGGACAGCCGCGGCTTGCCGGTGGTCTCGGTGAACGTGCCGGAGGTCGATGTCGAGTTCCTGCGCGTGCGCGAGAAGGACCTGCCGACCTTCTTCAGCCAGTACCAGCGCGGCGGCCGCCGTGGCAGCTGGGAGCTCAGCAGCGACTACGAGCGCAGCCCGATCAACAAGCTGGCCGAGCCGGTCTACGTCAACCGCTTCATCCTGGGTGGCAAACAGAACGAGCGGGTGCTGACCTACCTGCCGACCCAGGACATCAAGGAACTGCAGGAGCCGGGCCTGTACTTCGCCCTGCTCAAGCGCACCGGTGACTACGAGGGCGAGTTCGATACCGCGTTCTTCTCGGTCAGCGACATCGGCCTGCATACCCGTGCCTACAAGGACAAGCTGTTCGTGCACACCGCCGGCCTCAAGGACGGTGCGCCGCTGAAGGGCATCGACCTGCGCGTGCTCGACGCCAAGGGTGAGGTGGTGCTGAAGGGCAGCACCGACGGCAACGGCAATGCGCTGCTGAACTACACCCTGGATGCCACCCACGTGCTGGTCGCCAGCAGTGGCAAGGACACCAGCTTCCTGCCGTTCAACCAGCCGGCGCTGGACCTGAGTGAGTTCGCCGTGGCCGGTCGTGACAACGCCTGGTTCGACGTCTACGCCTGGTCCGGCCGCGACCTGTACCGCCCGGGCGAGACCGTGCGCCTGTCCGCGCTGCTGCGCGACAACGACGGCAAGCCGGTCAAGGCACAACCGGTGTTCCTGCGCCTGAAGCAGCCCGACGGCAAGACCTTCCGCGAGACCCGCCTGCAGCCGGGCGACCAGGGCTACATCAACTTCGAGCAGGTGATCCCCGCCGAGGCGCCGACCGGGCGCTGGCAGGTCGAGTTCCGCACCGACCCGGCCAGCAAGGAAGCGATCCAGGGCATGACCCTGCGCATCGAGGAGTTCCTGCCCGAGCGCATGAAGCTGGACCTGGACAGCGCGCAGAAGACGCTGAAGCCGGGCGAGGACCTGCGCCTGCAGGCCAACGGCGCCTATCTGTACGGCGCGCCGGCCGATGGCAACCGCTTCACTGCGCGCATGGCGGTGGCTGCCGAGCAGAAGCCGATGGAGGGCCTGCCGGGCTATTTCTTCGGTGACCCGACCCTGCAGCTGCCGCGCGAGGCCAAGGACGTGATCGATACCACGCTGCCGGCCAATGGCCAGCTGCGTGAGGATGTGGCGTTGCCGGAAGAGGCGGCCAAGGCCAAGGCACCGATCGCCGTGGTGTTGTCCGGCAGCCTGTATGAAACCGGTGGCCGCACGGTCACCCGTACCCTGAAACGGGTGATGTGGCCGGCCAACGCGCTGGTCGGCGTGCGGCCGCTGTTCAACCCCGACGATGGTGCTGATTCCAACGGCAACGCACGCTTCGAACTGATGCGCGTGGATGCCGCCGGCACACCGCAGCCAGCCAAGGGCCTGAAGATCACCCTGGTGCGGGAACTGCGCGACTACCACTGGACCTTCAACGACAACCGCTGGGATTACGATTTCACCCGCCGTTTCGAGAACAAGGAAACCCGCACCGTCGATGCCGGCAGCAGTGCGGTTGCCTTTGATTTCCCGGTGGAGTGGGGCGAGTACCGGGTGGACGTGTTCGATCCGTCCACCGGACTGACCAGCCGCTACCCGTTCCGTGCGGGCTGGAGCTGGGGCGATGACAACCGTGGCCTGGATGCACGCCCGGACAAGGTCAAGCTGGGCCTGGACAAGACCGGCTACAAGGCCGGTGACACCCTGGAAGTGACGGTGACCCCGCCGCACGCCGGCAAGGGCATCCTGATGGTCGAGACCGACCGCATGCTGTATGTGCAGGACATCGAGGCCAAGCCGGGCTCGACCTTCAAGATCCCGGTCACCGCCGACTGGGAACGCCACGACGTCTACATCACCGCGCTGGTGTTCCGCGGCGGCAGTGCGCCGAGCAAGATCACCCCGGCCCGCGCCGTGGGCGTGGTGCATGTGCCGATGGACCGCAAGGGCCGAACCGTGGCCGTCGGCCTGGTCGCGCCCAAGCAGATGCGACCGGAACAGGACCTGCCGGTAACGGTCAGCGCACCGCAGCTGGCCGGCAGGGCCGCGCACGTGACCGTCTCGGCGGTGGACGTGGGCATCCTCAACATCACCCGTTTCCCGGTGCCCGACGCCGGTGCGCACTTCTTCGCCCAGCGTCGCCTCGGTATCGATGCCTATGACATCTACAGCCGGGTGATCGAGAGCTTCGATGGTGGCAGCGGCAAGCTGAAGTTCGGCGGCGACATGGCGCTGCAGGCACTGCCGCAGGCCAAGCGCCCGACCGCGCGCGTGCAGACCGTGGACCTGTTCTCCGGCCCGGTGCAGCTCGATGCCAAGGGCAATGCCCGCATCCGCCTGAAGGTGCCGGACTTCAACGGCACCCTGCGCGTGTCCGCGCTGGTCTACAGCGATGACCAGTACGGCAAGCGTGACGTGGAAACCATCGTGCGCGCCCCGATCCTGGCCGAAGCCAGCATGCCGCGCGTGCTGGCCCCGGGCGACCGCAGCACCGTGACCCTGGACGTGCAGAACTTCACCGGCAAGCCGGGGCAGTTCAACGTCAAGGTGGAAAGCGAGGGTCCGCTGAACCTGGGTGAGGGCAGCCGCAGCGTGCAGTTGAATGCCGATGCCAAGACCACGCTGAGCTTCCCGTTGTCGGCTCGCGAGGGCCACAGCGTGGCCAAGGTGCGGGTGCGCGTGGACGGCAACGGCTTCAAGGCTGATCGCCGCTACGACCTGCCGGTGCGTGCGGCGTGGCCGCAGGTGCTGCGTTCGCAGGTGCGCACACTCGATCCGCTGGCCGCGGTCAGCCTCGACAACAGCCTGACCGATGGCCTGATGGCCGAGTCGGTGAATGCCCGCCTGCTGGTCAGCCCGCTGCCGCCGATCCCGTTCGCCAGTGCACTGCAGGGCGCGCTGAACTACCCGTATGGCTGTGCCGAGCAGACCACCAGCAAGGGCTATGCCGCGCTGATCCTGGACCAGGCGACGTCGTCGATGCTCGGTGCCGACGGCCTGGATGCCAAGACCCGTAGAGAGCGCATGGAAGGTGCGTTCGGTCGCCTGGCGTCGATGCAGGTGGCCAATGGCAACTTCTCGATGTGGGGTGACGACGGCTACGTCAATCCGTGGCTGACCCCGTACATCACCGAGTTCCTGCTTGATGCCAAGGACGCCGGCTTCGCCGTGCCCGACAACGTGCTGCAGAAGGCGCTCAACCGGCTCAGCGAGGATCTGCTGTCCGGCGGCAATCAGTTCTATGGCCAGGAGGATCGCGAGAAGCTGAAGTTCGCCAACCAGGCGTATTCGGGTTACGTGCTGGCCCGGGTCAACCGTGCACCGCTGGGTACCCTGCGCACGCTGTACGACAACGAGCGCAGCAAGGCGGTCGGTGGCCTGTCGCTGGTCCACCTGGGCGTGGCGCTGTCGCTGCAGGGTGATGCCAAGCGTGGCCAGGCCGCGCTGGCGGCGGCCTTCGCCAAGTCCAGCAGTGAACGTCCGTCGTACTTCGGCGACTACGGCAGTGCGATCCGTGATGACGCGCTGATGATCGCGCTGACCCACGAGAACAAGCTGGCCAAGCCCGCCTGGGATGCGCGTGCGGTGGATCTTGGCCGTGGCCTGGATGCGCGCCGCAATGCCGGCTGGATGTGGCTGAGCACGCAGGAACAGGTGGCGATTGCCCGCCTCGGCAAGGCCCTGGCCGCCAACCAGAAGGCGCTGGTGGCCGGTGAGCTGGTGATCGGTGGCAACACCGAAGCCATCGGCGAGCGCAAGCTGTTCGGCCGCAACTTCAGCGCCAGTGAGCTGGCCAGCGGCGTGCGCTTCACCCCGCAGGGGCAGCCGCCGATGTTCGCCAGCATCGACGTGGCCGGCATCCCGCGCAGCGCACCGGCACCGGACAACAGCGTGCTGGGCGTCGAGCGCAGCTACTACGGCACCGATGGCAAGCCGTGGTCGCCGCGCCCGCTGAAGGAAGGCGAAGCACTGATCGTGCGCGTCACCGTCACCGCTGACACCACGATGCCCGATGCACTGCTGACCGACCTGCTGCCGGCGGGCCTGGAGATCGAGAACTTCAACCTGGGCGATGCCAAGCAGTGGGCCGACGTGGTGGTCGATGGCATCACCATCAGCGACCGTGGTGAGGCCGCCGACACCAAGCACGAGGAGTTCCGCGATGACCGCTATGTGGCCGCGCTGAAGCTCTCGCGTGGCAGCAAGGCCAACGTGTTCTACCTGGTACGCGCGGTGACGCCGGGAACCTACTCGGTGCCGCCGCCGCTGGTGGAGGACATGTACCGGCCGCAGCTGCGCGGCGTCGGCCGCAGCAACCCGACCACGATCACGGTGGTACAGCCGTGACCGCGCGGACGGGCTGCGACGGCGCGGCCCGTCCTGCCGGCAACCTGCAATGAACAACACGATGTCGATCCGGCTGGCGGCCCTGCGCCGCCGGCTGCAGCCGCTGTGGCCCTGGCTGCGCTGGGGCACGGCCGCCACGCTGGCGCTGCTGCTGGTGCTGGATTTCGCCTTCCCGCCACCGCTGCCGAAGCAGCGTGATACCAGCACCCTGGTGGTGGCTGCCGACGGCACGCCGCTGCGTGCATTCGCCGACGCCGAGGGTGTGTGGCGCTACCCGGCTTCGATCAACAGCGTCTCGCCGCTGTACCTGCAGGCGTTGCTGACCTACGAAGACCGCTGGTTCTGGCGGCATCCGGGCATCAACCCGCTGGCGATCCTGCGTGCCAGCGGCCAGCTGCTGCGTGGCGGCCGCATCGTTTCCGGTGGCTCGACCCTGACCATGCAGGTCGCCCGCATCCTCGATCCGCATACGCGCACGCCGTGGGGCAAGCTCAAGCAGATGCTGCGCGCGGTGCAGCTGGAAGTGCACCTGAGCAAGCAGCAGATCCTGGCCCTGTATCTGGAGCGCGCGCCCTACGGCGGCACCATCGAGGGGGTGGAAGCGGCCAGCTGGGCCTACCTGGGCAAGCCGGCGGCGCAGCTGTCGCATGCCGAGGCCGCGTTGCTGGCGGTGCTGCCGCAGGCGCCGAGCCGGCTGCGCCCGGACCGTCATCCGGAAGCGGCGCAGAAGGCGCGCGACAAGGTGCTGTCCCGCATGAACGAGCTGGGCGTGTGGACGGCAGACGAAGTGGAAGACGCGCGTATCGAGAATGTGGTGGCGCGCTCGCTGCGCCCGCCGCTGCACGCCGCGCTGCTGGCGCAGCGCCTGCACTCGGCGCATCCGGGCCAGGCACGCATCCAGAGCAGCATCGACATCGGCCTGCAGCGCACGCTGGAAGAACGCGTGGCCAGCTATTTCTCGACGCTGCCCGAACGCACCTCGGCCGCCCTGCTGGTAGTCGACAACCAGACCCTGCAGGCGCGTGCCTATGTCGGCACGCTGGCGTTCGGTGACCGGCAGCGGCTGGGCCACGTGGACATGGTGCAGGCCTGGCGGTCGCCGGGCTCCACGCTCAAACCGTTCCTGTATGCCATGGCGCTGGACGATGGCCTGATCCATTCGGAAAGCCTGCTGGTCGATGCGCCGCAGAGTTTCGGCAGCTACCGCCCCGGCAACTTCGACATGGCTTTCAATGGGCCGATTGGTGCCTCCAGCGCGCTGCGGCTGTCACTCAACGTGCCCTCGGTGGACCTGCTGCAGCGGGTCGGTCCGGCGCGCTTCGCCGCACGCCTGTCGCACTCCGGCATCCAGCTGCGCTTCCCGCCGGGCAGTACACCCAATCTGTCGCTGATCCTGGGCGGCACCGGTGCGCGGCTGGAAGATCTGGTCGGTGCGTTCGCAGCGCTCAACCGCAACGGCATCGCCGGGCGCGTGCGCTACACCGATGACGAACCGATGATCGAGCGTCGCCTGGCCTCGCCGGGCGCCAGCTGGATCGTGCGCGAGATGCTGGAATCGAATCCGCGGCCGGGGTATAGCGTCGGGACATTCGATGTCGGTGGCCGCCCGCGCGTGGCGTGGAAGACCGGCACCAGTTACGGGTACCGCGATGCGTGGGCGATCGGCAGCACCCGCCACTACACCGTGGGCGTGTGGGTGGGGCGGCCGGATGGTACCCCGTTGCCGGGCCAGTACGGCGCGGTGACCGCGCTGCCGCTGATGTTCGAGGTGGTGGACAGCCTGCCGCGCCAGCGCGGTGATTCAGCTGCTGCACCGATGCCGGCCAGTGTCAGCAAGGAGGACGTCTGCTGGCCCACCGGCGAACGTGCCGAGGGCCTGCCAGCGGCGCTGTGCCAGCGGCGGATGTCGGCCTATCTGCTGGACGGTGCGGCACCGCCGACCTTCCCCGAGCGCGAGGCGCGGCGCTGGCAGCCGGGGCGGCAGCGTTACCTGGCCGACGCGCGGACCGGTCTGCGTGTATCCGCTGATTGCCGTTTGCCACATGAGGAAGTCGCGCGGGAGATCGCGCGTTGGCCGGCGTTGTTGTCGCCGTGGCTGCCCAAGGCCACGCGCGAGGCTTCGCAGCTGCCGGCGCTGTCGCCGGACTGCCGCGACGACGGGCGTGAGGCCAGCGTCGCGCTGCACGTGGACGGGCTCAATGACGGCGCCACGCTGGCGCGCGCGCCGAATTCCGAACACGGCGTGCGCCTGCAGCTGCGCGCGCTGGGCAGCGAGCAGGCGGTGGACTGGTTGCTGGATGGACGCTGGATTGCACAGACCCACGGCGCGCAGCTGATGCAGCGCGAGTTCGCCGATCCGGGCGCACACACCCTGACCGCGCTGGCAGCCGACGGCGCGTGGACGCAGGTGCGGTTCAACGTCCTGCGATAGGTGCTGGGAATGGCCCGTCGACCCGACGCATCCATGCTCTGGTAGGTGCCAACCTTGGTTGGCACGCGATAAATGCGCCCACCAAGGTGGGCATCTACCAAGGCGTTTGCGGGGCCGCTATTCCCCGATCCACCCGTCCAGCAGGTCGGCGAACTCGTCGGCGTGTTCTTCCTCCTGCGCCAGGATCTCTTCAAGGATGCGCTTGGTGGTGGTATCGCGGTCGCCGATGAAGTTGATCATCTCGCGGTAGCTGTCGATGGCGATCCGTTCAGCCACCAGGTTCTCGCGCACCATGTCGCGCAGGTCGCTGCCTTCCTTGTATTCGGCATGCGAGCGCGTGGTCAGCGTATCCGGGTTCAGGTCCGGCTCGCCGCCAAGCTGGACGATGCGCTCGGCCAGCTTGCCGGCGTGCGCCTGTTCCTGCTGCGCATGCTCGAGGAACTCGGCCTTGACCGCGTCGGCCAGCATGCCCTTGGCCATGAAATAGTGCCGGTAGTAGCGCAGCACGCACACGTACTCGGTGGCGAGGGCATCGTTGAGCAGCTTGATCACCACCTTGCGGTCGGCGCTGTAGCTGTCGGTGATCGCGCCGTCTTCGATGTTGTGCCGGGCACGCTCGCGCAGGGTCTGACGGTCACTGATGCCGGGAATCCCGGCGGCGGGCTTGCTGGCTTTGGCTGGCTTGCTGGACATTGCTGGCCGTTTCCTTCTGCGGTGGGGAATCAGGTAGGCAGGTGCTCCAGCACGTACTCGGCGGAAGACACCTCGAACTGGCCCGGCTGCTCGATCCAGGCCGCACGCACCACGCCATCGACCACGTACAGCGCGAAGCGGCGCGAGCGCATGCCCATGCCCGAGGCGCTGGCATCCAGCTCCAGGCCGAGCGCGCGGGTCAGCTCGGCATTGCCGTCGGACAGCATCAGCAGGCCGTCGGGCACCTTCTGGTCGGCGGCCCAGGCTTTCATCACGAACGGGTCGTTGACCGCCACGCAGTAGACATCGATGCCGCGCTGGCGGAAGGCCTCGAATTTTTCGACGTAGCCGGGCAGGTGGCGGGCCGAGCAGGTGGGGGTGAACGCGCCGGGCACCGCAAACAGCACGACCTTGCGGGCGTCGAACAGCGAATGCGTATCAAGTGTTTCGATGCCCTCGCGGATGCGCTTGAGGGTCACTTCCGGAATGTGGTCGCCGACATGGATGGTCATGGGGAACTCCTTGCTGGGGCAGGCTAGTGGGCCGGATGGGACAGGGGCGTCAAGACATTGGAAAACCCGTGTGCAGGCCCCATCTTCAG
Organism: Stenotrophomonas sp. YJH_SMC_123; assembly: GCF_059368215.1. Classification (NCBI taxonomy): domain Bacteria; kingdom Pseudomonadati; phylum Pseudomonadota; class Gammaproteobacteria; order Lysobacterales; family Lysobacteraceae; genus Stenotrophomonas; species Stenotrophomonas sp. YJH_SMC_123. The sequence continues at coordinate 76,419 of NZ_JCAFRM010000002.1, forward strand.
GCGTTGCGGCGGGGGCTTCCAGCCACAGCCTGGGGCATCGGGATGGCAGCGGCATTGCGCAGGATCAGTCGGCCTCACCGGGGCCGCACGAGGGGCGGCGTAGCATCGCCGGCGCGTAGAATGAACCCGGGGCGGCGCCACCGGCGCGGCCGAAGCAGATCGAGGTAGCTGGATGGAATTCAAGGATTACTACGCCACCCTGGGGGTGGAACCGAGCGCGGGCGAGGCGGAGATCAAGACCGCCTACCGCCGGTTGGCACGCAAGTACCACCCGGACGTCAGCAAGGAGGCCGGGGCCGAAGACAAGTTCAAGGCGGTCAACGAGGCCTACGAGGCGCTGCGCGATCCGGAAAAGCGCGCAGCCTACGACCAGCTGCGCGCGCAGGGCTATCGCCCGGGCGAGGAGTTCAACGTGCCGCCGAACTACGGCGGCGCCGGCGGTTTCAATTTCGAGGAAGTATTCGGCGGGGGTGGCCCCAACGGCGGCTTCAGCGACTTCTTCGAAAGCCTGTTCGCGCGCCAGCGTGGCGGTGCCGGTCCGGGCCCGGGCTTCAGCAGCCAGGGCCACGCACCCAACCGCGACACCCGCGCCAAGCTGTCGGTCCCGCTGGAAGCGGCCTACAGCGGCGACAGCCTGCGCATCACCGTCAACGGCAAGCAGCTGGACGTGCGCGTGCCCAAGGGCATCCGTCCGGGCCAGGTGATCCGCCTGGCAGGGCAGGGCAACCATGGCGGCAACCTGCTGCTGGAAGTGGAGTACGCCGCGCATCCGCAGTTCGAGGTCGACGGCCGCAACATCCTCTATACGTTGCCGGTCACGCCCTGGCAGGCCGCGTTGGGTACCAGCATCAGCGTGCCGACCCTGGGCGGTGCGGTGGAGCTGAAGATCCCCGCCGACTCCGATGCCGGCCGCAAACTGCGCCTGCGTGGCCGGGGCCTGCCGGGCAGCCCGGACGGCGACCAGATCGTTGAAATCGAGATCGTGGCCCCGGCCGCGACCGACGAGGCGCAGAAGAAGGCCTACCGCAATCTGGCCAAGGCCTTCGGCGAGTCGATCTGAGCACGCCTTGCGGTCGTGCCGGCCGCTGGCCGGCAATTTCATGACCTGGGACGGTGATGCGTGGTTGCCGGCCAGCGGCCGGCACGACCACGCGCGTCTCAGCCCTGGCCGGCGAACACCCGCTCCAGCACCTCGGACAGCTCGTCTTCCGAGAACGGCTTGGTGATGTAGGCCTTGGCGCCCTGGCGCATGCCCCACATGCGATCGGTGTCCTGGTCCTTGGTGGTCACCAGGATCACCGGGATATGCCGGGTCGCCTCGTCGCGGGCGAGGGTACGGGTGGCCTGGAAGCCGTTGAGATTGGGCATCACCACGTCCATCAGGACCAGGTCGGGCAGCTCGGCCCTGGCGGTTTCGACCCCGGCGGCGCCATCGGTGGCGGTCAGGATCTGGTGCCCGAGCTTCTCGACGATGCGCTGTATCCCCAACAGCTGCGACGGTGAGTCGTCGACGATCAGAATGCGTGCCATGTTGTTCCCCATGTAATGCCCGCAGTGTAGTGCGGGCTCATTACCGGCGGGAGGGGGGCACCTGCCGTCCGTCGCCTGCCTGCGACGTTCAGTCGATCCGCACCACCGTGCGGCCCAGCGATCCACCCGCCAGCATCCGCTCGAACACTGCCCGGAGGCCATCAAGGCCGACCTCGGCGGTGCAGATGCGGTCCAGGTGCTGCGGCTTCCACTCACCGCCCAGGCGCGACCACACCTCTTCGCGCAGCCGGCGCGGCGCATTGGCCGAAGACACGCCGAGCAGCGACACACCGCGCAGGATGAAGGGCATCACCGTCATGTCCAGCGTCGGGCTGGCCGCCAGGCCGGCGCTGACCACGCTGCCGTAGGGCACGGTCTGCGCCAGCAGGCTGGCGAGCATGGCGCCGCCGGCATTGTCCAGGCCCCCGCCGAAGCGCGCCGACTGCAGCGGGCCGGTGTCGGCCAGCGCCTCGCGCGGCAGCACCTCGCTGGCACCGATGTCGCGCAGGAAGTCGGTCTGGTCCGGCTTGCCACTGACCGCGTGCACGGTGTAGCCGGCACGGCTGAAGATCGACAGCGCCAGCGCACCGACGCCGCCGCTGGCGCCGGTGACCGCCAGCGGGCCGAGCGCCGGGGTCTGGCGGTTGTCCTGCATGCGCAGCAGCGCCAGCGCCGCCGTGAAGCCGGCGGTGCCCAGCACCATCGCCTCGCGCGGGCTCAGCCCGGCCGGCTGTGCAATCACCGCACGCGACTCCAGCCGCACATACTGGCTGTAGCCGCCGTCACGGGTCTCGCTGAGGCCGCAGCCGGTGGCCAGCACCGCGTCGCCTTCACGCCAGGCCGGGTCGGTGCTGGCGACCACGGTGCCGGCCACGTCGATGCCGCCGACCAGCGGGAAGCGGCGCAGGATCTTCCCCTTGCCGGTGCCGGCCAGGGCATCCTTGTAGTTGACCGAGGACCAGTGGGCGCGGATCAGTACCTGCCCGGGGTTGAGGTCGTCGACACCGAGCCGGGTCAGGCCGCTGCGATAGCCGGCGTCGTCGTTTTCGATGCGGAAGGCGGTGAACGGGGTGGTGGGGGCCATCGGCGTTGCCTGACTTCGAGGAAAACGCCACCTTACCCCGTCGTCGCCCTTTCGATCCTGCCGATCCGCCCCATCTTGTATGATCGGTAATGGTTTCACGGCTGGCGCCGCGGGAAGGGCCCGCGCCGCAGCCCACATCTTGATGGAGCGTGCATGGCCTGGAATACACCCGGCGGCAACAAGGGCGGACAAGGCCCCGAGGACAATCGACGCGGGCCGTTCGGGTCGCGCGGCGGTGGCAATGGTGGTGGCTGGGGCGGACTGCCCGGGCCGCTGAAGGACCTGTTCGACGGCGGCATCGTGCGTTGGGTGGTGGCGGCCGTGGTGCTGCTGGTGCTGTTCTCCAGCTTCCAGCTGATCGGTGAGCAGCAGCGTGGCGTGGTCCTGCGCTTCGGCCAGTTCTCGCGCATCCTGCAGCCCGGCCCGAACTTCAAGCTGCCGTGGCCGATCGAGTCGGTCACCAAGGTCAACGCCACCGAGATCAAGACCTTCTCGATCCAGGTGCCGGTCCTGACCCGTGACGAGAACATCGTCAACGTCTCGCTGAACGTCCAGTACCGCATCGACGATCCGCAGCAGTACCTGTTCGGCACGGTCGATGCCAACCAGGTGCTGGAGCAGTCGGCGCAGAGCGCGGTGCGCGAGGAAGTCGGCCGCGCCGACCTCAATGCCGTGCTGAACAACCGTGGCCCGCTGGCCGTGGCCGCCGAGGAGCGCCTGCAGGCGCTGCTGAAGGCGTTCAAGACCGGCCTGACCGTGACCGGCCTGACCCTGCAGGACGCCCGTCCGCCGGAGGAAGTGAAGCCGGCCTTCGACGAGGTCAATGGTGCCCAGCAGGTCAAGGAACGCCTGATCAACGAAGCCCAGGCCTACGCCGCCAAGGTCGTGCCGGAAGCCCGAGGCCAGGCCTCGCGCGCCCGTACCACCGCCGAAGGCTACAAGCAGGCGGTGGTGTCCAAGGCCGAGGGTGACGCGCAGCGCTTCAGCCTGTTGCAGGCCCAGTACAAGGACGCGCCGGAAGTGACCCGCAAGCGCCTGTGGCTGGAGACCGTGCAGCAGGTGCTGAGCGAGAACCGCAAGGTGATCGGCGGCGATGGCCGCCAGCTGATCTACGTGCCGATGACCGGCGACACCCGTCCCACCACGTCGGCCCCGGCCGCAGTGGCAAACCCGGACGTGGTCATGCCGTCGCTGCCGGGCGCAGCGGTGGAAGCTTCCCGTGATCCGGGCCGGCCGGTGGGCCGCCCGACCGGGCGACCGAGCGGCCGTGAGGAGGGCAGCCGATGAAGAGTCCTATCTGGATCGCCGTGATCGTGGCGGTGGTGCTGGGCCTGCTCGGCTCGGTGTATGTGGTCCGTGAGGACCAGACCGCCATGGTGCTGAACCTGGGCAAGGTGGTGCGGTCGGACATCAAGCCAGGCCTGCACTTCAAGGTGCCGGTGGTGGAAACGGTGAAGGTCTTCGACCGCCGCTTCCAGGTGCTCGACACCGCGCCGGCGCGCTACTTCACCGCCGAGCAGAAGGACGTCAGCGTCGACTTCTTCGCCATCGGCTACATCTCCAACGTGGGTGACTACTTCCGTGCCACCGGCGGCGACCCGCGCGTGGCCAACGCCCGCCTGGCGCCGATCATCACCGATTCGCTGCGCAACCAGATCAACTCGCGCACCCTGCAGCAGCTGGTGTCCGGCGACCGCAGTGAGCTGATCGCCGAGCAGTTGAAGGGAATCAACGAGGCCGTGGCCGGCCTGGGCATGCAGATGATCGACCTGCGCATCAAGCAGGTGGACCTGCCCACCGACAGCCAGGTGATCAACGACGTGTACGAGCGCATGCGCGCCCAGCGCAAGCAGGAAGCCGCCAAGCTGCGCGCGGAAGGCGAGGAACAGTCGCTGACCATCCGCGCCCAGGCCGACCGTGACAGCACCGTGCTGATCGCCGAGGCCGAGCGCGATGCACAGCGCCTGCGCGGTGAAGGTGATGCGGAAGCCACCCGCATCTACGGCAAGGCCGGTTCGGCTGATCCGTCGTTCTACGCGTTCTACCGTAGCCTGGAGGCGTACCGCGGCTCCATGACCGACGGCAACGGCGTGATCGTGCTCGACAAGAACGACCCGTTCCTGCAGTACCTGAAGAACGACCGCTGAGGTCGCAGGCATTACCCCACGGGGCCCGGCCAACTGCCGGGCCCCGTGCTTTTTCCGGAGTTCCGATGAAAGATCTGTTCGCCGCCGTCTGCCTGGTCGCGGTGCTGGAAGGCCTGTTCCTGTTCGTCGCGCCGTTCGCCTGGAAGCGCATGGCCGAACGCCTGCTGGACCTGCCCAGCCCGGCCCTGCGCAGCTTCGGCGGACTGGTGCTGCTGGCCGGCCTGAGCCTGCTGTGGTGGGTGCGGCACTAGAAGCCCCGGCGCGGCCGCCTGCGTCTACGTGCGTGGCCTGGCCTTGGTAGCTGCCAACCTTGGTTGGCATTGCCGGCCAGCGGCCGGCACGACCGGGTGGGGCGGCTGACCGACCTGCACCTGCGTGGCCAGGCTCTGGTAGATGCCAACCTTGGTTGGCATTGCCGGCCAGCGGCCGGCACGACCGGGCGGGGCGGCTGACCGACCTGCACCTGCGTGGCCAGGCTCTGGTAGCTGCCAACCTTGGTTGGCATTGCCGGCCAGCGGCCGGCACGACCGGGTGGGACGGCTGACCGACCTGCACCTGCGTGGCCAGGCCCTGGTAGATGCCAACCTTGGTTGGCATTGCCGGCCAGCGGCCGGCACGACCGGGCGGGGCGGCTGACCGGCCTGCACCAGCGTGGCGAGGCTCTGGTAGATGCCAACCTTGGTTGGCATTGCCGGCCAGCGGCCGGCACGACCGGGCGGGGCGGCTGACCGGCCGGTGAAGCCGTCCGTCGGAAAGGTGGCAGCGGACCCCGGAAACCCGGATAATGCACAAAAGCCGGACGGGCCTCCCCGTTCGGCTTTTTCCGTGTCTGGGCCCTCCATCGCCGGCCGCTCCCCGTTTGGAGCCGCCCTCCAGGTGCTGGCCAGCCCCGCCACGGTTTACCCGTCCGCGGCCCCGATGGCCGCAACAAACCGAGGAGCCCGTCATGGGTCAGTCTGTCGTAGTGTTGGGTGCCCAGTGGGGCGATGAAGGCAAGGGCAAGATCGTCGATCTGCTCACTGAGGAAATCGGCGCCGTCGTGCGCTTCCAGGGCGGCCACAATGCCGGCCACACCCTGGTCATCAACGGTAAGAAGACCGTCCTGCACCTGATCCCGTCGGGCATCCTGCGTGACGATGCGCTGTGCCTGATCGGCAACGGCGTGGTGATCTCGCCGGCCGCGCTGCAGAAGGAAATCGCCGAGCTGGAAGCCTCCGGCGTGGAAGTGCGTTCGCGCCTGAAGATCTCCCCGGCCGCGCCGCTGATCATGCCGTACCACATCGCCCTGGACCAGGCGCGCGAGCGCGCAGCCGGTGGCAAGGCGATCGGCACCACCGGCCGCGGCATCGGCCCGGCCTACGAAGACAAGGTGGCGCGTCGCGGCATCCGCATCGCCGACCTGCATTACCCGAAGCAGCTGGAAGAACTGCTGCGCACCGCGCTGGATTACCACAACTTCGTGCTGTCCAAGTATCTGAACACCGATGCGGTCGACTTCCAGAAGACCTTCGACGAAGCGCTGGCCTTCGGCGAATACGTGCAGCCGATGAAGTCCGACGTGGCCGGCATCCTGCACGACCTGCGCAAGCAGGGTAAGCGCGTGCTGTTCGAAGGTGCGCAGGGTGCGCTGCTGGACATCGACCACGGCACCTACCCGTACGTCACCAGCTCCAACACCACCGTCGGTGGTGCGCTGGCCGGTTCCGGCGTCGGCGCTGATTCGATCGACTACGTGCTGGGCATCGCCAAGGCCTACGCCACCCGCGTAGGCGGTGGCCCGTTCCCGACCGAGCTGGACGACGAAGTCGGCCAGGGCATTCGTGACCGCGGCGCCGAGTACGGTGCGTCGACCGGCCGTCCGCGTCGTTGTGGCTGGATGGACATCGTCGCGCTGAAGCGCGCCGTGGCCATCAACGGCATCAGCGGCCTGTGCATCACCAAGCTGGACGTGCTGGACGGCATGGAAAAGCTGAAGGTCTGCATCGCCTACGAATACAACGGCAAGCGCACCGAGTACGCGCCGCTGGACGCGCAGGGCTGGGAAGAATGCACCCCGGTGTACCTGGAGTTCCCGGGCTGGAGCGAGAACACCCACGGCATCACCCAGTGGGACGATCTGCCGCCGGCCGCACGCGCCTACCTGCGTTCGCTGGAAGAGCTGGCCGGCTGCCCGATCAGCATCGTCTCCACCGGCCCGGACCGCGACCACACCATGGTCCTGCAGGATCCGTTCGCCTGAGGTGGCGCCGGGCCATGCCCGGCGTTGGTGACAGGAAAAGCCCCGCGCACGCGGGGCTTTTTCGTTACTGTGTGGCCAGGCCAGCGGGGAAGCGACGCGATGACCAGGATGTCAGCGTGAAAGGCGGGACGGTAGTGCGGGTCACCCTGTGGGTGTCGTGGAGCCTGTGGTGCATGGCCGGCCTGGTACTTGTGTTGGGTGCAGCCGCCAATGCCCTGGCTTCGCGCACGCAGACGGTGCCGCTGGTGCTGCGCCCTGGCGCAACCGCCCAGATCACCGTCTACCGCCTCATCGATGACCAGCTTCGGCTGCGCCTGCGCTATGCCGCGGACGGTACAGAGGCTGACCCTGAAGTGCTGCTGCGCATCGAGACTCCCACCGAACATGGAGACTTCCGCGCAGGGGAGCGTTGGGGAGTGGCCGGGCAGGGCATCGACCGCGCGCTGGTATCGGTTGAGTCCAGCGGCCTCATGGCCTCCTACTTTGGTTACGGTCGCGGCGACGCATTGCCACGCGGCCGCTCATGGCTGCGGGTAACCGTGCTGGAGGTGGATCCGGCGCTGGCGGGACGCACTGCAGACATCGAGCTGCAGCCGCCGCTGGGTCTGCTGAAGCTGACCGACCTGGACTACCTCTGGCTGTGGCCGTTCTTTTTCTGGAAGATGGCGGCGCTGTTCCTGCTGATTCCGGGGGCTGCGTTGACTGTCTTCACTGTGGCGTTGCGGCGCCAGCAGCGCCGGGCATCGGTGCCGCCGACTTCAGCAAGGGATAGGGATTGATCGACTCTCCCTTCCACCACTGCTTCTCCGGCCCCAAGACATGCACTTCGAAGTGCAGGTGCGGGGCCTCGGCGCTGGCATTGCCGGTGCTGCCGACGTAGCCGATCACATCCCCGCGCTTGATCGCCTGTTTCTCGGCCAGGCCATCGGCATAGCGCTGCAGGTGCGCGTAGTAGTAGCACCAGCGTCCGCTGGGCTCGAACTGGTAGATAGTCAGCCCGCCGCGTTTGCTGTCGAACAGTTTTTCCACCGTGCCATCAGCCACCGCGAGTACCGGAGTACCGGCATCGGCCAGGATGTCGATGGCATCGTGTACGCGGCCTTCGCTGCGTGCATCGGTGAAGGTATCGCGCAGCTGCGAGGCCAGGATGCCCTGCACCGGCAGCAGCAGGCCGGACGGTGCATCCGCAGCCTGCGCGGCCGGCGGCGCGGTGGTGGCGGGTGGGGCCGTTGCGCGTGGCGCTGGTTCGACCACCGGCGCGGCGGACACCGCCGATGGCGCTGCCGGCAGCGAGGCGGCTACCGGCTCACTCCCATCGCGACGCAGCCACCAACCTGCCCCCAGTCCCAGCAGTACGCCCAATACGATCAGCTGCGAAAGACGCATGGGCTTACTCCTGCATCACCACGGGCACCGAAGTATCCACTGCGTCGGCCACACGCACCGCATCCCAGTTGGTCATGCGTACGCAGCCATGCGATTCGGTCTTGCCCACGTGGCTGGGTTCGGGCGTGCCATGCAGGCCGTAGTGCGGCTTGGACAGGTCGATCCAGACCCGGCCGACCGGATTGTTCGGGCCCGGCGGCAGCGTCGCCTTCTTTTCGCCCTTGCGCGCATCCCAGAACAACTTCGGGTTGTAGTGGAACGGCGGGTCGCGATACACGCCCAGGATCTTCCATTCGCCGATCGGCAACGGGTCGTGCTGGCTGCCCGACGACACCGGCACCTGCGCGATCAGCTTGCCCTGCGCATCCAGCAACTGCAGGGTGGAGTCGGATTTGTCGACCACGATCTTCGCCGCCTTCGGCAATGCCGCTGGTGCGATGTTGGGCACTTGGATGCGGCTGCCAGCCTTGGTCAGATCCACGCCGGGATTGAGCACCTTCAGCAACTCCGGCGAGGCGTGGAAGCGCTCGCCCAGGGCTTCTTCCACACTGCTGAAACCCAGCGATTTCAGTTTGGCCTGTGCGGCAGGTCCTTTCGGTATGGGCTGGAACGGGCCGGCGACATCCTCGGCAGTCAGCGTGTAGCTGGCCAGCGGCCCCACCGTATCAGCCTGCAGAGCCTTCCAGGTGGCGTCGTCCAGCTCACCCGTCACGGTCAGCCCATGCGCGGCCTGGAAGCCCGCCACCGCGCGTCGCTGGTTGCTGCCCACTTCGCCATCGATCTGGCCAGGCGAGAAATTCGCGCGATCCAGCAGCACCTGGGCGTGCAGGGCGGAGCGCACTGCGGCGTCCGGGCCGGCCTTCTCGGCAATGGGGGCGGGCAGGTTGGGCGCAGGGGACTGCGCGAAGGCGGGTGATATCAGTAGCGACAGGACGAACAGTACAGGATGGGGTACACGCATGGGCATCTCCGGCATTCACGGAACTACCATGCCTGTGCGCAATGCAGGACTGATGTGAAAAGAATCTGACGCCGGGATGAGTGGTGCCAACGTGACCATCCCTTGTGGGGCCGCGTCTGCACATGGAAAGCAACGAGGGCAGGCGACCACGGATCCGTCGCCGCCTGCCCTGATGTTCAATCCACAGTAACCATGATGTCGATGCTGTTGTTGTCCTCCCGTGACTCGCTCACGGTGTTCTGATCGTCAACCAGCAGCTGGATGGAGTGCACCCCTGGGGTCGGGCGCCAGACGTCGTTGTAAGTCCTGACATTGACGCTGGCGCCGGGTGCCAGGGTGTAGTTCTGGAGGCCGCCCCACACGCAACCTTCAATGAAACACTGCCCGTTCTTCATGGCCATCAGCCCAATCCAAGGCGCGCTGGCGGCGACCGAGCCGACATTCTCGATGGTTGCGGTGAACGAGGTTGCATCGCCGGATTTCGGACGCAGCGGCTGTGAATGGGCGCTGGTGATCCGAAGGTCTGGCTTGTCCGAGACCTGGATGATTCGAGCCAGCTGGTTGTTGCCCTCATTCGACTCCTGGATCAGCCCTTGGTCGTCAACAATGGAGGTGATCTGTTGCTGGCCACCCGCGGCTGGCCAAACGGGGCCTGCGGGGCTCAACCATACGGATTCGCCCGGCGCCAAGGCCGTTGTCAGGCCACTCCAGGGGCAGCCACTGGCTGGGCACGCGCCGTTTACCAGATAGACCGCTCCGAGCCAACCCGCAGGTGCGGGCATTGATCCGCGGTTGGTTACTGCCGTGCGGAATGTCACTGCATCGCCTGGCTTGAAACTGGCTGGAATCGTTTCGATCAGGTATGGCTGCAGATCGGGCAGATCCCCCACCATGATTTCCCGGGTCAACTCGTTGTTGTGTTCGTCGAGTTCCTTGATGCGGTCCGCGTCATCAGCGAACACGGTCATCGCATGCAGCCCTGCCGAAGGTGTCCAGCTGGGTCCCTGGTTCAGATCTATGGTGGCCTGTTGACCAGGGGCCAGACTGATGGTCAAGATCCCCCATTGGCATCCTCCCTCGAAACACTGTCCCTCCTCATGGACGAGGACACTGTGGTGATTCATGGGAGACGGAGCATTGCCGGCATTTCGGATGGTTGCCCGGAAACGGACTGGCTCCCCTGCCCGGAACTGGCTTGGAATCGTGTCGATCCGCGTGACCTGAAGGTCCGGTTGATGCGTGAGGTCATCGATCATTGAGTTGAAGATGGCAGGGCAGTTCTGCCCGTCGAACTGAAAATCAGGGCGTGCACCCGGCCAGAACGCAAAGTAGGCGCTGCCTAGGTTGCGAGGGCGGTCCGCTCCATACACGGCTTGCAATGAAGCTTCGAGTTTCACCCGGAAGCTGGTGCGCAGTCCGGGGTCATTGCAGCTGGTGTAGTTGAAAGCAGGAAGGACCGGAACCATTCCACCTCCCAGCAATCCGTGCCGTTTCCATTTCTGGTACTGAGCGACCTGTTCGTTGACGGTGTTCTGATACTGGTCAACGAAGACGACATCCTGTGCGTGTGGGCTCATTGCGTACTGGATCTGGACATCGCTCAACGTGCCCATCAGATTGGCGATGATCACCGGGCGCGCGGATGCATCGGGATCCGCTTGCCGAAGCCTTTCGTAGACCAGTTCCTGGAAGCGCTTGCAGATACCAAGGTTCTGTGGTGTCTGTGGCAGAGCTGGTTCGTCAAAAGTGTAGTAACCAACTACGATGTCTGAGTTCTGCAGGGCAAGTGCAGCAACAGCGTCAAGCTCCTGTTGAAGCCAGTCTGGTAGACGCTCGTTGCCAGGAGAGCAGGCACTGCCGGGATCTGCGTACCAGGCGTCGTGAACGGGTCCGTTGAACTGGAGCAGCACTTTGAATCTGGATAACAGCGGGTCCTGCCGCAGCGCCTGCAAACGGGAGCTGAGTTCACCCGTATTCCATCCTGTCACGGGAATCACATTCGCGCCGGCATTGTGCAGCTCGGTCAGCTGGGAGCGGACTGCGGGGTCAGCATTGCCGATGATGTTGTACGCGTAGAGGAACTTGAAGTTGCTTCCGGTGTATGCGTCCTGGGCGTGCGCGGACTGTGGGCTTGTCATGCAGGCAAGCAGGAGCGGAAGTGCACTGAGATAATGCCTCATGGTCGTCCTTGTACGATGGCGAGGGTGGCCGAGGTCTGGCATCTTGCAGATCAGCGGTGGCCCAGCATAACGGCAACAACTGCGTGGATCAGACCGCCTACGGAGATGCTGCGCATTCGTTGCTGGCAATGGCGATGCAAACGTGAACCGCGCCCGAAGCGTTCAGAATTTACGGGTCAAGACCCAGCATGAGGCCGCCGATAAGGCCACATCCCCCCGTATTGGATACCCCCATGAACTACTTGAGGAACGTCAGGGTTGCCTGGCGTCTTGGGCTGGGCTTTGGCCTGTTGCTGCTGCTGGTCGCCGCCGTGGTGGCCACCGGCGCCACTGCCAGTGTCGTGCAGAAGCGCGCGATGCAGCAGGTGGTCGACGTCAGCGTGGCCAAGGTGCGCCTGCTGTCGCAGATGCTCGATGCCAACAACCAGATGATGGTCGTACGCCGCGAAATGCTGATCCGTCAGGGCGAAGACCGCGGCAGCGACGAGAAGCGCATCGCCGACCTGGTCAAGCGCTATGAGGCCAGCTGGACCGCCTACCAGGCGCTGCCCAGCGATGCCCAGGGCAAGACCATCGCGGAAACCATCGCGGCCAAGCGTGCCGTTGCGCGCCCGCTCAACAAGCAGACCAGCGAACTGATGGAGCAGGGTGATTACCCTGGCGCCGTGGCGCTGACGCTGGGCCCGGTGCAGGAAGCGGCCAACGGCTGGAACAAGGCGCTGTCCGATGGCGTGGACTTCGAGGAGAAGGAAAGCCGTGAAGCTGCCGCCGAAGCGATCCGCCTGGGCGAACGCAGCCTGCTGCAGCTGCTGGTGCTGGGCGGCGTCGCGCTGCTTGCCGGCATCGGCGCCTCGGTGATGATCGGCCGCAGCCTGACCGGCCCGCTGGCGCGCGCGGTGAACCTGGCCGAGCGGCTGTCCAAGGGCCAGCTGGACCAGGAGTTCCGCCTCGGTGGCCGGGATGAACTGACCCAGCTGGGCGAGGCCATGGCCAGTGTGCGGCAGAGCGTGCAGGCGGCGATCGGCGCGCAGCTGCAGATGGCTGAGCAGCACGAAGCGGGTGCGATCCGCTATCGCATGGACGACAGTGCCTTCCCCGGTGATTTCGGCCGCATGGTGCAGGCCACCAACAGCCTGGTCGAATCGCACGTGCAGGTGGAGCTGCTGATGGCCGAAGTGATGCAGCGTTACGCGATCGGCGACCTCAGCCGTGACCTGCCGGACTACCCGGGCGAGAAGGGCACGCTGACCCGCACTCTGGCCGCGGTAAAGCAGAGCCTGATGGCGATCAACGCGCAGATCGATGAACTGGCCCGTGCGGCTCGCGCCGGCGACTTCAGCATGCGTGGCGATGCTGCTGCGTTCCAGTACCAGTTCAAGGCGATGGTCGAACACCTCAACGGCATGATGGCCAGTTCGCAGGCCAGCATTGCCGATGTTTCCGACGTGCTGCGCGCGATCTCGCACGGTGACCTGACCGCACGCATGGACGGTGAGTACGACGGCGTGTTCGCGCGCATGCGCGACGACGCCAATACCACCACCGCGCAGCTGACGGGCATTGTGCGGGGCATCCAGGTGGCTGCCGACAGCATCAACAACGCGGCCCAGGAACTGGCCGCCGGCAACAACGACCTGTCGCGCCGCACGGAGCAGCAGGCGGCCAACCTGGAGGAAGCTGCCGCGTCGATGGAGGAGCTGACCTCCACCGTGCGCCAGAACGCCGAGCTGGCGCGTCAGGCCGACAGCGAAGCGCATGCCGCCGGTGCCGCCGTACGCGAGACCGAGCAGGCGATGGCGCAGATGGCCTCGGTGATGGGTGAGATCGATCAGTCCTCGGCACGCATCTCGGAAATCTCCACCGTTATCGACGGCATCGCGTTCCAGACCAACATCCTGGCGCTGAACGCTGCGGTGGAAGCCGCGCGCGCGGGCGAGCAGGGCCGTGGTTTTGCCGTGGTCGCCAGCGAAGTACGCACGCTCGCGCAGCGCGCCGGCGTCGCGGCCAAGGAAATCAAGGAGCTGATCGAAGACGCCGCTGCCAAGGTGAAGAGTGGCCTGGCGGTGACCGTTGAATCGGAAGCAGCGATCGCACGCGTCGCCCAGGCCAGTTCGCGCACCACCCAGCTGATGAGCGACATCGCAGCGGCCAGCAAGGAACAGGCCGCCGGCATCGAGCAGGTCAACCAGGTGGTGGTGCAGATGGACCAGGTGACGCAGCAGAACGCGGCCCTGGTGGAAGAAGCCACTGCGGCGAGCCGCGCGCTGGAAGAACAGGCGCATGCGCTGACCACGTCGGTAGCGGTATTCAAGGTGGAAGGCGCAGTGGCTTCGGCCGTGCCGCGCCGTGCAGCCTGAGCAGGCTGCTGACCCCGTGACAGGAATACGGCCGCCTTGAGCGGCCGTATTTGCATTGCCCGCTCAGGCAGCAGGGAGGATCGCCCTCATTGCTCCAGGACGCTGCCGAGCATGGCCCCAAGCACGTACAGCACGCCAAGCGTGGGAGGAATCACCAGAAGGTAGACGGTGATCCAGGTCATTCCGGAAAGCCAGCGTCCCACGCCGATGACGTTGAGTGCTGCGGTCTGCAGCATCACCGGCAGTTGCATGAGGATGTAGGCGCTCTTGGGGTCGCTGTTGGACCGGGCATCGAGCACCAGCCAAGTGGTAAGCGCGAGATAGAGCGCGCATAGGGCAATGCCGGTCCAGCTGAGCCAGCGTGGCTTGCGCATGCCGCCTTCCTCGTCTGTCCGGGGCCATCAGGGTAGCGCCGCGACCAGCGGCGTGCACTTCCCTGGGTCGAGCCGATAAGCGAAGCTGCGCGGCAGCGAGTCGTACGAAGGGACCTGAGAAGTGAGCAATGTGATGAACGCCGTGATGCTCCCGATCGTGATGCTGCCCGGGCTGGATGGCAGCGGCCTGCTGTCGACATGCTTCGTGGAAGCGATGCAGGACCAGGGGGTTACCGTGCAGGTGCTGCCGCTGCCCATGCACGGGCCACAGGACTACGTTACATTGGCGTCGATCCTGCGCCCGCAGCTTCCCATCTCTCCCTTTGTGCTGCTGGCTGAATCGTTTGCCGGGCCGCTGGCTATCGAACTGGCGGTGGCTTCACCGCCGGGATTGCGCGGATTGATACTGAGTACGACCTTCGCGCGGCGACCGGTGCCGCTGCCAGCGGCGAGCGCACGCTTGCTAGCCCCTGCATGGCCACCGCCGCCGCTGGCGTTGCTGGCCCGGCTTCTGCTGGGGCATTGGCGGACACGCATGAACCTTCGCGAGCTGCGGCATGCGATCGCTGCGGTACCGACCGCGATCCTGCGGCAGCGCGCTGCGGCGACACTGCAGATCGATGTCCGCGCGCAGTTGCCGAAGCTCACGCTGCCGACGTTATGCCTGCATGCACGACAGGACCACCTGTTGTGGCCGCCCAGCGTGGCCGAGCTGCAGGTCTTGTTGCCCGATGCCCGGCACGTGTCGCTGGAAGGGCCGCATCTACTGCTGCAGGCCCGTGCCGAGGCAGCCGCAGCCGAAGTTGCCGCATGGATGAGGGCGCTCCCCTCCTGATCGAAGACTCAGCCGCGTGCACGCGTGCGCGCGGCTTTCTTCGCCGCCGCCTTGCGCACGGTCTTCTTCGCGGCCCGCGTCTTGGCTGCCTTCTTCGCGGCGGCGCTCCGCGCGGCGGCCGTACCCGCCTTCTTTACCGCTGCCTTCTTCGCCGTCTTCTTTGCGGCCTTCTTTGTCGCGGTCTTGCGAGCCGGTGCCTTCTTCGCCACCGCCTTCTTCGCAGGTGCCTTCTTCGCCGCCGTCCTCTTGGTTGCGGCCTTCTTTGTGGCCGATTTCCTGGCAGGCGCCTTCTTGGCAGCCTTCTTGCTGGTCGCCTTCTTCGCGCCCTTGCGGGCACTGCCGGCGCGCTTGCCGCCGCCGTCCTGCTTGTTCACGGTGGCCCAGGCAATGCGCTCGGCGGTGCCTTCACTCGCGCCGCGATCACGTTCGCTTTCCTCGATGTGCTCGGCCTGGCGCTTCTGCTTTTCGGTGTATGCGGATTTGTCACCACGGGGCATGACGATTCTCCTGTCGTTGTGGTCAGGCCAGCAGGCGCAGCTTGGGCTCGCGCGCCCACTGGCGGGTGGCGGCCGCCGCCAGGAATGCCTTGGCGTCTTCTGCTTCGACGATGCCGGGGTCGTTGCCGACGCGCGCCGCCTTCAGCAGCACCTGGCCGCCCGCGTCGCTGGCGATGGCCTTCAGGTGTGCCCACGCCTGGCTGACGAATTCGACGGCTGCACTCTCTTTCGACAAGGCCTTCGCGGCTTCAAGGCTGAGCACCACGGCTACTGCATCGAACACGGCTGACGGGGTGCCCGCCAGCTGCCCATCTGCCGCCTGCAATGCGCCATCGCTCAGCGTGGCGCCTCCCACTTTTGGCGCGACCAGCTTCACGTCTGCACCTGCCTTCCGGGCGGCCTTGCTCAGGCTGGCAATCACGCGCGCGTCGGAGCCTTCGTCGAACAGGATGCCGATGCAGCGACCCTGCAGGGTCGGCTTGTTACGCCCGATCACGCGCACCTCGGGAGCGGGCGGCATGTCCCGCACCGGCGTGGCGGTTGGGGCCGGGTCGGGCAGCGCAGGCAGGGCCAGGCCATCGGCCACGCGCTGCGCCAGCGCGTCATCGATGTTGCGCAGGTGGCTGACGGTGCGCACCCGCACCTTCAGCGTTTCCACCTTGGACAACTCGAACACCAGCGCCGATGCCAGGTGCGCCTGCTCCGGCTTTTCCAGGCTGCGGAAGAACATCCGGGCCTGGCTGTAGTGGTCGGCGAAACTCTCCGCGCGGGTGCGGCCCTTGCGGCCATCGTCGGCGCTGGCATGGCTGCGGAATCCGGCAGGCGTCTCGCGCGGGGTGTCGTCCTGCAGCGAGCTGGGATCGTAGGCGACGCGGCCCTTGGGCACCTGCATCTGCATGTGGCCGTCGCGCTGATGATTGGCAAACGGGCACTTCGGTGCATTCACCGGGATCTGGTGGAAGTTCGGGCCGCCCAGGCGCAGCAGCTGGGTGTCCAGGTAGGAGAACAGGCGGCCCTGCAGCAGCGGGTCGTTGCTGAAGTCGATGCCGGGCGGCACGTTGGCCGGGCAGAACGCCACCTGCTCGGTCTCTGCGAAGAAGTTGTCGGGCCAGCGGTCCAGTACCATGCGCCCGATCACCTGCAACGGCACCAGCGATTCGGGAATGATCTTGGTCGGATCCAGGTGGTCGAACGGGAATGCGTCGGCGTCTTCTTCGGTGAACAGCTGCACCGCCAGCTCCCATTCGGGAAAGTCGCCGCGCTGGATGGCCTCGAACAGGTCGCGGCGATGGAAGTCATTGTCGGCCGATTGCAGTTTCAACGCTTCGTCCCAGACCGTGGACTGAATGCCCAGCTTGGGCCGCCAGTGGAACTTGACGAACGTCGACTCGCCAGCCTCGTTCAGCAGGCGGAAGCTGTGCACGCCGAAGCCTTCGATCATCCGCAGCGAACGCGGGATGGCGCGGTCGCTCATCGCCCACATGATCATGTGCATCGATTCGGGCATCAGCGAAATGAAGTCCCAGAACGTGTCATGGGCCGACGCGGCCTGCGGGAAGGCGCGGTCCGGCTCCATCTTCACTGCGTGCACCAGGTCCGGAAACTTCATCGCGTCCTGGATGAAGAACACCGGGATGTTGTTGCCGACCAGATCCCAGTTGCCCTCCTTGGTGTAGAACTTGACCGCAAAGCCGCGCACGTCGCGCGGGGTATCCACCGAGCCTGCGCCACCGGCCACGGTCGAGAAGCGGGTGAATACCGGCGTCTTCACGCCGACCTCGGTCAGGATGCGTGCGCGGGTATGGGCTGCCAGTGATCGGGTCAGCTCGAAGTAGCCGTGTGCTGCGCTGCCACGTGCGTGCACGATGCGCTCGGGAATGCGTTCGTGATCGAAGTGGGTGATCTTCTCGCGCAGGATGAAGTCCTCCAGCAGCGTGGGCCCCCGAGGTCCCTGCCGCAGGGAGTTCTGGTTGTCCGCCACCGGAATGCCCTGGTCGGTGGTCATTGCCGGATGGCTGCCCCCGGCCTGCTGGTGCAGTTCATCGCCATCGCCCCGGCGGTGGCTTTCGGCAGGGACGGTTGCGCGCTTGCCGGTCGGCTTGCTGGCGGCCATGGACGTTGGCTCCGGATCATCAAAAGGAACCACGACACTGGAACCAGCCCCGTTAAACCACGGTCCGGCAAAGGTGAACGTACGGGCAAAAGCAGGCTCGGGTATGCTTGCCGCATGCGAGTCGAGCCCGCCGACATCGAAGCCCTGTTCGACGCCATCCCGGATGTGCTGTTCTTCATCAAGGACCGCCAGGGGCGTTACACCCACGTCAACCAGACCATGCTGCGGCGGCTGGGTCTGCGCGCGCGCAAGGACGTGATCGGGCGTACGGCGGCCGAAATCTACCCGACCGGCCTCAGTGCGGACTACGTTGACCAGGACGCCCGCGTGCTGTCCGGTGAGGTGATCGAGAACCTGATGGAGCTGCACCTGTTCGCCAACCGCGAACCGGGCTGGTGCCTGACCTGCAAGCGCCCGCTGGTGGTCGACGGGGCCATCGAGGGCCTGATCGGCATTTCCCGCGACCTTGGCCAGAAGGACAGCCTCGGCACCCAGTACGAGCAGCTGCGGCTGGCGCTGGCCCACCTCAACGCGCACTACGCCGAGAACGTGCGCATGCAGACCCTGCTGGACATCACCGGCTTTTCGCTGTCCAAGCTGGAGCGCAGCTTCCGCAAGGTGTTCCAGATGACCCCGCAGCAGGTGCTGACCCGGCTGCGGATCCAGATGGCCATGCATCTGCTGCATGGCGACGACAGCATCGCCTGCATCGGCCAGGCCTGCGGTTTCAGCGACCAGAGTGCCTTCACCCGCAAGTTCAAGGCTGAAACCGGTTTCTCGCCGCGTGCCTATCGTGCCCGTATCGGTGGGAACGTCGGCGAGCCGGCGCTGGCCTGAGCGGCCTGCTGCGCTGTGCCTATCCCCGTGGGCACGGGACAGGGTAAGGTGTCGCCCCTGTAGCCCGCCGCCAGCCCCGCCGATGCCCAACTCGATTCCGACCGCTTCGCCGTCCCGCCTCGGACATTCGCTCAAGCCCCGCCAGCTGATCATGATGGGCCTGGGCAGCGCCATCGGCGCCGGGCTGTTCCTCGGCTCGGGCGTGGGTGTGCAGGCGGCCGGTCCGGCGGTCCTGGTGTCGTATCTGGTCGCCGGAGCGCTGGTGATCATCGTGATGAACGCGCTGGGCGAGATGGCGGCGGCCAAGCCCACCAGCGGCGCGTTCTCGGTGTATGCAGCCGACGCCATGGGCGCTACCGCCGGTGCAACCGTGGGCTGGCTGTGGTGGGTGCAGCTGGTGATCGTGATCGCCGCCGAAGCGGTGGGCGCGGCCGGGCTGCTGGCCACGGTCTGGCCGGCGATACCGGTACCGATGGCGGCGTTGGCGTTCATGCTGTTCTTCACCGCGATCAACCTGCTCGGAGTGAAGAACTTCGGCGAGTTCGAATTCTGGTTCGCCATCCTCAAAGTCGCGGCGATCCTGGCGTTCATCGCCATTGGCGTGGCGCTGCTGATGGGATGGCTGCCGCAGGTGACCTCCCCGGGCCTGAGCAACTTCACCGAACACGGTGGTTTTGCGCCGAAGGGCCTGGCCGGGATCGGCGCGGCGCTGCTGGTGGTGGTGTTCGCCTTCGGCGGCACCGAGATCGTGGCCGTGGCGGCGGCCGAAACCGAAGACCCCGAGCGCAGCATTGCCCGTGCCATCCGCACCGTGGCCTGGCGCATCCTGGTGTTCTACATCGGCTCGCTGAGCGTGATCATCGCCGTGGTGCCGTGGACCAGCGAGGCGCTGAAGTCGCCGTTCGCCGCCGTGCTGGACATCGCCCGCATCCCGGGCGCTGGTACCGCCATCACGCTGATCGCCGTGATCGCGCTGCTGTCGGCGCTCAATGCCAACCTCTACGGCGCCTCGCGCATGATGTATTCGCTGGCGCAGCGTCGCGAAGCGCCGGCCGTGCTTGGCTGGACCGACCCGCGCCAGGTGCCGGTGATCGCCGTGCTGGCCAGCGTGCTGTTCGGCTTTGCCGCCACGGTGATGGAACTGCTGTTCCCGGACCGGGTGCTGCCGGTGCTGCTGAACATCGTCGGTTCCACCTGCCTGCTGGTGTGGACGCTGTCGCTGGTCTCGCAGCTGGTGCTGCGTCGTCGCGCGGATCGTCTGGGTACCCGACTGCCGTTCCGCATGGCCGGTTTCCCGTGGCTGACCTGCTGTGCACTGGCGATCCTTGCGCTGATCTTCGGCCTGCTGCTGAGTGAGTCGCACACCCGCCTGCAGTTCCTGTCGATGGTGGCGTTGACCGCCACGATCGCCGCCAGCAGTGCCATCGCGCGGCGCATGCGCCGAGCGTGATTCTGTAGAGCCGACCCTGCGGTCGGCTGCTGTTTGCGCGATCGCCAGCCGAGCATGGGCTCGGCTCTACAACAGGCACACACTCCGCGTGGCACTGTGCAGGCAGGCCGTCATCGGCCCGTCGACCAGGAGTACCGCATGCTGCGCAGCCGTCCCTTCCTGATGTTCACCGGCCAGGCCGAGGCCGCGCTGGCCCTGTACGCCGAAGCCTTTGCCGATTTCCGGCTGCTGGGCCTGCAACGCCATCCCGAGGGGGCCGGCGCCGGCGTGCCGGGGCAGGTCCGCCAGGCCATCTTCCTGCTCGGTGGCACCCACTACCTGTGCTTCGACAGCCTGGACGTGCACGATTTCACCTTCTCGCCGTCGATCTCGCTGTTCGTCGAGTGTTCCGGTGCCGAGCAGTTCGAGCGCGCGGCACGCGTGCTGGGTGAGGGCGGCCATTGGTTGATGCCGGTGGGCGACTATGACTTCAGCAATCGCTACGGCTGGGTGCAGGACCGCTTTGGCGTGTCGTGGCAGTTGAGCCTGGGGCAGATGCCGGACCCGTGATCGGATGCTTGTGGGTGTGGGCCTTGGTCCACACGCCCCATGAAAACGGCCCGCTTGCGCGGGCCGTTTTCTTTACCGATGCAGTGAGGAATCACGCCTCGACTTCATCATCCTTGTAGGCATCGACCGGGATGCAGGCGCACATCACGTTCTTGTCGCCGTACACGTTGTCGACACGCGCCACCGGCGGCCAGTATTTGCTCTGCTTCAGGCTGGCCAGCGGGAAGGCGGCCAGTTCACGCGGGTAGGCGTGGGTCCACTCGCTGGCGGTCACTGCGGTGGCAGTGTGCGGCGCGTTCTTCAGCGGGTTGTCCTCGCGGTCGAGGCGGCCGTCTTCGATCGCGGTGATCTCCTCGCGGATCTGGATCATCGCGTTGATGAAGCGATCCAGTTCGTGCAGCGATTCGCTTTCGGTCGGCTCCACCATCAGCGTGCCGGCCACCGGGAAGCTCAGGGTCGGGGCATGGAAGCCGAAGTCGATCAGGCGCTTGGCCACGTCCTCGGCACCGATGCCGCTGGTCTTCTCCAGCGGGCGCACGTCCAGGATGCACTCGTGCGCCACCAGGCCGTTGCGGCCGGTGTACAGGGTCTTGAAGTGCGGGGCCAGGCGCTTGGCGATGTAGTTGGCGTTGAGCTGCGCGACCTGGGTGGCCTTGCGCAGGCCGTCGCGGCCCATCATCGCGATGTACATCCAGCTGATCGGCAGGATCGAGGCGCTGCCGAAGCTGGCCGCGCTGACCATGCCGACCGGGCCGTTGTCACCCAGCTTGCCCGGCAGGAACGGGGCCAGGTGCTCCTTGACCGCGCACGGGCCGACGCCCGGGCCGCCACCGCCGTGCGGGATGCAGAAGGTCTTGTGCAGGTTCAGGTGCGAAACGTCCGACCCCCACTTGCCCGGCTTGGCCACGCCGACCAGGGCATTCATGTTGGCACCGTCGGTGTACACCTGGCCGCCGTGCTTGTGGATGATCTCGCAGATCTCCACCACCTCTTCCTCGAACACGCCGTGCGTGGACGGGTAGGTCATCATGATCGCGGCCAGGCGGTCGCTGTACTTCTCGGCGTTGAGGCGGATGTCCTCGACGTCGACGTTGCCGTTGGCATCGGTCTTGGTCACCACCACCTTCATGCCGCACATCTGCGCCGAGGCCGGGTTGGTGCCGTGCGCCGAATCCGGGATCAGGCAGATGTCGCGGTGGCCTTCGCCGCGCGAGCGGTGGTAGGCGCGGATCGCCAGCAGGCCGGCGTACTCGCCCTGCGCGCCGGAGTTCGGCTGCAGGCTGACCGCGTCATAGCCGGTGCATTCCACCAGCATCGCTTCCAGCGTGTCGATGAGTTCCTTGTAGCCCAGCGCCTGGTCGGCCGGCACCAGCGGGTGGATCTGCGAGAACTCCGGCCAGGTCACCGGGATCATCTCGGCGGTGGCGTTGAGCTTCATGGTGCACGAGCCCAGCGGGATCATCGTGCGGTCCATCGCCAGGTCCTTGTCGGCCAGCGAGCGCAGGTAGCGCAGCAGTTCGTGCTCGCTGTGGTGGGTGTTGAACACCGGATGGGTCAGGAATGCGGACTGGCGCAGCAGGCCGGCCGGCAGCGCATCGGCGGTGCTGGCATCCAGCGCGTCGACGTCGGCCTGCGCACCGAACACGGCGGCCAGTGCGACCACGTCGGCGCGGGTGGCGGTCTCGTCCAGGCTGATGCCGACCGAGTCGCTGTCGATCGCACGCAGGTTGTAACCGGCGGCGCGGGCCTTGGCGTGAATCTCATCGGCGTGCACGCCGGTGACATGCAGGGTGTCGAAGAAGTCGCCACCGACCTGCACGCCGGCCTCGCGCAGCGCGGCGGCCAGGATCGAGGCCAGGCGGTGGGTGCGCCGGGCGATGCGGGTCAGGCCTTCCGGGCCGTGGTACACGGCATACATCGAGGCCATCACCGCCAGCAGCACCTGTGCGGTACAGATGTTGGAGGTGGCCTTCTCGCGGCGGATGTGCTGCTCGCGGGTCTGCAGGGTCAGGCGGTAGGCCGGGTTGCCCTGGGCATCGACCGAGACGCCGATCAGGCGGCCCGGCATCGAGCGCTTGTAGGCGTCGCGGCAGGCCATGAATGCGGCGTGCGGCCCGCCGAAGCCGAACGGCACGCCGAAACGCTGGCTGTTGCCGACCACGATGTCCGCACCCCATTCGCCCGGGGCGGCCAGCAGGGTCAGCGCCAGCAGGTCGGTGGCCACGGCCACCAGGCCGCCGCGCGCGTGCACGGCCTCGACCAGCGCCTTGTAGTCGCCGATCTGGCCGAAGGTGTCCGGGTACTGCAGCAGCAGGCCGAAGGCTTCTGCTTCCAGTGCCTCGGCCGGGGTGCCGACGCGCAGCACGATGCCCATGGGCTCGGCGCGGGTACGCAGCAGTTCCAGGGTCTGCGGGTGCACGGCGTCGTGCACGAAGAAGGTGTCCGACTTCGACTTGGCCGAACGCTTGGCCAGGGTCATCGCTTCAGCTGCGGCGGTGGCTTCGTCCAGCAGCGAGGCGTTGGCGATTTCCATGCCGGTGAGGTCGGCGCACAGGGTCTGGAAGTTGATCAGCGCTTCCATGCGGCCCTGCGAGATCTCGGCCTGGTACGGGGTGTAGGCGGTGTACCAGGCCGGGTTTTCCAGGATGTTGCGCAGGATCACGTTCGGCGTGTGGGTACCGTAGTAGCCCTGGCCGATGAAGCTGCGCAGCACGGTGTTCTTGTCGGCGATCGCACGGATCTTCGCCAGTGCCTGCACTTCGGTCATCGATTCCGGCAGTGCCAGCGGCGCCGGCGACTTGATCTTGGCCGGTACGATGGCATCGGTCATCGCATCCAGCGACGCGTGGCCGACGACGTCGAGCATCTGCGCGATCTCGGCATCGTTGGGGCCGATGTGGCGCTCGACGAACGCATTGTGGTGCTCGAGCTCACGCAGGGAAGGGGTGTTCTGGGACATGGCGAAGGATCCGTCAGGAAAGGGCACACGCACGGGCACAAGCCGCCGGTCGGCGGTCTGCGGGGCGCCCCTCTGTCCTTTTGCCTGAGAGTTTGGAAGCGCGGAAAACCGCGGCTTCGTGCCCCTTCGGCGCCGGATCGAACCGGTCTCTCCAGAGTTGTGTTACGGGTGGTATCGGGCCTGAGCGATTACGGGCGTTGCGCCTTCGGCAGCGGTGTTCCGCTTCTCCCACCGTGTTGCCCGCCGATTATAGCCCGTTGCGGGCGCGCCAGCCGCCTGCGGGCCCGGCCGCGGCGCCTGAATGGCCGATGGCCCGCCCGTGCGTTTTGTGCACTGCTGCATGGCATCAGGCGCAATCCCCACCTATGATGGGCGGATACCCGAATTCATCTGGCGCCGTCCCTGCTGCAGGGGACTGGCGCCGCCGTGCGTGCCGCGCATGGCCCTGCCGGACGCCTTCTCCATGACCGCCGCTGTTGCTCCTTCCACCCGCCGCATGGCCCTGCTGCTCGCCGGCCTGGCCATGTTCGGTCCGTTCTCGATCGACACCATCTTCCCCGCGTTCCCGCAGCTGGCCCAGCGCCTGGCGGTGGACGAGGTGGCGGTGCAGCAGACCATCAGCGTGTACCTGCTGTTCTACGGCCTGATGAGCCTGGCACACGGCCCGCTGTCCGATGCCTGGGGCCGCAAGCGGGTGATCCTCGGCGGCCTGGTGGTGTTCGTCGGCGCCTCGGTCGGCTGTGCGCTGTCCACCGATCTGACCACGCTGCTGGGGTTCCGCGCCCTGCAGGGCCTGTCCGCAGGCGTCGGCATGATCGTCGGCCGCGCGGTGATCCGCGACCTGTACCACGGTCACGACGCGCAGCGGCTGATGAGCCAGGTGTCGATGCTGTTCGGCATCGCCCCGGCGATCGCGCCGATCATCGGTGGCTGGATCCTGCTCAGCGGTGCTGGCTGGCCGCTGATCTTCTGGTTCCTGGTGGTGTTCGCACTGGTTCTGCTGGCGGCCACCGCCCGCTACCTGCCGGAGACCCATCCGCTCGAAGCGCGCGTTCCGTTGTCGCCGCGGGTGCTGATGCGTGATTACGTGCGCATCGGTTTCAATCCGCGCTTCCTGCGCCTGGCGCTGGCCGGCAGCATCGGTTTCGGTGGCATCTTCCTGTACATCTCCTCGGCACCGGTGTTCGTGATGCAGCACCTGCACCTGGGCGAGGGTGGTTTCGCCTGGCTGTTCATCCCCACCATCGGCGGCATGACCACCGGCTCGTTCCTGTCCGGGCGCATGGCCGGGCACACCACGCCCACCCGCCAGGTATCCATTGGTTTCGGCCTGTGCGCGCTGTCGGTGCTGCTGAACGTCGGCTACGTCGCGCTGGCGCCGCAGTTCGTGCTGCCGTGGGCGGTGCTGCCGATCTTCCTGGGTGGCATGGGCATGGCGCTGATCTTCCCGATCCTGGCGCTGGCGGTGCTGGACATGTACCCGCACCAGCGCGGCCTGGCCTCGTCGCTGCAGGCCTTCGTGCAGCTGATGATCAGCACCGTGGTGGCCGGCGTGGTGTCGCCGCTGCTCAGCGCCAGCCCGCTGCACCTGGCGTTGGGCCAGGCTGGGTTCTTCGGCGCCGGCTTCGTGTTCTGGTACTGGGAACACCGGCGCGAACGCGCGGCGCAGGCAGCCTGCACGGGTCACTGAGCAGCGCGCAGGGGTAGGGCGGGCCGTGGCGCCCGCAACGCTTGCGGCGGGAAACCGCCGGACTAGGCTGGGCACTCCAGCCAGCCGGTGCACAGGTGCACGACAGCCAGCCGATCCACTGTCGTTGCATGAGGTTCCCCATGGCTGCGCAGCAGACCTACCGCCTGTTCGAGGTGGCGCTGAAGGAGCGCCGCGTTCTTTCCCCTTCCCTGGACCGCATGGTGTTCACCGGTGCCGACGTGGCGCGGATGACGACCGGAGGGCCGGACCAGCGCATCAAGGTGTTCTTCCCCTTGCCCGGCCAGGAGGCGCCGCAGGTCCCCAGCGGCGAGGACTGGTACCCACGCTATCGGGCCCTGCCGGACGATCAGCGCCCGCCGATGCGCACCTACACCCTCCGCCAGCTGCGTGCAGAGCAGGGCGAGGTCGATGTTGATTTCGTGCTGCATGGCGAGACCGGGCCGGCCTCGCGATGGGCCATCCATGCACGGCCGGGCGACCGCGTGGTGCTGCTGGCCCCGGATGCCGACTGCGCCGACAGCAGCGAGGGCTGGGAATGGAAGCCGCCGGCCGGCGTTGGCCAGGTGCTGCTGGTGGCTGACGAGACCGCGCTGCCGGCAGTGGCCGGGATTCTCGAGGAACTGGCGGCCAGGGTGGATCCGCCGCGTACGCTGGCCCTGCTGGAAGTGGCGCAGGCCGGTGATGCGGTTCGCCTGAAGGCGCCGGCCACGGCCGAGCTGGTCTGGTTGCCGCGCGGGCAGGCGGCGTACGGGGCGCCTCTGTTGCAGGCGGTGCAGGCGCGCCTGGCCGCCTCGAGCGTGGTCGCTGGCGAAGAACTGGAAGAGATCGACGTCGACGCGCAGATCCTCTGGGAACAGGCCGATGCCAGCGTGGCCGGGCCGCTGTATGCCTGGGTGGCAGGCGAGGCGGGAGCGGTGATGGCGATCCGTCGCCATCTGGTCCGCGAGTGCGGGCTGGACCGCCGCACGATCACCTTCATGGGTTACTGGCGGCACGGGAAAGTGTTGGACTGAGGGGGTGTGAAGCGGTGTGGCGGGCGGGGTGCGCTATCCTTGCGCCCCCCTCGCAGCGGTACCGCACCATGTCCACCAGCTCCAAGACCCGCCGCGACCAGCGCCGTCGCCAGGAAAAGCAGGCCGCCAACAAGGCCGCTGCCCAGGCCTCGCCGGTGGAGCCGCATGCGGAACTGCGCGACGCGCAGCGCACCCTGCTGGCCGGTGTCGTGCGCCGCGATGGCGAATGGGTGCTGGGCATGGACGGCCGTATCGCCGGCCACAGTGACTCCGCCGCGCAGGTACTGGCGCTGATCATGCAGGCCGGTGAACTGCTCGAGCGCAACGGCACGCCGGTGCGCCTGATGTACTCCGATGCGCTGCGCGACGCCGCACAGGCCGAAGCGAAGGAAAAGGGCCAGACCTTCGAGGAGTTCAAGGCGGACCTGGCCGCGGCGATGGCGGCGAAGAAGGACAGCTGACAGGCATTCCGGTAGAGCCGGCCGCTGGCCGGCTGCCCGCGGGGTCTTCATCGCGTGGTTGCCGGCCAGCGGCCTGGCACTACCAGGAAGGGGCGGATCCTTGCGGACCCGCCCCTTTTCTCATTTCGCCGCCGGTGCCGCGTTGGCCTGCCAGCCGCACATCTGGCCTTCGTTCTGCTGCTTCAGCCACTCGTTGACCGGCGTGAAGTACTCGATCATCGGGCCGGCATCGAGCTTGTCGGTGCCGGTCAGCTCCTTCAGCGTGGCCTGCCACGGCTGGCTGGCACCCTTGCTCAGCATCGCCCAGTATTTCTGGCCGGCTTCCTTGTTGCCGTAGAAGGTGCACTCATGCAGCGGGCCCTTGTAGCCGGCCGCGTCGCACAGGCCCTTGTAGAACTGGAACTGCAGGATGCGCGCCAGGAAGTAGCGGGTGTACGGGGTGTTGCCTGGCACGTGGTACTTCGCGCCCGGA
This sequence comes from Stenotrophomonas sp. YJH_SMC_123, assembly GCF_059368215.1. Classification (NCBI taxonomy): domain Bacteria; kingdom Pseudomonadati; phylum Pseudomonadota; class Gammaproteobacteria; order Lysobacterales; family Lysobacteraceae; genus Stenotrophomonas; species Stenotrophomonas sp. YJH_SMC_123. Next base: position 103,574 of record NZ_JCAFRM010000002.1, read on the forward strand.
TCGAAGAACTCCTCGCCACGGGTACTGGCAGGCGCCACGCCCTGGTACTTGGCCTTCAGGTCCCACCATGCCTTGTTGTAGTTGTCGGCGGTGATCGAACCATCGAACACACCCCAGCGCCAGCGGTCGATCATCAGCCCGAACGGCAGGAACGACACGCCCGACAGCGCCATGCGCATCTGGTTGTTGATGACCGCTTCGCGGCTTTCGGTCGGCGTATCGACCAGGCCGATCGAGCTGAGGTACTTGGGGGTCATCGCCAGCACGATGGTGTCGCCGATCGCTTCATGGAACCCATCGTTGGCACCGCCCTGGAACAGCGGCGGCAGCGGGTTGTAGGCCAGGTCGTAATAGATGTGGCCCAGCTCGTGGTAGATGGTGGTGAAGTTCTCTTCGTTCGGCTTGATGCACATCTTGGTGCGCACGTCGCCTTCCATGTTCATGTCCCAGGCGCTGGCGTGGCAGACCACGTCGCGGTCGTCGGGCTTGATGAACTGGGTGCGTTCCCAGTACGACTGCGGCAGCGACGGCATGCCCAGCGACACGTAGAAGTCCTGCGCGCGTTCGGTCATCTGCTTGGCGGTGCGCAGTTCGGCCTCGCGCTGCGCCTTGTACTGTGCGGCCACGTTGGCGTCCTTGCCGGCCTTGGCCAGCGCCGCGCTCAGGTTGGTCTGGTACTGCTTCTCCAGCGCCGCGGTGATGTCCAGGCTGCCGGCGCCCGGGTACGGTTCCAGCTGGTCCCACAGGTTCGACCAGTCCTGCTGCCACATGTTGCCCAGCAGGTGCGCGGCGATCAGGCCGTTGCCCACTTCGGCCTTGTCCTTGCCGTAGGTCTTGTCCAGCTTGCCGCGTGCGTAGCAGTGCAGCTGCTCGTACATCGGCTTGACCTGTTCCCACAGGCGGTCGGTTTCCGGGCCGATCTGCTCCGGCGGCATGTCATAGCCGCTGCGCCACATCTGGCCGGCATCGGTGAAGCCCATGCCCTTGGCGCCTTCGTTCACCAGGCCGACGAACTTCTGGTAGTCGCCGCGCATGTTCTTGGTGGTGCTGTGCCAGCCCTGCCAGGCGTCGAGCTGCTTGTCATAGTCGCGGCTGCGTGCCAGCACCTGCTCCAGCTCGCCCAGCTGGCGGCAGGAGTTCGGATCGTTGGCATCGGTGCAGTACTTGCCGGCGCCATAGCTGCCTTCCATGCGGGTGGCGATCTGGGTCAGCTCGGCCAGCTTGGCCGGGTCGCGCGGTGCCGGCATCGACGACATCAGCTTCAGCAGGTGGATCGCGCGCTTGCTGTCCTCGCTCATCGGCTTGCCGTCGAACTTCGCAGCCTGTTCGATCCAGCTGTTGAGCTGGGTCAGCGAGCGCTCGTTGGCCTTGGCCGCGATGCGTTCCGAATCACTATTGATGTAGGTGGAGGACAGCCACTGCGCCGAGGTCATCTCCGGGTAGGCGGCCTTGAACTCGGCATTGATGCGGGCCACGAACTGGTCGGCGGTTTCGCCGGCCGGGGCGCTGCTGCTGGCGGTATCGGTGCCTGGGGCAGCTTCCTTCTTGCAGGCGGCCAGGGCCAGCGTGGCGGCGGCGATTGCCGAGGCCAGCAGGAGATGACGGTGTTTCACGGGCGGTCCTTGGGTGGTGAACGACGGCCGAAGGCTAGTGGGCAGCCGCTGCCTCCGCAAGTGGCGGAAGTCGGCCGGGCGGCGCCCGGCACCCGCAGAGGCCTTCAACAAACGGCAAAGCCGAAGCAACAGCAACAGCGGACTATCCGTGGTTTGGCGGGGCGGTGTCGGAGTGCGGGGACGCCGCAAGTACGTCCGTGTAGGCTTGGCAGCCGCATCCATGCGGCTGACACCCCGCACTCCGACACCGCCCCACCTCTGACAGATTCCGTGTGCTGTCGGTAGGTGTCGACCTTGGTCGACACATCTGTCAGATATCGACAATCAAAATGGGGTCGGATCCGTTTTCCTACGGAAAACGGATCCGACCCCATCGGCATGTCCAACAGATCGCGGAAAACTGTCGAAGGCGGGGTGGGTCCGGTGGCGGGAGTGTCCGCGGCATGGATGCCGCGGCCAAGCCCCCAAGGATGGGTTTACGGCGTCTCCCGCCACCGGACCCACTCCACCATCCCACGGAATGCACGCTGTTGCTGTTGCTTCGGCCGTTGCCCCTGCAGGTGCAGGGCTGCAAGCCCTGCCGAACACTCCTCAACTCTCGCAGTTGGCGAACACGTCGCGGTCGCGTTCGTACAGCGAGGTCTTCACCTGCATCAGGCCCAGCACCGACGGGAACAGGTTGTCATGGTCGGTATACGCCGCCGAACGCTTGCGCACGCACTGCAGGTCCAGCCCACGGCTGCTGGCGAAGCCTGGCGAGAACCACATCGTCATCGGTACCCGGGTCTGCTCGGCCGGGGCGATGGCGTAGGGCACGCCGTGCAGGAACAGGCCCTTCTCGCCCAGCGACTCGCCGTGGTCGGACAGGTAGATCATCGCCGTGTCGTAATCCTGCATGCCCTGCAGCGTGCCGATGGTCTTTGTCAGGAAGTGATCGGTGTACAGCACGGCATTGTCGTAGCTGTTGGTGATCTCTTCGCGCGAGCAACGGCCAATGTCACGGGTATCGCAGGTCGGGGTGAAACGGCGGAATGCGGGCGGATAGCGCTCGAAGTAGGCCGGACCGTGGTTGCCCAGCTGGTGCAGCACCACCACCCGGTCGCCGGGCCTGGCGCGTACCTGGGTGGCCAGGTCCTGCAGCAGGATCTCGTCCATGCAGCGGCCATCGGCGCACAGGCCCGGCGTGGTGGCATCGGACAGCGACTGGAAGTCCAGGCCTTCGCACACGCCCTTGCAGCCGGACTGGTTGTCACGCCACAACGGTGCGATGCCGGCACGGTTCAATACGTGCAGCAGCGACTGGTGCGCGCGGATCTTCTTCTCGTCGTAGTCATGGCGGCCCCACGGCGAGAACAGGCACGGCAACGAAACCTCGGTGCTGGTGCCGCACGAATGCATGTCCGGGAAATTGATCACGCTGGCCTGCGCCAGTTCCGGGGTGGTGTTGCGGCCACCGTTGAGCCCCCAGTTCTGCGCACGCACGGTCTCGCCCATGACGATCACCAGCAGGCGCGGCTTGCTGGCCGGCGCGCGCGGGGTGGCCTTGGCATCGGTGCCGATCGGCAGCTTCGGCGCGCGCTGCACCGGATTGTCGCCACGCAATGCACGCGGCATGCCCAACAGGACATTGGCCGGTGTCGCGAGATAGCGCACTTCACGCTGGTTGCGCATCAGTGCCGAGACATCCTGGAACGAGATCAACGCGCCGCCGACAGCCGTCACTGCCGCCACCACCAGGAAGCCGACGCGCCAGAGCAGGCTGCGGCCCCAGCTGCGGCGGCGCAGCTGCACGCGCCACAGCACCACCATCGGCAGCACTGCCAGCAGCAGTACCGGCCACAGCAGCGATACCGTCATCAGCTCGCGGCTTTCCTTGGGGTCGGTCGCCAGCACGTTGCGCAGCATGTCCGCATCCAGGTAGATGTGGTAGCGGCTCATGTAGTGTGCGGCGAATGCGGTCACCAGCAGCAGCAGGCTGATCACCACTTTGGCGTTCCAGCGCCAGACCAGGATGCCCAGCAGCACGCCGTGCGCACCCAGCAGCAACAGCAGCAGCGACAGCGCGTAGCGCAGGCTGCCCGGATGGCTGGCCATCGCGCTGTGCCAGAACAGGCCGTTGCCGGCCACCGCGAAGAACAGGCTGGTGAACGCGATCAGTGCTTCGGTGGACAGCTGTGGCCGCCAGTGGCGAAGACCCGCCAGCGCAGAAGCGCGGGCGGGGCGTTGGACCGATGCACTCATGCGTTTGCCTCCTGGCGGTTGGGACGGTCCAGCTGAGGGCGGATCAGGATGCCTTTGACGATCAGGTACAGGCCGAGTGACAGCAGCCAACATATCAACGCGGTGGCAACGTCATGCGAAAGGAAATGCGCGCCGCGCAGCTGCTGGCCGATGCCGAACACCAGGCCGGTGCCGAGGCCGATCCACAAGCCTGCCCAGCGCCACGACGGGCGCCACAGCAGGGCGAAATAGTACAGGCACAGCCACGCATAGCCTGCGCTGGCGTGGCCGGCAGGGAAGCAGGCCTGTGCGGCCATGCCGGCCGGGCGCTGCGTGAAAAGCCCGATATAGGGCTGATGGCCACCATAGCGCAGCAGGTCCCAGGGACATTCCATCGGCACCAGGGTCTTCAGCAGGGAGATCACGCCCGTACCCAGCGCCATGCCAATTACGACATAAAGCAGCGCCCATCGCAGGGTGCGATCGCCCCTCTTGCGCCAGTGGTGCACGCACAACAGGATCGCGACCAGCGCCGCCGACGTGCTCAGCCACTTGCCGGCCTTGTGCACCACCGTGCGGGTGACCCAGGCGTCCTGCAACGCCCAGTGGCCACCTTCGAGGCGGAACAGGTGATCGGCCACCCATTGATCACCGCCGAAACCCATCAGCAGCGTAAACACGGGCAGACCGATTGCGACAGGCAGCCAGAAGTGAGTTACGGCGAATCTTGACGCCAGTGGTGATGTCGCAAGCGGCGCTGCCGCATCAATGGGACGAACGGGCATGCTGGGAAGGGGCGGTTCGGGAATCCGCGCTCATGCTCGTCACCTCGATGTCGGAGAAGGGTCGGACGCCCGTTCGCGCCGGGTTAATGAGTCCCCGGCGCGCGTCACCGTTCAGTCTTCTTCGGCGGTCGATCCGGTGCGCTCGGCGTGGCACTTCGGGTCCCAGGCCGTACCGGGAAGCAGTTGCCAACGATTCCTGTTGGCAATGCCGATGTCGATCACCTTCGCCGGGTCCACGCAGGGGCTCATCGCATCGTCCAGCACCAGCACCCAGCGCTTGCCCGGCGCCTCGGCCAGCCACGGGCCGGCGTCATGCCATTGTTCGGCCCAGGGGCGCTTGAAGCCGAACTCGCGCACCGGCCGATCTGCCTGCAGCAGGTTCTGTTCGCGCCAGGCGACCAGTGCCAGCTCCGCGTCCGGGCCGATCCGCGCGCCCACCCGGCGCATCACCGCCGACGCTGATGCGTACGGATCCAGCGCCGAGATCAGCACCAGGCCGTAGAGCATCCACAGCATGCCGTGGGTCAGCAACACCAGCGTTGCGGCACGTCGCACCCGCAGCCACACGATCAACGTGGCCAGGGCAATGGCAAAGGTCAGCAGGCCATCTCCCAGCACCGGCAGCAGCGAATCGGGCATCGCCCGCCGTTCCAGCTGCGCCAGGGCCCACGGATGTTCGGTCATCAGCATCACGCCGAGCACGCCGGTGGCCAGCATCAGCACCACGGTGTAGCCGAACAGGTAGCGCCGCACGCAAAGCCGTCGCAGCAGGCCAGGCAACAGCGGGGCCACCGCCAGCGCCATCGCCGGCAGCATTGGCAGCACATAGACCTCGCGCTTGCCGGGGCTGGCACTGAAGAACACCAGCACCAGCAGCGCCCAGCCCAACAGCAGCCATTGCCGGCAGTCACCACGGCGGATGCGGCGCCACCAGGGTTTGAACAGCATCGGCAGCAACAGGCTGCCCGGCAGCCACAAGGTCAGGATCACCTGCAGGTAGTACCAGACCGGCTGGCGGTGGTGCCAGGCGTTGGCGTAGCGGGTGCCGGTCTGCTTGAACAGCAGTTCGTGGGCGTAGGACTGCAGGGACGCGCTGGGCTCATGCAGCAATGCCCAGCCCAGCGGGGCAAGCCACACCGCCACGCCCAGCAGGAAGGCCGGGATCAGCCACAGCAGCGTTGCCGGGTGCGGACCGTCCACGCTGCGCCCGCGGCGGCGCTGGTACAGCCACCAGCCGAACCACGGCAGCACCATCAGCAGCGGCAGGAACCCCACGCCCTTGGTCACCGTGCCGAGGCCAGCGGCGAAACCGGCCAGCCACAGCGCGGGCAGGTTGCGGCGCTCGCACAGGTGGCGCATCAATCCCCACAGGGCCACCGTGGTCATGCCGACCAGCACCATGTCGATCTGCGCGCGCTTGGCCATCAGGCCGAACTGCAGGGTGCAGAACAGCGCCGCGAGGGCGTACAGGGAATGCCGCGGCGACCACAGCCGCCGTGCCAGGTCCGACACCAGCCACAGGCTGAGCAGGGCGCCCAGCAGCGACGGCAGCAGGAACGACCATTGCCAGCTGCCGACCACCTCGTAAGCGGCCGCCTGCAGCCACATGAAGACCGGCGGCTTCTCCGCGTACAGCTCCACGCCCCGGTGCGGCAGCAGCCATTCCCCACTTTCGACCATGGTACGGGCCGCCAGCACGAAGCGCGGCTCGTCCGGCGGCTGCGGCTGGCGCAGGCCGATACCGGCGGCCAACGCGGCGATGATCAGCAGCCACAACAGGGGCAGGCGCCAATGGCGGGGCAGGGCTACGGGCACGGCAGGCTCCGGGAGCAAAACCGCCACTCTGACGTGGCTGGGGTAGGAAAGGCGTCGGAGCGGGCGCAGGGCGACCGCATTCCGACATGGTCGGCGCTACCATGGTACGAACTTCCGTGGATCTTTCGTGCATGCGTCTGTTGGTGATCGAGGACAACCGCCAGCTGGTGGCCAACCTGTTCGACTATTTCGAGTCGCGCGGGCACGTGCTCGACGTGGCCCCGGATGGCATCACCGGCCTGCACCTGGCAGGCAGCCACCCCTACGATGCGGTGATCCTGGACTGGATGCTGCCGCGCATGGAGGGGCCGGAGGTGCTGCGTCGCCTGCGCGCCGAGCACGCGTCGGAGGTGCCGGTGATCATGCTGACCGCGCGCGACGAGCTGCCGGACAAGATCGCCGGCTTCCGCGCCGGTGCCGACGACTACCTGACCAAGCCGTTCGCCCTGCCCGAGCTGGAAGTGCGGCTGGAGGCGCTGCTGCTGCGCGCGCAGGGCCGCAATCCGCGCAAGCGCCTGCAGGTGGGCGACCTGGTGCTGGACCTGGCGACCCTGGAAGCCCAGCGTGGTGGCCAGGTGCTGCACCTGTACCCGGCCTGCCGCAAGCTGCTGGAAGTGCTGATGCGCGCCAGCCCCGGTGCGGTCACCCGCCAGCAGCTGGAGTTCGCCCTGTGGGGCGACGAGCCACCGGATGGCGATCTGCTGCGCTCGCATGTCTACGAGCTGCGCCGCAGCGTCGACGGCCCGTTTGCCGACAAGCTGATCCATACGCTGCCGCGGGTGGGCTATCGGTTGGCGCTGATGGACGCTGCCGACGCAGGCAGGAATGCTGATGAGGGCGCGTAAGCCGGGGCCGCTGTACCGGCGGGTGGTGTGGTGGTTGCTCGGGTACCTGGCACTGCTGTCGATTGCAGTGTTCAGTGTCGGCAACTACGTGCACGAACACGCCGAGCACGCCGCGTGGCGCGCGCTGCTCAATTCCGAACTGGACAGCATCGTCGAGCATGTCGAGCACGAACCTCACTATCGCTGGCAGGACTCGGACACGCTGAGCCTGTACCGCTTTGACGCAGTCAATCTGCCAGAGAGCCTGCGCTCCCTGCATCCTGGGTTGCATGACGGAGTGATGGTCAAGGGCCGCGAGACGGCGGTGATGGTCCGTGAAACGCAGTCGATGGGACGGGTGGCGCTGGCGCTGGACATCTCCGATTTCCATGACCTGGAACAGTTCGCCACGCGCTGGGTGATGCTGGCCGGGGTGATCATGATCTTCGTCACCGTGCTGATGGCGTCGTTCGGCATGGAGCGGATGGTGCGTCCGTTGAGCCTGCTGGCACAGCACATTGCCGGGCTGCGGCCGGGCGTGCAGGGCCAGCGTATCGAAGTCGATCCGCGCGGCAGCGCTGAGCTGCATACCATCGCCGGTGCGTTGAACGACTATCTGGACCGCAACGAGCAGTTCGTCGAGCGCGAGCGGGTCTTCATCAGCACCGCCAGCCACGAACTGCGCACGCCGATCGCGGTGATGACCGGTGCTGCCGAGCTCGCGCTGGAGCAACCGGGCCTGCCCGAGCGCGCCCGCCAGCAGATGCAGCGGGTGTTGCGCACAGCGCAGAGCGTGGAGCAGCTGATCGAGCTGCTGCTGGTGCTGGCGCGTGATCCGGCACGCCTGGCCGCGCGTGCCGAGCGCATCGCCCTGGACCAGCTGCTGCCGGAGATCGTCGACGACCATCGCCACCTGCTCGGTGACAAGGACCTGAGCATCGGCATCCAGGCGGCGCCGGTGGATATCGTTGCGCCGATGGCAGTGGTGCAGGCGGCGATCGGCAACCTGCTGCGCAATGCCATCGAGAACAGCGGCCGCGGCCATATCGAGCTGCAGCTGAGTGCGTCGGCGGTGCTGACGCTGCAGGACCCAGGGCATGGCATGAGCCCGGAGGAGATTGCCGCCATCCACGCGCGCATGGCCCGTGGCGGACGCGCCGATCGTGGCAGCGGCATCGGCCTGGACCTGATCGCGCGGCTGTGCGAACACCTGGGCTGGACCCTGCAGCTGCAGCCCTGCGAACCGCGCGGAACGCGTGTCACGCTCGATTTCAGTGCCTCGCGCCCGGCCTGATCCGGCCGTCCTGGTAGATGCCAACCTTGGTTGGCATGCGGCCCGTCGACCAAGGTCGACGCCTACCCACGCAATGGCTGTTCGCATTACCGCCCGTTCGGCCGCGCCACGTGCTGGTCGATCAGGATCACGTTGCCGTCGGGATCGGCCAGCTGCAGGTAGCCGGTCCCCTGGCCATCGGGGTCAGTGCGGACTGCCAGTTCGATGCCCTTGGCATCCAGTTCCGCCTGCAGTTCACGCACATCCTGGAAGTGGGGCAGCTCCTGCCTGTGCTGGTCCCAGCCGGGGTTGAAGGTCAGCAGGTTGCCCTCGAACATGCCCTGGAACAGCCCGATGACCGTGCCGTTGCTGCGCATTACCAGCCAGTTCTGCGTGGGATCGCCACCGGTGACCGAGAACCCGAAGGCTTCGTGGAACGCGCGGGAGGCGGCCAGGTCCTTCACGGACAGGCTGACAGAGAACGCACCAAGCTGCATGGGCCTGCTCCACAACGGTGATGCCGTAATCGTCGTCAATGCAGGGGAAGGCGACAAGCAGCGCAGCATGACCAGGCGTGAAGACAATGTTAATCTCGACCTGCGCCGCTCCATGCGGCGCTTTTTTTTCTCCGCTCTTTCGATCGACAGAGGATCCCATGCCGACCGAACCCGCTACCGCCCTGATCAGCAACGACATCGTTGGACTGGGCCTGATTGCCGCCACCCTGGCCCTGATCTTCTGGGCCGCCAGTGGTCCGACCCCGTTGTTGAAGAAGATCTTCGCCTGGGTGCCGGCACTGCTGCTGTGCTACTTCATCCCCGCCATCTACAACACCGCCGGTGTCATCGATGGCCACAACACCTCGCTGTACAACCCGGTCGCGCGCGACGTGCTGCTGCCCGCTGCGCTGGTCCTGCTGACACTGTCGATCGACCTGAAAGGCGTCATCAAGCTCGGCCCAAAGCTGCTGATCGTGTTCTGCGCCGGTACCGCCGGCATCATGCTCGGCGCCATCGTCTCGTTCCAGCTGATGAAGCTGATCCATCCGGAAACGGTGGCCGGTGATACCTGGGCCGGCATGGCCGCGCTGGCCGGCAGCTGGATCGGTGGCGGCGCCAACATGGTGGCCATGCGCGAGGTGTTCGGCACCGATGCCACCACCTTTGGCCAGTTCGCGGTGGTCGACGTGGCCTGCGCCAGCCTGTGGATGGCGATCCTGCTGTTTTTGGCCAACCGCGCGCAGCAGATCGATACCCGCAACGGTGCCGACACCCGCGCCATCGACGAGATGAAGGCACGCATCAGCGCCTACGAGGCACAGAACGCGCGCATTCCCAGCATGACCGACCTGATGGTGATCGTTGGCGTGGCATTGGGTGGCGTCGGCCTGGCCCATGCCATCGCCGCGCCGTTGTCGGGCTGGTTCAAGGCCAATGTCAGCTGGGCCAGCCAGTTCAGCCTCGACAGCCAGTTCGTCTGGGTGATCCTGCTGTCCACGGCGATGGGCCTGGGCCTGAGCTTCACCCGTGCGCGCCGGCTGGAAGCCGCAGGCGCTTCGCGGCTGGGCACGGTGTTCCTGTACTTCCTGATCGCCTGCATCGGCATGCAGATGAACCTGCTGTCGCTGCTGGATCGGCCGTGGCTGTTCCTGCTTGGCGCGATCTGGATGGCCACGCACGTGCTGGTGCTGTGGGGGGTAGCCAAGCTGCTGCGCGCGCCGCTGTTCTTCTTCGCGATCGGTTCGCAGGGCAACATCGGCGCGGCCGCCTCGGCCCCCGTGGTGGCCGCAGCCTTCCATCCGACGCTGGCGCCGGTGGGCGTGCTGCTGGGTACGGTGGGCTATGCCACCGGCACCGGGCTGGCGTATGTCACCGGCCTGATTCTGAAGTGGATGGCCGGCGCCTGAGTCCTGGCCGGACGATCCTGTTGCGGGTTCGCGGCGTGCGCCGCGAACCCGCTCTGCCCGTGTAGAGCCGAGCCCGCGCTCGGCTTTCTTTTGCCTGCTGAAAGGCAGGCCTGGCCCTCAGCAGCAGCGCCCGCCGTTGCGCCCGCCGTAACGCGCTTCCTGGCGCTCGCGGAAGAACGTCTTGTAGTCCATCGGCTCCTGGTCCGGGTGCTTATCCAGCATGTGCCGGACGTAATTGTCGTAATCAGGAATGCCACAGCACAGTCGTGCGGTCTGCACCAGGCGCCGCCAGATGCGGCGGTGCGCCTGGTACTGGCCGGCGGGAACCAGTTGCGTGCTCATCACAGATCCACCATTTCATGCGGCTTCAGCGCCACGTACGGGGTCTCGCGGTCGCTGCGCTGCGGGTTGCGGCGTGCCGCCAGGATGGTCTTGATCGAATACACCAGCACCGCGCCGACCACCAGCAGGAACAGCGCGGTCAGGCCGGTGTTGACGTAGGCGTTGACCACGATCTGCTTCATCTGCGCCACCGACTTGGCCGGTGCAGTGATCGTATCGCTGGCGAGCGCGGCCTGGAACTTGTGTGCCTGCGCCAGGAAACCCTGCGCCGGGTTGCTGTCGAAGATCTTGATGAAGCCGGCGTAGGTGGTGCAGATCAGCAGCCACACCGCCGGTACCGCAGTGACCCACGCATAGCGGTCACGCTTCATCTTGAACAGCACCACCGTGCCCAGCATCAGCGCGATGCCAGCCAGCATCTGGTTGGAGATGCCGAACAGCGGCCACAGCGTCTGGATGCCGCCGAACGGATCGACCACGCCGGTGTAGAGCAGGTAGCCCCACAGCGCCACGCAGCCGGCGGTACCGATGATGTTGGCGGTCCACGACTCGGTCTTCTTCAGGGCCGGCACGAAGTTGCCCAGCAGGTCCTGCAGCATGAAGCGCCCGGCGCGGGTACCGGCGTCCACCGCGGTCAGGATGAACAAGGCTTCGAACAGGATCGCGAAGTGGTACCAGAACGCCATCATCGCGTCGCTGCCACTGGGAATCGCTTCGTGCAGGATCTGCGCGATGCCTACCGCCAGCGTCGGTGCACCACCGGCGCGGTGCAGGATGGTCGGTTCACCAATGGCGGCCGCGGTCGCGGTCAACTGCTCGGGGGTAATGGTGAAGCCCCAGGTGTTGGTGATGTAGTGCGCCGCCGAGGCTGCATCGGCACCGATCACGGCGGCCGGGCTGTTCATCGCGAAGTAGATGCCCGGATCGATGATCGAGGCCGCCACCAGCGCCATCACCGCCACGAACGATTCCATCAGCATGCCGCCGTAGCCGATGTAGCGCATGTGCGCTTCATTGGCCAGCAGCTTCGGCGTGGTGCCGGAGGAGATCAGTGCGTGGAAACCGGAGACCGCACCGCAGGCGATGGTGATGAACAGGAAGGGGAACATGCCGCCCTTCCACACCGGGCCATCACCGCTGGCGGCGAACTGGGTCAGCGCCGGCATCTTCAGTTCCGGCATCACCACCAGGATGCCGATGGCCAGCGCGATGATGGTGCCGATCTTGAGGAAGGTCGACAGGTAGTCGCGCGGGGCCAGCAGCAGCCACACCGGCAGCACCGAGGCGACGAAGCCGTAGCCGATCAGCATCCAGGTGATCTGGGTGCCGGTGAAGGTGAACGCCGGCCCCCACACCGGGTCGGCGGCGACCTTGCCGCCGTACCAGATCGCGGCCAGCAGCAGGATCAGGCCAACCACCGAAATCTCGCCGATCCTGCCGGGGCGGATGTAGCGCATGTACACGCCCATCAGGATCGCGATGGGCATCGTCGCGATCACCGTGAACATGCCCCACGGGCTTTCGGCCAGCGCCTTGACCACCACCATCGCCAGCACCGCCAGGATGATGATCATGATCAGGAACGCACCGAACAGGGCGATGGTGCCGGGTACCTGGCCCATCTCCTCGCGCACCAGGTCACCCAGCGAGCGGCCGTTGCGACGGCTGGACAGGAACAGCACCATGAAGTCCTGCACTGCGCCGGCCAGTACCACGCCCACCACCAGCCACAGCAGGCCGGGCAGGTAGCCCATCTGCGCGGCCAGCACCGGGCCGACCAGCGGGCCGGCGCCGGCAATGGCGGCGAAGTGGTGGCCGAACAGCACGTGCTTGTTGGTCGGCACGTAGTCCAGGCCATCGTTGTTGATCACCGCCGGGGTGGCCCGGGTCGGATCCAGCTGCATCACCTTGTTGGCGATGAACAGGCTGTAGAAGCGGTAGGCGACCAGGTACAGCGAGACCGCGGCCACCACGATCCACAGTGCGTTGATGTGCTCGCCGCGGCGCAGGGCGACGGTGCCCAGACAGAATGCGCCGAGCAGGGCGAGTGCCGCCCAGCCCAGTTTGGAAAACCCTTTCATGAGGTGCTCTCTCCCGGAAAGACAGTCAAAGAGTCCTGCTTGCCCACGACAGGGTCAATTGGCACAGGACGAATCGGCGGTAGTACTTTGGTCGTACGACGGTGGCGCTGACGTGCAGCCAACATCAGGGATGGAACAATTGGTTGCGGTGCCATCCATTGGCGTACGGCCATGTGGCGTCCATCTTCAGGGGCATCCATCCCACAGGAGTCGCCATGAGCCTTCCCGAACCGGTCCGCGTGCTGCGCACCATCCGTGGCATGCCCACCTCCGACGGTGCCGGCGTGCGCCTGACCCGCGTCATCGGCGGCCCGACGCTGCCGGACCTGGACCCGTTCCTGCTGCTCGATGAATTCGGCACCGACCGGGCCGAGGACTACATCGCCGGCTTCCCGGAACACCCGCACCGCGGTTTCGAGACCGTCACCTACATGCTCGACGGACGCATGCGGCATCGCGACAACCATGGCAACGAAGGCCTGTTGACCCCGGGCAGCGTGCAGTGGATGACCGCTGGCCGCGGCCTGGTGCACTCGGAGATGCCCGAGCAGGAAAGCGGGCAGATGCGTGGATTCCAGCTGTGGGTGAACCTGCCGGCGAAGGAGAAGATGACCGAGCCGAAGTACCAGGAGTTCGCGCCCGAGCGCATTCCCGTGGTGCAGCCGGCAGCCGGCGTGGAAGTGAAGGTGATCGCCGGCTCGGTCGACGGCACCCGCGGCCCGATCGTGCAGCCGGCTACCGAGCCGCTGTATCTCGACATCACGTTGGCGCCCGACCGGGCCTGGACTTACACGCTGCCGGAAGGCCACAACGCCTTTGCCTATGTATTTGAAGGCGGACTGACGGTGGGTGAACAGGACGCCGCCCGTGATGTTGCGCGCCAGGAGCTGGCGGTGCTGGGCGGCGGCGAACAGCTGCATGTTTCGGCTGGCAGCGAAGGCGCGCGGCTGATCCTGGTGGCCGGCCGTCCGTTGCGCGAGCCGGTGATGCGGCACGGCCCGTTCGTGATGAACACGCGGCAGGAACTGATGCAGGCCTTCGTCGATTTCCAGGAAGGCAGGTTCTGAGGTAGTGCCGGCCGCCGGCCGGCACCTGCTTTTGATCAGGACCGAAGGGTTTGCCGGCCGGCGGCCGGCACTACCTGCCGATCGAGGTGCATTGCGGGGATGCTGCCAGGCAGTCATCCCCGTCACCTTCAGCGCCCGGCGGCCACGGCCGAAGGGGTCAGGCTCATGCCCTGCGCCAGCTGCTGCAGTGAGCTCAGCTCCTGCGCGCTGTCCGGATACAGCGCAATCTGCGCGTAACGCCCTTTGTCGATCTTGACCACGCTGATGCGCCGTTCGGCGTAACCCGGCGGTTGCTGGCCGCCCAGGTCGGGCTGGTACCAGTACAGCGATTCACCGCCGAAGCTGCCTTTTTCCTGGCGCAGCGAGCGGCTCAGCGGAATGGCGGGGTCACGCGCGCTGAGCATCAGGCTCAGTACTTCGCGGCCATCAGGGGTGCTGGCGCGGCAGACCAGGAAATCGGCCTGCACCTGCTGCTGCCACTGCAGGCCGCTGCTGGCTGGCAGCGAAGGACATTCGGACGGCGCCTGCGCGGCGGCCTGGGCCGCAGCGAACAGCAGGCTCGACAAGATGACAGGCACGAACTTCATGCATCCCCCAAGGTGATGAGTTGTTTGGCTCCGCCAGCAGGGCCGGCGGCCGTGGCATCCCATCCCCGGATGCCGCCCCATCCGGCATGTGCACGGACGGTCAACTCAACCTTAACGGAACGTGAGCAATCGCACAATTCGCGGTTGCAGACGTAACCATTGCGGCCGAGGGTGGGCCGCAATGGGAGCCGCGTGGATCAGCGGTCGCTGCCGATCCACTTGTAGATCAGGCCGCCGATCGCGCCGCCCAGCAGGGGAGCGACCCAGAACAGCCACAGCTGGCTGACTGCGCCGCTGCCGGCAAAGAAGGCCACGGCGGTGGAGCGGGCCGGGTTCACCGAGGTGTTGGTGACCGGAATGCTGATCAGGTGGATCAGGGTCAGCGACAGGCCGATCGCCAGCGGGGCGAAACCGGCCGGTGCCTTGCCGTGGGTGGAACCCATGATCACGATCAGGAACACCGCCGTCAGCACCACTTCGCACAGGAAGGCGGCTGCCACGCTGTAGCCGCCGGGCGACAGCGCGCCATAGCCATTGCTGGCGAACGCACCCGCCTGGCTGCCATCGATGGCGAAGCCACTGGCGCCGGAGGCGATCTGCAGCAGGATGAAGCCGGCCAGCAGGCCGCCGGCAACCTGGGCGATGATGTAGGGCACCAGATCCCTGGTCGGGAAACGACCACCGGCCCACAGCCCGACGCTGACTGCCGGGTTGAAGTGCGCGCCGGAGATATGGCCGAACGCATAGGCGCCGGTCACCACGGTCAGGCCGAAGGCCAGCGCCACGCCGAGGAAACCGATACCCAGCGGATTGCCGTCGCCACCGAACTTGGCGGCCAGCACCGCACTGCCACAGCCACCCAGAACCAGCCAGAACGTGCCGAGGAACTCGGCGGACAAGCGTTTACCCATGCTCATGTGTTGCACTCCTTTGACGGCCGAAAGTGTGATTTATGTCACATTTCAATGATCAGCGGGTGACTGTAGCGTCAACGCCGGGTGCAGGGATACACCTTCAGATGTGTGCAACACGCGATGTTCAGTACTGCGGAAGTGGGATGAATTCCTTGTCGTCGCCCGGAATGGTGCCGAAGCGGCCGGCTTCCCAGTCGTGCTTGGCCTGCTCGATGCGCTCCTTCGAGCTCGACACGAAGTTCCACCACAGGTGGCGCGGGCCATCCAGCGGCTCGCCACCGAACAGCATCGCCTTCACCGGCGTCTTCGCGCGCAGGCGGCCGCGTGCACCGGCTTCGGGGATCACCAGGTGCTGCGCGGGAATATCCACGCCATCCAGCTGCGCGTCGCCCTCGAGGATGTACAACGCGCGCTCTCGGTGGCCGTCGTCGATATCGATTTCCGCATCGGGGTCGAGATCGATTGCCACGTTGAGGGTGTCGGCGAACACCTTCACCGGCGATTCCTCGCCGTACGCACGGCCGGCGATGACCCGCAGCCACGCGCCGTTGCGACGCTGCTCGGGCAGGGTGGCAGCGGCATGGTGGTAGAACGCCGGCTCGATCTCTTCATGCGACTTCGGCAGCGCGACCCAGGTCTGCATGCCGTGGATCGGGTTGTCGTGATCGCGGTCCGGCTGCGGCGTGCGCTCGGAATGGGCGATACCGCGGCCGGCGGTCATCCAGTTGACGTCACCGGGACGGATCACCTGATCCGAACCCAGCGTGTCGCGGTGGCCGATCGCGCCCGACCACAGGTAGGTGACGGTGGCCAGGCCGATATGCGGATGCGGGCGCACGTCGATGGCGGTGCCGGGGTGCATGAGTGCCGGGCCCATCTGGTCGACGAACACGAACGAGCCGATGCTGCGCGCCTGCAGGGTGGGGACGGCGCGACGGACTTCCAGGCCGCCGATGTCGTGCACGCGCGGGGCGATGATGGTGGTCATGCGGGCGTTCTCGCTGGCAGGGATCAGGTGGTGAGCATCGCATGCAGCTGTGACGGGCACATGCCCCGTATGGGTAACAGGGTGTTCCAGCCAACGGCGCAGCCCCTCGTGGCTGGTTGCTTGGTCGCTGAAGGCAGAAGCAAAAGCAGAAGCCGCGCTTGGCCGGGCGGGTGGGTGGCGCAGGACACGCCGTAAACCCCGCTCCGCGGTCCGGCCCAGCCGCCGGCGGCTGGGCGTTCGGGCGCTTGCAAAGCAGTGCTTCGCAAGCAAAGCGCCCTCACCCATGGGGGCTCGATGGCGCCATCCATGGCGCCAACGGTCCTGCGCCACCCACCCGCCCGGCCTCTGACAGTTTCCGTGTGCGTCCAGCCACGGAGAAGAAAAAAGAAAATCAAAATCAAACGCCGGTCGCTTCGCTCCTGGTGTCGACCAAGGTCGACACCTACCAGCCATCGCAGTTCAGCAACCGTCACCGGGAAACTGTCTGGGTGGGGCGGTGTGGGCTTGCAGGACCGTTGGCGCCATGGATGGCGCCATCGAGCCCCCATGGATGGGTTTACGGCGTGTCCTGCAAGCCCACACCGCCCCGCCCGCCTAACAGAAAAGCCAGAGCCGGCTGTTGCTCCGGCTCTGGCTTCGGCGGTTGCCTCTGCGGGTGCCGGGCCGCAGGCCCGGCCGATGAACTCAGACCACCGGTTCGCGCAGGACGGGGTTGTCCCAGCCGGGGCGCGGCGCGAAACGGTCGCCATGGCGCTGCTGCAGCGCCTTCAACCGCTCGACGATCGCATCGGCACCGACCGCACGGATGTGCTGGATCGGACCGCCGCGGAACGGTGCGAAACCGGTGCCGAAGATCACGCCGGCATCCAGCAGGTCCGCGTCGGCCACCACGCCCTCGTGAAGGCAGGCCACCGCCTCGTTCAACAGCGGCAGGATCAGGCGGTCCTCCAGATCGGCCGGGGCCTGGTAGTCGCTGGCCACGTCCGGCTTCTTCGGCTTGCCGTTCTCCCAGGTGTAGATGCCCTGGCCATCCTTCTTGCCGCGCTTGTCCGGTTCCACCGTCTGCAGTGCGGCCGGGATCTGCAGGCCCAGGAACGGCGCCAGTTCGCGGCCGACGCCGGCGGCCACGTCCAGGCCCACGGTATCGATCAGTTCGATCGGGCCCATCGGCATGCCGAACTTCACCGCGGCCTTGTCGATCACCGGGCCCGGAATGCCCTCGGCATACGCGGTGGCCGCTTCCAGCATGTACGGGAACAGCACGCGGTTGACCAGGAAGCCCGGGCTGCCGGCTACCGGCACCGGGAACTTGCCCAGCGCCTTGCAGAACGCGGCCAGGCGGCGCTCGGTCTCCGGCGCCATGCCGTCGTGATGGATGATCTCCACCAACGGCATCTGCGCTACCGGGTTGAAGTAGTGCAGGCCCGCGAACTGCGCAGGGCGCTGGATGTGGTCGCGCAGTTCCACCAGCGGAATCGACGAGGTGTTGGTGGTCAGCAGGGCGTCCTGCTTCATCTTCGGCTCAAGCGTCTGGTACAGCGCACGCTTGGCTTCGGGGTTCTCGATGATTGCCTCGATCACCAGGTCGGCCTCGGCCACGCCGTTGCCTTCCAGGTCGGCACGCAGGCGCGCGGCCACGGCCGGGCGCTTGCTCTCGTCGCGCACCTTCTTGGCGAACAGCGCCTGCGCGCGTTCCATGGCCGGGTCGATGAAGCGCTGCTCGCGGTCCTGCAGGGTCACTTCGAAGCCCTTGTAGGCGGCCCACGCGGCGATGTCGCCGCCCATCACGCCGGCGCCGACCACGTGCACGTGGCGGATGCCGGAATCACCGCCACCGAGGCCCTTCAGGCGTTCGGTGAGGAAGAAGATACGGATCAGGTTGCGCGCGGTCGGAGTACTGGCCAGCTTCACCACGGCACGCCGCTCGGCGTCCAGGCGGGCCTGGATCGGCTTGCCGCCACTGCGCTGCCAGGTGCTGATCAGTGCGTACGGCGCCGGGTACTGGTCCTTCTTCGCCTTGCGGGCGACCTGCTTGACCATCTGCGGTGCCAGCAGCGTGCGTGCCAGCCAGGTGTTGGTGGCCCAAGCCGTGGCGCGCTGCTTGAACGGGCGGGTGGTGCCGGACAGCGCCAGTGCAACGGCCGCGTCGAGCACCACCGCCGGTGCCACCACCTTGTCGACCAGGCCGATGCCACGCGCGGCCGAGGCCGACAGGGTGCGGCCGGTCAGCATCATGTCCATCGCTGCCGGGGCGCCCACCAGGTGCGGCAGGCGGGCGCTGCCACCCCACCCCGGGAAGATGCCCAGCTGGGTTTCCGGCAGGCCGATGCGGGTGCTGCTGTCATTGGAGGCCACGCGATAGCGGCAGGCCAGGGCAAGCTCGGTGCCACCGCCGAGGCAGTGGCCGTGGATGGCCGCCACGGTCGGGCAGGGCAGCTCGGCCAGCTTCTGGTAGGTGGCCTGGCCACGCCGGATCGCGTCGTTGACGGTGCCGCGACGGTCGAATTCCTGGAACTCCTTCAGGTCGGCACCGGCAATGAAGCCGGCCTTCTTCAGCGACTGGATGACCACGCCCTTGGGCGGGTCCAGGGCAATGCGCTCAAGCAGGTCGCCCAGTTCCAGCAGCACGTCCTGCGACATCGCATTGACGCTGCTGTCCTGGCGATCCAGGGAGAGAACCACCACGCCGTCGTCGCGGATCTCGGGGTGCCAGTGGCTGAAGCGGAGACCATCGAAGCCTGAGAGCATGGACGTTCCATCCGGTTGTGTATGGAGAAGCGGCTATGATCCAGAGGTTGTTTCCCCCGCGTCAAATCCCAATAGCAGGGGAGTGGCGCCCCCGGATCCATGGCCGTGGACCGGGACGCTAACCGAATGGTGGTTAAAAGCTGGTGCGGCGCCAGGTGATCGGCGACTGAACTTTTCCCGGGATTGGCAGTCTCATTGCCCGACGTCGGTTGGGCTGACAGGAGTGCGGCCCCTCATGGCCGATGTTGATACACCTCAGGAGCTGGATCTGGAGCTGGTCCGGCGCGTGCAGCACGGCGAGAGTGCCGCGTTCGATGTCCTGGTGCGCAAGTACCAGCATCGGGTCGTGGCCCTGGTCGGTCGCTACATCGCCGACTGGAGCGAATGTCAGGACGTCGCCCAGGACACTTTCATCCGTGCCTACCGCGCGATCGGGAGTTTCCGTGGCGATGCCCAGTTCTCAACCTGGTTGCATCGAATCGCCGTGAATACCGCCAAAAACTACCTGGCTTCACACAATCGTCGTCCGCCGACCGATGACATCGACATCGGTGACGCCGAGCAGTTCGACAGCGGTACCCGCCTGCGGGACACCGACACGCCCGAGCGCGAGTTGATGCGCCAGGAGCTGGAACAGACGGTCATGAAGGCCGTCAACGCGCTGCCGGAGGAACTCCGGTCGGCGATCACCCTGCGCGAGGTGGAAGGCCTGAGCTACGAGGATATCGCGCAGAAGATGGGGTGCCCGATCGGCACCGTGCGTTCCCGGATCTTCCGGGCGCGCGAGGCGATCGACACCGAACTCCGGCCGCTGTTGGACATCGGCAGCGCCACCCGTGAGAAGAGCCGCGTATGACCAGTAACCCGTTCAACGAATCGCAGAACCATCAATCGCCCGCCGGGCAGCGCCTGGACCAGCGCCATCGCGAGCAGCTGTCGGCCCTGGTCGATGGCGAGCTGGGTGCCGATGAAGCGCGCTTCCTGCTGCGCCGGATGGAACACGACCCCGAACTGGCCGGCTGCCAGGAGCGCTGGCAGCTGCTGGGCGACGTGATGCGCGGGCAGGCCCCGGCGTTGGCACCGGCCGGCTTCAGTGCCGCCGTTGCGGCCGCCATTGCGGCAGAGCCGACGCCGCAGGCCGAGCCGCGTCGCCAGGTGCGTCGCAGTGGCTGGCGCGCCTGGGGCGGCGGTGCTGCGCTGGCCGCATCGGTCGCCGCGGTCGCCCTGTTCATCGGCGGCGAGAAATTGAAGGAGGCGACGCCGGGTGAACCGCTGGCGCCGCAGGTGATCGCCAGCCAGGCGGAACTGGCACCGGCCGCGCCCACCCCAGTCACCGAGGCTTCGGTGGACACGGCCGCGGTGGCCGTGGCTGCTGCGCCGGCCGTAGCGATGGCCGCGGCGGGCCGCCGCCAGGACGCCCGCCGTGCCAGCGCTACGCGCAGCCAGCAGGCCGCGCGTGCCGCCCAGCGCGACGACACTTCGCAGCGCGCCATCGCGGCCGTGCAGGCACCGTTGACCCCGACCGTGCCGGCCAACGCCAACCGCAACCTGCCGTTCGGCGAGGTCAGCGGGCTGCAGGCCCGGCCATGGCCGCGCTCCAGCCTGGCGCCCGCCGCTGGCGGCGCGCTCAATGCCAGCTTCCCGGCCCACGCCGGTAGTGCCGCGTTCTATCCGTTCGAGCCGCGCCTGCAGGATGACCTGCCGGTGCCGCCGCGCCCGCGCGACTGAGCCGGGCGCCTTCACGCCCCGCCGTCGGCGGGGCCCGTATTCCTCTTTCCACCCGACCCGGAGGTTGCCGTCCGATGACTCCCCGACTCCGCACGCAGGCCATTGGCCTGCTGGCCCTGACCCTTCCCCTGGTGGCCTGCGCACAGGCGCCGGCGCCCGTCGCGCAGACCCAGCCCGCGCCAGCCGCGGCCGCGCGGGCACCGGCGCAGCCGCTGGTCAGTGGCCTGCCCGACTTCACCAACCTGGTCGAACAGGTCGGCCCGGGCGTGGTCAACGTCGATACCACCATCGTCCGCAACAACCGCCAGGCCGCGCGCGGCCCGATGGGCGACGATGACATGCCGGAGTTCTTCCGCCGCTTCTTTGGTCCCGACTTCCCGATGCCGGGGCAGGGGCCGGGTGGGCCAGACGGTGGCCCCAGCATCAAGGGCCGTGGCATGGGTTCGGGCTTCATCATCTCGCCCGATGGCTATGTGCTGACCAATTACCACGTGGTGGCCGACGCCAGTGACGTGAAGGTCAAGCTGGGCGACAGCCGTGAGTTCACCGCCAAGGTGGTGGGCAGCGACCAGCAGTACGACGTCGCCCTGCTGAAGATCGACGGGAAGAACCTGCCAACCGTGCGCGTGGGTGACTCCAACAGCCTGAAGCCGGGGCAGTGGGTTGTCGCGATCGGCTCGCCGTTCGGCCTCGACCATTCTGTCACCGCCGGCGTGGTCAGCGCCGTCGGCCGCAGTACGGGCGGCCCCGACCAGCGCTATGTGCCGTTCATCCAGACCGACGTGGCGATCAACCAGGGCAATTCCGGTGGCCCTCTTCTGAACACCCGCGGCGAAGTGGTCGGCATCAACTCGCAGATCTTCTCCGCGTCCGGCGGCTACATGGGCATCAGCTTCGCGATCCCGATCGACCTGGCGATGAGCGCGGTCGAGCAGATCAAGAAGAGCGGCAAGGTCACCCGCGGCCAGCTCGGCGCGGTCGTGGAGCCGATCGATTCGCTGAAGGCGCAGGGCCTGGGCCTGCCGGACAGCCGTGGCGCCCTGGTCAACCAGATCGTGGCCGGCAGTGCGGCCGCCAAGGCCGGCGTGCAGGTGGGCGACGTCATCCGCTCGGTCAACGGCAGCCCGGTCAACAGCTGGTCCGACCTGCCGCCGCTGATCGGTGCGATGGCGCCGGGCAGCAAGGTGAACCTGGTGGTGTACCGCGACGGCAAGCCGCATGACCTCAGTGCCACGTTGACCGCCCTGAGTGAAGACGGGCAGGCCAGTGCCCGCGGGCCGTCGGCCGGCGGTGCCGAGGCGGCGCCGCAGACCGGGGCCAATGCCCTGCTGGGGCTGGACGTGAGCGACCTGAGCGCAGCTCAGCGCAAGCAGTTCGGGCTCAACGGCAACGAAGGCGTGCGCATCACCGGGGTCAAGGGCCAGGCGGCGCGTGATGCCGGCCTGTCGCCGGGCATGGTGATCCTGCAGGTCGGCCGCGTCGCGGTCGGCAGCGTGGATGCCCTGAACCGGGCGCTGTCCAGCTTCAAGAAGGACGACGTGGTCATGCTGCTGGTCCGCACGGCCAATGGCAACAGCGCCTTCGTGGCGGTCAAGGCCGGCCAGTAGGGCCTGCCGGGGCCGCTCCGGCGGCCCCTGGGCCTCCCCCGAAGCCCCGCCCCGGCGGGGCTTCGGTCGTTCCGGGCCGGTGCCCGGCAGCCGGTTTTCGCGGCCGGGCGCTGGGCGTGCGATAATCGACCGTTACCCTGACGACGCCGCGCGCCGCCGCCACCTATGTCTTCTGATTCGATGCGGAACATCCGCAACTTCTCCATCATCGCCCATGTCGACCACGGCAAGTCCACGCTGGCCGACCGCATCATCCAGCTCTGCGGTGGCCTGCAGGCCCGCGAGATGGAAGCGCAGGTGCTCGATTCCAATCCGATCGAGCGCGAGCGTGGCATCACGATCAAGGCGCAGTCGGTGTCACTGCCGTACCTGGCCAAGGACGGGCAGACCTACCACCTGAACTTCATCGACACCCCCGGCCACGTCGACTTCTCCTATGAAGTCAGCCGCTCGCTGGCCGCCTGCGAAGGCGCGCTGCTGGTGGTCGATGCGGCGCAGGGCGTGGAAGCCCAGTCGGTGGCCAACTGCTACACCGCCGTGGAGCAGGGCCTGGAAGTGGTGCCGGTGATCAACAAGATCGACCTGCCCACCGCCGACATCGAGCGCGCCAAGGCCGAGATCGAGGCCGTGATCGGCATCGATGCCTCCGACGCCGTGCCGGTCAGTGCCAAGACCGGCCTCAACGTGCAGGACGTGCTGGAAGCGATCGTGCACCGCATTCCGCCGCCGGCGCCGCGCGACACCGACAAGCTGCAGGCGCTGATCATCGACTCGTGGTTCGACAACTACCTCGGCGTGGTGTCGCTGGTGCGCGTGATGCAGGGCGAGATCAAGGCCGGTGACAAGCTGCAGGTGATGTCGACCGGCCGCAACCACCAGGTCGACAACGTCGGCGTGTTCACGCCGAAGCGCAAGGTGCTGCCGGCGCTGCGTGCCGGTGAAGTGGGCTGGGTCACCGCCAGCATCAAGGACGTGCATGGCGCGCCGGTCGGCGACACCCTCACCCTGGCCGGCGACCCGGCGCCGAAGCCGCTGCCGGGCTTCCAGGAAATGCAGCCGCGCGTGTTCGCCGGCCTGTTCCCGGTCGATGCCGAAGACTACCCGGACCTGCGCGAAGCGCTGGACAAGCTGCGCCTGAACGATGCCGCGCTGCGTTTCGAGCCGGAAAGCTCCGAGGCGATGGGCTTCGGCTTCCGCTGCGGCTTCCTGGGCATGCTGCACATGGAAATCGTGCAGGAGCGCCTGGAGCGCGAATACAACCTGGACCTGATCAGCACCGCGCCGACGGTGGTGTATGAGGTCCTGAAGACCGATGGCTCGATCATCAACATGGACAACCCGGCCAAGCTGCCGGCGGTGAACCAGGTCGAGGAAATCCGCGAACCGATCATCCGCGCCAACGTGCTCACCCCCGAGGAGTACATCGGCAACATCATCAAGCTGTGCGAAGAAAAGCGCGGCAGCCAGATCGGCATCAACTACCTGGGCAGCCAGGTGCAGATCAGCTACGAGCTGCCGATGGCCGAGGTGGTGCTGGACTTCTTCGACAAGCTGAAGTCGGTCAGCCGCGGCTACGCCTCGCTCGATTACCACTTCGTGCGCTTCGACGCAGGCCCGTTCGTGCGCGTGGACGTGCTGATCAATGGTGACAAGGTCGATGCGCTGTCGTTGATCGTGCACCGCAGCCACGCTGACCGACGTGGCCGCGAGCTGTGCGAGAAGATGAAGGACCTGATCCCGCGCCAGATGTTCGACGTGGCCATCCAGGCCGCCGTCGGCTCGCAGATCATCGCCCGCACCACGGTCAAGGCCATGCGCAAGAACGTGCTGGCCAAGTGCTATGGTGGCGACGTTTCGCGCAAGAAGAAGCTTCTGGAAAAGCAGAAGGAAGGCAAGAAGCGCATGAAGCAGGTCGGACGCGTGGAGATTCCGCAGGAAGCGTTCCTGGCCGTCCTGCAGATGGACAACAAGTAAGGCCCGCACCGGCCCTGCGGGGCCGGTCGTCTGGTGACGTTGCAAAGGACCCTGAATGAAACTGTTTGAGATCCTCCTGGTCGTGCTGACCCTGGCCTCGGGCCTGATCCTGCTCGCGGACAAGCTGTACCTCGCCAAGCGTCGCGCCCAGCGCGCGGGCCTGCTCGACTCCGAGCCGGTGCTGGTGGATTACTCGCGTGCGTTCTTCCCGGTGCTGGCGATCGTGCTGATCGTGCGCAGTTTCATCGCCGAGCCGTACAAGATCCCGTCCAGCTCGATGATGCCGAACCTGCTGATCGGCGACTTCATCCTGGTCAACAAGTTCTCCTACGGCCTGCGCCTGCCGATCAGCAACACCAAGATCGTGCCGTTTGGCGAGCCGTCGCGCGGCGACGTGGTGGTGTTCCACTTCCCCGGCCACAGCGACAACGATCCGGCCAAGGGTGAGAACTTCATCAAGCGCGTCATCGGCGTGCCGGGCGACACCGTGGTCTTCGAAGGCGACGGCGTGATCCTCAACGGCGAACCGCTGAAGTACGACAACAAGGGCATCTATGCAGGCCACAAGGGCCAGGGCGAGGGTGCCAACCTGCTGGTCGAACACCTGCCGGGTCGAACCCACACCGTGCTGGAGACCGACTATCCGCGTGGCCAGGGCCAGTGGACCGTGCCGGCCGGCAAGTACCTTGTGATGGGCGACAACCGTGACAACAGCGACGATGGCCGTTTCTGGGGCCTGCTGCCGGAAGAAAACCTGCGCGGCAAGGCCTTCCTGATCTGGCTGAACTGCCAGGGCTGGTTCTGCAAGGATGGCTTCGAGCCGTCGCGGATCGGCTCGAGCATCAACTGATCGGGCATCAACCGAGTATTTTCACATCCAACGCGTATCTGGGGAGAACGCAATGAAGACGATGAACACGCAGCGTGGCATGACCCTGACCTCGTTCCTGGCGGTCCTGATCGTGGTCGGTTTCTTCCTTTACATCGGCATGAAGCTGTTCCCGATGTACCAGGAGTATTACGCGGTGCGCTCGGCGATGAAGAGCCTGGCCAACGAGCCGGGTGTGGGCAGCATGGAACCGGCCCGGATCCAGGATCTGTTCTTCAAGCGGCTGTACATCAACTACTCGGAAAACGTGAAGCCGGCCAACGTGAAGTTCGACCGCCGCGACAATGGCTGGACCCTCAAGGTCAACTACGAAGTGCGCCGTCCGCTGGTCGGCAACCTGGACGTGGTTGGCAAATTCGATTCATCCCAGGACCTGACCCGAAGCGGTGCCGAATAAACCTTTCCAACGTGGTGACCTGATCGGTCATCCCTTCCGCGACCCGGCGCTGCTGAAGCAGGCGCTGACGCATCGCAGTGCCGGTGCGCCACACAACGAGCGCCTGGAGTTCCTGGGCGACAGCATCGTCAACATGATGGCGGCCGAGGCGTTGTACCAGCGCTGGCCCAAGGCTGACGAAGGCGCGATGACCCGTGCCCGCGCCGAGCTGGTGCGTGAAGGCGCGCTGGCGGTGATCGGGCGCACCCTGGAACTGGGCGATCGACTGATCCTGGGCCCGGGAGAAATGAAGTCCGGCGGCCACCGTCGTGATTCGATCCTGGCCGACGCGGTGGAAGCCGTGGTGGCTGCGATCTACCTGGATGCCGGCTTCGAGGCCTGCCGGGCGGTGGTACTGCCCTGGTTCAGCGCTTCGATCGAGGCACTGCCGGCCTCCGGCCGGCCCGAGAAGGACCCCAAGACCCGCCTGCAGGAATGGCTGCAGGCCCGACAGAAGGCGTTGCCGCAGTATGAACTGGTGTCAGAATCCGGTGACGACCACGCCAAGCACTTCCGGGTACGCTGCAACGTAGCCGACCCGGCCGCCAGCACCGAGGGCGAAGGCGCCTCGCGGCGGCTTGCCGAACAACAGGCGGCTGCGGCCGTCCTAGAACAACTGGATTCCAAGTGAGCGAACAAACTCCCCATCATTGCGGCAGCGTGGCCGTCATCGGCCGCCCGAACGTGGGCAAGTCGACCCTGACCAATGCCCTGGTCGGCGCCAAGGTCAGCATCGTCTCCAACCGTCCGCAGACCACGCGCCATCGCCTGCTGGGCATCGCCACCTATCCGGAAGGCCAGCTGGTCCTGGTCGACACCCCTGGCCTGCACAAGGTGCAGAAGCGGGCGATGAACCGGGTGATGAACCGCGCCGCGCGTGGCTCGCTGGAAGGCGTCGATGCCGGCCTGCTGGTGATCGAAGCCGGTCGCTGGGATGAAGAGGACAGCCTGGCGTTCAACGTGCTGCGCGACGCCGGCATCCCGGTGGTGCTGGTGGTCAACAAGATCGATCGCCTGAAGGAAAAGGGCGCGCTGCTGCCGTTCCTGCAGCAGGTGACCGAAGGGCGTGATTTCGCCGCCGTGCACCCGATCTCGGCGCAGAAGCGCAACGGCCTGGAAGCACTGGTGCGCGACGTGCTGAAGCTGCTGCCGGAAGCCCCGCCGATGTTCGGCGAGGACGAGATCACCGATCGCAGCCAGCGTTTCCTGGCCGGTGAACTGGTGCGCGAGCAGTTGATGCGCCAGCTCGGCGAGGAACTGCCGTACGCAACCACCGTCGAGATCGAGCGCTTCACCGAGGATGGCAACCTGCTGCGCATCGGTGCGGTGATCTGGGTCGAGCGCGAGGGCCAGAAGGCCATCGTGATCGGCAAGGGCGGCGCCCGCCTGAAGGAGATCGGCGCCAAGTCCCGCCTGCAGATGGAGCGTCTGTTCGGGGCCAAGGTGTTCCTGGAAACCTGGGTGCGCGTGCGTGAAGGCTGGTCCGACGACGAGGCCGCGCTGAAGGCCTTCGGCTACGAATAAGCCGCGACGGTCGCTTCGATGATGATCGAGGACGACACCGGCTTCGTGCTGCACGCACGGGCCTACCGCGAGACCAGCCTGCTGGTCGAAGTGTTGAGCGCGCAGCATGGCCGTATCGGCCTGCTGGCGCGTGGCGTGTCCACCGCCAAGGGCCAGGTGCTGCGCGCCGCCCTGCAGCCGTTGCAGTGGATCCGCTTCAGTGCCCAGCAGCGGGGTGAACTGGCCCAGCTGCGGGGTGCCGAGGCGCTGGATGCCGCGCCACGCTTGGTCGGCCAGGCGATGTTGGCCGGCTTCTACCTGAGTGAACTGACCCTGCGCCTGGCCCCGCGCCAGGACCCGCTGCCGGAGCTGTACCTTGCCTACGGTGAGGCACGCGCGCGGCTGGCGGTCGGTGCCGGCCTGGCCTGGACCCTGCGCCGTTTCGAGCGCGAACTGCTGTCCGCGCTGGGCCTGGGTCTCGAGCTGGACAGTGCCAGTGATGGCCAGCCGATCGACCCGGCGGCGCGCTACGAGCTGGACCCGCAGGAAGGGGCGCAGCGCCTGCTGAGCGAGCGTGGCGGGGAGCGCCGGGCGGCGGCCACTGGCTCGGCGCTGCTGGCCCTTGCGGCCGACGAAGAACCGGATGCCGCCGATCTGGCCAGCCTGCGCCTGCCGATGCGGCGGGTGCTGGCCCATCACCTGGGCGCGCGCGGGCTGAAGTCCTGGGAAATGCTCGAGCAGCTTGCGCCGCGCAGGTAGGTGGGGCGGCAGGGCTTGCAGCCCTGCACCTGCCGAAGCCGAAGCCGAATCAAGGTCAACGTCAACAGCAAAAGCTGGCTATCCGTGGGTAGGGGGGGGGGCCGGTTGCGGGAGACGCCGTAAACCCGTCCCTGGGGGCTTGGCCGCGGCATCCATGCCGCGGACACTCCCGCAACCGGACCCACCCCGCCTTCGACAGTTTCCCGCGAGCTGTCGGGATTGCTCTTGGGGTCAGATCCGTTTTCCGCAGAAAAACGGATCCGACCCCAGATTGATTTCGATATCTGACAGAAATTCATCCACGCATGGCGTGGATCTACCCGATCGCGGAAAACTGTAAGAGGTGGGGCGGTATCGGAGGGCGGGGTGTCAGCCGCATGGATGCGGCTGC
The DNA here is from genome assembly GCF_059368215.1 of Stenotrophomonas sp. YJH_SMC_123. NCBI lineage: Bacteria > Pseudomonadati > Pseudomonadota > Gammaproteobacteria > Lysobacterales > Lysobacteraceae > Stenotrophomonas > Stenotrophomonas sp. YJH_SMC_123. Next base: position 132,024 of record NZ_JCAFRM010000002.1, read on the forward strand.
CAAGCCCCCAAGGACGGGTTTACGGCGTCCCCGCCCTCCGATACCGCACCGCCAACCCACGGAATGCATGCCGTTGCTGTTGCTGTTGCCTTGGCTTGAAGCCTCTGCGGGTGCAGGGCGCAGCCCTGCCGAAAAACCCTCAATGCAGCAGGGCAGCTACCGCGGCGCGGAACCCGTCCTGGGCCTGCCCGGACTCGGGTGCATGATGCAGCTGGCGCACCGCCCGGCCCAACCGTGCCGCCCCCACGAAGCCACAGCTCGCCTGCAACCGGTGCAGCTGGCTGCGCAGCTGGCGCTCGTCGTGCTGGTCCACCGCCTGCTCGACCGCGTCGCGCACACCGGGCAACTCGGCCAGGAACAGCTCGCGCAGTGCGATCAGGTGGTTGCGCTGGCCATTGAGCGCGGCCAATGCCGCAGTCTCGTCCCAGTCCTGCACGGCCAGCTCGACCGCGGCCGGGGCCTGTGCCACGAAGATTCCCGCCGGGCTGTTGACCAGCGCACGGCGCACGGCCTTCAGCAGCTGGTCGCGGCCCAGCGGCTTGACCAGGGTGTCGCTGAAACCGGCTTCGCGCAGGCGGGCGTGGATGGAGGTATCGCCGTCGGCCGTATGTGCCAGCGCCGGTGTGTCGGGATGTGAGCGGCGTAGCTCACGCAGCAGTTGCGCGCCATTGCCATCCGGCAGGTTGACGTCGATCAGCCACAGATCATGCGCGCCGGGTTCGGCACTGGCCAGGGCACTGGCCAGCGAATCTGCGGTATCCACATCCGCCGGTAACGTTTCCAACGCCGCCTTGAAAAAACCGCGGCTGATGATGTCGTCCTCGACAAGCAGGAAGCGGGGCCGTGCGGCCCGCGGGGTCATCTGCATCAGGGCTGCCTCCATGTCAGCTGGCCCAATCATCAAGCACGACGGCCACGGGCGCAAGCGGGTCCAGGCCCCGTCGGTCAGGATCTGCGACAATACGCCCCCATTTTTGCCCGCAGCCTGTTGCCACGTGGCCCGATCCCGTTCCCGCACTGACCGTACCCCATTCCAGACCGAGATCCTCGACCTCAGCCATGATGGTCGCGGTGTCGCCCGCCGTGAAGGCGAGGGCGGCAAGGTCACCTTCGTCAGCGGCGCGCTGCCCGGCGAGGTGGTGATGGCTGAACAGACTGCCCGCAGCCGCCATTTCGACGAGGCGCGCACCCTGGAGGTGCTGCAGGCCTCGCCGCAGCGGGTGACCCCCAAGTGCCCGCATTTCGGCACCTGCGCCGGCTGCGTGCTGCAGCACCTGGACGAAGACCAGCAGATCGTGGCCAAGCAGCGCGTGCTGATGGACAACCTGGAGCGGATCGGCCATGTGAAGCCGGGCACCGTGCTGGCGCCGCTGGTCGGTGAGAGCTGGGGCTATCGCCGCAAGGGCCGTTTCTCGGTGCGCCGGGTCGAAAAGAAGGACAAGACCCTGGTCGGCTTCCGTGAACAGGATCCGCGCTTCGTTGCCGACCTCAGCCAGTGCCTGACCGTGATCCCCGAGATTGGTACCAAGGTCGAGGCGCTGTCCACCTTCATCGAGTCACTCGATGGCAAGCGTGACATCCCGCAGATCGAATTCATCGCCGGTGACCAGGCCGTGGTCCTGACCGTTCGCCATCTGCAGCCGCTCAGCGATGCCGACCGCGCGGCCTGGGCGGCCTTCGGCCAGCAGCATGGCTTCGTGATCTACCTGCAGTCCGGCGGCGTGGATACCGTGCAGCCGCTGGACGGGCAGGGTGTGCCGCTGTCGTTCCGTCTGGCGCCGTGGGATGTCGAGCTGGCGTTCCGCCCGCTGGACTTCATCCAGGTCAATGCCAAGCTCAACGAGAAGATGATCGCCCACGCCCTGGACCTGCTGGAACCGGGTGAGGACGAGCGTGTACTGGACCTGTTCTGCGGCCTGGGCAACTTCACCCTGCCGCTGGCGCGCCGCGTGCGCGAGGTGGTTGGCGTGGAAGGCGATGCCGGCCTGGTGGCGCGTGCGCGTGAGAACGCCGAGCGCAACGGCCTGGCCAACGCGCAGTTCTTCAGCGCCGACCTGACCCAGGACCAGCGCAGCACCCCGTGGATGCGCCAGGGCTTTGACAAGCTGCTGCTGGACCCGCCGCGCTCGGGTGCGATCGAAGTGCTGCAGCAGCTGCCGCTGAAGCAGTTCAAGCGCATTGTCTACGTCAGCTGCCACCCGGGCTCGCTGGCGCGCGATGCCGGCTATCTGGTCAACGAACAGGGCTTCACCCTGGTCAGCGCCGGTGCCATGGACATGTTCCCGCATACCGCGCACGTGGAAAGCATCGCGGTGTTCGAGAAGCGCTGACAGGTTGTCATCACCCATCGCGCATAATGGCGCGATGGGCATCGAAATCGAACGCAAATTCCTCGTCAGCAGTGATGGCTGGCGCACCGCCGCGCATCGGGTGATCCCGATGGCGCAGGGCTACATCAACGACATGGGCGCGCTCGACCGCGGCACCCAGAACGCCTCGGTGCGCGTGCGCATCGAAGGCGACCACGCCGCGCTGAACCTGAAGTCGCGCACCATCGGCCATACCCGCCAGGAGTTCGACTACCCGATCCCGGTGGAGGATGCGCGCGCCCTGTTGGCGCTGTGCGTCGGTGGCCTGATCGACAAGCGCCGCCACCTGGTCGAACACGCCGGCCTGACCTGGGAGGTGGACGAGTTCCTCGGCGACAACGCCGGCCTGGTCGTGGCCGAAGTCGAGCTGGACAGCGCCGACCAGGCGATCGACCTGCCGGACTGGGTGGGTGCCGAAGTCACCGACGACGCGCGCTACTACAACGTCGCACTGGCCAGTCACCCCTATTCACAGTGGTGAAGCCCCCAAAAAGGGGACGGAGGGGATTAAGTCGTCTTTACCCCAGCTGTGCTGGAAACGACTTAATCCCCTCCGTCCCCTTTTTTCGAGGGAGGCGGGCCCCATGTGGTGGGGATGAGAATCGACATCTACTCCGACGTGGTCTGCCCCTGGTGCTGGATCGGCAAGCATCGCTTCCAGCAGGGTGTGCAGTTGCTCGGCGCCAATGCGCCTGAACTCGATATCCACTGGCAGCCGTTCCAGCTGGACCCGGACGCGGACGCCACCCCGGTGCCGCTGCGCGAGGCCTATGTGCGCAAGTTCGGTGGCGTCGAGCGCACCGAGCAGATCCTCGGCCAGACCCAGACCACCGCGCGGGCCGAGGGCCTGCCGATGGATTTCAGCCAGGGCCAGGTGCGGGTGACCACGCTGCCGGCCCATCGGGTGTTGTGGCTGGCCGGCCAGCACGGCGTGCAGGATGCGGTCGGCGAAGCACTTTTCCGTGCCCACTTCGAGCATGGCCAGAATCTGGCCGATACTGCAGTGCTGGTGAAGGCCGGCGTGGCTGGCGGCCTGGACGGTGCTGAAATCGCGCAGATGCTGGGCTCCGACCGCGGCCTGGCCGAGGTCGAAGCCAGGCTGGCGCAGGCCCATGCACTGGGCATTTCCTCGGTGCCGACTTTCGTCATCGATGGGAAGTGGGCCATTTCCGGGGCCCAGCCGCCAGAGGCCTTCGCCAACGCCCTTCGGCAGATCGCAGCCGAACAGGGCGCCCCGGCAGCTTCGGCTGACGGCGACGAGGCCTGCGGCCCGGACGGCTGCAAGGTCTGAGCAGATCGGGGTCAGAGCCCCTGCGGGGATCCGACCCCGGGGTCAGATCCCCGCAGGGGCTCTGACCCCACACTCCCCTTCGTCTGACCCCTGCGCCTGTCGGCCGGTTCTGCGACAATGCGGCACTGCGCCATGCGGGCGCGCGTTGTGGAGATCGACCATGCTGCTGATCGGCGTTGCCGGCACCGAACTGACCGCCCAGGAACGTGACTGGCTGCAGCACGACGCCGTGGCCGGGGTGGTGCTGTTCAAGCGCAACTTCGCCTCGCGCCAGCAGGTGACCGATCTGAGTGCGGCGATCCGTGCCGCCGCCCCGCGCCCGCAGCTGATCTGCGTGGACCAGGAAGGCGGCCGTGTGCAGCGTTTCCGCGAGGGCTACAGCGCGCTGCCGCCGCTGCAGGACATCGGCGCGCTGTACGCCGCCGACCCGCAGCAGGCGCTGGCCCTGGCCGAGCAGCATGCCTGGCTGATGGCCAGCGAAGTACGTGCCAGCGGCCTCGACCTGAGTTTCGCGCCGGTGGTCGACCTTGGCCGCGGCAACCGCGCCATCGGCAACCGTGCCTTCAGTGAAGACCCGCAGGTGGTGGCCGCGTTCACCGCCGCCTATGTGCGCGGCATGCATGCGGTCGGCATGGCCGCCACGCTCAAGCATTTCCCCGGCCACGGCACCGTGCTGGAAGACACCCACGTCGATACCGCGATCGACCCGCGCGCGCTGGACGAACTGCGCGCCCAGGACCTGGTGCCGTTCCAGGCCGGCATCGCCGCCGGTGCCGATGCGGTGATGATGGCGCACGTGATCTATCCGCAGGTGGCGCCGGAGCCGGCCGGCTATTCCCCGCGCTGGATCCAGGACATCCTGCGTGGCGAGCTCGGCTTCCGTGGCGTGGTGTTCTCCGATGACATCGGCATGGCCGCCTCGCACAGTGCCGGTGGCGTGCCGGCACGCGTGCACGCGCACCTGGATGCCGGCTGCGACGTGGTGCTGGTCTGCCACCCGGAACTGGTCGATGAAGCCCTGCACGCGGTGCAGGGACGCTCCCTCAATACTGCTGCGCTGCTGGGCCTGCTTGGCCGCGGCGCGCTCGGCTGGGACGGCCTGCTGGCCGACGCCCGCCATGGCGACACCCAATCCCGTCTGCTTGAAACCCTTGGAAGAACCGTCTGATGCCCAACCTCACCATTTCCCAGGCCCTGGCCCAGGCTGACCTGCTGGTCGACCGCCCCACCATCGACAAGGCCATCGCCGGTATCGCCGACGCCATCGCGCGCGATTACAAGGGCGAGGTGCCGCTGTTCCTGTCCATCATGCATGGTGCGCTGCCGTTCGCCGGCCAGCTGGCGCTGGAACTGGGCGCGCGCGGCCAGGACGTGCAGTTCGATTACCTGCACGCGACCCGCTACCGCGGTGAAACCACCGGCGGTGACCTGGTCTGGAAGCACAAGCCGGCCACCTCGCTGTTCGGCCGCCGCGTGCTGCTGATCGACGACATCCTCGACGAGGGCTACACCCTGCAGGGCGTCCGCACCTGGTGCCTGGAGCAGGGCGCGACCGACGTGCGCATCGCCGCGATGACCGTGAAGAAGCACGACCGCGCACTGCCGGACGTGACCGCCGACTACGCCGGCATCGAGCTGCCGGACCGCTACGTGTTCGGCTTCGGCATGGACGTCAACGAGACCCTGCGCTGCGTGCCGGCGATCTACGCAATGAAGGAGTAACGGCGCAGCTGCCTGCGGCGCGTCTTCTTCCACCGCCGGCATCCTCGGGTGCCGGCGTTCGTCTTTCCATGGAGTGCTTTGAATGCAACAGATCGCCCTGGCCGTGATCGGCGGTACCGGTGTCTACAACCTGGCCAAGCTCGACGACGTGCAGACCCACGAGGTCGACACCCGCTTTGGCCGCCCGTCCGGCCCGGTGCGCGTGGGCACGCTGCTCGGTCATCGCGTGGCGTTCCTGGCGCGGCATGGCGAGGGGCACTCACTGCCGCCGCACAAGATCAACTACCGCGCCAACCTGGCCGCACTGCAGCAGCTGGGCGCGCAGCGCGTGCTGGCATTGAACACGGTGGGTGGCATCACCGAAGACTTCGGCCCGCGCGTGCTGGCCTGCCCGGACCAGATCATCGACTACACCTGGGGCCGCATCAGCACGATCTGTGAAGAAGAAGGCACGGACGTGGTCCATGTCGATTTCGGCCACCCCTATACGCCGATGCTGCGCAGCAAGATCCTGGCGGCAGCGAAAGTGACCGGCGTCACGGTCCATGACGGTGGCTGCTACGGCGCGACGCAGGGCCCGCGCCTGGAGACCATCGCCGAGATCGCCCGCATGCGCCGTGACGGCTGCGACCTGGTAGGCATGACCGGCATGCCGGAGGCCGCGCTGGCACGCGAGCTGGGGCTGGATTACGCCTGCCTGGCAATCATCGCCAACTGGGCCGCCGGCTGCGGTGATGGCGAGGAGATTACGATGGCCGAAGTACTGGCGAACGTGCAGGCGGCCAGCAACGGACTTCCGGAACTGGTGGGCGAATTGGCGCGGGGGTGATTGTCTTCCCCGAGCAAGCTTTGCATACTCAGCTTGTGCGCGGGTTCAGCGTACACCACCCATTCATTGCATAAGGTCTCGCATCACCATGCCGAACGGTACCGTCAAGTGGTTCAACGACGCCAAGGGATTTGGCTTCATCTCGCCGGAGGATGGCAGCGCCGACGTGTTCGCGCACTTCTCCGCCATCAACTCCAAGGGCTTCCGCAGCCTGCAGGAAGGCCAGCGTGTCACCTATGACGTGACCCAGGGCCCGAAGGGTGCCCAGGCTTCGAACATCACGCCGGCCGAGTGATCCACTCGACAGTGCGTTGAAAACCCCGCTTCGGCGGGGTTTTTTTTGCGTCGCGACGGGCATTGCGGCGCTGTGGACAGGGTTCCAGGTGGCCATCCGGATTTGCGCTCGGGCACAATGCGCCGATGAAGGAACGACTGCGCATCGCCGTGATCGGCTACGGCACCGCTGGACAGGCATTGTCCATCCTGCTCTCTCGTGATGGCCACGAGGTGGAGATCTTCGAACGCGTGCCCTCGCCGGGGCCGGTTGGCGCCGGCTTCCTGCTGCAGCCCAGCGGCCTGCAGGTGCTGTGGCAGATGGGCCTGCTTGATGCCGTGCGCGCGCATGCGGCGCCGGTGCACCGTCTTTATGGCGATACACCGTGCGAGCGCACGGTGATGGACATGCGCTATGACGGCCTGGACGCGCGCCTGCACGGCCTCGGCATGCAGCGTGGGGCGCTGTTCTCGCTGCTGGACGGGGCGCGTGCGGGTGCGGGCCAGCTGCATGCCGGCGTCACCATCGCCGCAGTGGATGCCGCACAGGGCCGCCTGCATGACAGTGAGGGCCGCATGCATGGGCCGTTCGACCTGGTGGTGGCCGCCGATGGTGCGGCTTCGACGCTGCGCGGCTCGATCGAAGGCGGCACCGGGCTGGACCGCGTGTATCCCTGGGGCGCACTGTGGTGCCTGCTGCCGGCCGAGGACTGGCCGCACCTGCAGGAGCTGCGGCAGCGCTACGTGGCCGCGCGCAAGATGATCGGGCTGCTGCCGGTCGGTACGCGGCCCGGTGATGACACGCCGCGCCTGAGCTTCTTCTGGAGCCTGCCACGCGCCGACTTCGAACGATGGCAGGCCGATGGCATGACGCCCTGGCTGGACGAGCTGCACGCGCTGTGGCCGCAGGCCAGCGCGCGCTTTGCGCATCTGCATGATGCAGGCCAGCTGGCGCGCGCGGTCTACCGTGACGCCGTGATGACGCGCTGGCATTGCGGCCGCATGGTGCTGGCCGGCGATGCCGCACATGCGATGAGCCCGCAGCTGGGGCAGGGCGTGAACATGGCGCTGCTCGATGCGCTGGCATTGCGCGATGCCGTGCGCGCACATGGCGGGGGAGGCGCTGCATTGCAGGCCTACCAGGCGCAGCGCAGGGCGCACGTTGCGGTCTACCAGCGCTGGAGCCGTTGGCTGACGCCGCTGTTCCAGTCTGATCGCGATGCCTGGGCAAAGGCGCGCGACGTGCTGCTCGGGCCGATGGGGCGCCTGCCGGGTGGGCGTGGCCACATGCTACGCGTGCTCAGCGGTACGCAGCATGGCTGGTTCGGTTCGCTTGCGCTGGATCCGGCATTTGTCGACGCGTTGGCTGCAGGGGCGCAGATGCCTGGCATCAGCGCGATCACTGCGAACGCGTGAAGCGCGCTGTCACGCGAATTAACGGTTGCCTCACCGTGTATATGCGAGAAGTAGGTTGCACGCGATTGCGCGTCGCCCGTTTTCCTTTCCGTGATTGACATCGCGCGTGGCCCGGGCGGCGTTGCCGTTGCGGCCTGTCGCGGCCCGGACGTGCCGCCTGTTGTTGAAGAGGAGGACGCCATGTGGTTCGCGGTCGAGGAGCTGGAATCGGAAATCTGCAAGCTGCGCGGACTGTTGCAGATGCTGCACGAGGACCAGCCCGACGTACTGGAGGACGTGTTCGAATTCCATGTGGGCAGCTTGATCAGTCATGCATCGCCGGAGCACCACGGACGCATCCGCGCCTGCGCACAGGAGATGCTGGCGGCAATCCAGGCCTTGCCGCGGCGACGTGAAGTTGACACGCCTGAGTTCCAGTTGATGCCGCAGCTGGACATTCGTCCGGCCTGATTCAAGCCACTGGCAGTTCCACCAGGCCGTTTTCCACGCAGGCGATCATCTGTTCGCCGCTGGCGGGAGCAGGCACGATTCCGGCGGTGAACGCGGAAAAGGCCGGCAGGACCGTCATCCGCTCGCGCAGCCAGAAGGCCGGGAAGCGCCGGCGCAATGCGGGCAGTGCGACCTGCGGATGCAGGTGGCCTGCGACCACGTGCCACGCCGGGTCTGCGCACGGTTCATGGCGCAGCAGGAAGGGCGCCAGCCGCACCTCCTCGTGGATATGCACCTGCAGCTGGGCATGCGGTAGCTGCCGGTCATGATTTCCGCGCAGGACATGCACGTCCAGTGCGGTGTTGCGTTCGCGCCAGCCGAGCCATTGCTGGTACCAGGCGGCGCGATGCGCCGGCCCATGCAGGATGTCGCCCAGGATCCACAGTTCGCGGCAGGCGTGCCTGTCCAGCAGACCCTGCAGGCGTTGCAGGTCTTCGCCGGTTCCGCCGCTGGGCAGCGCGATGCCGGCGCGGCGGAACACATCGGCCTTGCCCAGGTGCAGGTCCGCGATCAGCAGCGCCTGCCGCGCCGGCCAGTAGAGTGCGCGTGCCCCCGCCAGGGTCACCGGTTCGCCGGCAAGCAGCAGCGGTATTTCATCGGCCATGGCGACGTTCCAGCTGCTGGGCCGCGCGTTGCACGCGGGTACGCCAGTCCTCGTTGCTGAACTGTCCGCGCAGGCGTTCGGCCCACAGTGGAAAGCCCAGGGGCGTCAGCGATGCAGGGCGCTGCATCGACATGCGTCGCGCGCCGATCCGGACCAGCACCTGGCGTAGCCCCGGCAGGTCAAGGCTGTCATGCAGCACTTCGCGTTCGGCCAGCGCCAGCAGCAGGTGCTCGGGGTCATGCTCGCGCAATACGTCATACAGCAGGCCCGCCGAGGCCTGCAGCTGGCGCAGCGATCGCGGCATACCCCCCGGCAGGCTGGGTACCAGCAGGCCTGCGACGCGCGCGATGCCACGGAACTGGCGCCGCGCAAGCTCGCCCAGGTTCACCGCCGCACGCAGATCGTCCAGCAGTTGATCGGTGGTGAACAACGCATGCCATTGCGCCGCGTCCAGGTCGATCGCCTGCGCCGGTGCCAGCACCAGGCCGTGATCATTCACGGCATAGCCGATGCTGTTGCGTTGCTGGCGGGTGCAGCGCAGTGCCAACAGGGCGGCCAGCGCCTCGTGCACGTGGCGTCCGGCGAAGGGATAGACGAAGAGGAACTGGCCTTCGCGGCGGCGTACGTCCTCCAGCAGCACGTGGTCCGGGCCGGGAAGCGCCGACACCTGCTGCTGAAGTGCCAGCAGCGGTGCCAGCCAGCGCGCTTCCGCACTGTCGTCGGCGCCTGACAGCACCGACTCCAGTTCGCCGCCGAGTGCCATCGACAGCGGCAGCTGGCCTCCCTGCCAGCGGGGCACGACACCTTCACCGCGCCCTCGTGCCAGCCGCACGAAGGCGGTCATGTCGCGCAGCTGCACCAGCTCCAGCAGGCGCCCGGCGAACTGGAAGCGGTCTCCGCGGCGCAGGCGGCTGGCGAACTGTTCCTCCACGGCGCCGAGGCCGGCCCCGCGCAGGAACTGCACGCGCACGCTGCCATCGCTGCTGATGGTGCCGATCGACAGCCGGTGGCGTAGTGCCTGGCGCCGGTCGTGCATCCGGTAGCGGCCATCGGCGTCCTGCACGACCTTGTGGAAGTCAGGGTACTGGGCCAGGGCCTGGCCCCCCTGCACGATGAAAGTCAGCACGGCCTGCCACTGGTCCTCGGCCAGGGATGCGAACGCATGGGTGCGCCGGACCTGCGCCAGCAGCGCATCACCGTGGAAGCCACCGGCCAGGGCACGGCTGACCGCATGCTGGGCCAGAACGTCCAGCGACAGCATCGGCGGCCTGCGTGCTTCGACCACGCCTTCGGCCAGTGCGCGACGCACGGCTGCGTACTCGGCCAGTTCCAGCGCATGGCTCGGCACGCAGAGGATCGCGCCACTGGCACCGGGACGATGGCGCGCACGTCCGGCGCGCTGGCGCAGGCGGGCGACGCCCTTCGGGCTGCCCAGCTGCAGTACCTGTTCGACCTCGGGAAAGTCCACGCCGAGGTCGAGGCTGGAGGTGGCGACCACGCAGCGCAGCGTTCCTGCACGCAGCCCGTCCTCCACCTGCTGGCGCAGCGCCGGATCCAGCGAACCGTGGTGCAGCGCAAGCGTGTCGTGTTCCTCGGGCCAAACCGACGCCAGCGCCTGATGCCACAGTTCTGCCTGTGCACGGGTGTTGGTGAAGAGCAGGCTGCTGCGTGCCTGCATCAATGCGTCCAGCACCCGCGGCAGTTGGGCCAGGCCCAGGTGCCCGGCCCAGGGAAAGCGTTCACCGGGTTCGGGCAGCAGGCTGCGCACCGTGGTCGCACGCGGGCGCACGCCCTGCACGATCGGCGCGTCGGGCTGTCCGGGCAGCAGCACGTCGCGCGCCTCATCCAGATTGCCCAGCGTGGCCGACAGCCCCCACAGCTGCAATGCAGGCGCGGCATCGCGCAGCACGGCCAGATTCAACTGCAGCAGGACACCGCGCTTGTTGCCCAGCAGTTCGTGCCATTCGTCCACCACCACGCAGCGCAGCTGGCGCATGCGCGGCAGCGTATCCGGATAGCTCAACAGCAGCGCCAGCGATTCCGGCGTCGTGACCAGTACGTCGATGCGGCCCTCGCGTGCCTGTCGTCGTTCGCGGTTGCTGGCGTCACCGCTGCGCAGGCCGACACGCCATCCAAGCTGCAACCCATCGACCACGGCCTGCAGCGCACGCGCGGTGTCGCTGGCCAACGCGCGCAAGGGCGTCACCCACAGCACCTGCAGCGGGCGTACCGCACTGGCGCGGCGGGGCGAAGGCGGTGGGTCGATCATGGCCTGCAGCAGCGGTCCCCCGAACATCGCCAGTGTCTTGCCGCTGCCTGTGGGCGTGTGCAGCAACCCGGATCCGCCGGCGAGATAGTGCCGCCACATCGCGCGCTGGAACGGCAACGAGCGCCAGCCTTTCGACGCGAACCAGTCTTCCAGCCGGCGTAGTGCCTGGCTGCGGTTCATCGCGCCAGCGCCTGCAGGGTAGCCAGCTGATCGGCCTCGCTGGCTGGCTTGTCGTGGCGCCAGCGCAGGATGCGTGGAAAGCGTACGGCGATACCGGACTTGTGCCGGCTGCTGCGGTTGACCGCCTCGAAGCCCAGTTCGAAGACGTGTTCGGGGCGTACGCTGCGCACCGGGCCAAAGCGCTCGCGGGTATTGGCGCGGATCCAGCGATCAAGCGCGAGGATCTCCTTGTCATCCAGGCCCGAATAGGCCTTGGCCACCGGTACCAGCGTGTCGCCGTCCCAGACGCCGAAGGTGTAGTCGGTGTACAACGTGCTGCGCCGCCCATGGCCAGCCTGCGCGTACAGGAGCACTGCATCGATGGTGAGCGGATCGACCTTCCATTTCCACCAGTCACCGCGGCGTCGCCCGGCCTGGTAGGGCGAGGCACGACGTTTCAGCATCAGCCCTTCCACGCCACGTTCGCGTGCCACATCGCGCATCGCCGCCGCCTGCAGCCAGTCTTCGGCGGCAACGTCGGGTGAGAGCTGGATCCGTGCATCACCCAGGGCACCGACGACGTCGGCAAGCCGTGCACGCCGTTCCCGCAACGGCAACTCACGCAGGTCCGCGCCATCGTGTTCCAGCAGGTCATAGGCGAGCACGCGCACCGGCGTGTTGCGCAGGGTAGCCGCACCGGGCTTGCGGCGCTGGATGCGGGTCTGCAGCGCGGTGAATGCACGCGGCAGGTCCGTGGCTTCGTCCCAGGCCAGCAGCTCTCCGTCCAGCACGCAGCCATCGGGAAGCGCCATCGCCGCCTGTTCGATTTCGGGGAAGCGACCATCCAGCCGCTCTTCGCCGCGTGACCACAATGCGACCTCGCCGCGCCGGCGCAGCAGCTGCAGGCGGATGCCATCCCACTTCCATTCCAGCAGCCAATCTTCGATGGGGCCGAGGCGTTCGGCAGGATCGCCTTCCAGTGGCGAGGCGAGGAAGAACGGGTAGGGTTGCTGCCGGTCCAGTGGCAGCTCATCCGGCGACAGCAGCTGGCCCAGCAGTGCGGGCGAGGGCACCCACTCGCCCAGCATGCGCTGGGCGATGCGCGCGATGTCCAGGCCGGACCACTCCGCCAGTGCCTGCTGCACCAGCCGCTGCGAGACGCCAACGCGCAGGGCGCCGGTCAGCAGCTTGTTGAACACCAGGCGTTCGCTGCTGCACAGCTGCTGCCAGCCCGCGACGACCGCCGCACGGCGTACCGCTTCGGGCTGGTTGGCCACCGCCAGCAGATGCTGTTCGATCCAATCCGCCAACGCACGGTCAGCGGCCGGCTGGGATGGATCATCCAGCAGCAGGGTCAACGTTTCGGCCAGGTCACCGACCTGCGCATAGCTATCTTCCACCAGCCATGGCGGCAAGCCGGATTCTTCGGCAATCCAGGCGCGCAGTTCGCCACTGGCGGCGATCTTGCGGCGTGCGCCGCCCACCTTGCCACCGCTGAGCAGGTACAGCGCCCACGCCGCATCGTGCGCGCCTGCCTGGCGGAAGTAATCGATCAATGCCGCACGCTTGTCCAGCGTGGCGGTGCTGCGGTCCAGGCGCTGGTAGAGCGCCGCGAAGGCCTTCATTCCTCGCTCCCGAAATCGGTACGGAAGGCTTCAGCCGCTACGCCGCGCTCGCGCAGGAAGGGAATCAACGCATCGGTATTGCCATGGGTGGCGATCACCCGCTGCGCGCCGGTCTGTTCGATGGTCTGCAGCAGTGCGGGCCAATCGGCGTGATCGGAAATGACGAAGCCACGATCGACGTTGCGGCGACGCCGGTTGCCGCGCAGCTGCATCCAGCCCGAGGCGAAGCCCAGCTGGTAGCGGCCGAAGCGGCGCATCCACGGCGTGCCGGCGGCCGAGGGCGGGGCGAGGATCAACTGGCCGGCGGCATCCGGCTGGCGACCCTGCTCGGCCACCGCCAGCGTCTCCAGCATTGGCACGTTGGCCTGCCGATACACCTCCACACCATTGGCGATGGCACCGTGCAGCCAGGCCGGGCGATCGTCCAGCGGCAGCAGTTCGGCCAGTACCCGCTGCGCCTTGCCCAGTGCATAGCACAGCAGGATGGCAGCTTCGCCGCGCTGTTCGCATTCGCGGCGCCACGCCACGATCTCCGCAGCGACGGTGGGCGTGTCCGGCCAACGATAGATCGGCAGGGCAAAGGTGGCCTCGGTGATGAAGGTATCGCAGGGCACCACTTCGAACGGCGCACAGGTTGGATCAGGCTGGCGCTTGTAGTCGCCGGACGCCACCCAGACCTGCTGCCCGTCGTCGATGCGCACCTGCGAAGACCCCAGTACATGGCCGGCGGGATGCAGCGATACCTGCACCCGGCCCAGGCGGAACGGCACGCCCTCGGCATGCGCCTGCACCGGCACATCGCCCAGGCGCCAGCGCAGGATCGGCAGGCTGCCGTCGCTGCAGTGGTATTCGCCCATGCCCGGGCGTGCGTGATCGCCGTGGCCATGGGTGATGACCGCGCGCGGGACCGGTCGCCAGGGATCGATGTGGAAATCACCGGCGGCGCAGTACAGCCCTTCGGGGCGCAGGACCACCAGATCGTCATTGACTGCCATGCGGTCACTGTGGCCGGCCGCTCGTGCACAGGGTGAGAATCGGCCTGAACACGGGCTTGGCAGGCGATGCGGCACAATCGAACCGCAGATCTCTTGCCGCCAGGACGGACCGGATGAGTGGACCCAGCTTCAGCAGCAATGCGCCCTACGAAACCCATGTGGTGCTGAACCAGCCGCCGTCGTTCGCGGGGCGCCAGTTGTGGACCGATGACGTGGCGCTGATGGAGGCGGTGCAGCGCGAAGGCGCTGGCGGCTTTGCGCCGCGGCTGGCGGTCTATGGCGCGCTGGCGGGTGACGAACTGTACCGGCTCGGCTTCGATGCCAACCGCGATCGGCCGCGCCTGCGCACGCATGATGCGCAGGGCCATCGCATCGATACGGTGGAGTTCCATCCGGCCTATCACCAGTTGATGGGCACAGCGAAATCGCACGGGGTCGCCGGGTTGTCCTGGCACGAGCCGCAACCGGGCGGGCACGTCGCGCGCGCGGTGTTGAGCTACCTGCACCACCAGGCCGAGGCTGGCACCAGTTGCCCGTTGACGATGACCCATGCGGCAGTTGCAGTGCTGCACACGCAGCCGCACCTGGCCGAGTGGGCGCGCAAGGCCGCAGCGCCGGTCTATGACCCGCGCGATGTACCGGTGGCGGACAAGGCCGGCATCACGCTGGGCATGGGCATGACCGAGAAGCAGGGAGGCTCGGATGTGCGCGCCAACAGCACGCGCGCTGAACCGATCGATGGCCAGCGCTATCGCCTGGTCGGTCACAAGTGGTTCTTTTCCGCACCGATGTGCGATGGCTTCCTGGTGCTGGCGCAGGCGCCGGGAGGACTGACCTGCCTGCTGATGCCGCGCCGGCTGGCCGACGGCGACCGCAACGCATTCCGGTTGATGCGCTTGAAGGACAAGCTTGGCGATTGGGCCAATGCCTCCAGCGAAGTCGAGTTCTGCGGGGCACAGGCGTGGCGCGTGGGCGAGGAGGGGCGGGGCGTGGCCACCATCATCGGCATGGTGATGATGACCCGCCTGGACTGCATGCTGGGCGCGGCGGCGGAAATGCGCATGGCGCTGGCGCAGGCGCTGCATCACGCACGTCATCGCCGCACGTTCGGCAAGCTGCTGGTCGAGCACCCGTTGATGACCAATGTGCTGGCCGACCTGGCACTGGAGTCGGAAGCGGCCACAGTGCTGTCGATGCGCATCGCGCGTGCGGTGGACCGGGCCGGCGTGGATGCCAACGAAGCCGCATTGGCGCGTGTGGGGACGGCGCTGGGCAAGTACTGGTTGTGCAAGCGCGCGCCGGCCTTCGTCAATGAAGCACAGGAATGCCTGGGCGGAGCGGGCTATGTGGAGGAATCGATGCTGCCGCGGCTGTACCGGCAGGCACCGTTGAATTCGATCTGGGAAGGAAGCGGCAACATCCAGTGTCTGGACGTGCTGCGCGCGCTGGCGCGCGAACCGGAGGCGCTGGCGGCGCTGCGCGCTGAACTGGCGGCGGTGGCCGATCGTGATGCGCGCTACGCAGCGGCTTTGCAGCGGTGGGCAGCAGCACCGCCACCGGATGAGTCGCAGGCGCGGCTGTTCTGCGAGCGCACAGTGCTGTTGTTGCAGGCCGCGCTGCTGTTGCGTGCGCAAAGTCCGATGGCAGAGGCGTTCGTGCGCAGCCGGCTGCAAGCGGAGCATGGGCTGGTGTTCGGGACCCTGCCGACGGGCGTGGATCTGTCGGCGATGCTGGTGCGCGCGCTGCCGTAGGAGCGCCCACCACGGAATCAACGGAAAAAACGCAAAGCGAAAAGCAGAAAAGCCGCGGCAGTGCCGCGGCTTTTCCTGTAGCGCCGGGCCCATGCCTGGCTGCCGGTACGCCTCAGTGCTTGGCTTCTTCCTTGGCGGCGTTCGCCTTCGCGTCATTGGCAACATCGCGGGCCTTGTCGGCCACCTTCTGTGCGGCGTTGGCAGTCGCGTCGCTGGCGTGTGCGGCGGCGTCGGTTGCGGCGTCCTTGGCCTTGTCGGCAGCGTTGGCGGTGGCGTCTGCCGCCTTGTCCAGCGCCTGCTGGGTATCGGCGGCGGCCTGCTCGGAGGCTGCAGCGGTCTTGTCGGCGGCGTCACGGGTAGCTTCTGCCGCCTTGTCGACGGCATCGCGGGCAGCCGCGCCGGCGCTGTCAGCGGCCTGCTGCGCGTCCTGCTTGGCCTGTTCGGCTTCCGGGCCCTTGCAGGCGGCCAGGGCCAGCAGCAGGGAGGCGGCCAGCAGGGTGGTGGTGATCGGGCGAATCTTCATGGCGGTCTCCGGTACTGCAATGGATGGGGACGCCAGCCTATTCATGCCGTTGTGAAGGCGGGGTCGCGATGCCCGCGCCGCGAGGTGGCAGTGGCGCAAAGAAAAAGCCGCTGGCGAACCAGCGGCTTTTTCGGAACAGCGTGAAGAAAGAAGTTATTACTTCTTGGCTTCTTCAGCAGCGTCCTTGGCCTGCTCAGCGGTAGCTTCGGCAGCCTTGGCAGCGTCCTTGGCTTCGCCAGCAGCAGCGTCGGTCGCGGCAGCAGCGGTGTTGGCAGCAGCGTCGGTCGCAGCGTCAGCAGCGGTGGCGGCGGTGTTGGCAGCCTGCTGGGCAGCGTCGGCGGTCTGGGCGCCGGCAGCGGCGGCCTGGTCGGCAGCAGCCTGGGCTTCGGTGGCGGCTTCGTTGGCCGAAGCAGCGGCGTCCTGGGCAGCTTCCTGCTTCGAGCAGGCGGCCAGGGCCAGAGCCAGGGACATCGCGACCAGCAGCTTGTTGATGCTCATTGTGTAAATCCTCGTCGTTAGAATTAGGCAACGCGCATGCTGCGCGCCGACAACATGATGACAAGCCAAGATTGGGTGTCAAGCGATCCCGCATTCATTTTTGCGAAATCATCGTTAAATCTTTTTAAATCAATTCGATGGCGATTGCCGTTGCTTCGCCGCCACCGATGCACAGGGTGGCAATGCCGCGCTTGCCACCGCGCGTGCGCAGGGCGTTGACCAGGGTCACCACCAGGCGTGCACCGGAGGCACCGATGGGATGACCCAGCGCGCAGGCACCGCCATTCACGTTCAGCTTGTCGTGCGGGATGCCCAGCTCACGCATCGGCGCCATTGCCACCACGGCAAAGGCCTCGTTGATCTCGAACAGGTCGATCTGGTCCAGCGACCAGCCGGTCTTGGCCAGCAGCGTGTGGATCGCGCCGATCGGGGCGGTGGTGAACCACTCCGGTTCCTGCGAATGGGTGGCGTGGCCGACGATGCGGGCCAGCGGAGTGATGCCACGGGCGGCCGCGTCTTCCTCGGTCAGCAGGACCACCGCGGCGGCGCCGTCGGAGATGCTGGAGGAACTGGCGGCGGTGACGCTGCCGTCCTTCTTGAAGGCCGGACGCAGGGTCGGGATCTTGGCGATATCCGAGCGCCCCGGCTGCTCGTCGGTGGCGACCTCGACGTCACCCTTGCGGGTGGCTACCTTCACCGCGACGATCTCGTCGGCGAACGCACCGTTGGCCTGTGCGGCCTGCGCGCGCTTGACCGATTCGATCGCGTAGGCGTCCTGCTCCTCGCGGCTGAACTGGTACTTGTCCACGGCGCATTCGGCGAATTCGCCCATGGCCTTGCCGTCATAGGCGTTGACCAGGCCGTCGTGGGCCATGTGGTCGACCGCCTGGAAGTTGCCGAAGCGGTTGCCGGTACGCGAGTTCGGCAGCAGGTGCGGGGCGTTGGACATCGATTCCATGCCACCGGCGACCACGATGCTGGCCGAACCGGCCTTGATCAGGTCATGGCCGAGCATGATGGTCTTCATGCCCGAGCCGCACACCTTGTTGAGGGTGGTGGCGCCGGTCGACAGCGGAATGCCGGCGGCGATCGCCGCCTGGCGGGCGGGCGCCTGGCCGAGGTTGGCCGGCAGCACGCAGCCCATGAGGACCTCGGAGACGTCGCTGGCCGGTACGCCCGACTGTTCCAGGGCGGCAGCGATGGCGGCCGCGCCGAGGGTGGGGGTCGGCACGCCGTTGAACTGGCCGAGGAAGGAGCCGATGGCGGTGCGCTTGGCGGCGGCGATGACGATGTTGGACATGGCAATCTCGTTGATGCGTAAGCAATGTTCGGAAAGGAGACCGCGGACGTTGGAAGCGCCCCGGTTTCCCGGCAGACTGCGTGGGGGTCGGCCCAAGTATAGAGGGTCGGGGAGGGCCGCCGCTGGGCGGCACCGCACGCCTGCCGGGATGTAGGCAGGTCAACGTTCATGGGAAGGAATCGATGGAACGCACGACGATGGTTAGGTCCGCGCTGGCAACGGCGCTGGCGATGGCAATGACGGCATGTGGCGGCGGCGGAGGCGGCGGCAACGTCCGCATCGATCC
Source organism: Stenotrophomonas sp. YJH_SMC_123 (assembly GCF_059368215.1). NCBI lineage: Bacteria > Pseudomonadati > Pseudomonadota > Gammaproteobacteria > Lysobacterales > Lysobacteraceae > Stenotrophomonas > Stenotrophomonas sp. YJH_SMC_123. The sequence continues at coordinate 150,423 of NZ_JCAFRM010000002.1, forward strand.
CCCTCCGACCACCCCCACACCCCCAACGACGCCCCCTCCGACGGCACCGCCTCCGGCCAAGCCGCAGGAACCGGCCTTCGACGCGCACCTGTCAGTGACCAATGCGCGTGCCGCACAGGCCGTCGGCCTGACCGGGCAGGGCGTGCGCATCGGCATCGTCGACTCGGGCGTGCAGCGCAACGCAGCGGCATTGAACGGGCGGGTGGTGGGCAACCTCAACTACATTGATCCGGCGCGCAACAACCTGCTGGTGGACGACGTGGTGGGCCACGGCACGGCGGTAGCCAGCCTGGCCGCCGGCGCGCCGGTGGGAACCTGGCCGGGCGGCATCGCCCCCGGTGCGCAGATCGTTTCGGCGCGGATCATCGCCGACAAGCCGCCGGTCGATGACGGCAGCGGCAAGGGCAATTCCTTCAGCGGTCCGCTGGGCGTGGCGCAGGTCCACCAGGACCTGATCAGCTACAACGTGAAGGTGATGAACAACTCGTGGGGCGGCCTGTACTGGACCGACCTGCCGACCACCGCGCAGGTGGCGGCCGAGTACCGTCCGTTCGTCATCAACCATGGCGGCCTGGTGGTGTTCGCGGCCGGCAACGATGCGCGCACCGAACCGAGCAGCCTGGCCGCCCTGCCCAGCCAGCTGGGCGTTGCCGGCTCGCTGCCGGCGGCCGACCTGGAGCGCGGTTGGCTGGTGGCGACCGCAGTGGATCCCTATGCACCGGGCACGCTGGCCAGCTACGCCAATGCCTGCGGGCAGGCGGCGCGCTATTGCCTGGCGGCGCCGGGCAGCGCGGTCTATCCCGATGCCAATGGCAGCACCTACTACTGGAACTACGGGACGTCCTTCGCCGCCCCGTTGATCTCCGGCGCCGCCGCGCTGGTCTGGCAGCGCTACCCGTACTTCGACAACAACCTGGTGCGGCAGACCCTGCTGGGCACGGCCAAGGACATCGGCGCGCCCGGCGTGGATGCGGTGTTCGGCTACGGCCTGCTCGACATCTCGCGGGCGATCAAGGGCCCGGGCCGCTTCGACTGGGGTGATGTAGTGGCCAATGTCGATGCGCCATCGAGCGGCTCGCTGTGGAGCAACGACATCGTCGGCAGCGGCGGCCTGGTCAAGCAGGGCGGGGGCACCCTGGTGCTCGCAGGCAACAACAGCTACAGCGGCGCCACCCGCATCGAACGCGGCATCCTGTCGCTGCAGAACGGCGGTGTCATCCGTTCCAACGTGACCATCCTCGGCCAGCCCGACCCGGATTCGACCGGCCTGCAGTTCAATGGCGGCACGCCGCGCGTGATCGGCAACGTGGTCAACGGCAGCAGCGTGTTCCTGACCACCGGCAGCACCACCGGCACCATCGAGGGCAACTACACGCAGCAGGCGGGTGGCCAGTTGATGATCGCGCTCGGTGCCAATGCGCTGCAGGTGACCGGCACGGCCTCGATCAATGGTGGCGTGCGCGTGCATGGCTTCGTCTCCGGCTACGTGCCGCAGAACGGCAGCCGCCAGGACCTGGTCCATGCGGCCGGTGGCCTGAGCGGCACCTTCAGCAGCCCGGCCTCCTCCAGCGGCCTGCAGGGCCTGTCGCTGCTGCAGAGCAGCTATGGCTATGACAGCAACACTGCCTGGTTGAACCTGACCCAGGTGAGCGTGACGGCGGCGGCGACCGGGCTCGCGGCCTCGGCGCAGTCCGCGGCGCAACGACTGGAAGGTGCGTTCAGCGCACTCGATGGCAGTCCTGCGCTGCAGGGCTCGGCCTTCGGCACGGCGGCCGGTGCGCTGCAGTGGACCGGCGGTGGCAGCGAGGGCCTGGCAGCCAGCCTGCAGAGCCTGTCCGGGCAGGCGCATGCGCGGGCCGAGTCGGCCACCTTCGACAGCATCGACATGTCGCGCCGTGCGATCGCCGAGCGCTTCGATCGCGTGCAGGCGGCGCCGCGCCTGCGCGGGGCCTGGCAGAGCGCGCTCGGTGAGGCCGGGCAGGGCAGTTTTGCCGGCAATGCCGCCGACAGCCGTGGCTGGATGGCCGGCCAGGACCTGCCGCTGGGCAGCAATGGGCTGATGGGCGTGGCCTTTGGCGAGACCCGCAGCAATGGTGGCAGCAGCTTCGGCGGCGATCGTGGGCGTGATCGCCAGGCGCAGGCACAGTTGTACGCCGGTTGGAACCTGGGCCGGGGCTATGCGCTGGCGCAGGTCGGCAGCGGCCAGTTCACCCGTGCGCTGGATCGCCAGTTGCTGCTGGGCGCCGGTGCCTATGGTGTTTCCGCACGTTACGGCGGACGCTTCAGCAGTGCCAGCGTCGAAGGCGGCTATCGTTTTGGCCGCGCGGGCGCGTCGTTGACACCGTATCTGGGTGCCAGCACCACGCGCGTGGATACCGATGCCTTCAATGAGCTGGGTGGTTTCGGCTTCGGCCTGCGTGGCGACGCCAACCGCGTGCAGCGCAGCCAGATGCTGGCCGGTATCCGCGGCGAGCGCGGCTGGGGGCGCTGGACGCTGCGCGGGCACGCCGAGTGGCAGCAACGGCTCGACGGTGCCGATGCGGACTGGCAGGCCAGCTTCGTTGGTGTCGATGCCTGGGCACCCCTGGCGGGATGGGACGCACCGCGTGGCAGTGCGCTGTTCGGCGTGGCGCTGGAGTCGTGGTGGGGCCGCAATGGCCGCCTGAGCCTGGGCTTCGACCAGCGCGTCGGTGGCGAGGGCGCGCGCCAGGCGGCGCTGCGCTACAGCACCGGGTTCTGAGCGGGAGGTCGCGCCGGGACGTCAGCTCCGGCGCGACATCGGCAGGCTCAGCCGCCGCGCAGGTTGCCCAGGCGCGGGGTGCTGCGGCCCAGCGGCATCTTCAGCTTGCCGATCGACAGGATGCGGCTTTCGGCGATGCGGTCGGCCGCACGCTGCGGCGCGATGTTCTCGCGCTGCGACAGTTCGAAGATGCGGGTGAGGTTGTGATAGATGCTGCGGATCAGGCGCATCGCGCGTTCGCGGTTGTAGCCATCGATCTCCAGCGACACGTTCATCACGCCGCCAGCGTTGACCGCATAGTCCGGCGCATACAGGATGCCGCGCGCGTGCAGTTCATCGCCGATTTCCAGGCTCGACAGCTGGTTGTTGGCGGTACCGCAGATGATCTTGGCCTTGATCCGCGGCAGGGTGTCGGCGTTGATGGCGCCTTCCAGCGCGCACGGTGCGAACACGTCGGCGTTCACTTCGTGGATCTCGTCGGGCTTGACCGCTTCGGCGCCGAAATCGCTGACCGCGCGATCAACCAGTGCGCTGTCCAGGTCGGTGACATACAGCTTGGCACCGCGGTCGCGCAGCAGTTTCACCAGCTCCATGCCGATGTGGCCCAGGCCCTGCACCGCGATGCTGGTCTTGCCCACTTCCTCGTGGCCGAACTTGAAGCGCATCGCCGCCATCAGCGCCTGCAGCGCACCGTAGGCGGTGAACGGGGCCGGATCGCCGGAGCCGCCATGGACCTGGTGCACGCCGGTCACGAACTGGCTCTCCAGGTAGATGTTCTCCATGTCGTTGACGTCGGTGCCGACGTCTTCGGCGGTGATGTAGCGGCCGCCCAGCGAGTCGACGTAACGGCCGAAGGCGCGGAACAGCACCTCGGTCTTGTCCACCTTCGGGTCGCCGATGATCACCGCCTTGCCGCCACCGACGTTGAGGCCGGCCAGCGCATTCTTGTAGGTCATCGTCCGGCTCAGCCGCAGCACGTCGGCCAGTGCCTCGTCGGTGCTGGCGTAGGGGCGCATGCGCACGCCGCCCAGGGCCGGGCCCAGGGTGGTGTTGTGAATGGCGATGATCGCCTTCAGGCCGGCATCGTGGTTGTGGCAGAACACCACTTGTTCGTGGCCGGTGGTGGCGAGGGTTTCGAATAGCATGGCGTCTCCGATGGCGCGAACAGCGGCGAACTGCAGCGAACGGCCAGTGAACGGTAGGGTCCCAAAACAAAAAAAGCGACGTCGTCATGGCTGGGGGACGGGTCGCGCGGCGCCATTCTAGTCCATTCGCCCGGCCGTTGCCGTCGACGTCGGCGGCCGTCAGGTTAAAGAAGATGAAAGTGCGGCCGATGCTGCGACGACGGCGGGTGGCCGGATGGGCGTGAAGAGGCAGGGCGGTCAGTGACGGCAAGGGCATCACAACGACAGGGCGGGCGGCGATGACAGCGGCATGGTGGCGATCGCTGCGCGGCTGGCTGACACGTTCGACCGGGACGGCACCGGCGCGGCTGGTTGCCGCATCCCGCCAGGCGGTGGCCGCCGCAGCCGCAAGCCTGCAGGGCGAGGCGCTGCCGTCGCCGGAGATCGCCGCTCACCTGCAACGCGGGCTGCATGCGCTTGCGTTGTACCCACGGCTGGCCGGCGAGCCAACGCCGGTGCAGGACCCAGGCCTGGGCGAGGCGGTGGCGCGCGCGCTGCAGGACCGCGACTGGGCGGCCAGGCAGCTGCCCCGCCGGCCGCAGCTGCTGCCGCAGCTGATCCAGACCGTCAACGACGATGCCGCCTCGGCCCGGGTGATGGCCGCGATCATCGGCCAGGACCCGGTGCTGACCGGCAACCTGCTGCGCATCGCCAACAGCCCGGCCTACAAGGTCCACGAGCGCCCGGTAGAGAGCCTGCAGCGGGCGGTGACCCTGGTCGGCACCGAGGGCGTGCGCCAGATCATCAGTGCGGTACTGGTGCAGCCGGTGATGCAGGTGCAATGCGAGGTGTTCCCGCAGTTCAGCGCGATCATCTGGGAGCACGCACTGCTGGCATCGCGTGCAGCGGCCGACCACGCACGCACGGTCACCTTCGGCGATGCCTTCGCCGCGCAGTGGCTGGGCCTGGTGCAGGGGCTGGGTGCGGCGCTGGTGATGCGCCAGCTGCTGCAGGAGGCACAGGCCCGTGGCGAGCCCGTGGAGCCGGCGTTGGCCCTGCAGCTGTTGCAGCAGTGGTCGTTGCCGCTGGCGCAGCGGGTCGCTGCCGCATGGGAGTTGCCTGAGCCGGTTCACCAGGCCTTGGCGGTGGATGCGGAAGGATCGTTGGCCGACAGCCTGCGCCTGGCGAGCGCGGCCGCAGCGGCCAGCCTGTTGTGCCGCCATGGGCATGCCAGCCAGAGCCGCATGCTGGCCCTGCTGGAGCAGCTGCCCTCGGCACCGCCGCATGCATTGCGCTGGATCTGGCGGCGCCTGCATGGGCGCAACGTGGAAACGCTGGATGAGGCCGGACAGGATGAGGCCGCTCCGGCGTCCTGAGCGCTACAGCTGCGATTCCACCGGCAGCCAGCTGATCACCCGCGACAACCAGCGCTTGCGCGCCGTTGCCCCTGGCTCGGCCTCCACCCAGTGGGGGGGCGGTTCGCGCTCCAGCCAGCGCAACCGGCGGCGGTCGTCCAGTGCCAGCCACCAGCTGTGCCTGGGGTCAGCCAGGCGCAGGTATTCGTCCCGCAGCTGTGTACCCAGCACCGGATCGTCGAACAGCACACCCATTTCAGTGTTCAGGTAGGCCGAGCGCGGGTCCAGATTGAAGGAGCCGACGAAACCGCGGCGGTCATCGATCAGGAATGCCTTGGTGTGCAGGCTCGCGCCGCTGCTGCCGAACACGCCGGCATCGCCCGACTGACCCTGTGCCTTCAGCTCGTACAGGTGGACGCCGGCTTCCAGCAGTGGCACGCGGTAGCCCATGTAGCCCCCGTGCACGGCGGCGACGTCGTTGGCGGCCAGCGAGTTGGTGACCACGCCCACCTGCACGCCCCGCCCGGCCATTGCCGAAAAGCCATCGAGGCCCTCGTTGCCGGGCACGAAGTAGGGCGAGATCAACAGGGCCTTGTGCCGGGCGGCCTGCAGCTCGCTGATCAGGGTCGACACCAGCCAGGTGGCGCGATCATCCCTGCGGTGCTTCATCGGCGGGTCCGACACGATGCGCACGGCACCGCTCCAGTGCAACGGCTCGGGGCTCGGGCGCTGCCGCTGGCGTGATTCGGCCACGCGCGCAAGGTAGGGGCGGGCCACGTCCCGCTGCGCCTCGTGGTCCGATTCGCGCACCAGCAGGCGCAGTTGTGCGTCGGTATGGAAGGCAAGCGCGGATACCGGGATGGCGGTTTCGCTGTTCCAGTAGTCGTCGAAGATCCGGTTGGCCTGCTCCACGGCGGGGCCGGCGACCAGCAGGTCCAGATCCTGGAAGTTCACGTCGGTGCGCGCGCTGAAGTACTCCTCGCCGATGTTGCGGCCACCGACGATTGCGACGCGGCCATCGGCGATCCAGCTCTTGTTGTGCATGCGGTGGTTCACGCTGAAGAAGCGCTGCACCATCTCCACCATGCGCAGGATGCCGGTCCGGTTGCGGAACGGGTTGTACAGGCGGATCTCGATGTTCGGATGGGCATCGAGCGCCATCATCAGCGCGTCCTTGTCCTTGGCATTCATGTCATCGAGCAGGATGCGCACGCGCACGCCGCGCTCGGCGGCGTCGTACAGCGCCTTGGCCATCAGGTGGCCGATCAGGTCGTCGTGCCAGATGTAGTACTGCAGGTCCAGGCTGCGGCCGGCCTGGGTGGTGATCATCGCGCGGGCGGCGAAGGCATCCATGCCATCGCTGAGGAAGGCCACGCCCGACTGGCCGGGATGGGCCGCCTGCAGCGGCACGATCTGCTGGTCGATGCGGGTCTGTGCCGGCTGCAGCGGCAGCACGTGCGAAGGCGCGCCATGCGCCTGCGGCGTGAGATGGTCGGCCAGCAGCAGCCCGGACAGGACCAGCAGCACCAGCACGGCGAGGATGACCGCAGCAACACGCAGCAGGCGTCGCCACAGCGGCTTGGGCAGGCTCATGCCCCGATGGTAGAGCCACGCCATGCGTGAAGGAATGCCTGCAGGATCGACAGGGGGTCAGAGCCCCTGCCTTCGGCACGGGATCCGACCCCCGGATCCCTCTCCACGGGAAAGGGCCCTGACCCGCACACCTCAGAACCGCTCGTCGCTGCCCAGGTAGCGCCACTGCCCCGGCGGCAGCGGCCCCAGCGCCACGCGTCCGATACGCAGGCGGCGCACGGCCGTGACCTGCAGGCCGGCGGCGCTGACCGCCACACGCAGCCCCTTGGCCGTCAGGCCCTTGCCGGCGAAGCGCAGGCGCTGCTCGCTCTGCCAGCTGACCTTGGCGCCGCCCGATTCCTGCTGCAGCCGCGCCATCAGCCACGGCCCGCGCTCGGGACCGCCTTCGGCCACTTCGATCAGGTATTCCTGCTCGGTACGGCCCAGGTTGCGCTGCAGGTGGGCCAGCGTGGCCGGATCCTGGCTGACCACCACCAGCCCGCTGTCGCTGGCCGGCAGCGAGGCGGCCAGCTGCAGGCCGTGGAAGTGACGCTGCAACGGGCGGATGTCGCTGGCATCAAGTTCGCTGCGGCTGTCACTGCTGACCAGGGCACACAGGGTTTCGGCGGCGACACCGGCCGGCTTGTGCAGCAGCATGCTGACCCGCTCGGCCTTTTCATCGCTGGCCTGTTCGGCCACCACGATCACCGCGCTGCCATCGACCGGGCGCTGCGGCTGTTCCACCACGTCGCCGTTGACCGTGACCCAGCCGCCTTCGATGTAGCGCCGCGCTTCGCCGCGCGGGATGCCGAGCAGGGCGGACAGGCGTTTGTCGAGACGGATCGGTTCCATGGCAGGCAGGTCGGGCAGGGGGCGCGCAGTGTAGCTGCTGCGGCCGGTCAGCGCTGGCCGCGGTTGGCCAGCTCGGTCAGGTACAGGCGGGTATCGAACTCCAGCTGCAGGTAGTCCGGCTCCATGTGCTGGCACAGCTGGTAGAAGGCCTTGTTGTGGTCGGCTTCCTTCAGGTGGGCCAGCTCATGCACCACGATCATGCGCAGGAACGCCGCGGGTGCCTGGCGGAACACGGTCGCGATGCGGATCTCGCGGCTGGCCTTGAGGCGGCCGCCGTGCACGCGGGAGATGGCGGTGTGGGTGCCCAGCGCGTGCTTGATCACTTCCAGCGTATTGTCGTAGCAGACCTTGTTGAGCGGCACCGACTTGCGCAGGTAACGGTCCTTCAGCTCCTGGGTGTAGTCGTACAGCTGGCGGTCGCTGCGCACCTCGTGCGGGTCGGGGTAGCGCTGCTGCAGCCAGGGGCCGAGCCTGCCCTGCGCCAGCAGCTCGCTGACCTGGGCAACCAGGGGTTCGGGATAACCGGTGAGGTACTTCAGGACTGCCATGCAGGGGCGGCGGGGCGTCGGTAGAATGGGGCATCCAAGATTACACGCGGTACGCACCGACCATGGCAAAGCCCAACGCGCTGCAGGAACAATTGCTCAAGGCCGGCCTGGCCAAGAAGTCGCAGGCCAGCGCCGCCGCACGCGAGCAGGCCAAGGCCCGCCAGGGCAAGGCCGAATCGACCTCGGCCGAGGTCCAGCGCGAGGCTGAACGTGCCCGCGCCGAGAAGGTCGAGCGCGACCGCGCACTGGCCGCCGAACGCAATGCCCAGGCCAGGCAGGCTGAACAGAAGGCCCAGGCCAGGCAGATCATCACGGCCCATGCCGTACCCCACAAGGGCGACGACGAGTACCGCTTCAGCGATGGCGCAGCGATCCGTACCCTGCTGATCGACCCCAAGCTGCGCAAGGCGCTGTCGGTGGGCGTGCTGGTCATCGTCGCCCACGGCGAGGGCTATGCGTTGCTGCCCCGCGCCGCCGCCGAAAAGGTGCGTGAACGCGCACCCGAAGCAATCATCGTCGACCACGGCCAGCCGGGCTCGACCGCCGAGATCTCCACCGGCAACGCAGAAGACGACGCCTATTACGCCCAGTTCCAGGTGCCCGACGACCTGGTCTGGTAAGCAAAAAGGGGACGGAGGGGATTAAGCCGCAATCGGCCTGATCGGATCCGTCGGCGTTCTGTTTGGCATCCTGAAGAGCAGCCGAGCATGGCTCGGCTCTACATGAAGGCCTTCCTTTTTGCCGGGGTGTATCGTCCCCATATCGGGCGACACACCTGCGGAGGATAGCCATGGCCACCGGTTGGGCAGGAGACGGCGCGGTCCAGGACCAGATCGACGCCACCGTCGACGACGCGATCGCCCGCGCGCGGCGCCAGCTGCGCGACGGCCCCGGTCTGGACCACTGTGAGGAATGCGACGCGCCGATCCCGTTGGCGCGGCGCCAGGCTGTGCCTGGTGTGCGGTTGTGCGTTGCGTGCCAGCAGGCGCGGGACGACGAAGACCAGGCGCATGCCGGGTACAACCGGCGTGGCAGCAAGGACAGCCAGCTGAGGTAAAGGGGTGTTTTATTGCAGGGCTGCGCCCTGCACCTGCAGAAGCAACGTCAACATCAAAGGCGCCATCCATGGCGCTCACTGATCTGGCCCCCCCTCAACCGGACCCACCCCGCCTTCGACAGATTTCCGCGATCTGTTGGAACCTGCTGCTGATGGTGGGTGCCGACCGTTGGTCAGCACGGGGTCGGATCCAATTTTGACTATCGATATCTGACAGATGTGCCGACCAACGGTCGGCACCCACCAACAGCGCGCGGAATCTGTCAGAGGTGGGGCGGTGTGGGTGGGCAGGACCGTTGGCGCCATGGATGGCGCCATCGAGCCCCCAGGGGTGAGGGCGCTTTGCTTGCGAAGCACTGCTTCGCAAGCGCCCGAACGCACAGCCGCCAGCGGCTGGGCCGGACCCCGGAGGGGGGTTTACGGCGTGTCCTGACCACCCACACCGCCCCGCCATCCCACGGAATGCCGCTCTTGATCTTGCTTCGGCTTCGGCTTCGGCCTCTGCAGGTGCAGGGCGCAGCCCTGCCGAAAACTCCACCCTCAACCGTCGCCCTGGATGCCGCCGGGGGCCTGCGCCGGGTCGCGCCAGCGCCGTACCGTGCGCTGGAAGAACAGGTTGTTCGGCAGCTGCAGCACTGTGCCCTCGTGGCCCTCGCCGGTCTCCTGCAGCGTGGTGTAGATCAGGTTCACGTCGATCACCCGGCCCTTCAGGCCCGGCTTCTCGCCGTTCTCCAGCACCTCGATGTAGTCGTGCAGGCGGAACGGGCGGGTGGTGAAGATCAGCAGCGTGCAGAAGATGTTGGACAGCACGCTCCAGGCCGCGAAGAAGGCCACCGCGCCCACGGCCGCGAAGCCGGTGAACGCGGTCCACAGCACCGAGGGCTTCGCGCCGAGCAGGCTGAGGATGTACAGCAGGGCACTGAAATAGACCACGAAACTGGTGATCCGGCGCGCGCCCATCACCATCTCGGGCGGCAACGTGTAGTGCTCGGCGAAGCGGCGGATCAGGCGCCGGGCGAGCACGCGCAGGAGCCACGCGACCAGAAGCACCCCTACGATCTGCAGGGCGACGCCGGCGTAGTTCAACCACGGGTGGGTCCAGGGCGGCAGGTGATCCTTCAGCGACAACATCATGGGGCGACAACAGGTGGCAATAACGACCTTCGATGTTACCCGGCGCGTGCCGGGGATTCGACCGCCGGGCCCCAGGCCAGGCACACCAGCGCCTGGCGGTGCTGTTGCAGGCAGGCACGGCCGTTACCGGGGTGCAGCTGCAGCGACAGGCCCAGTGCCTGCAGCACGACGCAGGCGGCGATCACCAGCAGGGCGGCGCAGGTTGGGCTGGACATGGCAGGACTCCTGGACGGCAATTTCGCGAAGGACCTTCCATGGATGCAGCAGGTGTCGAAAAGGTTGCACGGCAGTGATCGTCGTCCGGCTCTAAACCTTTTCCCGGGCCGCCGCATCCAAGCGATATGCTCGACACCACCATGCCCGCGCCGCCTGCCGCCCACGACGCCGTCGATGAAGCCGCCCTGGTGCGGGCGGCCGCCGCCGGCGATACCTCGGCCTATGAACTGCTGTACCGGCGGCATGCACCGCGCGTGTTCGCCGTGCTGTGGCGGCTGTGCGGGGGCCAGCAAGCGCGTGCCGAAGACGCCTTGCAGGAAGCCTTCCTGCAGGCGTGGAAGGCGCTGCCGGGGTTCCGTTTCGAGAGCAGCCTGTCGACCTGGCTGCATCGCCTGGGCGTCAACGCTGCGCTGATGGAACTGCGTGGGCGCGCCGCCGGGCAGGACCACGACAGTCTTGATGATGTGGACGGAGGACTGCAGGAACTGGCCGTACACGACCGCTGCGCCGGTACCGAGCGCGACCTGGAGCGCGCGCTGGCGACGCTGCCGCCGAGGGCGCGCGCGGTACTGGTGCTGCATGACATCGAGGGCTGGAAACACCAGGAGATCGCCGCGCAGCTGCAGATGGCCGTCGGCAGCTCCAAGGCACAGTTGCATCGTGCGCGCGGCCTGTTGCGCGCACGGCTGGGAGACATGACATGAGTACACACGAACACGATTCCGACCACGATCTGGTGGCCCGACTGCGCGCGCTGCCATCCGAACGCGGCCTGCCCGCCGATGGCTGGGCGCGGTTGTCGGCGCAGCTGCCGCCGCGTGAACCACAGGCGGCGCCTGCGCCGACCGGCAACGTGGTGGTGCTGCCGGGGCGTTCGCGCCGGCGCTGGTGGTTGCCGGTGGGGGCCGCACTGGCCGCAAGCCTGGCGCTCTACGCGGTGGCGCCGTGGCGCCATGCGCAACCGGACGCGCCGGTGCCGTCTACCCTGCAACTGCAGGCCGCGGCGATGACCGAGCAGTACCAGCAGGCAGTGGCCTCGTTGCCCGCAGGCCGGGCGCCGGAATGGCAGCCGGCGCTGCACGAACTCGATGAAAGCGCGGCACAGATCCGGGCCGCGCTGGCGCAGGATCCACGCGCGCCGCATCTGCTTGGCCAGCTCAAGCGCACCTATGCGTTGCGGCTGGAATTGACCCGGCAGGCGGCCTATGCCGCCGAGTCCGGCCTGACGACCTGAGGAGACCCCCGATGACACGAACCCTGATGACCTGCTGCGCCGCGCTGTTGCTGCTGCCCGCGGTGGCCCTGGCTGACACACGGATCGACGAGCGCCACAACCTGGCCGCCGGCGGCCGCATCGAACTGAGCAACGTGGCCGGCAAAGTGAGCGTGCGTGGCTGGGACCGCAACGACGTGCAGCTCACCGGTACGCTAAGCGATGGCCTGCAGCTGCGCCAGGAGAAGAGTGCCAACCGCGTGCGCTGGGAGATCGAGTATCCGCGTCGCAACAACAACGGCGGCGCGACGCTGGTGCTGAACGTGCCGCGCTCGGTGGAACTGCTGCTGAGTACGGTCAGTGCCAGCCAGGACATCAGCGGCATCGATGTGCGCCGCCTGCAGGCCGACACGGTCAGCGGCAGCCTGAGCGCCTCCGGTCGCAGCGGCGACAGCAAGCTCAATACGGTCAGCGGCGGTGTCATCGCGCGCCTGCAGACGCCGAAGCTGGACGTGAACACGGTCAGTGGCCGCATCGAAGCCGGCGGCGGCGCGTCCGGTGACATCGGTGCACAGACGGTATCCGGCCGGGTCGAGGTCGATGCCGGGCGGGTGCAGCGGCTGGCGGTGGAAACCGTGTCGGGCAGCATCGACCTGTCGGCGGCCGGGCTGGCGCCGGGGGGCCGTATCAATGTCGAATCGGTGAGCGCGTCGGTCAACCTGCGCCTGCCACGCACGGTTTCGGCGCAGCTGTCGGTGAACAGCTTCAGCGGGTCGATCAACAGCGACGCCGGCCAGGTGGAACGGCCGCGCTACGGCCCGGGCAGCCATCTCGATACTCGGCTCGGGAATGGCGACGGTGACATCCGCATCCAGTCGCATTCGGGCAGTGTGCGGGTACGCCTGGATCGCTGAGCGCGGTCCGGCAGGCCGCGGCGGCAGCGCCGCCGCGGTCGGAGCTGGGTCAGCTGGCTTTCTTCAGCGCCCAGGTAGTGCCGAGGACTTCGATCTTGCCACCGGCCTTGCGGAACGCTGCCAGGTCCGAAGCGATCGAATCGCTGCTGACCACGGTGCTGGCGGCCGCGCCCTTGCGTTCGCTGCGGATGCTGTTGCTGGCCTTCGCGGGGGTCTTTGCCTTGCGGGGCATGGTTGCTCCTGTCAGGTGGAAGGGGAGGAAAGCGCCCAGGCATCGGCCTGGCGCAGGTAGTCCTGCCGCTCGCGGCGGCAGTCATCGCCGCCCATCGAGAACTGGCGGCAGATCGCCGGGCGCTGCGAGTAGATCGTGCAGCGCAGGTGATAGGGATCGATCGCCGCGCACCAGCCTTCCTCGTTGCGCGCCATCACGGCACGGCCGTGGGTGTCGCGTGACAGGAACTGGCCGGGCACGTGGTCGCCGGGCTGCAGCAGCACGGGCAACCGGCAACAGACCGCGTCACAACGGCGGCAGTCGATGGGTGCAGGTGCTGCGTCAGGTTGTAAGGCCTCAGGGGCCTGGCGGGTGCCCAAAGCGGGTCTCAATGGCGGCTCAGGTGCTGCGCGGACCATGAACGAGCCAGGAAGGCATGGCCGCTAGGCCCGCTGGGCGGGCCAGGCTGCACCGTGGACACACACCGGCATGGCCGGTGGAAGGGGCAGCAGGGTTCTAGCCGACCAAGAGTAACTTAGACCGCGTAACGTTTTGTTAATCCTGGCTGGCTGCCGCCAGCGCAAGGCCCTGGACCACGCCCAGCGAGGGCTCGCCGTGGACCATGCGGGCGCCCGGGAAGGCGGCCGCCACCGCCTGGCGCAGGTAGCCGGCGCGGGACATGCCACCGGTCAGGAACACGGCATCCGGGTCGCCGCCGATGTCGCTGCGGACCTGGGCCAGCAGCTCGCGGATCTGCTCCAGGTAGCCATGGGCGGCGGCGGCCAGGCCGTCGGCGCTGCTGTCGGCATGCAGGTCGCGGGCGATGTAGTCCAGCGTGCTGCGGTGCTCGCTGGCAGCGCTGAGGGCGATCTTGGCGCGTTCGACGTCACGGTACAGGCGGGCGGTGTTGCCGGTGTCCTGCAGGGCCTGCAGGCGCTCGCCCCAGGGCGCGTCGACATGGTCGTACTTGTGCAGGCGGAATTCGCGCTGGCGGGTCATGTCCTGCACGGTGGCCGCTTCCACGTAGTGGTGGGCCGGTACGCGGGTGATGCCGCGGCCGAACAGCGGCATGTAGCTGGACAGGCTCAGCGCCAGGTCGATGTCGGTACCGCCGCGAGCGATACCCCAGGCGCGGTGGATGCGCGGGGCGTCGTCGCCGCCGACTTCGGCATGGGCGATGTCGGTGGTGCCGCCGCCGATATCGACGATCACCGCCTGGTGCCGCTCGCGGCTTTCGGCGTGGTAATGCATGGCCGCCGCGGCTGGCTCCTCGAGGAAATCAACCTGGTCGAAGCCGGCCTGGGTGGCCGCTTCACGCAGGATGTCCAGCGCCTGGTCGTTGCCGGCTGCGCCGATCGAACTGCGGAACTGCACCGGGCGCCCGAGCAGGGCGGCGCGCAGCGGCCGGCCGAGCTGGGCATTGGCGGTCAGGCGGATGTGTTCGAGGATGTGCGCGGCGATGCCGGTGATGGTCTGCTTCGCGCGCGGGTGCAGGTTGTAGCCGAGCATCGACTTCGGGCTCTGCACCAGGTTGCCTTCGTGTTCCTCGAAATAGGCTTCCAGCGCTTCGTCGCCGTAGACCGCGTTCTGCAGCAGGTCGTTGGCGCTGCGTTCCTTGCCGGCGCGGGCTTCCATCCATTCCCGGCGCAGCGCGCGCAGGGCTTCGCGGCGCAGCGCCTGCGGCGTGCGTTCCTGGCCGGCGGCGCGCGCCGCGCGCGCGGCGCTGTCGATCATCTGCTGCAGCTGGTGTTCCTGGCCGTCGTCGAGCTGGAAGTCGTCCGGGTCGGGCACCACGCCGGGGAAGTACACACTGGTGCGGAACTGCTCGGCGTCGCCGAAGCGGATCGGCAGCAGTGTTCCCTCATGCACGATGGCGGCGGCGGAGTTGCTGGTACCGAAGTCGATGCCGAGGCGCATGGGGAGTTCCGGGGGGCGATCAGGGGCCGCGCACTCTGCTGCAGTTCGCCGCCGACTGCAAGTTCCTGCGGCCTCCCATTCCGTATCGGGAGGCCGGATCGGGTCAAGCCGGGAGCCGGGCGCCGTCCGGAAAAGGGCAGGCGAGCCGGGCGGTTACAATGGCGGCTGTTGATTCACTTTGAGGTACTTGCTGATGTCTTCTGCCCCCGCCTGCCCGCAGTGCACCCTGGAAAACACCTATGCCGATGGCGCGCTGTGGATCTGCGCCGACTGCGGCTTCGAATGGACCGCCGAGGAAAGTGCCGGTTCGACCCTGGTCGTGCGTGACAGCAACGGCAATACCCTGCAGGCCGGTGACACGGTCACCGTGATCAAGGACCTGAAGGTGAAGGGTTCCTCGATCCCGCTCAAGCAGGGCACCGTGATCCGCAACATCCGCCTGGTCGAGGACGATGCCGAGCACATCGAAGGCAACTCGGACAAGATCAAGGGCTTGGTCCTGAAGACCTGCTTCCTCAAGAAGGCCTGACCGGCCTTCAGCGCCTGGCCTGCTGCTGTGCGCGCCAGCGGGCCAGGCTGTCCAGCTTGGCCTGGTAGCGCGCCTGCTGCGGGGCACCGCCCAGCGCCTGCGCGCGCAGCAGTTCACGATCGGCGCGCTTGAGCTGGCCGGCCAGGAAATAGGCCCGCGCCAGCCCGAAGTGGAACTGGTGTGCGGTGTCGTACAGGCGCACGGCCTGCCGGTAATAGCGGATCGCCTGATCCAGTCGGCCGGCGCGTTCGGCCTCGGCGCCGAGCATGTACTGCGCGAACGGATCCTCGCGCTGCACCGACTGCAGGCGCTGCTCCAGCGCCTGCGCCTGCATGATCATGCCCAGCTTCCGGTACAGCGCGCTGGCGTTGGTCAGTGCAGCGTCCTGGCGGCCGTCCAGTCGCAGCGCCGTTTCCAATGCCCGGCGCGCGGCGGCGGTATCGCCCGTACGGTTTTCCAGCACGCCCAGGTTGTTCCAGGTGGCGGCGAAGCTGTTGTCCTGTGCCAGCGCGGCATTGAAGAAGGTGCGTGCACCCACCAGATCGCCGCTGGCCATGCGTTCGGCGCCGCGGTTGTTGTAGAAGTGTGCCAATGCCCGTGCCTGGCTGATCGGCAGCGGCCCGCGGCGGTCGTACAGCACGTTGCGATCCAGATCGACGGTGGCGAAGCGGCCGGCGAAGCCGACCCCGGCATTGACGTGGCCGACGCTGTAGACCAGGCCCTGGGCCTGGTCCTGGTACCACGACACGACCTGGCCGACTTCCTGCACGCGTGCCTGGATGCCGGCTTCGCGTGCCAGCGCGACGAACATCAGGGTAAAGGCCAGGCAGTTGGCGCGCCGCTGCTGCCAGATCTCGCTGACGGTGAAGGTCGCATCGGCGTCGTACTGCAGGTCCAGACCGTGGCGGTCGAAGATCATCTCCACCAGCGCCTGCAGGCGCTGCTCGCGGGAGTAACCGTGATTGATCACCTGCGTGCGCAGCATGTCGCGCATCGCCGGTGGAATCGCGAACACCTGCTGCGGCGTCGGCATCGCCGGAGTGGCGGTGCTGGCAACGGCCAGCGGCGCGGCCGTTCCCGGATGATCCTGTGCGATCGCGGACGGTGCTGCCAATGCGGCCAGTGCGAGCAGAACGAATCGGGCGGCAGGACGGTACATGACGGCTCCCGGCAGCGGCGGGCGCTCCCGCCTGAGGCGAGTGTAGACCTGTGCGCGCACCGCTGCAGCGACCGTTGGTCGGTCCGCACGTTCATCCACAACCGGTGTGGACCAGCGCTCGGGAAAGCTGTGGACAACCGCGTTGCGGCCTAGTGCGAAGGGCGTTGTGAGGACGTGGTGAAAAAAGCGACAGCTTGCCCGTCAACCGCGCAGGCGGGATGATCCGGGCATGGACTTTTCCCCGCTGACGCTCGCTCCGGCGCAGTGGCAGGCGCTGCAGGACAGCTATGCAACGCCACCACGCGCCTACCATCACTTCGGCCACGTGCGCGCGGTGCTGCAGCACTGCCAGGAGGTTGCCGACGGCCCCGGCTGGCAGCAGCCGGCCGAGGTCTACCTGGCCGTGCTCTACCACGATGCGATCTACGTGGCGGGGCGAAAGGACAACGAAGCACGTTCGGCGCAGATGGCCCTGCAGGCGATCACGCAGGCGCCGGAACTCGCCGCTGTCGATGCCGCCCGGGTCGAGCAGCTGATCCTGCTGACCGCCCGCCATGGCGCGCTCGGCCCGGACGATGTCGATGCCGAGGCCGCGCTGTTCCTGGACTGCGACATGGCGATCCTGGCCGCGCCGGAACCGGTGTTCACCGCCTATGACCGGGGCGTGGCCGAAGAGTACAAGGGCGTGGTGCCGGGCTTCCTGTATCGCGCTGGCCGCCGCCGTTTCCTGCAGGGCCTGCTGCGCGCACCGCGCATCTTCCTCAGCGAGTTCTTCCACCAGCGCCTCGACGCGGCCGCGCGCGACAACCTGCGGCGGCAGCTGGGTCGCTGAGCCAGCCCGCTACACTGGGGCCCGTTTCCACCGATTGCCGCTTCCAACCGTGTCCGTCCCTGATCCCGATCCCCGTCCGCTGCCGCCGGAAGAGCCCGGTCCCAACGAATGCTGTGGCAGCGGTTGCCCGCTGTGCGTGCTGGACCTGTATGCCGACGAGCTGCAGCGCTATCGCAAGGCGTTGGCCGAATGGCAGGCGCGGCACCCGGAGGCCTCCGCATGAGCCGCGCGCGTCCGGCGGCGCTGCTGGCGCTGGCAGCCCTGGTTCTGTTCCTGGTTACCGCGCTGTGGACCCAGTTCGCACGCACCGACCTGGACTGGGTGCGGGCCACGCTGAGCCTCTACCTGCACGGGCCGTGGGGGCTGGCGTTGCGTGCGGCGTACTGCCTGCTGGCACTGGCGATCACCCTGCTCGGCATCGCCCTTTATCGCGGCAGCATCGGCCCGCGGCGCAGCGCGGCGGCGCCGCTGCTGTTCACGGTCTCGGCGCTGGGCCTGGCCACGGTCGCCATCGGTGACAGCTGGCTGCCCGAAGCAACCCCGCTGCTGGCACCGTTCATCCACGGGTTGGCGGCCAACACTGCGTTCCTGTGTGCCAGCGTCGGCATGCTGCTGCAGGCCTGGTACCTGCGCCGCGAACCGGGCTGGCAGTCTGCCGCCGGCCTGCTCTGGGGCTGGGCCTGGCTGGCCTTCGTGCTGCTGTGGCTGCACGTGCTGTGGCGTGGCGGGCCGCCGCGCGGGCTGGGGCAGAAAGTGGTGATCGTGGTGATCGTGGGCTGGCTGCTGTATCTGGCGCTGGCGCTGTATCGGCGCAGTCGTCGCGCCGCAGCCTGCTGAAACCCCAACGGCCTGCACCGGTACGTGCCGTGCACGTGGAGGCAGCGTATCGTGTGCGCATTCCATCGGGGCTGCGATATGAAGCGTGCAGGGCTGGGCAGGGTAATGGGCGTGGTGCTGGCGCTGGCCGCACTGCCGGCAACCGCGGCAGCGACCGTGCAGCAGTTCAGCCACGGGCGGTTCGAACAGATTCCGGTGCATATGCCGGCCGGTACCCCGCAGCGGGTGGTGATCTGGTTCCACGAACCGACTCCCGGTGGCGATACCAGCCGTCTGCCGATCGAGGCCCTGCGTGCCGACGGTGCGATGGTCGCCGCCGTGGACATCGCGCACCTGCGCGGCGTGCTCAAGCGCGAAGGCAACCCGACCTGTTCGTTCGGTTCCGGCGATGTCGAGAATTTCTCGCGCTGGCTGCAGGCCTCGCTGCATCTGCCCGGGTACCACCTGCCGCTGGTCGGCGGCGATGGCGAAGGCGCTGAAATGGCCTATGCGCTGGCTGCGCAGGCCGATACGCAGGTGTTCGCCGGCCTGCTCACCACTGGTTTCTGCCCGGACCACAACCACGAGCGCATGGTCTGCGGCGATGGCGTGAAGCGCAACACGCTGCAACCCGCCGAACTGAACTTCCCGTGGTTGAGTGCAGCCGGTGATCACGGCTGCAAGGCGGGCGAGGCCAGCGGTTTCGTGCAGCAGGTGGCGATGGCGCGCGAGTTCAAGCGCACGGCGCGTGGTGATGCCTCACCGGGCCTGGTGGCTGCAGCGCGGGTGATGGGTGCGCAGGCAGGCGTCAGCCTGGCACCGCCGCCGGCCGCGCTGAAGGGCCTGCCGGTGGTGGAAGTACCGTCGACCGGCAACGGCGACACGCTGGCCGTGTTCGTCTCCGGTGATGGTGGCTGGGCCGGCCTGGACAAGGATGTGGCGTCGTCGCTCAACGAGCACGGCGTGGCCGTGGTCGGCATCGACTCGCTGCGCTACTTCTGGAGCGAGCGCACGCCGAAGGGTTTCGCTGCTGACCTGCAGAAGATCATCGATCACTACCGCCAGCAGTGGCACCGCGACAAGGTGATGCTGATCGGTTTCTCGCAGGGGGCCGACGTGCTGCCGGCGACCATCAACCAGCTCGATGCCGATACCCGTGCAGCGCTGGACCGCATCGTGCTGCTGTCGGTAGGCAAGAAGGCCGACTTCGAGTTCCACGTCAGCAACTGGCTGGGCGGCGGCGGCGACGGCCTGCCGATCGCGCCGGAAGTGGCCAGACTGCCGGCGGAGAAAACGCTGTGCGTGTACGGCGACAAGGATGAGGACGCACTGTGCCCGGACCTGCCGGCCAATGACGGTGTGAAGAAGGTGAAGCTGCCGGGTGACCACCATTTCGGTGGTGACTATGATCGGCTGGCCGAGGTGATCCTCAAGGGCGGTATGTAGCGCTTGGTAGACGCCGACCTTGGTCGGCGCTGGGGCTGAGGGCGCCTTGGGGATGAGCGTGTCGACCAAAGTCGACACCTACCGGGCGGCAGGTGGCGCCGGGTATGCCTGGTGGTGCGGGGCGTCAATTGCGCCGCGGGTCCAGCGAGATCAGGCGCGTGGCATCCAGCAGTGCGGCCGGCAGGTGCATGCCACCGGGCGCAGCGAGATAGCGTGGCCGCCACTGCGGGTCGAACTTCGACTTGAAGCGGCGCAGGCCACTGAAGCCGTAGAAGCGTTCGCCATGCCGCGCCAGCAGGCCGGCCAGGCGGTTCCAGCGGCCGGCCAGGCGATGCTGCGCCAGCCCGGACAGTGGCGCCATGCCCAGCGAGAAGCGTGCATAGCCCTGCGCGCGGCCCCACAGGAACAGCTCGATGAAGAGGAAGTCCATCGTGCCCTTCGGCGCCTCGTTGACGTGGCGCATCAGGTCCACCGACAGCTCGGCACCGGCCGGCGCCTGCCACAGGTTGGCGAACGCCACGATCTGGCCTTCGGCCTCGACCAGTGCCACCGGGAACCGCACCAGGTAATCCGGGTCGTAGCTGCCCAGCGAAAAGCCCTTTTCGTCGCCGGCCTTGTCTTCCAGCCACGCGTTGGAGATCGCGTGCAGGCGCGGCAGCAGGCTGGGAATTTCCTCCACCGGTGCCACACGGAAGGACAGGCCGCCGCGCTTGCCCCGGTTCCAGGCCTGGCGCAGGTCCGCACGTTCGCGGCCTTCCAGGCCGAAATCGTGCAGCGGCACCATCGCTTCTTCGCCCAGCTTGACCAGGCCCAGGCCCAGGTCGAGGTAGGTCTGCCAGTAGGACTCGCCGACCTGGTAGAACACCGGGCGCAGGCCGAGCCGGTCGGCTTCCTCGCGGAAGCGCCAGATCAATGCGCGGGCGACCTCCGGCGGGCCGACCGGATCGCCCATCGCGATCAGCGAACCGCCGTAGCGCTGCATCATCACGAAGCCCTGTTTCGCCTCGTCGCGCAGCACCGCCTTGTCGGCGGTCAGTACCAGGCAGGCCTGGGTATCGGTGGCACCGGCCAGTACCGGCGCCAGTGATTGCAGCGTGGCCTCGTCGGCGGCTGGCAGCGGGCTGCGCGTGCTGTGCAGCAGCCGCGCCAGGCCGAACATCACCAGCGCGATCGCCACGACCAGCAACGCGCGCAGCGCGCGTGGTGCGTTGCCGGATATCGCAAACTGCCACCACAGCTCGTTCTGGTACTCGACATGGCTGTAGGTGAAGAACAGCAGCCAGGTGACCGCGACCAGCACCAGGCCGAGGTTGCGCAGCCACGGCCATGACCAGGCTTCGTCCAGCAGCGCGCCCTGGCGGTAGAACTCGCGACGTGCGGCCCACAGTGCCATCGCCACCAGCACTGCCGAGACGGCGATCAACAGTTGGCCACCCCGCAGCCACAGCGGCAGCGGGGTGATCACGCACACCGCCATCGCCAGCACCCACGCGGCGTGGCTGCGCCGGGCCAGGCCCTGGCCGATCAGCAGCAGTGCGACGCCGCTGAGGCTGCCGATCAGGTGCGAGGTCTCCAGGATCGGCAGCGAGGCATTGACCAGGTGACGGCGTGGCGTCGGCAGCGTGCCGTCGATGACCAGTGCGGCGCCGATGCTGAACACCGCCAGCGCGATGATCTGCGGCAGCCACGGGCGCAGCGCGTTCCAGCCCGCACGGGTTGCCCCGGCGCTGGCCTGCAGCGGTTGGCGCAGGGCGGGCGCAAGGGCGAGCAGGGTGGCCAGCACCAGCGGCAGCACGTAGTAGGTGACGCGGTAGATCAGCGCCGCTGCCAGCACCGCCGCCGGTGCCACCTGCGGCAACAGCTTCAGCAGGCTCCACTCGAACACGCCAAGGCCGGCGGGCACGGTCGAGACCAGGCCGGCCAGCACGGCCACCAGGTACAGGCCGACGAAGCCGGGCAGTCCGGTAGGCGTGGAGTCCGGCAGCAGCACGTAGAACGCGGCACTGGCCAGCACCAGTTCGATCACGCTCAGCACGGTGACGCCGATCATGGTGCGGCGGTCGGGCAGCCACAACGCATGGCCGAACACGCTGAACTGCCGTCCATCGCGGCCGACCAGCAGCACGGTGCCGAGATATGCGAGCAGGGCGACGATGCCGACGATGCGCACGGCATCGGGATTCAATGGCAATGCCAACGCTGCCGCTGCAGGTTCCATGCACAGTGCCACGCTGATCAGCAGCCATGCCCCGAACACGAAGCCGAGCGTGCTCATCAGCACCACCTGGCCGATCTGCGCCAGGTCCAGGCCGGCGCTGCGGTAGCCACGCAGGCGCACCGCGCCGCCGGTCAACGCGGCAAAGCCCACGGTCTGGCCCAGCGTGTGCGCAAGGAACGCGGTGATGCCGACTCGCGCAGGGTGCACGCGGATGCCGCTGCGACGCAGGCCGATGGCATCGAAGCCGATCAGGCAGGCGTAACTGGCCAGGCCGAGTACCACGGTGAGCGCGATCTGCATGCCACTGAGCTGGCGGAACGCCTGGCGGATGGCCCGGTAGCCGTGCTCGTCGAACTCGTTGGCCAGGCCGTGCAGGGCCAGGGCGAGGATCAGCAGCGGGATGACGATGGTGGCAACCCGCTTCCAGGCAGGCGTGGAAGGGGCAGTGGTGGAATCGACGGGGACGGTCATCGGCGCAAGGGTGCGGCAGGAGGGGCGAGGGCGGTGTCAACGCGGGCGTGGCGCATCGTGCGCCTGTCATCGTCATTTGACCAGTGGGACCGTCGGAGCCCGGTAGTGACGTGTCGCGGAAGGTGCCCGTGCACCCACCGTCGACCGGATTGGAGGACAATGCAGGCCTGATCACCCGCAGGAGCCACGCCCATGATGGAGCGTTACGACGTCGGACCGCGCATGTCCGAAATGACCGTGTACAACAAGGTCGCCTACCTCTCCGGCCAGATTCCGGAAGACACCAGCCAGGACATCACCGGACAGACCCGGCAGGTGCTGGCGGAGATCGACAAGCTGCTGGCACTGGTCGCCAGTGATCGCCAGCACGTGCTGCGCGCGGAAGTGTTCCTGGCCGATATCGCCGACTTCGACGGCATGAACAAGGCGTGGGACGAGTGGGTGGTCGAGGGCGCGACCCCGGCCCGCGCAACCTTCGAAGCCAAGCTGGCCCACGCCGAGTGGAAGGTCGAGATCGTGGTGACGGCGGCCGTGCCGTAACTGCGGGATGGGGCCGGATCCCTTTCCCGCGGAAAGGGATCCGCCCTGTTACAGGGGCAGCAACTCGATGCAGTCCACCGGGCACGGCGGAATGCACAGTTCGCAACCGGTGCACAGATCGGCAATGACCGTGTGCATGTACTTGGCGCCGCCGACGATGGCGTCCACCGGGCAGGCCTGGATGCACTTGGTGCAGCCGATGCAGTCGGCTTCCACGATCAGCGCCACCTGCGGCACCTTGTGTTCGCCACGCGAACGATCAAACGGAATGGCAGGCACGCCCAGTACCTGCGCCAGCGCGCGCGCGCCGGCATCGCCGCCCGGCGGGCAGCGGTCCACGCCCACCTCGCCGCGTGCCATCGCCTGCGCATACGGGCGGCAGCCGTCGTAGCCGCACTGCCCGCATTGGGTCTGCGGCAGCAGGCGGTCGAGGCGTTCGGTCAGGGGCGGGATCAGGCTCATGCGTGGCGAAGGCTGCGCGTCGGGGTTACTTCAGGGGTTTGCCACGGAACCAGCGCTCGTGGGCCAGCGCCAGCATCGGCTTGTCTTCGGAACTGTCACCGTAGGCATGGATGCGCACGTAGCGCGACAGATCGAACTGGCGACGGATGTGCTCGACCTTGCGCGGGCCGCAGTCGCCACCGGCATAGCGACCGGTCAGGCGGCCGTCCTGG
Source organism: Stenotrophomonas sp. YJH_SMC_123 (assembly GCF_059368215.1). Lineage (NCBI taxonomy): Bacteria > Pseudomonadati > Pseudomonadota > Gammaproteobacteria > Lysobacterales > Lysobacteraceae > Stenotrophomonas > Stenotrophomonas sp. YJH_SMC_123. The sequence goes on from NZ_JCAFRM010000002.1 coordinate 173,961, forward strand.
CTTTCCAGCCGGTTGCAGATCAGCTGCAGGCCCAGCTGCTCGCACCATGGCCGCAGGTACAGGTCCAGCGAGCCGGACACGATCACCACGGTATGCTGCTGTTCCCTGTGCCAGCGGATCTGCTCCAGCATTTCCGGGCGCACCACCTCGGGCAGGAACTCACGCGAGAAGCCTGCGGCCAGCGTGGAGATGTCATCGCTGTGGCGGTTGCTGAAGGTCAGGCGGGTGACGCGTGCACGGATGCGTTCGGCCGAGATCAGTTTCAGCTTGTATGCGGCCAGCCACGGTCCGACCTTCCACCACGCCTGCGCCAGCTGTTCGGCGGTGGCCACGCGGCGCAGGAAACGGCCATAGGTATCGCAGGTGGTCACGGTGTGGTCGAAGTCGAACAGCGCCAGTTCCATTCCATTGCTTCCCATCGCGTTGCCTCCGCTGGCCGATGCTGCCGGCAGGCGCGGCGGTGGCCGCGCCCGCTGCAGGCATCAGCGGACCGGCATGCCCGGCTGCGCGCCGCTGTCGGCGTCCAGCAGCGCCAGCGCGCCGCCGTCGAAACCGGCCGACAGGATCATGCCTTCGCTCAGGCCGAAGCGCATCTTGCGCGGGGCCAGGTTGGCGATGAACACCACGCTGCGACCGACCAGGGCTTCCGGCTCGCCGTAGCTGCCACGGATGCCGGAGAAGATCTGGCGCTTGCCCAGTTCGCCGGCATCCAGTTCGAAGCGCAGCAGCTTGTCCGAACCTTCCACGAACTCGCACACCAGCACCTTGCCGATGCGCAGGTCGAGCTTGGCGAAATCGTCGATGCCGATATAGGCCGGAGCATCGGCGCTCTTCGCGTCGTCCTTGGCCGGGGCCGGTGTGGCCGGCTTGGCGGCGTCGGTCCTGGCGGCGGGGGCGGCAGCGGCGGCCGGCTGCAGGGTGTCCTTGGAGGCGTCGATCATGGCGTCAATCTTCTTCGGGTCGATACGGGTGAACAGCGGGGTGTAGTCGGTGATGCGGTGGCCCAGCAGCGGCTGTGCCAGTTCGGTCCAGTCATTGACCGGCGCGGCCAGGAAGGCCTCGGCCTGCGCGGCGGTGGCCGGCAGCACCGGCTTCAGTGCGGTGACCAGCACGCGGAACAGGTTCAGGCCCTGGCTGCACACGGCCTGCAGCTGCGCGTCGGCGCCTTCCTGCTTGGCAATGACCCACGGCTTGACGTCGTCGATGTAGCGGTTGGCTTCGTCGGCCAGGGTCATGGTCAGGCGGATCGCCGCAGCCGGGTCGTTGCGCTCGTAGGCTTCGCGGATCGGCGCCAGGCCGTCGACGAAGCGCTGGTACTGCGCCGCGTCGGGCAGCTGCGCGGCCAGCTGGCCGTCGAAGCGCTTGCTGATGAAGCCGGCGCAGCGGCTGGCCAGGTTGACGAACTTGCCGACCAGGTCGGCGTTGACGCGGGCGATGAAATCACCCAGGTTCAGGTCAAGATCGTCGACGCCACCGCCGGACTTGGCGGCGTAGTAGTAGCGCAGCGCTTCCGGCTCCAGGCCGGCATCGAGGAAGGTACGTGCCATCACGAAGGTGCCGCGCGACTTGCTCATCTTGGCGCCGTCCACGGTCAGGTAGCCATTGACGTGCAGGCGGGTCGGCGCGCGGTGGCCGGTACCGTGCAGCACCGCCGGCCAGAACAGGCCGTGGAAGTTGACGATGTCCTTGCCGATGAAGTGGTGCAGTTCGGTGGCGGTGCCGGCGCGCAGGTGCGCTTCGAAGTCTTCGCCGAGCTTGCCGCACAGGGTCTGGAAGCTGGACAGGTAGCCGATCGGCGCATCCAGCCAGACATAGAAGTACTTGCCCGGCTGGCCGGGAATCTGGAAACCGAAGTACGGCGCATCGCGCGAGATGTCCCACGCGCGCAGGCCACCTTCGGCGTTGAGCCACTCACCCAGCTTGGCCTTCACGCCCGGCAGGGCGACATCGCCGGCCAGCCATTCGCGCAGGAATGCATCGAAGTGGCCCACCTCGAAGAAGAAGTGCTCCGAATCGCGCATTTCCGGCGTGGCGCCGGAGATGACCGAACGCGGCTCCTTCAGGTCGGTCGGTGCATAGGTCGCGCCGCAGACTTCGCAGTTGTCGCCGTACTGGTCGGGGCTGCCGCAGTTCGGGCAGATGCCCTTGACGTAGCGGTCGGGCAGGAACATGCCCTTGGCCGGGTCGTAGAACTGGGCGACCGAACGGCGGCTGATGTGGCCGGCCGCTTCCAGCTTCAGGTAGAACTGCTCGGTCAGTGCCTTGTTGGCCGCCGAGTTGGTCGAGTCGTAGTGGTCGAAGGCCACGCCGAAGGCGGCGAAGTCACGTTCGTGGCTGGCCTGGATGTTGGCGATGAAGGTTTCCGGGGTGACCCCGGCCTTTTCCGCGGCCAGCATGATCGGCGTGCCGTGGGTGTCGTCGGCGCAGACGAACCAGGCCTTGCCGCCGCTCATTCGCCGCGCACGCACCCAGATGTCGGCCTGGATGTAGCCGACCAGGTGGCCCAGGTGCAGCGGGCCGTTGGCGTAGGGCAGGGCGGTGGTGACGAGCGCGGTACGGGTCATGGTCGCGGGGTGAAGCCGAGGGGAACCGCAGAGTATCGCATGCCCGCAAGGACGTGACCCGGCCGGGGCCGGGTCACGGGGATGAAGCGGGGGCCGGGGCGCTTATTCGCGCTGCCAGGTCTGCGCGCGGCAGATGAAGGCGATGCAGCCGGACACGTCCAGCCTGGTGCCACCCGGCTGCAGCTCCATCTTCGACTTGTAGGTCTTGCCGTTGGCCGGGTCGAGGATGGTGCCGCCGGACCACTTGTTGGCGCCATCGGCCTTCAGGTTCCAGAGGATGGTCATGCCCTTCACCGGCTTGTTCCTGTTGGCGCCTTCACATCCATCGCAGACCGGGTTCGGGCCCTTGTCCGAGTGCAGGATGTCGACCACCTTGCCGGTCAGGGTGCCGTTGGCGGCTTGGCTGATCTCGACGATCGACTTCACCTTGCCGGTCTTGTCGTCGATGGTCTTCCAGCGGCCGGCGGCGCCGTCGGCGGCCTGGGCCGACAGGGCGGCCAGGCACAGCGGCAGTGCCAGCAGCAGGGTCTTGAAGGTGTTGCGCATGGTCCCCTCCCAGGGTTCATTCCGGCACGGTGCCGGCATGGGTCGACTGTATACCCATTCGGCGGGGTATGGGGAAGGGGGGGGCTTTGCAGGGCTGCGCCCTGCACCTGCAGAGGCAGCCGCAACAGCCGGAGCAACAGCAAAAGCGGACTTGCTGAGGGATGGCGGGGCACTGTGGGTTTGCGGGGCCGCCGTAAACCCGTCCCTGGGGGCTTGGTCGCCGCATCCATGCGGCTCACACCCCGCAAACCCACAATGCCCCGCCTTCGACAGTTTCCGGCGATCTGCCGGTGCTGGTGCGGTTGGTGGGTGTCGACCTTGCTCGACACAGATCCATGCCATGCGTGGATAAGACGGACCGTGGGAATGCGGGGTCAGATCCCTTTTCCGTCGGAAAAGGGATCTGACCCCCGGGGACGTCAACCGGCTTCGTACAGCTCCAGCGGCAGGTCGTCGGGGTCGGCGAAGAAGGTGAAGCGGCGGCCGGTGTACTCGTCCACGCGGATCGGTTCGCACACTACGCCGTGCGCTGACAGGCGCTGGATGAAGGGTTCCAGCGTGGCCACGCGGAACGCGAGGTGGCGCAGGCCCTGGGCTTCCGGGCGGCTGGGACGGGGCGGCGGCGAGGGGAAGGAGAACAGTTCCAGCTGGCCGCCGTCGGGCAGGGCCAGGTCCAGCTTCCAGGAATCGCGCGCGGCGCGGTGGTTCTCGGCCAGCACGCGCAGGCCGAGGATGCGCACGTAGAAGTCTTTTGAACGTGCGTAGTCGCTGCAGATCAGTGCGGCGTGGTGGATGCCCAGCAGGGCACCGGAATCGGCGGTCATTGCAGGGTGTCCAGCCAGCGCTGGGCGATCTTCAGCGCCAGCGGATAGGGTTCGGGGTCGTTGCGGTTGGTCAGAACGATCACGGTCAGGTGTTTTTCCGGGTGGCGCACGATCACGTTGCGGAAGCCGATGCTCTCGCCGCTGTGCCATTGCACGGGGCCATTCAGCCGCCAGCCGAACCCGTAGTGCGGTACATCCGGTTCGGGCGTCGATGTGGCGGGGCTGAACATCGCGCGGCGCGAGGCCTTCGACAGCAGGCGGTCGTCGTACAGCGCCGCATCCCAGCGGGCCAGGTCGTCCAGCGAGGAATAGATGCCGCCATCGCCGAGCACGGCGCTGGTGGTGCTCTGGTCGGTGCGCCGCCAACGGCCATCGATCCAGCTGTAGCCATAGGCGCGTGCGGCGATGGTATCGATGCCGTCCTGATGGGCCACGGTGTGGGCCATGCCCAGCGGGCGGAAGATGCGCTGTTGCAGGAAGGCTGCGAAATCCTGGCCGGAGGCACGGCCGACGATCAGTGCCAGCAGCGCATAGCCGCTGTTGCTGTAGTGGTACTGCGTGCCGGGCGCGAAGTTCAGCCGGTCCTGGCGCGACAGCAGGGTCAGCACATCGGCGTCATGCACCTGCCGAGCATCAGCCGGGTCCATCAGGTCTTCGTAGTCGGGCAGGCCACCGGTATGCGAGAGCAGCTGGCGGATGGTGATGGCGGCCGCAGCCGGGGGCAGTTCGGGCAGCCATTGCCGGGCAGGTTGGTCCAGCCCGAGCCGGCCATCTTCCACCAGCAGCAACACCGCCGCAGCGGTGAACTGCTTGCTGACCGAGGCCAGCCGGAAGTTGCTGGCCGCGGTGACCGCCGTGCCGTCCTCCACCACCGCCAGGCCATAGCCGCGCCGGAATACCGGTTTGCCGTCATGCAGCACCAGTACGGCGGCGCCGGGCACCTGGCCGTCGTAGGCCTGCATCAGGCCGTCGATGCCCGCATCCGGTGGGGCCAGCACCGGTGCGGCAACGGTGGCCAGCGGCAGCAGGCCCAGCACGGCGGCGAACAGGGCGACGGCAGGTCGCATGGCGGCTCCGGAAGGCTCAGGGTGACGGGGCGGGCGTGGCGCTGGCCGGCTGGGCCATCCAGCGTTCCATCTTGCGGTCCAGCACGTCCAGCGGCATCGAGCCGTCCTTCAGCAGTTCGGCGTGGAAGCGGCGCAGGTCGAAGGCGGCGCCCTGGCGCGCCCTGGCCTTGTCGCGCAGGGCGACAATGGTGGTCAGGCCGGCCACGTTCGACAGTGCCTGGCCAGGCTGGGCCATGACCCGCTCGACTTCGGCGTTGGCATCGTCGCTGCTCATGTCCACGGTCTTCTGCAGGTAGGTGACAGCCTGCTGCTTGCTCCAGCCCTGGGCATTCACGCCGGTATCGGCCACCACGCGGGCGGCGCGCAGCAGGCGCGAGTACAGGTAGCCGATGCGGTCGTAGGGATCGGTGTAGATGCCCAGGTCCTCGCCCAGCGTTTCGGCGTACAGGCCCCAGCCTTCGACGAAGGCGAGATCGCCACCGAGGCGGCGGAAGCGCGGCAGCTTGGCCAGCTCCTGCTGCAGGCCCAGCTGCACGTGGTGGCCGGGGATCGCTTCATGCAGGTACTGCACCGGCACGTTCCAGCGCTTGCGGCCGGGCAGGTCGCGGGTGTTCACGTACAGCACCGCGGATTGCCCGGGCAGTGCCGGCTGGTAGGCAGCGGCAGCGGCGGTGAGCGCACGCTCCGGTTCCACCGCGCGTACGTCCAGCGGCGCCTTCGGCAAGGTATCCAGCACCTGCGGCAGGCGTGCGTTGACCTGCTGCTGCACCTGGCGGTAACGGTTGATCAGCGCATTGGCATCGCCGTACTGGAACTGGCGGTCGTTGCGCATGCTGCGCAGCAGCTTGGTGGGGGTGCCGCGCAGCTTGGCATCCTTCATCACCGTGGCGATCTGCGCCTGCAGTTCCTGCACGCGTTGTTCGCCCAGCGCGTGCAGCTGCGCGGCGGTCTGGTCGCTGGCGGTGGTCTGCACGATCAGGCTGGCGTACCAGGCCTGGCCATCGGGCAGTGCGCCCAGGCCGCTGCTGGCGCGCGTGGCCGGCAGGTATTCGGTGGCGATGAAGCCGCGCAGGGCGCGATAGGCCGGCATGATGCGCAGTTCGATCATGCGCTTGTACTCGGCGCTGATGCGCGCCTTGTCCTCGGCCGGGATGGTGTTGGGCATGGTGCGGATCGGCGACCAGAAGATGCTCTCTTCGGCGGTCGGCTTGATCACCGCATCCAGTTGCGGCAGCACTTTTTCCATCAGGTCGCGCGGCTGTACCACGCCGGCCTTCATGCCTTGGCGCATGTTGTCGATGGCCTGGTCGAACAGTTCGGGAATGCCCAGCGAACGGCGCGACCAGGTGTCGTAGTCCTGCACGGTGTTGAATGGCTGCGCGCCGGCACCGGCACCGAGGATCGCCATGATGCTGCCGATGTTGTAGTACTGGCTGATCGGCATCATCCAGCTCGGGCAGCGCTCGGCGGCCAGCGAGGCGCGTGCGTCGCGCACGAAGATCTCGTAGCTGAGCAGGTCCTGGCCCTGCAGGCCATCACTGCCGAGCTTCTCGACCTTGCCCAGCCATTGCGTGGTGAAGTCGTGCGACTGCTGGCGCCAGGCGGCGGACAGGATGTTGGGCAGCTGGTCGTTGTAGCGGGATTCGCCCTGGAAGGTGGCCTGCAGCGGGTTCAACCGCATCGAGGCATCCCAGTACTCGTCGTACAGGCGCTCCAGCTGTACCTGCTTGGGTACGGCACGGGCCGGCGCGACCGGACGCGGCGCGGCGCGGCGTGCCGAGCTGCCACGCGCCGGCGCGGTGGCGCGGGCGGGCCTGGCCTTGGGCTTGGCAGCCTGGCGGGTCTGCGCGGCGGCAGGGCGGCTGGCTTTCTTTTTCGCTGCTTCGGCCGACGGCACGGCACTGAACAGGAACAACGCGGCGATGGCGGCGGCCAGGGCGCGGGTGGGATGCGGCATCAGGAGCTTCCGTGGAACACAGACCGTGGAGCTTGCACGATCCGGCCGCGTACGGCCAGCGTGAAGGCGCAGTCAGCTTGCCGCCGCTGGGGCTTCAGTCAGCCGCCGCCGCCGCGCGCAGCGCAGCGGCCCTGTCTGCGCCCAGATAGCGGGTGATCGCACGCCGCATCAGGTACAGCACCGGAATCAGGGCAATTGCAAAGCCCATCTTGTAGATGTAGTTGACGCTGCTGACGGCCAGGAACAGCGAGGTCGGCCAGTGCTGCGGGCCGAGCACGAAGGCGATCCAGATCACCACGAAGCTGTCCACCACCTGCGAGATCGCGGTGGACCCGGTCGCACGCAGCCACACGTGGCGCTCGCCGGTGGCCTGGCGGATGCGATGGAACACCGCCACGTCGATCAGCTGGCCGAGCAGGAAGGCCACCAGTGAACCGGCGATGGTCCACATGCCCTGGCCGAACACCGCTGCGAATGCGGCCTGGTAGTCCGGCACGCCGTGCCCGTCCATGGAGGTGATCCACCAGCTGGCCGGCGCCAGCGAGATCGCCGCGAAGGCGAACAGGAAGCCATAGGCGATCAGGACCACGGCCAGCCACGAGATGAAGCGCACGCCGCGCTTGCCGAAGAACTCGTTGATGGTGTCGGTCATGATGAACACCACCGGCCATAGCAGGGTGCCGGCGGTGAAGCTGAGCGAACCGGTCTGGCCGAACAGGTTCCAGTTCAGCGGATCGATGCCGAGGGTGTCTTCCAGCGCGAAGATCTTCACCCCGATCAGTTCGGCCAGCACCGCATTGCCGCAGAAGAACGCAGCCAGCACGATGAACAGCAGGACCGCGCGGTCCTGCAACGGGCGCTCGATCGGCGCCGCGGTCATTCGCTGCGATCGCCGGGGCGATCGCCGGCGCGCGTGAACGGAACGCTGGACGGCGCGACGGCGCCGCCGGAAATGATGAAGCTCATGGCCTGGTCGACGGTCCAGTCGGTCGGGGTCAGCAGTTCCACCGGCACGATTTCCAGGTAACCCGAAGTCGGGTTCGGCGTGGTTGGCACGTACACCGCGGCCAGTTCACGGTCGGTGCCGTGTTCCTTGATCACGCGGGTGACCAGCCCGACCGACTTCATGTCGCGGTGCGGGAAGTCGATCAGCACCACGCGCTGGGTGCTGCCCGGTTCGGTCTGCAGCATGTCCAGCAGCTTCTTGGCGCTGTCGTAGATGATGCTGGCCAGCGGAATGCGCTTGATGACCGCGCCGACCCAGCGCAGCAGGCGCTGGCCCAGCACGCGGCGGCTGGCCACGCCCACCGCCAGGATCACCAGCAGGGTGGCCAGCAGGGCGATGGTGTTCTGGATCCACTCGGCCCGGACCCAGCCGAGGTAGTGCGGAAAGCTTGTCGCGATCTGCTCGGAAAGTGGCACCACCAACGGGCTGGAAATGCCCGACAGCAGCACGAACACGAACTTGACCACGACCCAGGTCAGCCAGATCGGCAGCAGGGTCAGCAGGCCGGTCAGGAACAGGCGCTGCAGGGAGGGGCGGGGGACCAGGGCGGGGGCTTCGAGCGACATGTGCGCATTGTAGCGGTCACGGCCGCTCGATTACGCTGGGCAATCGACTGCGGCAACGGCACATGGAAGGGAAGCTGTGTTGAAGATTCTGCGCGGACTGGGTTGGACCCTGGCAGGCCTTCTGGTGCTGGCCATCGTGGTGTGGTGCGCCTCGCGCATGTGGCCGGTGCCGGAATCGCGGCTACAGGCCCAGCAGCGCCTGCAGGCCCGCCTGCCTGTCCACGGCCACAACGGTTTTGCGCTGCTGTGGACGCTCGCGTTCGACGATCTGGACGCGCGCCAGCGCGAACAGGCCCTGGCCCGCGACGTGCAGCGTTGGGAGGCCGATCCGCGCGGCAATGGCGGCGCCGGACCGCAGCTGGCGGAGGACCATGACGCGCTGCGATCACGACCGGCGGCCAGCTGCGGGCCGACCGCCAGTGACTGCCTGGGCCAGGTGCGCGCCGACCCGCAGCGCTTCGTCGATGCCCACGCTGGCCACCAGCAGCTGCATGCGCGCCTGGACCAGCTGGCCGATGCGGACCACTTCGTGTCGCCATTCCGGCCCAAGGGCGACGGCATCCTGGTGCCGATGCCGACCTATGGCCTGATGATCGATGCCACCAGCGCACGCGCGCTGGCCTATGTGCAGGGCGATATCGACGGTGCGCTGCGTGGCAGTTGCAGGGGGCTTCAGCTGGGCCGGCGGCTGGTGACGGGCGGCAGTTACCTGGTGGAGAGCATCATCGGTGCCAGCCTGGTGCAGGCCAATGCCCAACTGCTGGCCGACATGCTGGTCGAACTGCCGGCCGACCATCCGTTGCCAGCGGAATGCGATCAGGCAATGCAGCCGATGCTGGCCGCCGAACAGAGCCTGTGCCGTGCGATGCAGGGTGAGTACGCGATGAGCCGGGCTGCGATCGAAACCTCGGCGCAGGAATTCGGCGGGGTGCTGGTCCTGGATCGCAGCAGTACCCTGGCGCGCGCGGCGGGCAATCTGGGCTGGGCCTGCGGCGCGGCGGCGATGGCGGCGCTGGAAGCAGATCGCCCGCTGCCGGTGCCGGCACCGCCGCAGCATGACTTTGGCTGCCTGTCGAACATCCTGGGGTGCGTGCTGACCGATATTGCCCGCCCGGTCTATCCGGCCTATTCGTCACGGACCCAGGATGCCGCCGCGATGGTGCGGCTGATCGGCGCGCAGCGCTGGCTGAGGCAGCAGGCGCAGGATCCGGTGGATGCGCTGCAGCGCCTGCCTGCGCAGTTCCGCTCGCCGGTGCGGGCACCGCAGCTGTCGGCCGATGGCCGCCGTCTGCAGGTGCCGCGGCGTTCACCGTCGCGCAGCACCGACGAGAGCCCATGGCTGTCGGTGCCGCTGGTGATGGAGAACGCCCCGGCCGCTGCTGCGCGCGATTGAGCAGCGTCTCAGTCGCTGCCCGCCAGCGGATCGAATGCCCAGCCATCACCGATGGTCTGCAGCGTCCAGCGGCGGCGGCTGTGCAGGGGCTCCCAGTGCACGCTGTCCTTGTCGTCCTCGATGCTGCCTTCGCTCCGCTTTACCCTGCCAGTGGAGAAGTTCACGCTCACCGACTCGGTCTGCCCGGAATTGCGCATCACCGAATTCTGGTCGTAGCCGATCAGCGCAAAGGCATCGTCCTGCCAACGGAAGGTAAAGGCGGTCGTGCCCATTGACCAGCTGCCCGCGCTGGCGAATGAAAACAGTGCGACCTTCAGGGTGCCCCGCTGGATGCTGACGCCGCCGTCTTCGAGCGGGTCGCTCATCACCGGATTGTAGGGGCGTGGTATCAGCTGGTGGTCCTGCACCGCCAGCACATAGCCGGACGGGCGCGACCACGCCACGGCGAGAATGCGCGGGTTGCTGTCGTACGGCGAGGGACCCAAGCCATCGTGCTCGATGACGTTGCGTGGCGCCTGCTGACGCAGCACCAGCACCAGGTCCGCGCGGCCATCCTGGTCGAGATCGCCTTCGACACTCGATTCAAGTGCCCAGCCCTGGGGGACGAAACCGGCGGCATTGGCCGCCTGGGCCGGCAGCGTCGGATATTGCACCGGTGGCAGGTCGAGGGCGTGGGCGGTGAAGGACAGCAGGGTCAGCAGTGTGGCAAGCGCATACGAGCGCATCGGAGCCTCCATGGCAGGGAGGCCGAGGATAGCGCGCGCGTGCTGGATCAGCGTGCGTGCGGCTTCAACCGCAGGTACACCTGCTTGCGTACCTGGGCGACCACTTCGCCGCTTTCGTCGACGACATCGTTGCTGAACCAGCGCAGCACCTTTTCGCCGCCGGCCGCTTCGGCACGCAGTTCGGCCAGCAGTGCATCATCGATGCGGAACGAAGTGCGCACCGTGCCCCGGCCAGGCTTGAGGAAATCGATCGCACCGGCCCGGTCCCACACGTAATAGTCACGGCCGAGGATGTGCAGCAGGCCCAGCATCCAGAATGGATCGGTCATCGCGAACAGGCTGCCGCCGAAATGCGTGCCCACGTAATTGCGGTTCCACGGCCGCAGTCGCAGTGCCACGTCGATCTGCCGGTAATCGGGCGTGATCCGGGTGACGTGGATGCCGGTGAACAGGAACGGCGGCCAGAGGTTGATGCCGAAGCGGAACAGGCGGGCGTTCATGCGGGTCCGGGGCGCGGGGCGAGGTGCCCAGTCTAACCATTCGCATGCGTATGTTGCACCCCGGGAGTCACGTCCCGCCGTCGATCATGAACCCGTCGCGGCCGTTGGCCTTGGCCTGGTAAAGGGCGGTGTCGGCGCCTTCCACGAAATGGTGCGGTTGCAGGTCACCGTCGGGCACGCGGGTGAATACCCCGATGGTGAGCGTGACGCCGTCATCGCTGCCATCGCCCGGCGCCGGCAGTGCACGCACGCAGGCAATCAGGTCCTCGATCACCCGGCGCGCGCCCTCGGCCGGCGTATCCGGCAGCACCAGTGCGAATTCGTCGCCACCGTAGCGCGCCGCCATGTCGCGCGGGCGACGGGCATGCGCGCCGATCAGGCGGGCGACATCACGCAGCACGCGGTCACCGACCTGGTGGCCATGGCGGTCGTTGTGGCGCTTGAAGTGGTCGACGTCGATCAGCGCCAGGCTCAATGGCTTGCCACTGCGCCGCGCGGCGTCGCATTCCTGCTGCAGTGACTGCTCGAAGCGAAGGCGGTTGCCCAGGCCGGTGAGGGCATCGCGGTTGGCCAGGCGGTGCCAGGCCGAGATCCGCCACACCGCCCAGACCAGCAGTGCCAGCACCACGCCCAGCATCGCGCTGGCCGGTGCCCACCACAGGTCACCGGTGCGCAGCAGCAGCCAGCTCAGCAGCGGCGGCATCGGCAGCGAACACAGCGCGACCAGCCACGGCAGGCGCAGGCCGAGCAGGATCACGCACAGCGCCACCAGCACGCCACTGATGGCGTGCTGCCAGGCGTGCGGCAGCACGTCGATCTGCTTGTGCTGCAGCAGCATCGAGGTGATGTTGGCCTGGTACTCGCTGCCGCTCATCCAGAACTCGCGGGTGGTCGGGGTCAGCAGGCGAGGCGCGATGCCGCTGGCCGTCATGCCGACCACGATGCGGCGGCCATGCAGCATCGCTCCATCCACGTGCCCATCGAGCACGTCCGCATAGGACACCTGCGGCAGCCGCTCGGGCGGGCCGGCGTAGCGCACGCGCACGTAATCATCGCGACGCCATTGATAGGGCGAGCCCAGCGCCGGGTCGGGGTCGGGCAGGCCGCGTACCGCACCCGCCGGCAGGTCGGCCAGTGCCAGGCCCAGTGCCGGCCAGTGCGGCCGTCCGATACCGGCGTGCAGATAGACGCCGCGGGCGACGCCGTCCCCATCCACCTCGACATCGGTGTGGCCGATCGCGGCGGCACTGGCGGCGATCTGCGGGATCGGCAGCATTTCCTCGGCCATGCGGTCGCCGGCCGCCGGTGCCGCCAGCACCGGCAGCACCACCCGGCCGTTGCGTCGGATCGCGGCCGCCAGCTCATCATCCTGGCGGCTGTCGCGACGGTCGGGTTCGGACAGCATCAGGTCCAGCGCAACGCGTTCGGCGCCGGCATCGGTCAGGCGGTCCAGCAGGCGGGCATGCACCGAGCGCGGCCAGGGCCACTGGCCGATACGCTGCAGGCTGCCTTCGTCGATGGCCACGATCAGCACGCTGGGGTCGGGGCGGTAGTCCCAGTTGCCGATCAGTGCGTCATAGGCTGCCTCGTCCTGGCGCCACAGCCATTGGCCCTGGCTGGCCACGATGGTCAGCACGCCGGCCAGCAGGGCCAGCAGGATCCGCTTCGACCATGGCAGCGGCGAGCGCCTCACAACAACAACCAGAGCAGCAGTGCACCGCCACCGGCGCCGTAGCACAGGCGGCATGGCAACGGGATCTGCTGGGCAGGAGAGAACTCGCCGGCGTGGCCGTCATCGTCGATGTACTGCACGCGCACGTGCAGCGTGCCGCTCCACGGGCGCTTGAAGCTCACCTGCGGCTGGGCCACGGTTTCATCGATCAGTGGGGCCTTGAAGTCACCGCGGCGATCCACCTGCACCCGGTAGCGCTGGCCTTCGCTGCCGGCCTGCCAGCGCAGGGTGAGCTCGCCGTGCGCGGCCTCGGGCGGTTGCAGTGCCGGGTCCACCGGCTCGTTGCTCAGCTGCAGCGGCAGCGCCTGGCCATAGCGGCCCTGGTGGCCTTCAGCATCGCGCGAGGCCACGCGCCAGTAGTACTGTCCGGGCGGCAGCGGTTGCGCCAGGCGCAGGTCGGTCGCATGGGTAGCCTGCTCCTGCAGTGGCTGCCGGAAGCTGGGTTCGGCGGCGATCTGCAGCACGCTGCTGCGTGCACCGGGGGCCCGGCTCCAGCGGAAGCGCGGGCGGTCGCTGTTGATCGTCTGCCCATGCAGCGGCGATACGGTCAGCGGCGGCGGTGGCTGGTCACTGAGCTCGAAATCGGCGCTCGCATCCAGGCCTTCGACGCCCTGTGCGTCGACCGCGCGCAACAGCAGGCGCAGCTGGCCGGGCGGCAGGTCGCCGATCGCCAACCGGGTGTCGGCGGTGGTGGTGGCGAACAGCAGGATCTCCGGCGTTGCCGCCTGCACCACTTCCACCCGGTAGTGATCGGCGCCAGTGACCGGTTCCCAGGCAAGCAGGGTCGGCAGCGGCGCCAGGCGCAGCGCGTCATTGCGCAGCGCCGGCGCCGGCAGCAGGGCCGAGACCGCGGCGGGGGCCGCATCGGCGCTGCTGCTGCGGGTGGACTGCCCCGGCCGTACCAAGCGCTGGCCATGGGGGTTGCCGACCTGCACCTTGCCCTGCAGGACCTCGGTGGCGCCGACGTGCCCGGTATCCCCGGCGCTGACCCGGAACACCGTGCCGCGCACGCTGCTGGTCGCGGTGGGCGCATCGATGATGTAGCGCGAGGCCGGGCCGCGCGCCGGCGTCACCCGGTTGCTGGCGCGCCCCTGCTGCAGGCGCAGGCGGGTGTCGACCATGCCGGTGTGGCCATAGCGGCTGAGCTGGTCCAGGCGCAGGCGCGAGTATTCGCGCAGCTGCAGGCGCGAGGCATCGGCAAATTCCAGCGTGATGCTGGAATCGCCCTCGGTTTCCACGGTGTCACCGATATGCAGCTGCTCGCCGGCCTGGAGCGCACGGGTCGCCGTGCCATCGGCACCGGACAGCTCGACCTTGCCGCGCACCGACAGCACCCGGGCCGGCGCCGGTTCGGTGCGCAGCCAGCTGATCGGGAAGCGCAGCAGCTGGCCCGGCGGCAACTGGTAGGGGTTGTCGATGCGGTTGTGCTGCTGCAGCTGCTGCCAGCGTACCGAGGGTTTTAGGTACAGCCCCCCCAGGTCCCACAGGGTGTCGCCGGGCCGGACCCGGTAGTTCCAGTCCTGGGCGCCGGCGATGGCAGGCGGCAGGAGGAGGGCGCAGAGCAGGGCGCCCGTTAAACGCATGGCGAACGACAGAGAGCGGACGACGGTCACAGTTTGCAATCCCGGCAATGCGGGGGTGCAGCTGCAAGACCCCATGGCCCCGACCTCATCCCCCCGAACGGATCGTGGCGACCGCAAGGCCGCCAGCGCGCGCATTATTGCCCGCGTTCAGTGCAGGGATTCTGAACGGAGCGGGCTTCCGTTCAGAACAGCAGCGACGCCATCCTGCGGCGGTACTGGCCCACCAGGTCCTCGTCGGAGATCACATTGAAGGCGTCGATCAAGGCTTTGCGTGGCAGGCCCTCCTCGAATCCACGGTCGATCCGCAGCATTTCCAGGAACTGCGCCAGGGCGGCCTCGTCATGCCCGCCCAGCAGCAGCTGCACGCCGCGCAGGTGGCGGGCCTTGAGATCCTTGCCATCAGCGGCGATGCGGGCCTCCAGCACCTCGGCCGCCGGGGCATCCTTCAGCGCAGCGGCGAAGGCCAGGCGGGCACGGGCGCGCACGGCGCGGTCGTCGGTGGCCAGATTGGCCGGCAGGCCGTCGATCAGGGTACCGGCCTCGTCCACGCCGCCGATCTGCAGCAGGGCCAGGGCCAGGTCGAGCTTCAGCTCATCCTTGTCCGGCTCGGCGGCGATCTGCGCGCGCAGTACGTCGACCTGCGCCTGCGGGTCCAGCGGGGCGTCATCTTCAGGGGCGGCATCGCCGACATCGGCCGGCACGATGCCGTGCTGGGCCAGGAATTCACGCAGCTGGCCTTCCGGAATGGCGCCGGGGAAGCCGTCCACCAGCTGGCCGCCCTTGACCAGGAACACGGTGGGCACCGAGCGGATCTGGAAGGCCGCCGCGATCTGCTGTTCCTTGTCGACATCGACCTTGGCCAGCTCGAAAGCGCCGTTGTACTCGGCAGCCAGCTTTTCCAGCATCGGGCCCAGGGTCTTGCACGGCCCGCACCAGGTGGCCCAGAAGTCGACCAGCACCGGCGTCTGCAGCGACTTCTGCAGGACTTCGGCCTCGAAGGTCGCAGTGGTGGCGTCGAATACGTAGGTCGTCTCGGTCATGGGGGAGGCATCGCTTGGCATCTGGAGACCGATTCTATGGTGACGATCGATGTCGGTCTCAACCCTGCGATCACGGAGTACGCCCTCGAGTGGTGCTGGCGGGCCGGCAGGGGCGCAGTGCAGCGAGTGGATCACCCACTAGCCGGAGGCGACAGGCTTCGATGGGGAGGCGCGCTTGCGACAGGGCGGAACTGCCATGCCTCGAGCATCACGGTAGGCGCAGCAGGCGGATATTGAAGTGCTCTGGAATGCGCCGCGCTTGGCGCATCGCGCCGCTGCCGCGACAATGCCGTGGTCCATTCCTTTCCGGGTGATTGCGCGCAATGTCCGTGGTCCGGCTTGATCGTTGGTTGGGGCTGCTTGCGGCAGTCGTATTCGTCCTGGCCGTGGCCGGCTTCGGTGCCGGCCTGGACGGCTATGCCCAGGCTCGCCACCCGGTGGCGCTGCTGGGTGCGCGCGGTGTACCGCATGCGCTGGCCTTCAATCTGCTGGGTTTCGTGCTGCCCGGCGTGCTGGCGGTGGCGGTGGCTGAGCGCCTGCGCCGCAGTCTGCCGGCCACTGCTGGCTGGGCGCCACGGGTCGGCAGCCAGATGCTGCTGCTGGCCGGTCTGGCCTTTGCCGCGATGGGGCTGCTGCCACTGGACGTGGATGACCTGCATGGGCCCGCCAGCCAGCTGCATGCCAGCGCCTGGATGATCTGGGTGCTGGGTTTCGTCGCCGGCACCGTGCTGCTGGGCGTGTCCCATCTGCGCCAGGCGCATGGCCGGGCCTCGGGCGCAGTGGCCCTGGGCTGCGGCGTGCTGGCCGCGCTGGCGGCGTTCGCCCTGCAGGGCACACTGCCGGCGCCGATGGCACAACGGCTCGCGTTCGCCTGCTGGCTGGTCTGGCTGGCGGCGGCCCTGCCGCTGTCGCGCCCGCGCTGAGACGCCTCCCCGAGCGCCGCGGCGCCGGCGTCCGGCAGGCAGGATTGGAGCCATTTGCCGCACTGCGGTACGCTGTACCGCTTTGCCGCCGCATCCGCGTGTTCCATGACCAGCGCTGAAACCAACGCCTACGACCCGCAGCAGGTTGAATCCGCCGCCCAGCAGTACTGGGACGCCACCCGTGCCTTCGAGGTCGACGAGACTTCGGACAAGCCGAAGTACTACTGCCTGTCGATGCTTCCGTACCCGTCCGGTGCGCTGCACATGGGCCACGTGCGCAATTACACGATCGGCGACGTGATCAGCCGCTACAAGCGCATGACCGGCCACAACGTGCTGCAGCCGATGGGCTGGGACGCGTTCGGCCTGCCGGCGGAAAACGCTGCGATCAAGAACAAGACCGCGCCGGCGGCGTGGACCTACAAGAACATCGACCACATGCGCAGCCAGCTGAAGTCGCTGGGCTATGCCATCGACTGGTCGCGCGAGTTCGCCACCTGCCGTCCGGACTATTACGTCCACGAGCAGCGCATGTTCACCCGCCTGATGCGCAAGGGCCTGGCCTACCGCCGCAACGCGGTGGTGAACTGGGACCCGGTCGACCAGACCGTGCTGGCCAACGAGCAGGTCATCGACGGCCGCGGCTGGCGCTCCGGTGCGCTGGTGGAGAAGCGCGAGATCCCGCAATGGTTCCTGCGCATCACCGACTACGCCCAGGAACTGCTGGACGGCCTGGACGAGCTGGACGGCTGGCCGGAATCGGTCAAGACCATGCAGCGCAACTGGATCGGCCGTTCCGAGGGCCTGGAGATCCAGTTCGATGTGCGCGATGTCGATGGCAGCGCGCTGGACCCGCTGCGCGTGTTCACCACCCGCCCGGACACGGTGATGGGCGTGACCTTCGTGTCGATCGCCGCCGAGCACCCGCTGGCGCTGCATGCGGCGAAGAACAACCCGGAGCTGGCGGCGATGCTGGCCGACCTGAAGCAGGGTGGCGTGTCCGAGGCTGAACTGGAAACCCAGGAAAAGCGCGGCATGGACACCGGCCTGCGCGCGCTGCATCCGGTCACCGGCGAGCCGGTGCCGGTGTGGGTCGCCAACTTCGTGCTGATGGGCTACGGCACCGGCGCGGTGATGGCCGTTCCGGGCCATGACCAGCGCGACAACGAAGTGGCCAACAAGTACGGCCTGCCGATCAAGCAGGTGATCGCGCTGAAGGATGCGCGCACCGAAGAGGAGCGCAACTGGGACGGTAGCCGCTGGCAGGACTGGTACAGCGACAAGAACCGTGCGTTCGAGCTGGTGAACTCGGCCGAGTTCGACGGCCTGGATTTCCAGGGCGCCTTTGAAGCCCTGGCCGAACGTTTCGAGCGCAAGGCCCAGGGTCAGCGCCGCGTCAACTACCGCCTGCGCGACTGGGGCGTGAGCCGCCAGCGCTACTGGGGTTGCCCGATTCCGGTGATCTACTGCGCCAAGTGCGGCGCGGTGCCGGTGCCGGAAGAGCAGCTGCCGGTGGTGCTGCCGGAAGACGTGGCCTTCGCCGGTACCGGCTCGCCGATCAAGACCGATCCGGAATGGCGCAAGACCACCTGCCCGGATTGCGGCGGCGCGGCCGAGCGCGAGACCGACACCTTCGACACCTTCATGGAGTCGAGCTGGTACTACGCCCGCTACACCTCGCCGGGTGCCCGTGATGCGGTCGACAAGCGCGGCAACTACTGGCTGCCGGTGGACCAGTACATCGGTGGCATCGAGCACGCGATCCTGCACCTGATGTATTTCCGCTTCTACCACAAGCTGCTGCGCGACGCGCGGATGGTGGACAGCAACGAACCGGCGCGCAACCTGCTGTGCCAGGGCATGGTGATCGCCGAAACCTATTACCGCCCGAACCCGGACGGCTCGAAGGACTGGATCAACCCGGCCGACGTGGAAGTGCAGCGCGACGAGCGCGGCCGCATCACCGGCGCCACCCTGATCGCCGACGGCCAGCCGGTGGTGGTCGGTGGTACCGAGAAGATGTCCAAGTCGAAGAACAACGGCGTGGACCCGCAGGCGATGGTCGGCAAGTACGGCGCCGATACCGTGCGCCTGTTCTCGATGTTCGCCGCACCGCCGGAACAGTCGCTGGAGTGGAACGAAGCCGGCGTGGACGGCATGGCCCGCTTCCTGCGCCGCCTCTGGGCCCAGGTGCAGAAGCACGCTGCCGACGGTGCCGCCCCGGCACTGGATATCGCGGCGCTGGATGCCAACCAGAAGGCGCTGCGCCGCAAGACCCATGAAACCATCGGCAAGGTCGGTGACGACTATGGCCGCCGCCACAGCTTCAATACCGCGATCGCTGCGGTGATGGAGCTGATGAACGCGCTGGCCAAGTTCGAGGATGGCAGCGAGCAGGGCCGCGCGGTGCGCCAGGAAGCGCTGCAGGCGATCGTGCTGCTGCTCAACCCGATCACCCCGCATGCCAGCCACGCCCTGTGGCAGGTGCTGGGTCATGGCGAGACGCTGCTGGAAGACCAGCCGTTCCCGCAGGCCGACAGCAGCGCGCTGGTGCGCGATGCGCTGACCCTGGCGGTGCAGGTCAACGGCAAGCTGCGTGGCACCATCGAGGTGGCGGCCGATGCCGCGCGCGAGCAGGTCGAGGCGCTGGCCCTGGCCGAGCCCAACGCGGCCAGGTTCATGGAAGGCCTGACGGTGCGCAAGATCATCATCGTCCCGGGCAAGATCGTGAACATCGTCGCTGCCTGATGTCCCCGGCACCGGTCACCCGCGCGGTGGCCGGTGCCATTCCATGAGCAGGGCCGGGCGCCTGATGGCCCTGCATTCACGCGGCTTCGGGCACGCTGTGTGTTGCCGTGATCGCCCGGCTCCGCCAGACTGTCTCCATGACCCGAATCCTGCTTGCCCTCGTTCTTGTCCTCGGCCTCGCCGGCTGCGGTTTCCATCTGCGCAACAAGCTGATGCTGCCGACCGACACTGCCCCGGTGAAGGTGGTCTCCACCGCCCCGTACAGTGAACTGGTCAAGCTGCTCAACCGCAGCCTGCTGGCCTCCGGTGCCAAGCTGGCCGATGAGGACAGCAAGGGACCCAACGCCCAGTTGCAGGTGCTGTCCGAGCGCTGGGGTGACCTGCCGATCGCCATCGACTCGCAGGGCCGCGCACAGGAATACAGCCTGCGCTACGCGGTGATCTTCATCTTCCGTCGCGAGGATGGCAGCGAACTGGTGCCGCAGCAGGTGATCGAACTGTCGCGCGACTATGTGTCGCCGCCGACCGACGCCACCGGTACCACCACCGAACGCGAAATCCTGGCCACGGAGCTGCGCCGGGAAATGTCCGCCTCGATCATCCGCCGTATCGACAGCGTGGTCCGCGCCGAGATCGAGAAGGGCGGCAGCCTGTCCGCGCCGAAGGCCAAGCCGATCGAGGGTGCGGTGCCGGCCGCCGACGCCAAGCACTGAGCGGCAGCGACGATGGAACTGCGTCCGGAGCAGCTGGCCAGCCAGGGCGCTGACACCCCGTTGGCGCCGGTGTACCTGATCGCAGGCCCGGAAACCCTGCGCGTGCTGGAGGCGGCAGATGCCGTCCGCGCGCGCGCGCGCGCTTCCGGCATCGGCGAACGCGAAGTGTTCGACGCCGACGGGCGGGATTTCGACTGGAACCAGCTCGACGCCAGCTTCAATGCGCCCAGCCTGTTCAGCGCCCGCCGCCTGGTCGAGGTGCGCCTGCCCAGCGGCAAGCCCGGCAAGGACGGCGCGGAAGTGATCAGCCAGTTCTGCGCCAATCCGGCGCCGGACGTGGTGCTGATGATCACCGCCAATGAATGGAGCAAGGCCCATCAGGGCAAGTGGGCCGAGGCGGTCAGCCGCATCGGCGTGCTGTCGGTGGCCTGGGCGATCAAGCCGCACGAACTGCCGGACTGGATCGAGCGCCGCCTGCGCGGCAAGGGCCTGCGTGCCGACCCGGCCGCCGTGCAGCGCCTGGCCGAGCGGGTGGAGGGCAACCTGCTGGCCGCCGCCCAGGAAATCGACAAGCTGGCGCTGTTGGCCGATGGCCAGCCGCTGGATGTGGAGCGGATGGAATCGCTGGTGGCTGACGCTGCCCGCTACGACGTGTTCCGGCTGGTGGAGGCGACGTTCTCCGGCCAGCCGCCGGCCGTACTGCGCATGCTGGCTGGCCTGCGCGGCGAAGGCGAAGCGGTGGCCGCACTGATGCCGATCGTGATCCGAGAACTGCTGGCCGGTGCCGGCCTGGCCCGTGTGCAGGCCCGTGGCGGCAACCTGGCCGCCGAAATGAAATCGCGTGGCATCTGGGAATCACGGCAGGCGCCCTACAAGCGCGCGCTGCAGCGGCACCCGGAAGGCAAGCGCTGGGAACGCTTCGTGGCCGAAGCCGGGCTGGTCGACCGCATCGCCAAGGGGCGGGCCGACGGCGATGCCTGGCTGGCGCTGGAGCGCCTGCTGGTGGCCGTGGCCGAACCGCGTGCCGTGCGCCTGCTGGCGCGGGCCTGAGCGATGAGCCTGCGGATCTATTACGGGGGCACCTTCGATCCGGTGCACCTGGGGCATCTGGCAATCGCGCGAGCCGCCCGGGACGAACTGCAGGTGGCCGTGCGCATGTTGCCGGCAGGCGATCCTCCGCACCGTGCGGTGCCCGGCGCCACCGCCGAGCAGCGCTGCACCATGTTGTCGCTGGCCATCGGCGACGAGCCGGGCCTGCTGCTGGACCGTCGTGAACTGGACCGTGCCACGCGCTATCCCGGTCGTCCGTCCTACACCGTCGATACCCTGCGCGAGCTGCGTGGCGAGCTGGGCCCAAGCCGGCCCCTGGCCTGGCTGGTGGGCGCCGACAGCCTGCTGGGCCTGTCCGGCTGGCACGAATGGGAGGCCCTGTTCGGGCTGGCCCACTTCGTGGTGGCCGAGCGGCCGGGCAGCCCGCTGCAGGCGTCGATCGACGGTGAACTGGGGCGTGCCCTGCAGGGGCGCTGGGCCGACAACGAACAGGCCCTGTTCGCCAGCCCGGCCGGGCGCATCCTGCGCCTGCACCACCCGCTGCGCGAGGAATCGGCCAGCGCCGTGCGCTCGCAGATCGCCGCCGGTGGCCCCTGGCGCGCCCTGCTGCCGCCGGCCGTCGCGGACTACGTCGCTGCACACGGGCTGTACCGCCCGGCCACGGCGTGAATGGCGCCGCCGTGCCATCCCCGTATAATCGCCCCCACGTTTATCGAGTCGATCCACTTTGAGCAACCAGACCCAGCCCCAGACCATCAAGGTCGATCTGCCCAGCCCGCCGCCGTCCGTGCCGGAACTGCTGGCCAGCGTCCGCCAAGCCACCGAAGACCTGAAGGCCAAGGACCTGGTCGAGATCGACGTGCGCGGCCGGTCCAGCGTTGCCGACTACATGATCGTCGTTTCGGGCACCTCGACCCGCCACGTCAAGTCGATCGCCGATGAAGTCGTGCGCTTCGCCAAGAACATCGACGTGATGCCGCTGGGTGTTGAAGGCGAGCGCGAAGCCGAGTGGGTGCTGGTCGATCTGGGCGACGTGATCGTCCACGTGATGCTGCCGCGCGTGCGTGAGTTCTACGCCCTCGAGCGCCTGTGGACCGTTGGCGACCAGCCGCCGTCCAGCGACGACGAAGTGGCCTGAGCCGCACGTTGATGCATCCCTTCGACGGCGCCGATGGCGCCGTCGACGTTTTGGAGGACCGTGTAGATGAAAGCCCGCCTGATCGCCACCGGTGAACGCGCGCCCAGCTGGGTCGCGCAGGGCTTCGCCGAGTACCAGAAGCGGCTGTCGCACTGGCTGCCGTTCGAGCTGGTGGAAATCGAGCCCGGCTTGCGCGGCAAGGGGCGTGATCCGCGCCGCGCCACTGAAGATGAAGGCAAGCGGGTCATCGCCGCGCTGCCGAAGAACGCCTATGTGGTGGCACTGGATGTGCCAGGACGACAGCTGAGTTCCGAACAGCTGGCACAGCGCCTGGAGCATTGGCGCGGGCAGGGCCGCGACCTGGCGTTCCTGATTGGTGGCCCGGAAGGGCATTCGCCGGAGGTGTCCGCGCTGGCCGATGAGAAGTGGTCGATCGGACCGCTGACGCTGCCGCACATGCTGGTGCGCCTGGTGGTGGCCGAGCAGCTGTATCGGGCCGCCGCAATGATTGCCAATCACCCCTACCATCGCGCGTGAAGAGTGGTTATACTAGTCGTCTGCCCGAATAGCTCAGCCGGTTAGAGCACTTGACTGTTAATCAGGGGGTCGTTGGTTCGAGTCCAACTTCGGGCGCCACCTTGAGAAACCTGCATCGCAAGATGCAGGTTTTTTTTTGTCGCTACACTCTGCTGCTGCAACCATGGATGCCGATCATGCGCGTGCTGCTGTCCTCGAGCTTCCTGCTGCTGGCGATGGTGCCGTTCGCCACAACGAAGGCCGCGCCTTCCACCTGGCATCCGCCACAGGGCACCACCGAGCTTCCGTTGTGGCCGCAGGGCACGGTGAGCGCGCCGCCGAAGTTGAAGGGGCCCGAGCAGGTCAGCGAAGTGATCTCCGAAGCCAGTGGCGAACACTGGATGATGCTGCAGAACGTCGCTGCGCCGACCCTCACCGTGTTTCCACCGAAGGGACCGGCCACCGGCACCGCGGTGATGGTGGTGCCTGGCGGAGGCTATCGGGTGCTGGCGATGGACCTGGAAGGCAGCGAGATCTGCGGCTGGCTGACCGCACAGGGCATCACCTGTGCATTGCTGAAGTACCGGGTGCCAGCCTCTGGCCCGAACTGGGACCCCGAGTGCAACTGCCGCGACATTCCGAAAGTGCCGATGGCCCTGCAGGATGCACAGCGTGCAATGGGCCTGCTGCGCGCGCAGGCCGAGCGCTGGTCCATCAATCCGAAGCGGGTCGGGGTGATCGGCTTTTCCGCCGGTGGTCACGTGGTGGCGGGGCTGAGCACGCACGCGCTGCGCAGCTACGCGCCGGTCGATGCTGCGGATGAGCAACCCAGCCGTCCCGATTTCGCGATGGTGATGTATTCCGGGCACCTGTGGGCAGGGCACGGGAAGGGATTGTCGCTGGTCAGGGACATCACCGTGGATGACAAGGTGCCGCCGACGTTCATCGCGCAGGCCACCGACGATCGCACCGATGACGTGCGTGAATCGCTGGCCTATTACCGTGCCCTGGCGGACGCGGGCGCGCCGGTGGAAATGCATCTGTTTGCACGCGGCGGCCACGCATTCGGGCTGCGCATTAAGGATGCACCGGTCGCGGCGTGGCCGCAGCTGGCCGAGCGCTGGATGCAGGATATCGGCATGCTGGCGGAACGCCAGTTGTAGAGCCGAGCCATGCTCGGCTGCATGTGTGAAGCCGAGCGCGGGCTCGGCTCTACAGTGCCAGCTCACCTCTGCAGAAGGCCACCAGCGTGGCGATCGCCACCGCCAGGATCGCGCCGAACAGTACCCACTCCCAGCGCGTGAATACCCGCTCGCCGCGCTGGCGCCGGGTCAAAGCGAACAACACCACGCCGGGCACGTACAGCAGTACCGACAGCAGCAGGTTGTCCAGGCCGCCGGCATACACCAGCCACAGCGCATAGGCGCTGGCCAGCAGTGCGACCCCGAAATCGCGCCAGCGCACGCCTGGTTCGCCGGCGTAGGCCTGCCCGCGCCAGGCCAGCTGCACGCCGAACGCGGTGGACAGGAAGTAGGGCACCAGGCTCATCGACGCAGCGAGCAGCACCAGCCCGGTGTAGCTGCCCGAACTGACCAGCACCATCAGCAGGAACAACTGGATCAGGCCATTGCTCAACCACAGTGCATTGGCCGGCACGCCACGCGCGTTCTCGCGGCCGAGGAAGGCCGGCATGGTGCCATCACCGGCGGCGGCATACAGCACTTCGGCGCACAGCAGCACCCAGGCCAGCAATGCGCCGAGTACGGAGACGATCGAACCGATGATGATCACCGTCGCGCCCCATTCGCCGACGATGGCGCGCAGCACGTAGGCCATCGACGGGTTGGGCAGCCCGGCCAGTTCGGCCTGCGACAGCACGCCCATCGACAGCAGGCTGACCAGTACCAGCAGCAGCCAGACCCCGAGGAAACCGATCACCGTGGCACGGCCGACGTCGGCACGGCGCGCGGCACGTCGCGAATAGATGCTGGCCCCTTCGATGCCGATGAACACCCACACGGTCACCAGCATCATGCCGCGCAGCTGCTGGCCGAGGTCGCCGAGTGCGGGCGTACCGAGGAAATCGGCGCGGAACACGTCCATGCGGAACGCGCCCGCCGCCAGGATCAGGAACAACGCGATGGGCAGCAGCTTGGCCACCGTCACCAGGCCGTTGACGATGGCGGCCGTGCGCAGGCCGCGCAGCACCAGCAGGTGCACGGTCCACAGCAGCAGTGATGAAGCGGCCACGGCGGCGGGTGTATTGCCTTCACCGAAGACCGGCACGAAGTGGCCGAGGCCACTGAAGATCAGTACGAAGAAGCTGGCGTTGCCGAGCACCGACGCCACCCAGTAGCCCCACGCCGCGGAGAAGCCGATGTAGTTGCCGAAGCCTTCGCGCGCATAGGCGTAGATGCCGGTATCCAGGTCGGGGCGACGATTGGCCAGGGCCTGAAACACGAAGGCCAGCATCAGCATGCCGGCGCCACTGACCGCCCAGCCGATCAAGGCGGCGGCCGGGCCGGCGCTGCGCGCGACGTTCTGCGGCAGTGAAAAGATGCCGGCGCCGACCATCGAGCCGACTACCAGTGCAGTCAACGCGGGCAGGCCCAGCCGTTGCGATGTCGCGGCCATGGAGATCCCCTGCGGCGCGAATGCCGCGAGCATACGGTAGCCATGTCCTCGTGAACATGTCCGCAAGAGTCAGCAGGCAAGCGCCAGCCTGCAGGAACCGGCCCGCGTGAAAACGACGAAGGCCCGGGCAACGGCCCGGGCCTTCGAAGGTGACGCTGCAACCGGTCTTACTTGAACGTGTACTTGAAGCCGACGGTGTAGTAACGGCCCAGCGCACCGGAGAAGTGCATCGGGTTGTAGTTCACCGCGCCGTAGGTGGTCGGATCGAGCGGGGCGATGCGGTCGAACACGTTGGCCACCGAGGCGTTGAGTTCGAACGAGTCGTTGATGCTCCAGCGACCGGACAGGTCCATCGTGGTGAACGAAGAGATCTTCTTCACCGGCGTACCGTCAGCGTAGAAGGCCAGGTAGCTGCCACCACGGCTGTCGATGTTGTCCATCTTGCTGATGTAGTTGACGATGCCGCTGACGCTCCACGGGCCCTGCTTCCAGGTGGTGCCGAAGTTGACCTTGTCCTTCGGCGTACCGATGCAGTTGGTGACGTCGCAGTTGCCGTGGGTACCCACGTAATCAACCGTGTCGCCGCCTTCGGTGCGCTCGAACTTCAGGATGTGGCTCCACTGCAGGTCCAGCTCCAGCTGGCCCGGGCCGATCTCGAAGGTCTGGCGGATATCGGTATCGATACCGCGCACGCGCGACGAGCTGGCATTCACGTAGCCGGTGTTGACCGCCAGGATGGTGCCGCTGTTGGCCACGCCATTGAGATTGTTGCTGTCGCGCAGCACGTTGCCGGCCAGGATCGCCGCCGCCGTGCTGCCCTGCACGATCTCGTTGGTACGCTTGATCTGCCAGGCATCGACGGTCATCGAGGTGGTCGAAGTCGGCTGCAGCACGATGCCGACCGAGTAGCTCTTGGACTCTTCCGGCTTCAGCAGCTTGTTCGGCTTGGTGATGATCGCCACCGAATTGGCGCCACATTCGCTGGCAGCGCCGCCGCTGATCTGGCAACGCACCGGGTCGACCGCAGTGGAGAAGGCGGCCAGGCCACCGTCACCGTTCTCGGCCGGGTTCGGCGCGCGGAAACCTTCGGCGTAGCTGGCGCGCAGGGCGATCCAGTCGGCCGGGGTCCACTTCACGCCCAGCTTCGGCGTAGCCTTGCCTTCGCCGCTTTCGTACTTGTCGTAACGCAGGGCGCCGGACAGTTCCAGCTGTTCCAGCACCGGTGCCGACAGTTCGACGTAGCCGGCGTAGACGTTCTGGGTGCCGTCATAGGCCGAGTAGCCCAGGCCGATGATGTCGCCCTGGTCGGTGTAGGTCTGCGGGGTCAGGCTGTTGCTGGTCTTGCGCCACTCGGTACCGATCGCCAGGCCCAGCGGACCACCCTTCAGGTCCATCAGGCTGCGCGAGACGGTGAAGTCGAACATGTCCAGGCTGGACTTGGCGCGGGCGCTGATCGTGGGCGAGATGTAGTCGTACAGCGCCTGCGAGTTCTTGCCGGCATCATCACCGATACGCCACACGCCACCGGCGCAGTTGGCATTGCCCAGTGCACACTGGACGGCGCTGTAGCGCAGGAAGCCGGTGCGCTTGTTGGTCAGGTCGGTGCCCGAGTGCAGGTAGGCGGTGTCGTAGCTCCAGTCGCCCCAGTTGCCCTTGATGCCGACCAGGAAGCGGTTGAACTCATTGGTGTTGTCGGTCACGCGCGGGCCGACATCCCAGGCCGAGTAACGCACGCGGCGCGCCGTGCCCGGGGTCGGGTTGTCGGGATGGTTCGGGCCCAGCACGGTGGCACCGGGGCCACTGTTGGCGTTGACCGGGCCGCCCGGATAGCCCCAGCCGCCCGACACGCCGGACGGGGTGTTGCTGAAGATGGTTTCCTTCTTCGAGTAGCCGATCTCGGTGTAGATCTCGCCGCCTTCACCGAAGGCGAAGCTGGCGCGACCGAACACGTTGACGTACTTCTCTTCCGGAATCAGGTCGCGGTACTGCTGCGCCGGATCCCACAGGCAGCCATCGGCGGCGATGCTGGCCGGGGTCTGCCCACCGATGGTGGTCAGGCCGGCGCAACCCGGCAGCGGCACCAGATGGCCGGTGGCGTCGAGGTAGGAGCCATTCGGGCCGGAACCGCCGGAGGTGCCACCACGGGTGTAGGCACCGCCGAGGAACTGGGCGGTCTTGTCATAGCCCCACGGGCGGGTGTCACCGGTACCGATCCACTTGCGGTTCTTGCGGTCGCTGATCTTGATCGCGTCGGTCTTGCCAACGTCCAGGCTGAAGAAGGCGTTCCAGCCATCGGTGGCCAGGTCGCCGGTACCGGCGGTCAGGGTTGCCTTCCGGGCGTCGCCATCGCTGTCACCGGACAGGCCGTAGGAGCCACGCAGGATGGCGCCCTGGAAGTCGCTGCGCAGGATGATGTTGACCACGCCAGCGATGGCATCGGAGCCGTAGATCGCCGAAGCGCCGTCCTTCAGGACTTCCACGCGCTCGACGGCATCGAGCGGAATGGTGCTGAGGTCGGTGAAGACCTTCTGTCCGTCATCGGCCAGGCCATAGGTGGCCATGCGGCGGCCGTTCAACAGTACCAGCGTCGAGCCGGCGCCCAGGCCGCGCAGCGAGATGCCGGCACCACCGCCGGCGAAACCGTTGCCGAAGGTCTTGGGAATCGAGCCGGCGCCATCGGCGGTGATGGTCTGCAGGTACTCGGCCAGCGAGGTCTTGCCGGTGCGGTCGATTTCCTGGCGGGTCACCACCTGCACCGGCGACGGTGTCTCGGTGTTGGTGCGCGGGATGTTGGAGCCGGTGACCGTGATGCGGTCGAGGTTGGTGGCCTTTTCCTGCGCGAAGGCGGAGGAGGAAGCGACGGCGCCGGCCAGCAGCAGGGCGCCGCCGGTGAGGATGTGGGTGATGGACGATGCCAGGGTGCTGCGGCGGCGGCTGGCGGGCCGTTGGATCGGGTGTTTCACAGCTTCTCTCCTAACTGGAAAACCGTAGCGTTGAGGGCTGTCGCCGGATCGATACCGGGACGCGCCAATCTAGGTTTCCTGCAGGTGACGAAGTCGTGAAATTTTGCTTAATCGGTAACGCTTGGTCCCTGGCCTCTCCGCATTTCCCGGGCAGCGGCAGGGACCGGCCCGGCGCGAGGCCGGGCCGGTGGTGGGGCTCAGTCGGGCAGCGAGAACTGTACCGGTACCAGGCCGATGGCCGGAACTGCCACGCCGTCACGCTGGGCAGGCTCGAAGCGCCAGTGCCGGAGCACCTGCTGGCGGGCGGCCTGGTCCAGGTTGCGCGAGCCGCTGCTGCGCTCGACGCTGACCGCGACCGGTTGGCCATGGCTGTCCACTTCCACCCGCAACAGCACCGTGCCCTGTTCGTGGTTGCGCAGGGACTGGATGGGGTAGGTCGGCGGCGGGGCGCTGCGGTACTGCAGCTGGGCGCCGGCCAGAGGGGTGGACGTGTCGATGCTGGGCGCCAGCTGCGGCGGAGCCGGTTCGGTGGCCGGCAACGCGATGCCCTGGGTCTCCTCCACGGTCGCGGTGGGCGCGGGCAGTGGCGGCACCACCGGCTGCGTTCGCGGTTTCGGCACCACCTGGACGATCTCCTTGGGCGTGACCGGAACCGGCGGCGTTGGCGGTGGCGGGATCTTCTCGATCAGCCGGACCGGCGTCTTTTCACGCGGGACCTGCACGGCCTGGTAGGTCGCAGGGATGAGCAGCAACAGGAAGGCCAGCAGGTGCAGGGCGATCGCCGCGCTCCAGGCGGCCACCCGGGCGGGGTCGAAATGCAGGGATGCAACGGGGTACGTACGAACCATGATCCACCTCCATGCCAGTGACGAAGTCCTCAACGCACCAGGGGCCCGTGGCGGGGTTGCCGCACGCGGCTGGCAGTCCATCAGTAGCGCGGCACGACGGCTACTGCCTAGAGGCAGGGGCATGATCGTTGGGCTGGCCTTCAGCCAGTGTCGGCGGAGGGCACGAAAAAGGCGGGCCCCCTGCGGGACCCGCCTGTGTCGTCGACCGCGGCGGACGCGATCAGCGGCCCAGTTCGAACACCACGTCCAGGTTGACCGAGACGGTCGATTCGCCCGGTGCGACCGGGGTGGCCTTGTCCATCGCCGCACCGGCCGCCATGGTGCGCATCATCTGCATCGGGCGGAAACCGCCGCTGCTGTTCTCGGAGATGCTGACGATGCGGCGCACCTGCAGGCCCAGCGACTTGGCATAGGTCTGGGCGCGGGCCTGGGCCTTCTTCAGCGCGGCCAAGCGGGCTTCGTCATAGACCGGTTCCGGCTGGTCGATCTCGAAGCTGGGGCCGTTGATCTGGTTGGCGCCCTGAGCGGCCAGCGCATCGAGCACCTTGCCGAGCTTGGCGATGTCACGGACCTTCAGGCTGACCGTGTTGCTGGCCTGGTAGCCGGTGATCTTCGGCGCCTCGTTGTCGGCATAGCGGTACTGCGGGTTGAGGCTGACGCCGCTGGTCTGCACGTCGCGCTCGGCGATGCCGGCGGCCTTGATCGCGGCCAGCACCTTGTCCATCTGCTGGGCGTTCTGGCGCATGGCGCTGTTGCCGTCGGCGGCCTGGGTGACCACGCCGGCCGACAGGGTGGCGACGTCCGGCACGCGGGTGGCCTCGGCGTTGGCCGAAATGTTCAGCAGGGTGCCTTCGGCCGCGGCGGCGATCGACGGCGACGACGGAGCAGCATGGGCAGTCATCGAGGTTCCAAGGGCGAGGGACAGGGCGAGCAGCAGCGGGGTGGCGGTCAGGCGCATGGGATCTCCTTGTTGTGCGGTGAGGGTGGTGTCGTAGCGATGAACGCGCTGTGAGCCTGTAAGGGGTTGTACGCGTTCCGTAACGGGTTGCCGACGATTCAGGTGACGGGCTCAGGTTATGCTGTGCCGATGCTCTATCTTGCTTCCCGCTCCCCCCGACGCAACCAGTTGCTGGCCCGACTCGGACGCCCCTTCCAGGCCCTGGACCTGGAGGTCGTCGAGCAGCGCGCCGCGACCGAGAGTGCCGAACAGTATGTGTGCCGGGTCGCCGCCGACAAGGCGCGCGCCGGGCTGGCCCGGGTGCTGGCCGAAGACCCGCAGGCGCGGGTGCTCGGCTCGGACACCGAGGTGGTGCTGGACGGTGAAGTGTTCGGCAAGCCGGCCGACGCCGCCGGCGCGCGCGCGATGCTGGCGCGCCTGGCCGGGCGCACCCACCAGGTGATGACTGCGGTGGTGGTGGTCGGCGCCGACGGGCTGGACAGCGAACTGGTCATTTCCGAAGTGACCTTCGCCCCGATCGCCGCCGCCGACATCGCCGCCTATGTCGCCACCGGCGAGCCGTTGGACAAGGCCGGGGCCTACGCCATCCAGGGCGGGGCCGAGCGCTGGATCGAACATCTTTCCGGCAGCTACTCCGGCGTCATGGGGCTGCCATTGCTGCATACCGATCGTCTGCTGGCGCGCTGTGGCGTGCCGGCCCCCACTGCCGATGCCGCCAGGGAGGCTGCCGATGTCTGAGGAAATCCTGGTCAATGTGACCCCCCGCGAAACCCGGGTCGCGGTGATCGAGAACGGCATGCTGCAGGAACTGCACATCGAGCGCGGCTGGCGCCGGGGTGTGGTCGGCAACATCTACAAGGGCAAGGTGCAGCGGGTCATGCCCGGCATGCAGGCCGCGTTCGTCGAGGTCGGCCTGGAGCGCGCCGCGTTCCTGCACGCCAACGACGTGGTGCGCCCGGCCCCGGTGGCCAGTGCCGACACCGAGAACACGACCCTGCCGCCGCCGGCCAGCGTGCCGATCGTCGAGCTGCTGCGTGACGGCCAGGACATCGTGGTGCAGGTGGTGAAGGACCCGATCGGCACCAAGGGTGCACGCCTGACCACGCAGATCAGCATTCCCTCGCGCTACATGGTGCTGCTGCCGCAGTCCAAGGTGGTGGGGGTGTCCGCGCGCATCGAGGATGAAACCGAGCGCGCCCGCCTGAAGGCGCTGGTGACCGAGTTGTCGGCGCAGCACGGCGGCTACGGCTACATCGTGCGCACCAACGCCGAAGGGCAGCCGGCCGAGGCCATCGCCGAGGACATCGCCTACCTGTCGCGCGTGTGGAACGTGGTCGAGCGCCGCGGCCGCGAAGCGCCGTCGTGCAGCATCATCTATGAAGACCTGAGCCTGCCGCTGCGGTCGGTGCGCGACCTGATCCGCAAGGACGTGGACAAGGTGAAGGTGGACTCGAAGGAGACCTTCGGCCAACTGCAGGCCTTCGTCGCCAAGTACATGCCGGTGCTGGCCGAGAAGCTGGAGCTGTACTCCGGTGACCGCCCGATCTTCGACATGTTCGGCGTGGAGGACGAGATCGGCCGCGCGCTGGACAAGCAGGTGCCGCTGAAATCCGGTGGCTACCTGGTGATCGACCAGACCGAGGCGATGACCACCATCGACGTCAACACCGGCTCGTTCCTCGGCCAGCGCAACCTGGAAGAAACGGTGTTCCGCACCAACCTGGAAGCGGCGCAGGCGGTGGCGCGGCAGCTGCGGCTGCGCAACCTGGGCGGCATCATCATCATCGACTTCATCGACATGGATGATGCGGAGCATCGTCGCCAGGTGCTGCGCACGCTGGAAAAGGCGCTGGCCCGCGACCATGCCAAGACCACGGTCTATGATTTCTCGCCGCTGGGCCTGGTGGAGATGACCCGCAAGCGTACGGTGGAAAGCCTGGAGCGCCAGCTGTCGGAGACCTGCCCGCAGTGCAGCGGCCGCGGCAGCATCAAGACCACCGAGACGGTGACCTATGAGATCTTCCGCGAGATCACCCGTGCCGTGCGCCAGTTCGATGCTGCGCGCCTGCTGGTGATCGCCTCGACCAAGGTGGTCGCGCGAATTACCGATGAGGAATCCTCGGCGGT
The DNA here is from genome assembly GCF_059368215.1 of Stenotrophomonas sp. YJH_SMC_123. Lineage (NCBI taxonomy): Bacteria > Pseudomonadati > Pseudomonadota > Gammaproteobacteria > Lysobacterales > Lysobacteraceae > Stenotrophomonas > Stenotrophomonas sp. YJH_SMC_123. The sequence goes on from NZ_JCAFRM010000002.1 coordinate 206,082, forward strand.
GGCCGAGCTGGAAGAGTTCCTCGGCAAGAGCATCCGCTTCCAGGCGGACGAGCAGTACCTGCAGGAGCAATTCGATGTCGTTCTGCTCTGATCCTCGCCGGCTGCAGGCCGGCGGTGGCCGATGAGCGCGCCGCCGCGCCTGCGACTGCGAAGGATCCGCCGTCATTTCATTGCCGCCTGTGCGGTGGGCCTGGTCGGGCTTGCACTGCTGGTGGGCACGCTCAGCCAGCTGCTGCCGCTGGCCGAGCGTCATCCTGACAGGATCGCCGCTTGGCTGAGCGAGCGTGCCGGCCAGCCGGTGCGTTTCGACCAGCTGCAGACAGCCTGGACCCGTCGTGGCCCGCTGCTGCAGCTGAAAGGCCTGCGCATCGGCGCCGGGCAGGGCCTGGCGATCGGCGAGGCCGAGGTGCTGGTATCGATGTACAGCGGGCTGCTGCCCGGGCGCTCGCTGACCGAGCTGCGCCTGCGTGGCTTGGCGCTGGATCTGCAGCAGGGCGAGGACGGACGCTGGACGGTGCGCGGGCTGCCGCAATCGGACAACGGCGGCGATCCGCTGGATGCGCTGCGCCGGCTGGGCGAGCTGCAGGTGATCGGAGGGCGCCTGGGCGTGCACGCGCCGACGTTGGGCATCGACACCACGCTGCCGCGCATCGACCTGCGCATGCGGGTCAATGGCGATCGCCTGCGCGTGGGCGTACGCGCCTGGGCGCAGCCCGAAGCGCTGCCGCTGACCGCGGTGCTGGACGTGGACCGTGCGCGCGGCAACGGCGAGGCCTGGCTGGGCGCCGACCCGGTCGATTTCCACGCCTGGGCGCCCTTGCTGGCGGCTGGCGGCGTGCGCCTGCGCGAGGGCAAGGGCGAGTTGAACCTGTGGTTGACCTTGCGCGATTTCGCGCCGGTGGCGCTGACCACGGATTCGGACCTGCGCGACGTGCGCATTGATGGCGCACCGATACCCGGCATGGCGGCGCCGCAGCTGCAGCTGCAGCGACTGCAGGCCCGCCTGCGCTGGCAGCGCCAGGCCGAGGGCTGGGCGCTGCAGGTACCGCAGCTGCGGCTGAAGAATGAAGACGGCGAGCAGCGCCTCGATGGCCTGCAGCTGCAGGTCGGCAAACAGCTGCAGGTCCGTTCCGGTGAAGTGCAGGCCGGCATCGCACTGCGTGCGCTGGCCCTGAGTGATCGCCTTGAGCCGGGCCTGCGTCGCTGGCTGTTCCTGTCCAGGCCGCAGCTGGACGTGCGCGCGTTGCAGCTGTCGGGCGAACGCGATGGCCCCCTGTGGGCGCAGGGTGAACTGCAGTCGCTGGGTTTCGCCAGCGTGGGCAACTCGCCCGGCCTGCGCGGCCTGGGCGGGCGCTTTGAAGGCGACGCCGACGGCTTCAGCCTGCAGCTGCAACCGCAACGGCAGCTGCAGTTCGATTGGCCGACCGGCTTCGGCGTGCGCCATGACCTGCACCTGGCCGGACAGATCGTGGGCTGGCGCGACGAGGGCGGTGGTTGGCGGATCGGGACGCCGGCGATGCGTGTGGAAGGCACCGACTACGCGGCCGACGTGCGCGGCGGGGTCTGGTTCCAGGGCGACGGCACGCGGCCGTGGCTGCAGCTGGCCGCGAAGCTGGACGACGTGCCGATGACGGCGGCCAAGCGCTTCTGGATCCACTCCAAGATGAGCAAGGGCGCCACCGACTGGCTGGACATGGCGCTGGCTGGCGGCCAGGTACGCAATGGCGTCGGCCTGGTCACCGGTGACCTGGACGACTGGCCGTTCGACAACAATGATGGCCGCTTCGAGGCCACCGGCCACATCACCAATGGCGACATCCGCTTCCAGCACGACTGGCCGCTGATGAGCCAGGTCGACGCCGACATCGCCTTCATCGGCCCTGGCTTCGACATGCGTGGACGGGGTGATCTTGCCGGCGTGGCGGTACAGAAATTCGAAGCGGGCATTCCGGACTTCGGGCACCAGCCGTTGTACGTACGTGCCGATGCGCCGAGCGAGGCCGGCAAGCTGCTGGCGATGCTGCGCCTGAGCCCGTTGCACAAGGATTACGGCGATACGCTGGACAATCTGGTCGCCAGCGGTCCGGCCCATGTGACCTTCGATCTGCTGCAGCCGCTGCATCAGGATGAAGGCGAGGGCCACCTGCAGGGCACGGTCGATCTGGCCGGCGTGAAGCTGGTCGACAAGCGCTTCCAGCTGACCTTTGACAACATGCACGGGCAGGCGCGCTACAGCAATGGCGGTTTCGGCGCCGAGGACCTGGCGGTGCGCCACCTCGGCCAGGAAGGACGGCTGAGCCTGCGTGCCGGCGGTTACGTGCATGACAGCACGCGCGCCTTCGAGTCGCAGCTGACCGCCCGCCTCGATGCCAGCGTGCTGATCGACCGTGCTCCCGAGATGGCCTGGCTCAAGCCTTACATCAACGGCAATTCGGCCTGGACCATCGGCGTCAACCTGCCCAAGGTGGCGCCCGGCGCGCCTGCGCCGCCGAGCGAGCTGCGACTGAGTTCGGACCTGGTCGGCACCCGGCTCGACCTGCCGGCGCCGCTGGACAAGCCGGCCGCCGAGCCGCTGGCGACCACGGTGGCCGCGCAGCTGCCGATGGGCGCCGGCCGCATCGACGTAGCGTTCGGCCAGCGCCTGGCCCTGGCCGCGCGCAGCCACAACAACCAGACCGGTGTGCAGGTCACGCTGGGCAGCGACCATGTCGACCGCGAGCCGCCGGCGAGCGGACTGACGGTCAATGGCCGCAGCCCGACCCTGGATGCGCTGGAGTGGATCAGCCTGGCGCGCGGTGGAAGTGACGACGACGCGATGCCGCTGCGCGCGGTCGACGTGCAGGTCGGCCAGCTCAAGCTGATCGGCGGAGTGTTCGAGCAGACCCGGCTGCAGCTGCACCCGGGCCCGCAGGCACTGGACGTGCGCCTGGACGGGCCGTCGCTGGCCGGCCGCCTGACCGTACCCAACGCCGACGGCGGCACCATCAGCGGCCAGCTTGACCGCGTGCACTGGCAGTCACTGCCGACGGCACCGGGTGCGGCCGCCGCGCCGGCGCGGGTACAGGCCGGTGCCAATGACATGGACCCGGCCAAGCTGCCGCCGTTCGCGCTGGACATCGCCGACCTGAAGTTCGGCAAGGTGGTGCTGGGCCAGGCGGTGCTGCGCACGCGCCCGCTGGCCAACGGCCTGAACGTGGACGCGTTGCGCTTCCGCGCGCCGGACCAGGAAATCGACATCACCGGCCGCTGGCTCGGCCGTACGGGCGGCGCCCGTACCGAACTGACCGCGCAGGTGCGCAGCGAGGACCTGGGCGGGCTGATGCAGAACCTTGATTACGGCGGCCAGCTGCGCGGCGGTTCCGGCCAGGCGCAGCTGCAGGCGGCCTGGAGCGGGGGGCCGTCGGACTTCCAGCTGGGCAACCTGCAGGGCAGCCTCGACCTGCATGCGCGCAATGGCCAGCTGCTGGAGCTGGAGCCGGGCGCCGGCCGCGTGCTGGGCCTGCTCAGCGTCGCGCAGCTGCCGCGGCGGATGATGTTCGATTTCCGCGACTTCTTCTCCAAGGGCTTCGCGTTCAACCAGATCGAGGGCAGCATGCAGTTCGGTCAGGGCATGGCGCGCACCGACAAGGTGCTGATCGAAGGCCCGGCGGCCAACATCACCATCCGTGGCCAGGCCGACCTGCGCAACCAGCAGTTCGACCAGACCATCGACGTCAACCCGCGCGCGGGCAACCTGCTGACCGTGGTCGGTGCGGTGGCCGGCGGCCCGGTGGGGGCGGCGCTGGGCGCGGCCACCAATGCGGTATTGTCCAAGCCGCTGGGCGAGATTGGCGCCCGTACCTACAAGGTGACCGGTCCATGGAAGGAGCCGAAGGTGGAAGTGATCGAGCGCAGCCGCGACAAGACCCCATCACCGCCCGTGCCGGCACCTGCACCGGCCATTCCGCCGACCGTCACCGACCTGCCGCGCTCGCGCTGAGCACGGCTTCCCGTTCACGGGGCTTGCCTGAGCGCCCCCGCACCCCCAGATCGAAACCATGACTGATATCGCCCTGACGCTTGCCCAAGACCGCCTGCTGCGCCCCGGCGGCCTGGATACCGCCGGCCTGGAGCGCACCTTCGGGCAGCTGCTCGGCCCTGGTGTCGACTTCGGCGACCTATATTTCCAGCACGCCCGCCGCGAGAGCTGGAGCGTGGAAGACGGCATCGTCAAGGACGGCGCCCATTCCATCGAGCAGGGCGTGGGCGTGCGGGCGATTTCCGGCGAGAAGACCGGCTTCGCCTACTCCGATGACATCCATGCCGATGCGCTGCTGGCGGCGGCGCAGTCGGCGCGCGCGATCTCGCGCGAGGGCGGTGCGCAGACCGGACGTTCGCTGCTGCGCGGCAATGCGCGCGCGCTGTACCCGGCGCTGGACCCGATCGACGGCATCGGCAACGAGGCCAAGGTCGAGGTGCTCAAGCGCCTGGATGGCTACCTGCGTGCCGCCGACCCGCGCGTGAAGCAGGTGATGGTGAGCCTGTCCGGCGGCGTCGATACGGTGCTGATCGCCCGCAGCGACGGCGTGCTGGCGGCCGACGTGCGCCCGCTGGTACGCCTGAACGTGCAGGTCATCGTCGAACACAACGGCCGTCGCGAGTCCGGCTACGCCGGTGGTGGTGGCCGTTATGGCTACGAAGCGCTGTTCGCCAGCGGCCGCCCCGAAGCCCTGGCCCAGGAAGCGCTGCGCCAGGCGCTGGTGAACCTGGACGCGGTGCCGGCGCCGGCCGGCATGATGCCGGTGGTGCTCGGCCCGGGTTGGCCGGGCGTGTTGCTGCACGAAGCGGTCGGCCACGGCCTGGAAGGCGACTTCAACCGCAAGGGCACCAGCGTCTACGCCGGCCGCATCGGCGAGCGCGTCGCCGCACCGGGGGTGACCATCGTCGACGACGGCACCCTCGACGGTCGCCGCGGTTCGTTGAACATCGACGACGAAGGCCACCCGAGCCAGTGCACCCCGCTGATCGAGGACGGCATCCTGGTCGGCTACATGCAGGACAGCCTCAACGCGCGGCTGATGGGCATGGCCCCGACCGGCAACGGGCGCCGCGAATCGTTCGCGCACCTGACCATGCCACGCATGACCAACACCTACATGCGCGCCGGCGAGCACGACCCGCAGGAGATGATCCGTTCGGTGAAGAAGGGCCTGTACGCGGTGAACTTCGGCGGTGGCCAGGTCGACATCACCAGCGGCAAGTACGTGTTCTCGGCCACCGAGGCCTACCTGATCGAGGATGGCCGCATCACCACCCCGGTGAAGGGCGCGACCCTGATCGGCAACGGCCCGGAGACCATGCAGAAGGTGCGCATGGTCGGCAACGATCTGGCCCTGGACGAGGGCGTGGGCATCTGCGGCAAGGACGGGCAGAGTGTGCCCGTGGGTGTCGGCCAGCCCTCGCTGTTGATCGAGGGCATCACCGTCGGCGGTACGCAGGCCTGAGCGTGGCGATGGCCGCGGCCACCGCCCGGGCCGGCGCGGACTCAGTCCTCGTCGGCCTCGTCGACCGGATCGCCGGCGTGTTCGTCGCCCGCCGTCTTCAAGCCCAGCGCCGCCGGCAGCATCAGCGTACGCAGCACCTGGAAGATCTCGCGGTAGGCGCGCGGCGGCTTGTTCTTCGCCTTTTCGGCCTGCGCGTTGCGTACCAGGGTGCGCAGCTGCTGGCGGTCGGCCTGCGGGTAGTCGTCAAGCAGGGCGGCCAGCGCCTTGTCACCGTCGGCCAACAGGCGGTCGCGCCAGTCTTCCACGCGGTGCATCATCGCCACTTCGCGGCGGCCAGTCTCGCTGTTGGCGTCCAGCGCATCGCGGATCGCGTCCAGCGTTGCCTCGTCCTCGCGGCGCATGTGCTTGGCCAGGAACGCCAGCTGGCGCTTGTGGGCGATGTGGGCGGTGATGCGCTTGCACTCGGCGATATGCGGCAGCAGGTCTTCCGGGATCGGCAGGCGCGCCAGCTGGGCCGGGGTCAACGACACCAGCTTCTCGCCCAGGGCCAGGACGTCGAGCGCGTCGCGCCGGTTCTGGCTGCGGCTCTTGTCGTGGAATTCACCGGTTTCTTCGTCGCGTCCGCGCATCGTCCCTACCTGATCTCAAAAAAAGTCGCCCGGCGTGATGCCGGGCCCAACCTGTACAGGATAAAGCATTGAACGTGATCGCCCCTGAAGTGGCCGTCGGCGACGACAGCCCGGCCCGGCTGGAACGGCTGGCCGACCTCTCCCAGCAGCTGCTCGACCGCGCCCGCGCGCTGGGCGCCAGCCAGGCCGAGGTCAGTTGCAGCGAGGACCGCGGACTGGAGGTCAATGTCCGCCTCGGTGAGGTCGAGACCGTGCAGTCCACGCGTGACCGCGGCATCGCCGTGACCGTCTATTTCGGCCAGCGCAAGGGCAGTGCCAGCACCGGTGACCTGAACGAGGCCAGCCTGGCCGCTACGGTCGAGCAGGCCTGCGCGATTGCCCGGCATACCGAGGATGACCCGGCTGCCGGCCTGGCCGAGGCCGCACTGATGGCCACCGACTTCCCGGAGCTGGACGGTTGGCACCCGTGGGCGCTGCAGGCCGATGAGGCGGTGGACCTGGCCCTGGCCTGCGAGGCGGCCGGTCGCGAGGCCGACGCGCAGATCCGCAATTCCGACGGCGCATCGGTGTCGAGCATGCAGAGCCTGTCGGTGTATGCCAATTCGCATGGTTTCTTTGGTCGTGAGCGCGGCACCCACCATTCGGTCGGCTGCGCGCTGATCGCCGGGCAGGGCGATGGCATGCAGCGCGATGGCTGGTACACCAGCGCGCTTGCCCGGGAGGACCTGGAAGACGTGGGCCTGGTCGGCCGTCGTGCCGCCGAGCGCACCGTGGCCCGCCTGCAGCCGCGTTCACTGGCTACTGGCAGCATGCCGGTGCTGTTCGCCCCGGAAGTGGCGCGCAGCCTGGTCGGCCACCTGCTGTCGGCGGTGTCCGGCGGCGCCTTGTACCGCCAGGCCAGCTTCCTGCTGGACAGCGTCGGCCAACGCCTGTTCCCGGAATGGATGCAGATCGACGAGCTGCCGCACCTGCGCCGTGGCCTGCGCTCGGCCGCCTTCGACGGCGACGGCGTGGCCACCCGTAGTTCGGCGCTGGTCCGAGACGGCGTACTGCAGCGCTACGTGCTGGGCAGCTATTCGGCGCGCAAGCTAGGCCTGCAGACCACCGCCAATGCTGGCGGCGTGCACAACCTGCAGCTGGCGGCCAATGCCGGCCCGCTGGAAGAGATCGCCCGGCAGATGGGTGACGGCCTGCTGGTGACCGAGCTGATGGGGCAGGGCGTGAACGGGGTGACCGGCGATTACTCACGAGGCGCGGGCGGCTTCCGTGTCGAGAACGGCGAGATCCAGTACCCGGTGGACGGCGTCACCATCGCCGGCAACCTGCGCGAGATGTTCAGCAGCATCGAGGCGGTCGGCAGCGACGTCGACCCGCGCTCGCACATCCGGACCGGTTCGATCCTGCTGGGGCGGATGACCGTCGCCGGTAATGATTGATGGCATTGATGACGTAAGCTATGCGCGCCTGACGCAACCAGCTTGGTGCTGGTGGGTCAAGACCACCCAATGAAAAGGAGTTTTGTCGTGAGCGAATTCGATAACGTCCCGCCGCCGCCGGCAACCACCGATGCCCCGGCCGACCAGCGCACCATGGCGCTGGCTGCGCACCTGCTGGGCATCTTCACCTGGTTCATCGGCGCCCTGATCATCTGGCTGATCAACAAGGATGACGCCAGCAAGGCCTTCGTGACCGACCAGGCCAAGGAAGCGCTGAACTTCCAGATCACCGTGACCATCGCCATGGTCATCAGCATCATCCTGATGGTGGTGATCATCGGCGGCATCCTGGCGCCGATCGTGGGCATCATCAACCTGGTGTTCTGCATCATTGCCGCAGTCAAGGCCAACAACGGCGAAGCCTATCGCTACCCGTTCACCCTGCGCCTGATCAAGTAATACCGGCCGCATGCGCAAGCAGGAACGCCCGGCATTGCCGGGCGTTCCTGTTTGAGGGCAGCGCCACCGGCGGCGATCAGTGATCGCGTTCCACCGCCAGCGTTGCCAGCGCGCGCAGCGCATCGGCCTCTTCGCCATGGCCGGCCAACGTGGCCTGCATGCGTGCGGCCAGTTCGCGCAGCTGCGCCTTCGCGCCGTCCATGCCGAGCAGCGCGGGGAAGGTGCTCTTGTCCTGCGCCTGGTCCTTGCCGGCGGTCTTGCCCAGCTGTTCGGAACTGGCTTCGACATCGAGGATGTCATCGCGGACCTGGAAGGCCAGGCCGAGTGCATCGGCGAAACTGTCGAGCTGGGCCAGCTGCGGCTCGTGGGCCTGGCCGCACAGCGCCCCCATGCGCACCGCTGCACGGATCAGCGCGCCGGTCTTCAGCGCATGCATGCGGGTCAGTGCCGCCAGGGTCTGCTGCTGGCCGGTGGCATCGATGTCCAGCGCCTGGCCACCGCACATGCCGGAGGCGCCGGACGCGTGAGCGAGGGTCTGCAGGCAGGCCACGCGCAGCGTGGCCGGCAGCGGCGCATCGGCCAGCAGGCCGAAGGCACGCGTCTGCAGGGCGTCGCCGGCCAGGATCGCGGTGGCTTCGTCGAAGGCGATGTGGGCGGTCGGCTTGCCGCGGCGCAGGGCGTCGTCGTCCATCGCCGGCAGGTCGTCATGCACCAGCGAATAGGCGTGGATCAGCTCGACAGCCATCGCCGCCGCGTCCAGCTGTTCCGGCTGCGCGCCGAACAGGTGTCCACTGGCATACACCAGCAGCGGGCGCATGCGTTTGCCACCGCCCAGCACCGAATAGCGCATGGCCTGGTGCAGGCGCTGCGGTGCTTCGGCAGGCGAGGGCAGGGCGGCATCGAGCTGGCTTTCGATACGGTCGCGCCAGCGCGCGAACAGGGCTTCAGCCGTCATGGTTGGGCGGATCGAAAGGCTCGGCCGTTTCCGGCTGGGCCGGATCGCTGAGCAGGCGCACGCGCAATTCGGCCTGCTCCAGCGCCTGCTGGCACTGACGGTACAGACCGACACCGCGTTCGTAAGCACTGAGCGACGCTTCCAGGCTCAGCTCGCCGGTTTCCATCTGCTCCACCAGCTGTTCCAGCGATTCGAGCGACTGCTCGAACTGGGCGACCGGGGAGGCGTTTTCGGGGGACTTCTTGGCCATGCGGCAAGTGTGGACGGGCTGCGCGCGGGGGTCAATTCACCAGCCGCCCGGACGCCACTGCAGCTGCGCGTCGTGGGCCTGCAACCAGGCCTGCAGGGGAGCTGCGATGACCACGTCGGCGGCGGCAAGCAGCTGCGCTCCATCGAAGACCAGCGGCAGCTGGGCGCGTCGCCAGGGGGCAAGGTGTTCGCGTTGCAGGCAGTCCTTCAGCGCATGCGAATGCTGGCGACCGGGCAGCAGGATGCGTTCGCCGCCCACACGCGCACGGACCTGGAGCGGCCGTTCGAAGGCCTCGGCGCCGTGCAGGTGCAGCTGACCGCCATCGGGCAGCGCCAATGGCGCGCGTCCATCCCATCCGGCCTGCCAATCATGGGGAAGCGCCGGCAGTTGCGCGGGCAGGAGATAGGCATGATCGCGCCATTGCTGGATGGCATGATCGTGCCAGCGCACCCGCGCCTGGCGATCGTTGCTGGCTGGCAGCAGCTCGTCCAGCGCCTGCTGCAGCACCGTGGCCGGCAGTGGGGCGGCCCCATGGCCGATCACCCAGGCACGCAGCACGCGCGCGGCGCGGCCCGGTGACACCTGGCGCAGCAGCTGCAGCGACAGCACACGCGGTGCCACCTCCAGATGCGCGATCAGCTCGGCGTCCTCCTCGTCCAGCAGCTCGCGGGTCTGCCGGCAATGCAGGGCGCTGCCCGCCAATGCCGCGGCGGCGTGCGGCCAGCGCTGGCGCAGCAACGGCAGCACCTGCAGGCGCAGGAAATTGCGATCGGCGTGGTCGTCGGCGTTGCTGGGGTCTTCAACCCAGCGCAGCGCGTGCTGGTGCGCGTAATCGAGCAGCGCACGGCGCGGCACCGCCAGCAGCGGTCGCCACACACGGTGTTCGCCTACGCGGCTGTCTGCGGACATCGCGGCAAGACCATCGACGCCGGAGCCACGCAGGGCACGCAGCAGGAAGGTCTCGGCCTGGTCGTCCAGGTGCTGCGCCAGCGCCAGTGTTTCGCCGTCGCGCAGTTCGGTGGCGAACGCGGCGCGTCGCGCCTGCCGTGCTGCGCCTTCCAGGCCCAGGCCCGATGTGGGGTCGATCTGCACGCGATGCACGGCCAGTTCGATGCCCAGCGCTGCGCATTGCTGCTGGCAATGCAGCACCCAGTCGTCCGCATCGGGGTGCAGGCCATGGTGCACGTGCACCGCGCGCAGCGCCGTGCCGGAGGCCTTGGCGCTGCGCCACAGCCAGTGCAGCAGCACGGTCGAGTCGACACCGCCGCTGTAGCCCACCAGCAGTGGCGCATCCAGCAGAACGAGGGCAGGGAAGGCAGTCACGGCGGCAAGTATAGGGTTGCTCGGCAGGGCTGCGCCCTGCACCCGCTACGATCCAGAGCAACGGCAACAGCAACGGCAACAGCAACAGCAACAGCAACAGCAACAGCAACAGCAACAGCAGAAGCTGGTTTCCTGAGGGTGGGCGGGGTGGGTCCGGTTGCGGGAGACGCCGTCAACCCGCAGGCCGGCCCAGCCGCTGGCGGCTGTGCGTTCGGGCGCTTGCGAAGCAGTGCTTCGCAAGCAAAGCGCCCTCACCCATGGGGGCTTGGCCGCGGCATCCATGCCGCGGACACTCCCGCAACCGGACCCATCCCGCCTTTGACAGTTTCCTGCGAACTGTCGGAATTGCTCTTGGGGTCAGATCCGTTTTCCTGCGGAAAACGGATCTGACCCCGGATTCAATTCGATATCTGAGAGAAAAATCGTGTCGACCAAGGTCGACACCTACCAGGAGCAACAGCAACCGCCGTGGTTGCCGGCCGCCCCGCCATCCCACGGAATGCGCGCTGTTGCTGTTGCTGTTGCTGTTGCTTCGGCCGTTGCCGTTGCATCGGCAGGTGCAGGGCGCAGCCCTGCCGAAAAACCTACTTCACCCGACGGCCCGCGCGGTCGATGCGGAACCACTCCCCGCCTTCCATCGGCGTGTGGCCATCGGCATCCGGCGTGCCGCGCCGACAGCCGTTGCAGACCTCGGCCACGCCATCCTGGAACGGCCACCCGAAATCGTAGGTGCCGGGCACCACCTGGCGGAACGTCAGGTCGAAGTAGCCGACGCGGTTGCCGACGCGGCCGCGCAGCAGGCCTTCCTGCGGTGTTTCCGGGCCGTTGTCCCAGGTCAGCACAGGCAGGCTGCGGCCCTTGCGGTCGACGTAGTGGAAGCCCTGGTCGGCATACACCACGGCCAGGCCGTGGTCGTCGTAGTTCAGGTTCTTCAGCGCATCGGCGCTGATCTTCGGCCGGTGATCGACCACCTCGCAGTTGGGCAGCGGCCACAACCCGTGTTCGTCGGTCAGCAGCTGGCAGGTCGGCGCCTGCGCCAGCGCGCTGGAACCGGCCAGTACGCCGAGCAGGACCAGCGACCGCGCGAAGCGGCCGCGGTCGAGGCGGGCCTGCCGCACGATCACTTGGCCTCGGCCTTGCGCTCGAAGGCCGTCGGTGCCGGCAGCTGCACCGGCACGCCCTTGTCATCGCAGGTGCCGGCCTGGCACAGGCGCTCGCGCAGGGCCGGGGTGGCCTGCACGATCATGTGGTAGATCGCGTTCTGTTCCAGCGTGCCGCGGATCGCCTTGCTGCCCGGGCCACGCGCCCAGATGCCGACATCCTCACCACCGTGCGATTCAGACTTCATCGGCACCAGTGCTTCCTGCATGTAGTCCGGATGCTCGGTGTCGACCTCGCGCAGGTTCGGGCGGCCGTTGGCCGGTTCGAAGCTGCTCGGGTTGTGCGGGTAACGCTTCGGGCCGGCCGGCTGCTGGTTGCTGCTGCCGGTATGGCCCGGGCCGTTGGCATAGCTCAGCGTGGTGTACGGCTGGCCGGTGCCGTCCAGCGCGTAGTCCAGCTTGCCGGCACCATCTTCGCCGCCCTTGTCCTTCACCTTGCCCAGGATCGGATTGCCACGTGCCGGGTAGCCGACGAAGTTCAGCGTATGCGAGTGGTCGGCGGTGACGATGATCAGGGTGTCGTCGGCCGAGGTCAGCTCGTTGGCCACGCGCACCGCGTCGGACAGCGCCACGGTCTCGGTCAGTGCACGGTAGGCGTTGCCGCTGTGGTTGGCGTGGTCGATGCGCGCGCCTTCGATCATCAGCACGTAGCCTTCCTGGTGCCTGGCCAGATTCCTGATCGCTGCAGCCGTCAGTTCGGCCAGGCTCGGCTCACCGCCCGGATCCTGCGGGCGCTCGTATTCGTAGCGCATGTGGTCCGGTTCGAACAGGCCGAGGATGGCCGGCGCATTGGCGGCCGCCGCCAGCTGCTTGCTGTTCCACACGTAGGCACCCTGCGGGTGCGCCTGCTGCCATTCCTGCACCAGGCTGCGGCCATCCAGGCGCTGGCCGACCTTGTCGTCGTATTCCGGATCGCGCTCTTCCACGGTGGTGAATTCACCGCGACCGCCGCCGAGAGCGACCAGCGGGCCGCGCCCATAACGCGAGGTCGACAGCAGCTGCTGTGCGATGTCCTTGCAGCCTGCAGCCTTGGCCGCTTCAGTCAGGTCGGTGTCGTTTTCCCAGTTGCGCTCGGGCGAGTGCGCATAGGTGGCAGCAGGGGTGGCATGGGTCAGGCGCGCGGTGGACACCACACCGGTGGCCAGGCCGGCGCTGTCGGCCAGCTGCAGCCAGGTCAGCAGGCCCTTGGACAGGCTGTCGGCGCAGTCGGTGCGGCTGCCGGCGCTGACACCGATCGCGCCCATGTGGGTCTTCACGCCGGTGGTGATGGCGGTCATGGTGCCGGCCGAGTCCGGCGTCTGCGAATCGGTGTTGTAGGTCTTGCTGAACGCCGTGGCCGGGAAGCGCTCCCAGGACAGCAGGTTCTCCTCGCCCGAGCCACCCTTCTGCTGGCCTTCGTAGATGCGCGCGGCGGCCACGGTGGTCAGGCTCATGCCGTCGCCGAGGAACAGGATGACGTTCTTCGCCTTGCCGGACATCGCGCCGTTGGCGGCGGCCTGGGCGGCGCCACTGCGGTACCACCATTGCGGGGTCTCGCCGGCCGGATGGGCGACCGGGTCGACGGCGACCTTCAGGCCGGCCGGGGCAGAGGCGGGGGGGGTGCTGGCGCAGGCGCCCAGCAGCAGGGTGGTGGCGCAGGCGGCCAACAGGGAGACGGAACGGCGCATGGACGCTGGGATCTCACAAACTGTAACGGGACGTTCATTATGCCCGCCCCTGCAAGGCACGCCGATGACACACTGATTTGCCGGCCGGGCGGTCGTTCTGCGGGCCGCCTTGGGCTATCGTGCCAGCATCCCTTCCTTCCCCTCTGGATTGCCTATGAAGCTGGTCTCTGCCTGGCTGCGGATTCCATTCTGGCAGCGCGTGGTCGGTGGCTTCGTGCTCGGCGCGCTGGCCGGCTGGGCGCTTGGCCCGGCCGCGGAAACGTGGTTCGGCCCGCTCGGTGAGCTGTACGTCACCCTGATCAAGATGATCGCCGTGCCGCTGGTGTTCTTCGCGGTCATCAACGCAATCTCGTCGCTGCACGGGCAGAAGTCGGTCGCCGCGCTCAGTGGCCGCACCTTCCTGTGGTTCGTGATCACCGCGGCGCTGGCGGTATGCGTTGGGCTGGGCGTGGGGACCGTGCTGCAGCCCGGTGCCGGCGGGCTGCAGCTGACAATGGCCAGCAACTACGTGCCGCGCGAAGTGCCCAGTGTGGTGCAGGTGCTGCTGGACGTGGTGCCGGCCAATGTCTTCTACGCGCTGTCCGGCATCGGTACCAAGGTCAATGCGGCCGGTGAGACCGTGCTGGCGGCCGGTCGCGGCTCGATCCTGCCGGTGATCTTCTTCGCTGGCCTGGTGGGCTTTGCCATCGTCAAGCTGGGCGAGAAGGTGACCGAGGCGCGCAAGCTGGTCGGCCAGATGAGCGACATCATGATCCAGGTGACCCGCTTCGTGCTGGAAGTCACCCCGATCGGTACCTTCGGCCTGATCGCCGGCCTGGTCGGCAGCTATGGCTTCGAGAAGCTGCTGCCGCTGGGCCATTTCGTGCTGGCCCTGTACGTGGCCTGCGCCCTGCACATCGTGGTGGTCTACAGCGCGCTGCTGCTGGCGCACGGCCTGAACCCGCTGAAGTTCTTCCGCGGCGCGGCGCCGGGCATGCAGGTGGCCTTCGTCAGCTCGTCCAGCTTCGCCGCGATGCCGGTGGCGCTGCGTTCGATCACCCACAACCTGGGCGTGAACAAGGACTACGGTTCATTCGCGGTGCCGCTGGGCGCCAGCATCAAGATGGATGGCTGCGGCGCGATCTATCCGGCGCTGTGCGCGGTGTTCATCGCGCAGTACAGCGATGTGCCGCTGACCCCGGAGCAGTACGTGGTGGTGCTGATCGCCTCGGTGCTGGGCAGCTTCGGTACGGCCGGCGTGCCGGGTACCGCGGTGATCATGGCCACGGTGGTGCTGAGCGCAGCCAACCTGCCGCTGGAGACCATCGGCTATCTGTATGCCATCGACCGCATCCTCGACATGATGCGCACGATGACGAATGTGACCGGCCAGATGCTGGTGCCGGTGATCGTGGCCAAGGAAACCGGGCTGCTGGACCAGGCGGTGTATGACAATCCGTCCAGCAATGTGGGCGTGGACGATCCTGACCCGACACCGCCACGCAGCTGAGGTTGCGTGGAGATGAAAGGCCCGCCCTGACCGGCGGGCCTTTCGTTTGGGAGATGGCTGACGCGCTGCCGGCCGTGGTAGATCCACGCCATGCGTGGATGGAGGCGGTGCCGACCAAGGTCGGCAGCTACCCACCATTACGCGGGCCCAACAAAAAAGCCGCTGCAGGGCAGCGGCTTTGCTTTGCGTATCAGGCGGCGCTGTGACGCCAGCCGGTCAGAGGTCGACCCGGCGGGCCTGCATGAACTTGTTGCCCCAGTAGCCACTGAGCAGGGTGTCCACGCGGACGTCCTTGCCCGAGCTCGGCGCATGCAGGAAACGGCCATCGCCGACGTAGATGCCGACGTGGTCGACGCGGCCCTTGCGGCCGAAGAACACCAGATCACCCGCGGCCAGCGCGGTGCGGTCGTTGATCAGTTCGGCATTGTCATCGTGGGCCATCTCGCGCGAGACGCGCGGAAGTTCGATGCCCAGGGCCGAACGGAACACATAACCGACCAGACCGCTGCAGTCGAAACCGCTGTCCGGGTTGCTGCCACCCCAACGGTACGGGGTGCCCAGCAGGGTCATCGCGCGGCGCAGCAGCGACTGCACCTTGCCGTTGTCGGCGGCGGTGCCGATGACGCTGCCATTGGCGGCGCTGCTGGTGTCGTAGTTGGCGAGCAGGCGGCTGAGGTCGCCGGCCACCACGGCCGAGCGGTCCATCAGCGGAATGGTGTCGTTGGCGGCCAGGTGCGGCAGCAGGGCGGCCAGCGTGGCACTGGCGGCGGCATCGACGCGGCTGCGCTGCGGAGCGGCAGCCTCGGCCTTGGCGGCCGGTCGGGCGGTGCTCTCGGCCACCGGGGCCGGGGTCACATCGGAACGGTTCGGAGCAGTCTGCGACCAGGCCGGAAGGCTGGTCAGACACAGTGCCAGGCCAAGCAACAGCGGGCGGGCACTACGTGAAGATACGGAAGTCTGGCCTTCGCTTTTCAGGTCGTCAGTCGTCACGCGTCGGTCACAGGAAAAAAACGATGGGGCATCATGCCCTGTAAAAGCGCGGATAAGTTAAAAATTCCGTTAGTAATTCGTTAGTTGCACAGTGATGTCCGTCACAGTTTTGAATATATCGCCTGTTCATTTTAGCGAAGGACGCGTTTCGCCCCTGTGTAGTGGTCCTTCCAGTAGGGACCGCTGAGCGAGTCCAGGCGCACGGTGCCGCCGGTGCTCGGCGCATGCACGAAACGCCCTTCACCTACATAAATACCGACGTGGGTGACGCTGCCGCGGCTGCCGAAGAACACCAGGTCGCCGGTGGCCAAGCGCTGCGGGTCGATCTTCGGGCCCTGCACCGCCGCCAGGTCGCGGGAGGTGCGCGGCAGCCGCAGGTCCAGCATCTCGCGATAGACATAAGCGACCAGGCCGCTGCAGTCGAAGCCCGAATCCGGGGTGTTGCCGCCATAGCGGTAGGGCGTGCCGACCAGGCTGATGGCGCGCATCAGCACCGAGTTGGCAGCCTCGGGGTTGTCCGGCACGGTCTTTGGCCAGTTCGCCGTGGGCGGGGGCGGGGCCGGGCGGGTGGCCTTGCCACCGCCACAGGCGGTCATCAACAGGGGCAGGGCCAGCAGCAGGGCCGGGGCGAGAAACCGGCGCTGGCCGGACGAAACTGGCGTGATGTGCATGATCTCCGGATAATGCGCCACCTTGGATTGGCCGTCATGATGGCGGCGTCCCCGCCGGGCGACAACCCGCCCCAACCCGCCTGCCTCCGGCAGATCCAGACAGAGTTGCGCATGAAGATCGAAAAAGACCGCGTTGTCCGCTTCCACTACACCGTTTCCGAAGTCGGCCAGGAGCCGATCGAATCGTCCAAGGACCGCGGCGAGCCGCTGGCGATCCTGATCGGTCACGGCAACATCATCCCGGGCCTGGAAAACGCCATGATGGACAAGGAAGCCGGCGCGACCTTCAACGTCGACGTCAAGGCGGCCGATGCCTACGGCGAGCGTCGTGAGGGCCTGTCCCAGCGCGTGCCGAAGAAGCACTTCGGCAATACCAAGCTGACGCCGGGCCAGCAGGTCGTGCTGCAGACCAACTTCGGCCCGCGTGCGGTGACCGTGCAGAAGGTCGGCATGAGCGTCGTCGACGTTGACCTGAACCACCCGATGGCTGGCAAGGACCTGCACTTCGACGTCGAAATCGTCGACGTGCGCGAAGCCGGCAAGGAAGAGCTGGACCACGGCCACGTCCACGGCGACGGCGGTCACCAGCACTGATCGCAGCGCGATCATGATGGCAGCAATGGCCCGCTTCGGCGGGCCGTTGCGTTTCTGGAACACGCCGCGGCCATCCATGGTGCACGGGCCGGCGGCATAATGGCGGACCTGCCTGACGGACGCCCCGTGAACGCCGCTTCTCCTTCCCTGCAGCCGGTGGCTTCCGGCGAACGCATCGCCGTGCTGGACGTGCTGCGTGGTGCTGCGCTGCTGGGCATCCTGCTGATGAACATCGAGGCTTTCAGCGGCCCGCTGGACCTGGCCTTCACCGGCATTGACGTGCACTGGCGGGGCATCGATTACTGGGCCGACGCCTTCGTCTATGTGTTCGTGCAGGGCAAGTTCTTCACCCTGTTCTCGCTGCTGTTCGGTGCCGGCTTTGCGGTGATGGCACAACGCGCCGAGGTGGCCGGGCGCGACTTCACCCCGTTCTACCTGCGCCGCAGCGCCGGCCTGCTGCTGATCGGCCTGTGCCATGCACTGCTGGTCTGGTCCGGCGACATCCTGGTGATGTATGCGCTGGTCTCGTTGCCCTTGCTGGCCTGCCGCGAGGCGCCGCGCAGCTGGCTGCCGTGGATGGGCGTGATCGTCTACCTCGGCGGTGTAGCGATGATGCTGCTGGTGGGTGCGATGGTGTCGATGGCGTCGGCCGAAGAGGTGCAGGGCATGCTTGCCGAGGCGCAGCAGAGCATCGACCTGCAGCGGCAGGTGTACGGGCAGGGCAGCTGGGCGCAGGCCACTGTGCAGCGCCTGAGCGAGTTCGGCACCTCGATGGGCGCGTTGCTGATCAGCGGCCCGGAAGTGCTGGGCATGTTCCTGCTCGGCAGCTGGTTCGCCGGCAGTGGCGCGCTGGCGACGCCGGAGCGCTTCCCGCGGCTGTACGCGTCGCTGCGCTGGATCGCACTGCCGCTGGGGCTGCTGGTCACGCTGCTGGGGGTTGCCTGGAAACCCTACCTTGCACCCGGCGCCTACAACCTGCCGGTGACCGCGGCGATGGCCCTGGTCACGGTTGGCGGGCTGCCGATGTGCCTGGGCTACCTGGCGTGGATCGTGCACTGGCGCACGCGGCTGGCGTGGCTGGCGCCGGTGGGGCGCATGGCGTTGACCCACTATCTTGGCCAGTCGCTGCTGTGTACCTGGACCTTCTACCACTACGGGCTGGGCAGGTTCGAGATGATGCCGCGCAGCGTGCAGCTGCTGTTCGCGCTGCTGTTGTTTGCCGTGCAGGTGGCTGTTTCGCACGCGTGGCTGGCGCGCTTCCGCTTTGGTCCGATGGAATGGCTGTGGCGTGCAATGACCTACCGGCAGTGGCCACCGATGCGGCGCAGGACGAAGCAGGGGTGAGCGATGAGCGCGCACGCGCTGTGCCGATCGGCCGCGCGCCCGCGCATCCTCACGTCTGGCCTGCAGCGGGGCATGGCATGCTCGGCGTCAGCATGAGCGCCGGCATCGGCCAGCGGATCGCCGATCTCGTCTGCGGCCACACGCCAGCGATCGATCCTGCCCCTTACCGACCCGAGCGATTCCGATGAGCACTGCATCCTATGATTACGACCTGATCGTCCTTGGCGGCGGCTCCGCCGGCCTGGCCGGCGCGATCCGCGCCGCGCAGCACGGCAAGCGCGTGGCAATGCTGGAACCCGGCGAACTGGGCGGAACCTGTGTCAATGTCGGCTGCGTGCCGAAGAAGGCGATGTGGCTGGCGGCCGACCTGCACGAGCGCATCGGCCTGGCCAATGCGATGGGCTTCGATGTCGAGGCACGCCCGGCGCTGTCGTGGAAGGAACTGGTGATCCATCGCCAGGCCTACATCAGCAACATCCACACCAGCTACCACAAGCGCCTGGACGAAACCGGCGTGGTGCGCATTCCGGCACGTGGCCATCTGCTTGATGCGCACACCGTGGCCTGCAGTGATGGCGTGCACTACAGCGCCGAACACATCCTGATCGCCACTGGCGCGCATCCACTGCGTCCGGATATTCCCGGCGCGGAGCTGGGCCTGGTCTCCGACGATTTCTTCGACCTGCGTGCGGCGCCGGCCGAGGTGGCGATCATCGGTGGTGGTTACATCGCGGTGGAGCTGGCTGGCCTGCTGCAGGCGCTCGGCAGCCGCGTGAGCCTGCTGGTGCGCGGCAAGCGCCTGCTGGAGCGCTTCGATTACGAGCTGACCGATCAGCTGGCCGAGAACCTGAAACAGCAGGGCGTGCGGATCCATTTCGACTATCGCCTGCGCGAACTGCAGCGCGATGGCGAGCGCGTGCGGGCGTTCGGCCATGACGGCCCGATCGACAGTGTGTTCGATGCGGTGTTCTTCGCTGCCGGCCGCCGCGGCAACAGCCGTGGCCTGGGTCTGGAAGCGCTCGGCATCGACATCGGCGAGCACGATCAGGTGCAGGTGGACGAGTGGCAGACCACCCGCGTGCCGAGCGTGCACGCGGTCGGTGACATCGCCGGCAAGGTCGGCCTGACCCCGGTGGCGGTGGCCGCTTCGCGGCGGCTGATGGACCGCCTGTTCGGGGGGCGCCCGCAGTCCAAAATGGATTACGAGAACGTGGCCAGCGTGGTGTTCTCGCATCCGCCGCTGGGCGCGGTGGGCATGAGCGAGGAAGAAGCGCGCCGGCGTTTCGACCAGGTGAGCGTCTACCACAGCCGCTTCCGCCCGATGCTGCAGGCGCTGGCCAATGGTACCCAGCGCAGCCTGTTCAAGATGGTCTGTGCCGGCCCGGAAGAACGCGTGGTAGGCATCCACCTGCTGGGCGAAGCGGCCGACGAGATCCTGCAGGGCTTTGCGGTGGCGGTGAAGATGGGCGCGACCAAGGCCCAGTTCGACGACACCGTGGCGATCCACCCGACCTCGGCCGAAGAAGTGGTGCTGATGCGCTGAGCCGGGATGTTGTAGGGCCGAGCCCTGCTCGGCAGCCTTTCGCACCGGCCTGGCGACGCCGAGCGCAGGCTCGGCTCTACAGGGCAGCGGGCGCCCCCATGCGACAATGAGCGACCCCCACGCCTTGCCGGGCCGCTCTGCGCGGCCCGCCGTCGTCCTGATGTCCACTCCCGCTTCCCGCATTGCCACTGCTTCCCCACGCATTGCGCTGGGCGGCATCGGCCTGGCCGCGATCGGCGCCATCGCCGCGTCGGGCAAGGCGATCATCGTCAAGCTCGGCCTGCGCCACGGCGTCGATGCCACCACGCTGCTCGCCCTGCGCATGCTGATGGCGCTGCCCCTGTTCGCGTTGATGGCAGCGTGGGCCGCGCGCCGGGCCGAGCCGTTGTCCTGGGCCGACCGTGCCCGCGTGCTGTGGCTGGGTTTCACCGGCTACTACCTGTCCAGCCTGCTCGACTTCCAGGGACTGCAGTACATCAGCGTGACCCTGGAGCGGCTGATCCTGTACTTGAACCCGACCCTGGTACTGCTGATCAACGTGCTGCTGGCGCGCCAGCGGCCGGGCCGCTGGCAGATCGGTGCGCTGGTGCTGAGCTACCTCGGCGTGCTGCTGGCCTTCGGCCACGATCTGCAGCGCGAGGGTGGGCAGATCATCGTCGGCAGCCTGCTGGTGCTGGGCAGTGCCCTCAGCTATGCGCTGTACCTGTTCGGCAGTGGGCAGGTGGTCGCGCGCATCGGTGCGGTGCGGCTGACCGCCTATGCCAGCTGCGTGGCCAGCGTGCTGGTGCTGCTGCATTTCGCGGTGACCCATCCGCTGCCGCTGCTGTGGCAGGCACCGGCGCCGGTGCAGTGGCTGTCGTTGGTCAATGCCACCGTGTGCACGGTGCTGCCGGTGCTGGCGATCATGCTGGCGGTGCAGCGCGTGGGTTCGTCGCTGGCCGCGCAGGTCGGTATGCTGGGCCCTGTTTCCACCATCGTGATGAGCCTATGGCTGCTCGACGAACCGATGGGGCCGGCGCAGATCGCCGGCACCGTGCTGGTGCTGATCGGCGTTCTGCTGGTGACCCGCCTGCGGCGCTGACGCCGGAGCAGGCGCGTGCGCGCATCCTGGCGGTGATCCGCGCAATCCCGGCGGGGCAGGTGATGGGCTACGGCCAGGTGGCGATGCGCGCGGGCCTGCCCGGGCGTGCACGCCTGACCGCACGCATCCTGGGCCAGAACGACGACCCGGACCTGCCCTGGCACCGCGTGCTGCGCTCGGACGGGCGCATTGCCATGGAAGAAGGGTCGGCCGGCTGGCGCGAGCAGTCACAACGGTTGCGTGCCGAGGGTGTGCGGGTGGAGAACGGCCGGGTGCGGATGCCGGCGACCGATCCGGCGGCGGCGCTGGACGCAGCGGTGTGGGGCCCGGGCTGAGCACCGCTGGCGACTGAACAGGCCGGACCTGCGGGTCGCCAACAAGACACGATGCTGCGGCTATGATGGAGGCCGTTCCATGCCGGTGCTCCCATGTTCCCGCGACTGCCAACCGTCACCAAGGCCCTGCTGATCGCCAACGCGATCCTGTTCCTGCTGCAGCAGCCGTTCCTGCTCGGCATGCAGACCTTCGAGCCGTTCATGCTGCAACCGTTGCAGCAGGGCTTCGACGCGTTCTCGCCGGGTGGCAACTTCCAGCCTTGGCAGCTGCTGACCTACGGTTTCCTGCATGGCAGCTTCGGCCATCTGTTCTTCAACATGCTGGCGGTCTTCATGTTCGGCGCGCCGCTGGAGCAGACCTGGGGCGAGAAGCGCTTCCTGCTGTACTACCTGGTGTGCGTGGCCGGTGCCGGTGTCTGCCAGCTGCTGGTGGGTACGCTGCTGGAAAACCCTGCCACGGTGCTGGGCGCCTCCGGCGGCGTGTTCGGCCTGCTGCTGGCCTACGGCATGCTGTTCCCGAACCAGCGGGTGATGCTGCTGTTCCCGCCGATCCCGATGAAGGCGCGCACTTTCGTGATCCTGTTCGGTGTGGGCGAGCTGGTGCTGGGCATGACCGGCTGGCAGCCGGGCGTGGCCCACTTCGCGCACCTCGGCGGCATGCTGTTCGGCTGGTTGCTGATCCGCTACTGGCGCGGGCAGCCGCCGTTCAAGCGCCGCCCGCCCGGCCCACCGAAGCGCCCGAACCATCTGCGCAGCGTCAAATGATCCGAAGGATCATTTGACGCTGCAGGTGCCGACCGTTGGTCGGCACGCCTTCTCCCACGCGGGCAGGTGCCAACCCTGGCTGGCACGCTTTGAATGGGATCATTTGACGCTGCAGGTGCCGACCGTTGGTCGGCACGCCTCTACAGATCCTGCAACACCACCTGCGCCGCGTTGTGCCCCGGTGCACCGGTGACGCCGCCGCCGGGGTGTGTGCCCGAACCGCACAGGTACAGCCCGGGCAGGGCGCCACGATAGCCGGCCTGGCCGACCATCGGCCGTGCCGAGAACAGCTGGTTGGCGCTCAGTGCGCCGTGGAAGATGTCGCCGCCGACCAGGCCGAAGGTGCGTTCCAGATCCAGCGGCGACAGCACCTGCCGACCGAGCACGCTGGCGGTGAAGCCGGGCGCATGCCGTTCGACGGTGGCGATCATCAGGTCGGCCACGGTCTCCCGGTGATCGTCCCAATGGCGGCCTTCAGGCAACACCGGCGCCACATGCTGGCAGAACAGGCTGGCCACGTGCTGCCCGGGCGGCGCCAGCGAATCGTCCAGCGTGCTCGGAATCAGCATTTCCACGATCGGTTCGCGCGCCCAACCGTCGCGGCGCGCATCCAGCCAGGCGCGGTCCATGTAATCCAGGCTGGGTGCCATGATGATGCCGGCGCTGAGGTGATCGCCGGGCCCGGGCAGGGCGCGGAACTCCGGCAGCCGCGACAGCGCCACGTTCATCCGGAACGTGCCGGAACCGCAGCGCCAGTTCGCCATGCGTTCGCGTGTCGCGTTGGGTACCTGTGCCGGTTCCAGCAATTGTTCGTACAGCAGTTTCGGATTGACGTTGGCGACCACCGTGCGTGCGCGCAGGATCTCGCCGTTGGCCAGTTCGACGCCCACCGCGCGGCCCTGTTCGATTCGCACGCGCTGCACGCCGGCCTCCACGCGCAGTTCCGCCCCGGCCTCGCGTGCCGAGGCTGCAATCGCCTGGCTGATCGCGCCCATGCCGCCGATCGCATGGCCCCACGCACCCTTCACGCCATTGCACTGGCCGAATACGTGGTGCAGCAGTACGTAGGCACTGCCCGGTGTATAGGGGCTTGCGTAGTTGCCGACGATGCCATCGAAGCCGAACAGCGCCTTGATCGGTTCGCTTTCGAACCAGCGATCCAGATACTCGGCTGCCGACAGCGTGAACAGGTCCAGCAGCTCCTGCCGCAGCGAGGCATCCAGCGTGGCCAGTTCACGACCAAGACGACCCATCTGCCACAGCGCAGGCAACGCGCGCCAACCACCGGCAACGCCGGCATCCGGTGGCGCGCGCAGGGCCCACGCGCGCAGCACATCGGCGAAGATCTCCAGGCGCGCTTCGTATTCGGGTAGCCGCTGCGCATCCCGCTCGGAGAACTTCGCGACCTCTGCCTGGGTGCGGCCCGGTGCCGACAGCAGATAACGACCATCCTCCATCGGCAGGAAGTTGTTGACCGGGCGATTGATGATGCGCAGCCCATGCGCATGCAGTTGCAGGTCGTCGATCACCTTCGGCTGCAGCAGGGACACCGTGTACGACGCCACCGAGTTGCGGAAGCCGGGATGGAATTCCTCGGTGACTGCGGCACCGCCGAGAACGCCACGACGTTCCAGCACCAGCACCTTCTTTCCAGCGCGCGCCAGATAGGCCGCGCAGACCAGGCCGTTGTGGCCGCCACCAACGACGATCGCATCCCAGGACATCAACACCTCGCAAAAAGGGGACGGAGGGGATTAAGTCGCAATCTGCATCTGCACACGGGGCATGGGGAGAAACGACTTAATCCCCTCCGTCCCCTTTTTTGATTGCCGCTTCGATGGTGGCGATGTCGATCTTCTTCATCGGCATCATCGCGTTGAAGGCGCGCTTGGCCAATGCCTTGTCCTTGCTGGTCACGGCTTCGATCAACATGCGCGGGCTGATCTGCCAGGAGATGCCCCAGCGATCCTTGCACCAGCCTCATTGGCTTTCCTGTCCACCGTTGCCGACGATCGCATCCCACAGGCGGTCGGTCTCGGCCTGGTCCTCGGTCTGGATCTGGAAGGAAAACGCTTCACTGTGCTTGAACGCGGTGCCGCCGTTGAGGCCGACGCAGGGAATGCCGCAGACGGTGAACTCGACCGTCAGCACGTTGCCTTCCTTGCCATCCGGAAAGTCGCCGGGGGCGTGATGCACGGCGATCACCGCGCTGTCGGGCAGGATGCTGGCGTAGAAGGTGGCGGCCTCGAGCGCGCCGTTGTCGTACCAGAGGCAGATCGTGTTCTTGTGTGCCATGTCGGGGCTCCGCGATGGACGAAGCCGCAGCGATAGCACGCGCGGTGTTAACCCGGGATCGTGCTGCACCCGCAAAAAAAAAAGGGCGCCCGAAGGCGCCCCCTGTACTACGGGTAGTGCGCGTGGCTCAGCGCCAGACCTTGATCTGGTCGGCTTCGCTGCGCTGCATCGGCTGGCCGGCCTTGCAGCTGAAGGTGGCACCGAATGCCGGCAGGTTGGCCAGCGTGCCGTTGCTGCGCCACAGGCCCGGCGCGCGGATGTCGGCGGTCAGGCGGCGCACGGCCTCGTTCGGCGACAGCTGCTGTGCCCACAACGCCGACCAGGCGCGGAAGAAGCCCTGCTGCTGTGCCGGCTTGGCCTTCGGCTCCTGCGCGGTATAGGCCGCCCAGGCCAGTTCCAGACCGGCGATGTCGGCCAGGTTCTCTTCCTGGGTGAGCGTGCCGTTGACCTTGGCACCCTTCACGCCCGGGAAATCGTAGGCGCTGTACTGCGCGGCCACGCGGTTGCCAAGCAGGGTCCAGGCGGTCTTGTCGGCCGGGGTCCACCAGCTGCGCAGTTCGCCCTTGGCGTCGACCAGTGCACCCTTGGCGTCGATCGCACGGGTCAGCTCATGGCCGACCAGGCCACCGAAGCTGCCGAACTTGTCGGCGGCGTCGGCCTTGGCATTGAACACCGGGCCCTGCAGGATCGCCGCGGTAACGATCAGGCGGTTCTGTGCCAGGTCGTAGGCCAGCGACGGCTGCTGCGGCAGCACGTCCCAGCGGCGGTCGGCGTTGCCCTTGCCGATGCGCTTCATTTCCTCGCGGTGGCGCCAGGTCGACGCGATCAGCATGTTGCCGCCGAACGAACCGCGGCCCATCGGCTGCACGCTGTAGTCGAGGTCGCGCAACGGGGTGCCGATCTCGATCTTCAGCGCAGCCAGCTTGGCCTGCGCTTCGGTCTTGGCTTCGGCGCTCATCCAGCTGTTGTTCTTGACCGCCTCGATCTGCACTTCGCGCAGCTTGTCGACGATCCACGCCGCCTGGCGACGGTCTTCGGCCGACAGGTAACGGGCCGCGTATTCGCGGCCGACCATCGGGCCGGCGGCCACGTTGATCGCCTCCAGCACGTCTTCCCAGCGCTGCGGCGGCAGCGTTTCGCCACGCAGCACGCGGCCACGGAATTCAAACTCCGCGTCGCGGTAGGCCTTGGACAGGTACGGTGCCATCGAGTCGCCCACGCGCCAGCGCAGGTAGGCCTTCCACTGGTCCGGCTTGAGCTTGGTGACCATGCCATCGAGCTGCTTGAACAGGCCCGGGTCGGCCAGCGAGACCAGGTCGTCGTCCACGCCCTGTGCCTTCAGGAACGCGTCCAGCTGCAGGTTGCGGTAACGGCTGTTGAGCTCCTTGGTGGAGATCGGCGCGTAGTTGTTGAACGGGTTGTTGATGCCGGCCAGCGATTGCGCATTGCGCGCCAGCTCGGTCTCCAGCGCGATCACCGACTGCGATTCGGCATCGAGCCTGGCCGCCGGGGTGCCGGTCAGCGCCAGGATCTGCTTGACGTAGTTGCGGTAGCGCCCCATCAGCGCCACGGTATCGGCGTCGGTGCGGGTATAGAACGCCGGGTCCGGCAGGCCCATGCCGCCCTGCATGAAGTAACCGATGTGGCGGTCCAGTGCCTTCAGGTCGACGTCCGGGCCGAAGTTGAAGGCCACCGGGATGCCCACCTGGTGCAGCGCGGCGATCGAGGCCGGCACATCCTTGGCCTTCTTGATGGCGTTGATGCGGGTCAGCAGCGGCGCGATCGGGTTGGAGCCGTCCGCTTCCACGGCGGCTTCGTCCAGGCCGCTGGCCCAGAAGTCGCCCAGCAGCTTCTGCACGTTGCCCTGCGGCGACTTCATCGCTGCGTCGAGCAGTTCACGCTGCTGCTGGCGGCTGCGCTCGACCAGCTGGCCGAGCGCGGTGGTGGCACCGGTCTGCGGCACCGGGTTGGCCTTCAGCCAGCCTGCATTGGTGGCGTCGTAGAAGTCGCTGCACTGGGCGCTGACGGCCGGGGCGCGCGCGGCCTTCTTCTTGGCGGCGAACGCATCGTGGGTCGGGACCAGGGTCGCCAGGCTGATGCCCAGGGCGATGGCAAGCGGACGGAAATTGGGCATGTGGAACGAATCCGTGATGGATTGAGGGCGCGCGCACTATAGCAAGCTGTGCATGGGCGCGGCATGCACGCGTCACGGTGGCGCCGCTGGGCCGTGCGCCGACCAGGGTCGGCATCTACCAACGGCCTGAGCCATGCGTGGATGACGGGCGCTGTGAAAAACAAAGGCCCGGGATTCCCGGGCCTTTGCAGGTCTGCCGCAGCGTCAGCCGTGGCTTACCAGATCACCACCTGCTGCTCGCCGGTGCGGGCCATCGGCGAACCGGCCTTGCACTGGAACGCGGCAGCGAAGGTCGGCAGGTTCGACGGCGCACCCATGGCACGGAACTGCGCCGGGGCGTGCGGGTCGGTGGCCAGGCGGACCTTGGCGTTTTCCGGGGTGTACTTGGTGCGCCACACGGTGGCCCAGTTGAAGAAGAAGCGCTGGTCGCGGGTGAAGCCGTCGACCTTCGCATCTTCCTTGCCGGCGGTCGCCTTCTGCAGGGCGTCGTAGGCGGTGGCCAGGCCGCCCAGGTCGGCGATGTTCTCGCCCAGGGTCAGGTGGCCGTTCACTGCCTGGCCGTCGACCTTGTACTGGTCGAACTGCTTGACCAGCTTGCCGGTGAGGCCTTCGAAGTTCTTCTTGTCGGCCGGGGTCCACCAGTCTTCCATGTTGCCGGTCGGCCCGAAGCGTGCGCCCTGGTCGTCGTAACCGTGGGTCATCTCATGGCCGATCACCGCACCGATGCCGCCGTAGTTCAGCGCGTCGTCGGCCTTCGGATCGAAGAACGGCGGCTGCAGGATGGCGGCCGGGAACACGATCTCGTTCTGCAGCGGGTTGTAGTAGGCGTTGACGGTCTGCGGGGTCATGCCCCACTCGGTCTTGTCCACCGGCTTGCCGATCTTGGACAGGTTGAACTTGTAGTTGAACTCGTTGGCCGCGCGCACGTTGCCCAGGTAGCTGTCGCGCTGGGTCTGCAGGCCCGACCAGTCGCGCCACTTGTCCGGGTAACCGATCTTCGGGGTGAAGGTTTCCCACTTGGCGATGGCCTTGGCCTTGGTTTCCTCGCTCATCCAGCTAAGGCCCTGGATGCGGTCCTTCAGCGAGGCGGCCAGGTTCTTCACCAGCTCTTCCATCTTCGCCTTGGCTTCCGGCGAGAAGGCAACCTTCACGTACAGCTGGCCGAAGGCTTCACCGGCATCGTTTTCGATGGTGCCCAGCACACGCTTCCAGCGCGGCTTCTGCTCCTTCTGGCCGTTGAGGGTCTTGCCGTAGAACTCGTAGTTCTCCTGCACGAAGGCATCGGCCAGGTACGGCGAGGCGCTGTCCACGGTGTGGAAGCGCAGGTAGGCGCGCCACACCGACGGATCGGTGTCGGCCAGCGACTTGCTCACTTCCTCATGGAAGGCCGGCATGGCCAGCGAGAACTTCTCCGGCGCGGCCACGCCCTGCGACTTGAAGAACTCGGTCCAGCTGAAGTTCGGGGTCAGCTTGTCGGCGTCGGCCAGGGTGACCGGGTTGTAGTACAGCTCGACGTTGCGCGACAGCTCCACGCGCGACTTGGAGGCCTTGGCCAGGCGGGTTTCGAACTTGACCACGTCCTCGGCCTGCTTGGCTGCATCGGCCGCGGCCACGCCGGACAGCTCCAGCACCTTGGCGACATGCGCCTGATAGGCCTTCAGCTTGTCGGCGTTCTTGGCATCGGTGTAGTAGGTGGTATCCGGCAGGCCCAGGCCGCCCTGGCTGGCATAGGCCATGTTCACCCCGGAGTTCTTGAAGTCGGCTTCAGCGCCGAAGCCGAACAGGAGGTTGTCACCCTTGGCGGCGCTGGTGCGCAGGTAGTTGGCGATGGCCGCCTTGTCCTGCAGGCCGTCGATCGCAGCCAGGTCGGCCTTCAGCGGCTCGATGCCCTGGGCGTTGATCTTGGCTTCGTCCATGCCGGTGGCCCACAGGTCGCCGACGATCTTCTCGATGTGGTTCGGGTTCTTGACCTGCGCAACCTGTTCGGCCAGCTGGTGCTGCACGGCCACCGAACGCTCGTCGAGGATGGTGAACGCGCCCCAGCTGGTGCGGTCGCCCGGGATTTCATTGGCGGCCAGCCACTTGCTGTTGACGTAGTCGCCGAAGGCGGTGCACGCGTCCTTGGTGGTGTCCAGGTCGCTCGGCTGGAAGGCGTTGTAGGCCGGCAGCTTGCTGTCGTCCAGCTTGTAGGCGGTGGCTTCGGCGGTGGCCGGGGCGGGGGTCGCGGCATCCTTGGCCGGGGTTTCGTTCTTGCCGCAGCCGGCCAGCACGGCCGACACGGCCAGGCTGAGCAGGACGATCTTGGGAGTGCGCGTCATCACTATTCTTGGCCTCCAGGCCGAGTGAGTCAGGGAGAAGCCGCAGGTACGGCCGTGGGCCGAACGATACGCCGCCGGCCTGGCCTGCAAGGGTGTCGAAGGTCATGTCCGGGCGCAAGGGCCAGAACGTGCAAGGGCGCCCCGTGGGCGCCCTCGCAGGAAGCGGTGCGGCTTACAGGCCGCCGCCGCCGCAGCCCTTGCCCAGGTAGTCGTCGATCAGCCTGAGCTGGTCACCCATGATCGCGCGGGTCCAGGCGGGACCATGCGCGTAGTCGGCGATGGCGTGGAACTCGACCGGCTGCCCCGAACCCCTGGCCTTGTTCACGAACCACTCCGACTGCTCGATCGGCACCGTGCGGTCGCGGTCACCGTGGTAGACCATCAATGGAATCTTCATTTCACCGGCCTTGTCGACCGGGTTGAGGCCGGCCACGGTCGGCGCCTGGGCCTGGCGGAAGAAGGGGTTGGTATAGAAGCGCGACCAGATCTTCTTGATGTCCGAAACGCCGGCACCGGCGATGGCGCACTTGTACAGGCCATTGGGACGCACCGAAGCCGCGAACGCCGAGTAGCCGCCATAGGAGAAGCCGAACATGGCGATGTGGCCGGGCTGGGCGATCTTCTGGTCGATCATCCACTGCGCGCCATCGTCCTTGTCGTCCTGCATCTTCTGGCCCCATTCGGCATCACCGGCCATCCACAGCTTGCGGCCCCAGTCGGCCGAGCCGCGGAACTGCGGGCGCAGGACCGCCATGCAGCGTGATGCCATCAGCGGTACCCACATCGAGCCGTCGAAGTCCATGCCATCGCGTGCCCACGGGCCGCCGTGCGGATGCACCACGGCTTTCCACGGGCCGGCACCGCACAGCTCGGTGCTGGGCGTGGTCAGGAATGCCGGAATGTCCAGCCCGTCGCGTGCCTTGTAGTAGACCAGCCGGGTGGTGCCCAGCGCGGCTGGCTGGATCTGCGGATAGGTCTTGGCCAGCAGGGTCAGCTTGCCGTCGTGCAGCAGGTGATACTCGGGCGGGTTGGAAGGGCCGGAGGTAGCCACCAGCACATTGGAAAGATCGGCGGTGTAGTCGACGATGCGGTAGCTCAGGCCTGTATCGTAGTTGGCGGTGTAGCGCTGGCCGTTCGCGGTATCGACCATCGCCAGCGGCTCCTGGCGGATGCCAAGCGCCTGGCGCAGCCCCTGGTCCAGGGCCTTCATGCGCGGAGAGGTCCACTGGATGTCGTCGCCGCGCGGACCGGCGTAGCCGATTCCCATGATCTCGCCGAAGGGTACCGCACCGCTCCGGTGGCGGTTGATCAGCATCGAGCCGGCGTTGAACAGTTTGTGCTCGAACAGCACTTCCTTCTGCTTGCGGGCCGTGATGTCGTACTCGTAGACGATTGATTTGTCGCGGCCGACATTGCTGAGTACGAACGCGATGTTCGGATCATCGGCAAAGCCGATCACCTGGTTGACGTCGCGGTTCTTCACGTAGGAGCGGAAATGCTCCTCCCAGGCACCGTTGGCAGGCGAGCGGAACTCGGTGGCGACGTAGGCGCCGGTACCGTCGACGTCCTGCCGCAGGCGTGCCCGCAGTTCACTGTCCAGGTCGGTGATATAGCCCGCCACGCGCTCTTCGGTCTTCTGGATGCGCTGGGAGGTGAAGTTGCGCAGGTCGACCTTGTAGACGTCACCGGAACTGCTGCCCGAACCGTTGACCACCAGGATGTGGTCGGGATCGTTGGGCAGGGTGTCGAGCACCGTGGCGTTGGCCAGTGCCTGCTCGAGCTCTTCATTGCGACTGGAGGCGCGCGGCGGCGTGATCGGCTCCTTCCACTGCTTGCCTTCGATGTCGGTGATGAAGAACTTGCTGACGAAGGTCTTGGTCACCCGGTCGGCGCGCAGGTCGTAGGGTTGCCACAGCACGACGGCCAGCTGTCCGTTCTTGATGAACGACACGCTCTGGAACTTCATGCGGTTGGCGCCGATCACCGTGGGTGGCTTGTCCAGTGCATCGGTCCGCCAAACCACGATCACGCGCTCCTCGCCATCGGCGCGAAGGCCGGCGATGTGTTTTCCGTCTGGTGACAACGACAGGCTGGAGATGGCCGGGAAGGCGGCCATCTGTTCGATGGTGGGCGCCACAGGCTTGGCGTGCAGCAACGGTGAAAGGCTGGCCAGGGCCGCCAGCAGCAGGGCTCGCTTCATTGCAACCTCGGAATGCGTTGGCACCGGCCTGCGGAGAATCCGGTGCCTGAAATGGAACCGCCGCCCCGAAGGGCGGCGGTTGCAGGGAGCAGGATCAGAACGAACGCGTGATGTTCAGGAAGTAGCTGCGACCGAAGTAGTCGAAGCCGCTGTACAGCAGCGCGTTGCCGACGGTGCTGTAGACACCCTGCGAGATGGTCGGCGGCTTGCGGTCGGCGAAGTTGCGCACGCCACCGGTGACCGACCACTTGTCCGCTTCATACTTCACCGAGATGGCCTGCAGGAAGTAGTTCGGGGTGTACAGCTTGTACGCCGAGGTGGCCGGATCGAAGTCACCCGGGTTGCGCTCCTCGTAGTACGCGTAGCTGTCCATCTTGTCGATCCAGTCCAGGCCGTAACGCACCTGCCAGTTCTTCCACTTGTAGCTCAGGTCCAGCGAGGCGGTGTTTTCCGGACGCGACAGCATGCCGTTGTAGTCCACCAGCGGATCGTCGGAGAAGACCTTGCTGGCCTGTTCCAGGTAGTGGGTGAACTGCAGCGTGGTGCGCAGGGTGCCCGGGCCGATTTCGCGGACATAGCGGGTGGTGAAGTCCAGGCCACGGACCTTGTCGGTGGACAGGTTGATGAAGCCGTTGGTCACCACCAGTTGGTTGTTGACCGGGTTGCGGGCCACCAGGCGGCACAGACCCGAACCGGAGGAGAAGTCGGCACTGCCGCTGTCGTAGCAGCGCGACAGGATGTTCGCGCCGCCCGCGCTGTCGACGCCGTTCTTCACTTCGATGTCGAAGTAGTCGGCGGCGAAGGACAGGTCACCGAAGCCGCTGCCGAATTCCGGCTGGATCACCACGCCCAGGGTCTTGGCCTTGGAGGTTTCGGCTTCCAGGCCGGCCTCGGCACCACCCTGGGTGACCACGGTCACGCCCTGGGTGGCCAGGTAGTCCGGTGCCAGGCCCAGCGATGCGCAGTTCTGGTAACGCGGCGAGCTCGGGTTGCGATCACCATACTCGTTGCAGGGGTCGGCACTGCTGCTCAGGAAGCCGGTGGTGCCGCCCAGGAACTGTTCGAACAGCGCCGGTGCGCGGTAGGAGGTGCCGTACGACGCACGGAACGACAGCCACTTCACCGGGGTCCACAGCGCGCCGATCTTGTAGGTCTCATCCGAGCCGTAGGACTTGTAGTCGGTGTAGCGGCCGGACAGGTTGACCGTCAGTTCCTCGGCAGCGGTGACGCCGGACAGCAGCGGCAGTTCCAGTTCGCCGTAGGCTTCGAACACCGAGTCCGAACCGCGGGTCGGAGTGGCGTTGGTCAGGTTGTACAGGTCGGCATTGATCGAGTACGGCGACGGGGTGTCGTCGATGCGTGCCTTGCGGTACTCGACGCCGAATGCACCACCGGCCGAACCGTACGGCATGTCGAACAGCGGGCCGTTGACGTTGAAGTTGACCGTCGTTTCCTTGTACAGCGTGTTGCCGGTGACCGGCACGAACACCCAGTCCTTCCAGTCCTGCGGCAGCTTGCCACCGATGGTGTTGGTGTTCAGCGCCGGCGCGGCGATGCAGCCGTTGGAACCGTCCCGGCAGACATAGCCACCGGCACCGTTGGAGACCACGTCCAGGCTCTGGCGCAGGCGGCTGGTCAGGAAGCTCTCGAAGGTGTAGTCGGCGTCGCTGCGCGAGTGCATGACGTTGAAGTCATAGTTCCACTCCGAGCTCAGGTGGCCACGCAGGCCGGCATTGAAGCGCAGGAAGTCGACGTTCTGCTTGTTGGTGTCGTTGCCGAAACCGATGAACGCACGCACGCCCAGGTTCTTGCCGCTGGTCTGGTCGGTCGGAGCACCGGCAACGCTGTCACGCAGGTTGGCCGGGATCAGCGGGCTGCCCACGGCATAGTCCAGGGTCAGCTGGCGATAGCCGGTCTGGGTCGACTTGCGCTTGTTGCCCAGGAACTCGTAGTACAGCTCGGCATCGCCCAGTGCGTTGAGGTCGAAGCCACCCTGCAGGTACAGGGTGTGGGTCTTGGTCGGCGAGATCAGCGACTGGTTGCGCATGGCCGGATCGAAGGTGTCGCGGGTGTTCAGGTCCACGCCTTCGTAGCCCACCAAGCCGGTGGTGATGGCCGCATTCGGGCGCCAGCGGTTGAAGCGGGTGCCGGCGCCGCCCGGGGCCGCAACACCGGTACGGGTGTTGGTGCCGATGGTGTTCAGCGTGGTGCCGCCGGCATCGAGCGACCAGCACTTCGGCTTGCCGGTCAGCGGGTCGATGAAGTCGCCGCTGCCCCAATAGTCGCCCGCGTCGATGTCGCGGTACATGTCGGTCGGGCAGCCACCGGCCCAGCTGCGGTCGGCCAGGGTCAGCTCGTTGCGGGTGTAGTACTCATAGGAGCCGGAGAAGTGCGAGCGCTCGCCGGTGGCACCGAACATGATGGAGTAACGGCGCTCTTCACCGCCGCCGCCATCGGTGGCGTTGTGCTGTGCTTCGAAGCTGACGCCATCGACCTTCTTCTTGGTGATGATGTTGATTACGCCGGCAACGGCGTCGGAGCCGTAGATCGAGGACGCACCGTCCTTCAGGATTTCGACGCGGTCGACGATCGAGTTCGGCAGCACGTTCAGGTCGGTCGAGCCCACCGAGCCGCGGGTACCGGCCGGCGACACGCGGCGGCCATTGAGCAGGATCAGGGTGCGGGTCGGGCCGAGGCCGCGCAGGCCCAGGGTGTTGGCGCCCGGGCCACCGTCGGTGACGTAGCCGCCATAGGCGTTGTTGATCTGCGCCGCACCGGCGGTGACCGCGGTGCTCTGCAGGGCCGCCGTGGTCGAGTTGAAGCCGGCCAGGGTGGTTTCTTCACGGGTGACGACCTGCACCGGCGAGACCGAGTTGAACACGTCGCGGCTGATGCGCGAGCCGGTGACGGTCACCGTATCCAGATTGGTGGCCTTGGACTTGGATGCCTCTTCGGTGGTCTGCGTCGAGCCCGAGGCGTCCTGTGCGATCGCCGGGGCAGCCGCAGCGAGCAGCACGGCGGAGGCGAGGGCGAAGCTCAGCGGGTGCTTGCTGAGCGACTTGCGATTGATCATCTGAAATCCCCTTGAATCGAATGATTGCGTCGTACACCGGGACAGGTCCTTGTCGGCGTCTCCGTGTGCCCCTTGCCCGGGGTCGGCAGCGTGCTGCCACCCGGCGCTGGTACCGGCTTCACGTGCCGATGACCCGAGATTAACACGACATTAACCGAGCCTGTCAAACGTTCACGAGGGAGTCATGAAGCTGTGGGTGATGGGCGCGCCTTGCAGTGACAGGAGCGCCCATTTCTCCTTCATCTCATTGATATGTATTGATTTGTTTCGGTTCATGTCAAACGTGTCTGAACCGTGAACGGGATGTGGCCGTGCTGTGCGACGGACAAAAAAAGGCCCCGCCGAAGCGGGGCCTGGTCCAGACACGCAGTCCGGAATACGACGGGATCAGAAGTCGTACTTGACCTGGGCCGAGATCTGACGGCCGTAGACGCTGTAGAAGCCGTCGTTGAACGGGGTCGATTCGTTGCCCGGGTAGTTGTAGCGCTGGCCTTCCGGCAGCTTGTTGAACACGTTGTTGACCATCAGCGACAGGGTCAGATCGTCCTGCGCCTGGTAGTTCAGGCTCATGTTGTAGGTGGTGTACGAGCCCCACTTGCCGGCCTTGGCGCCGGAGGAGTGGACGTAGTCATAGCTGCGGCCGGTGTAGGCCAGGTAGTTCGGGGTGCTGCCGACGTAGTTGGCGTACAGGGTGGTGGTGAACTTGGAGATGGCCCAGCCCACCGACACATCGCCGCGCACCTTGGCGAAGTTGTCGTAGTACCACATGTTGTACGGATCGCTCAGCAGATCCAGCTTCTGTGCGCCCGGCAGCGGCACCACTTCACGCTTCAGCATGTTGGTGTAGTTGCCCGAGAACATCAGCGAACCGAAGCGGCCCAGGTCCTGCTGGTACTTGGCGCCGACGGTCACCGCTTCCAGGTTCTGGCTGGCCACGTTGAGCTTCGGGGTGTACACGCGGGCCAGGTTGCCACCGGCGTCGCGGGACACCCAGTCGGTCACGTTCTGGCAGCTGGCCGAGGTGTTGTTCGGCAGGCCGTTGCGGCACTGGTACTCGGCCAGCAGCAGCTGGTCGGTGCTCAGGGTCTTGACCTCGTTCTTGATCTTCCAGTTGTAGTAGTCGACCGACAGCGAGAAGTTGCTCACCGGGGCCCACACCACGCCCGCGCTCCACACGTCGGCGGTGATCGGCTTCAGGTCCGGGTTGCCGGACTTTTCGCTGTACACCGAGGTGGTCTTGTAGAACGAGCAGGCTTCGTCACGCAGCGCGTAGCCCATCTGGCTGCAGCGGTAGTAGTCGTTCTGGCCGGAGGCGAACGAGCCGCTCATGCCCTGGAAGGCATCGGACAGGGTCGGCGCACGGAATGCGGTGCCGTACTTGCCGCGCAGCAGCAGGCTCTCAACCGGGCGGTATTCCAGGCCGATGCTGTAGGTGGCCTTGTCAACGGTCTTGTCGGCGATCTTGAAGGCGTCGTAGCGGCCCGAGGCGCTGATGGTCAGCGACTCGAACACCGGCATGCGCAGTTCGCTGGTCACCGCGTAGTTGCTGCGGTGGCCGGCACCGGCCACGGCGGTGGCGCCCCAGGCGTTGCCATCGACGAAGGCCTGGTCGGGCGAGTAATCCCAACCTTCGCTGCCACCTTCCAGCACCACGGCCAGGCCGGCGTCGCCGCCCGGCAGGGAGAACAGCGACCCGTTGGTCACCTGCACGCGACCCAGGTTCTGCCAGGTCTTGCTGCGGTGGGTGCCATAGCCGGTGAAGCTGGCGAACTGGTCCGGGGTGATCGGCGAGTAGAACGCAGCGTAGTCCGGGTTGTAGATGCCGAAGCCATCAGCGGTGGTACCCAGGCGCGGGCCCAGCACGGTG
Source organism: Stenotrophomonas sp. YJH_SMC_123 (assembly GCF_059368215.1). NCBI lineage: Bacteria > Pseudomonadati > Pseudomonadota > Gammaproteobacteria > Lysobacterales > Lysobacteraceae > Stenotrophomonas > Stenotrophomonas sp. YJH_SMC_123. Next base: position 242,143 of record NZ_JCAFRM010000002.1, read on the forward strand.
TCGCCGAAGAAGCCTTCGATCTTGTCCTTCCAGCGCGCGAAGCGGTTCTGGTCCAGGCGGTATTCGCCGCGGGTGAAGCTGGCGCTGTAGTCCCAGTCGCCGACCATGCCCTTGCCACCCAGGGTGACCTGGTAGGAACGGCTCTCATCGGAGTTCAGGATGTTGTTGTAGTGGCCCGGGCCGATTTCTTCCGGTGCGAAGGCGCGCTGCAGGTTCACGACCTTGCCCAGGCCCTGGTCGTAGAAACCGCCCATCACCGACTTGGTGCCCCACCACAGGGCGCTGGAGCCGGAGGTGAACTCGGTCTTCTCCTTGCTGTACAGCACATCGGCGAACAGCTGGAAGTTGTCGTTCACGTCGAAGGTCATCGACGAGTAGAACTGGCCGCTGTTCTTGCCGTTCTTCAGGGTCTTGTAGCCGGCGCTGTACACCGAGCCGCACGATTCGCCCGATGCACGCTTGCCGACGGTGGTGGTGCCGTCGTACAGGCCTGCGACGTTGGCGCAGCGGGTCGGGTCCATCATGTACAGCTTGTTGTCGGCGTTGCCGATGACGGCAAAGTCGTTCGACGGCAGCTGTGCGGTGTAACCGACCGGGTTGTTCTGCTTGGTGATGTCACGCTGGTAGCCCCAGATCGGGCTGCCGTTTTCGATCTGCACGTTGACCAGCGCGTGGAAGCGGTCGTCGAATGCATTGAAGCCCTTGGCGGCGCTGAAGCGGATGTTGCTGCCACCACCTTCGGTGTAGGTGCCGCCACGGATCGACATCGTGCCGCCGTCCATGCGTTCCTTCAGGATGATGTTGACCACGCCGGCGATCGCGTCCGAGCCGTACAGCGACGACTGGCCGCCCGGCAGGACCTCGATGCGCTCGACGATGTCGATCGGAATGCCGCTGATGTTGTTGAACGACTCGCTGCCGTTGTACAGCGCCGGATACGAGAGCATCGGGCGGCCGTTGATCAGGTACTTGGTGTAGCCCGGGTTCAGGCCGAACATGCCGGCGGCTTCGGCGCCCTGGGTGAACGCACCCGAGGTCTGTCCACCCTGCAGGCCGCCGGTGGTCAGCGACGACTGCTGCAGAACTTCAGCAACGCTGCTGAAGCCGCGGGTCTGGATGTCTTCGGCGGTGATGGACATCACCGGGGTCTGGGTTTCGACCTGGGTCTGCGGGATCAGCGAACCGGTGACGGTGATCTTGTCCAGGTTGGTCGCCTTGTCCTGGGCCATTGCCGGGGCGGCGGCCATCAGAGCGGACATCAGGGCGACGGCGAGCGTGTTGCGACGTGCGGTATTGCTGACGTGTTTCATGTAATTCCATTGGAGAGCAAAAACAAAAACGGCACTGCGCATGCGCCATCGCGCGGGCTGGAATATCCGGCTCCGCAGCTCAAAACAGTGCTCATCGAACGTAACATGAACTTAACAATCTGTGCACGAATCTGTCGCATTCCTGAATTTCAGTCAGCTTGCATCCAGCTTGTATGATGTCGGGTTATCCCCCTGACCCCGCCGGTGCCCGTTGTGAACAGTTCTCCCCGCCGTCCCCATGTCAGCCAGGTCCAGAAGGGACTTACGCCGCATGCCCGCATCCGCAACGTGATCGCGGTCGGTTCGGGCAAGGGCGGCGTCGGCAAGTCCACCACCTCGGTGAACCTGGCCGTGGCGCTGCAGCAGCTCGGTGCGCGCGTGGGCGTGCTCGATGCGGACATCTACGGGCCGAGCGTGCCGGCCATGCTGGGCCTGTCCGGTCGCCCGGAAAGCCCGGACAACAAGAGCATCGAGCCGTTGCGTGCCTTTGGCGTGGACACCATGTCGATCGGCTACCTGATCGAAGAGGACACGCCGATGATCTGGCGGGGCCCGATGGCCACCTCGGCGATGACCCAGCTGTTCAACGACACCCTGTGGGACGACCTGGATTTCCTGCTGATCGACCTGCCGCCGGGCACCGGTGACATCCAGCTGACCCTGACCCAGAAGATTCCGCTGGCCGGTGCGGTGATCGTCACCACGCCGCAGGACATCGCCACGCTGGACGCGAAGAAAGCGCTGAAGATGTTCGAGAAGGTCGAGGTGCCGGTGCTGGGCATCGTCGAGAACATGGCGGTGCACACCTGCAGCAGTTGCGGGCACATCGAGCACCTGTTCGGCGAGGGCGGCGGCGAGCGCATGGCCGCGCAGTACGGCGTGCCGCTGCTGGGCTCTCTGCCCCTGCAGATCGGCATCCGTGAACAGGGCGATGCAGGCACCCCGATCACCGTCGCCCAGCCGGATTCGGCGCCGGCCCAGGCCTACCGACATGCCGCACAGCGCCTGATCGAGGAAGTAGGCAGGCGCCCGCGGGCTTCGATCCCGATCCTGTCGTCGCTGCTGTAAGGGCCGGGGCAGGGGCCGCCGGCCGAGGCCGGGCCCCTGCTAGAATCCTCGCGCCCCCTCGTACCCCAGGACAAAGCATGAGCATCAAGAGTGACCGTTGGATCCGCCGCATGTCCGAGCAGCACGGCATGATCGAGCCGTTCGAGGCCGGGCAGGTGAAGCAGGCCAACGGCCAGCGCATCGTCAGCTATGGCACGTCCAGCTATGGCTACGACGTGCGCTGCTCGCGCGAGTTCAAGGTGTTCACCAACATCAACTCGACGATCGTCGATCCCAAGCACTTCGACTCGGGCAGCTTCGTCGACATCACCGCCGACGAATGCATCATCCCGCCGAACAGCTTCGCGCTGGCGCGTACCGTCGAGTACTTCCGCATCCCGCGCGATACCCTGGTGGTGTGCCTGGGCAAGAGCACCTACGCGCGCTGCGGCATCATCGTCAACGTGACGCCGCTGGAGCCGGAATGGGAAGGCCACGTCACCCTGGAATTCAGCAACACCACGCCGCTGCCGGCGCGCATCTACGCCAACGAAGGCGTGGCACAGATGCTGTTCTTCCAGGCGGCCGCCGATGACGTCTGCGAGACGTCCTACCGCGACCGTGGCGGCAAGTACCAGGGCCAGACCGGCGTGACCCTGCCGCGGACCTGACGATTGCAGGCGATTTGTAGAGCCGAGCCATGCTCGGCTGCCCTGCATTGAAGCCGAGCATGGCTCGGCTCTACATGAAGGAAGGCGGCGCAATGCGCCGCCTTCCTTATTTGCCGCGACCGAACAGCATCGCGATGCCGACACCAACCAGGGCCACCGGCCACCAGGTCAACAGCAGCTTGGACAGGTTCAGGTGCGTCCAGCCGAGATTGCTGGCGAGCATGAACAGGCCGATCAGGATCAGCAGGACGGCGGCAACGAGGTTGAATCGCATCGGGTCGGCGAAGGCTCAGGACTGGGCCGGATATCCTAGCCGTTCCTTCCAGTAGGCGACATGCTGGTCCAGCGCCGCCGGCTCGTAGCGGTGTGCCGGGCCACTGCCCCAGACCGGGCCCGGCCAGGCCGGATCACCGTCATGGCGGCCGATGACATGGAAGTGCAGCTGGCGCACGATGTTGCCCAGCGCCCCGATGTTGATCTTCTCCACCCCGTCGGCACCCTTCAGGGCCTTGCAGGCGCGGTTGAGCTCGGTGCGCAGCTTGTCCTGCTGCTCGCCGTCCAGCTCGATCCACTCGGTCACCCCGGCCAGGCGCGGTACCAGCACCAGCCAGGGGAATCGTTCGTCGTTCATCAGCCGCACTTGCGACAACGGTCCTTCCGCCACCAGCACGCTATCGGTGGCCAGGCGTGAATCGAGTTCGAATTCGCTCATCCAAGATGCTCCGAGAAGAAGTCCAGGGTGCGTTGCAGCGCCAGGGCGGCGCTGTCTGGATCATACGCATGTCCGACCTCCCGGTTGAAGGCGTGATCGGCCGGATAGACGTAGGTCGCCATCTGTGGCAGCTTCTCGCGGTGGGCCTGGACCGCTTCCGGCGGGATGCTGCGGTCCTGGGCGCCGAAGTGGAAGATCACCGGGGCCTTGGGCGCCTCGTCGAGGAACTGCACGTTGCGCGCACCGTAGTAGCTGACCGACGGCAGCCCCAGGCGCAGTGCGGACAGCATCGCCACCGTGCCGCCCCAGCAGTAGCCGACGGTGCCGACCTTGCCGTAGGGCGCCAGTCGGGTGGCCGCCGCGCGCACGACCTCCAGCGCCCGTTCCATGCCCAGCGCGCCGACCCGTTCCAGGCCCTGCTTCACGCCCTCGGCGTCGTAGGGCAGCGCATCCGGGTCGGCGTCGGGGCCGTCGACCAGGTCGAAGAACGAGGGCGCCAGCACCGCATAGCCTTCGGCTGCGAAGCGCTCGGCCACGCTGCGGATGTGCGGGTTGGCGCCGAAGATTTCCTGCACCACCACCAGTCCGCCGCGCGCGGTGCCTTCCGGCAGGGCCTGCCAGGCCCGTACCGGGCCGTGATGCGTATCCAGGGTGATCCACTCGGCCATCGTCATCTTCCTCGTTGCTGGGAACAGAGCTGCATTGTCGGCGCTGCGCCGGTTAGCGCGGCGTCAGCGGCTGTGCCGGATCGGGCGGCTGCGGGTTTGCGGCAGTGCGTTCCCAAGGCGGTGCAGAGAGCTGTTTCTGCATTGACCGGTGCACACCCGCAGCCTAAGCTTTCAGCCACGATGACATACAAGCCTCCGGCGCGAGCCGGGGGCTTTTTTGTTGTCCGCGTGTTGCGGGTCGCAACGCGCAACCGGTGGCTGTGACGGGCCAGCCACGATGACCCACTGCAGGCAGCCCCGAGCCTGATCACCCCGAACCCCAGCCGCCGCAAGGCGGCTTTTTCATTTCCAGGAGATTCAACACCATGTCCATCAATCAAGCCATTTCCGCCCAGGACTCCGCGCTGTACGTGAAGGCCGGTACCGCCCCGACCGCGCCGAACAATCCGGCCGGCTATACCGAAATCGACGGCCTGACCGCCTTCCCGTTCGGCCGCGGCCAGGCCAACACCCTTGATGCCACCAACCTGCGTTCCAAGCAGATGGAGAACATCGCGGGTCTGTCCGGCGGCCAGGCCGTGCAGGTGTCCGGCCACCGCTGGCCGGTCGGCAGCTCGGCAGGCCAGGAGATCCTGCGCGACGCCGATCCGGATGCCGACCTGCACTTCCTGATGGTGCTGCCCACCGGCGATGCCGCTACCTTCGTCGCCAAGGTCGCCGCCTTCAACGTGGCCCCGGGCACCAACCAGGTGCTGACGTTCACTGCGGACCTGCTGCCGCGTGAGTTCGCGCTGGTAACCGTGGCCGCTGGCGGCACCCCGTGATGCTGCTGGGCAAGCAGCAGATCCTGGACGCGCAGGATCGCCGGCACGAGGACGTCGCCGTACCCGAATGGGGCGGCAGCGTGCGCGTGGCGATGATGTCGGCGCGTGACCGTGATCGCTGGGAGCAGGAGACCTATGGCGGTGACACGCCCAAGGTGGATGACTTCCGCGCGCGATTCGTCGGCCTGTGCCTGGTCGATGAAATGGGCGAGCGCCTGTTCTCCGACCACGAGGTGGCCCAGCTGGGCACGAAATCGGCCGCGGCGCTGGATCGCGTGTTCCGTGTCGCGCAGACGCTCAATGCGCTCGGCGATGCGGCCGTGGGAGAGCTGGAAAAAAACTGATCCGCCGGCCTGAGCGCCGGCTTCAGTTCCGGATCGCGTGGAGGCTGGGCCTCCCGCATCCGGACCACCTGCTGGCGGGAGTGACCTCCCGCCAGCTCTCGGAGATGTATGCGTTCGCACGCCTGGAGCCGTTGGACCAGCCCCTGCAGGGGATGCTCGCCCAGCTGACCAGTGTGCTGGCGCAGGTGCACGGCAATACGACCACTGCCGACGACTTCCTGCTGGTGCGACCGCGTGCGTCGCCGGAGAGGGCGGCAAAGGAGCGCTCGCAGCAGCTGCTGGAACTGTTCGGCAGCGCATCGCGGCGCAACGCTGCGGCGTGATTCCGGGCGGGGCAGGGCATTGCTTCTCCGATGCGTGGCATGCAATCGAACCTGGGGCCCTGCGGGGCCCCTCATCATTCTTGGAGGAACGCGTATGGCGTCCACTAACCAGAATCTAGACGTAGTACTGCGGGTCAACACGACGGGCTTCCGTACCGCAATGGCGGAGGCCAGCCGCCTGGCAACGCAGAATCTCAAGACACTGCGCGCGGAGGCCGAGCGGACGGCCGCCGCGCTGGCGCGCGTGCATGCGGCACCGGAGGGCGCAACGGGCAAGGCCGCGACAAAGGCAAAGGCCAACGTCGGCGGCGATGTGCTCGGCAGCGGCTTGAAGGAGCTTGGTAGCGGCCTGCTGACGGCCGCCGGTGGCACATGGGGCATCGCCATCGCGTCGGTGCAGAAGCTGGGCGAAGCGTACCTGGACATGGTCAAGGCGTCCGAACGTGCGCGCAGCGAGTACAAGGAGCAGATGCAGTCGCTGCAGCAGATGTCGTTCTCGATGGACCAGGCCGGCCTGGGCATGGGCGCGGGCACGCTGCCCCTGGAGCAGGCGGTCGCCACGCTGCATGAGCAGGCCAGGGCGCTGCGCGAGCTGGAGGCACGCGAGAAGGCGCTGCAGGGCTCGGTCGTCCATTGGGAAGGCCGAGTGAGTCATGGCCAGCGATCGGGACGGGAAGGGGCGGGCCTGAGTGCAGCCTCGGACTACGCCGAGCTGGAGAAGGCCAGGGCGAACCTGGAAGCGTTCCAGGCGGAGGTCGCGCCGGTCCAGGAGAAGTTCCGTGGCCTGAAAGAAACGATCAGGGGCGCCCTCGACGAGAAGCTGTTCAATGCGATTGCCGCGGCCATCCAGAACGTGGACAACCAGACGCTTGACCAGCTCATCGCGTCTCTGGGTGCGACGCAATGGAACGCATTGAAGGCGACCGATGCCTTCAACGGCATGCTGGGCGCCATGCGCGGAGAGGCGTGGCGGGACGAGGTCGAGTGGATCCGGCTGACCCGTGGCGAGTACGCGGCCTGGATGGCTGAACGCGGCGCGGAGATCAACGCAAGGGGCGGCCCGGACAAGATGGACCCGGCCCAGCGCGCAGAGTTCAACAGGGATGCCGCGCGCAAGAAGGCCGACATCGAACGCAAGGCCCAGTTCCGCGAACAGCAGCAGGCCGCCCAGCAGTCGGTCAGGGGCGTGCACGAGCAGGCTGATGCGTACGCCGGGCTGATGGATCGCATCGAGAAGCAGATCGCCCAGGACCGGGTGCGGCAGAAGCTGAAGGAGGGGATGACAGAGGCGGAAAAGCTGCAGGTCACCCTCCTTGACGAGATGGAGCATGCCGAGAAGAAGCTCAGCGAGCAGAAGCAACTGCGGGTGAAGGCCTCGCTGGACGCCGCGGTGGCCCTGGCCAAGGAAGCGGCAGCCGCTGAAGCGTCGAAGAAGGCCCAGCAGGATCTGCTGAAGCTGCAGCGGGAGCTCCAGCAGGCGGCGCATGCACAGCAGCGCGGCAACGACCAGGCGCTGTTCGGCATCGGCCATGGCGCAGCGAGCGTGGATCGCATGCAACGCCGTTCCGCTCTGGATGAGGATCGGGACAATCGAAAGCGCGCGCTGGACGACGAGTCGCGTGGTGAGGACGGTAAGGTCATCGAGTCGGAGCGCTACAGAGCCCGGCTGGCCGAGCTCGATGCATTCCATGAACAGTCACTGCAACGCGAGGCAGAGTTCCAGGAGAACAAGAAGGCATACCAGTCCGATTGGAAGAAAGGCGCAATGCGGGCGTTCGAGGACTATGCCGATGCCGCGGCCAATGCCGCCGAGTTGAGCCACGGCGTCTTCAGTAATGCATTGGGCGGGTTGGAAGACAGTCTGGTCAAGTTTGCCCAGACCGGAAAGCTGTCCTTCTCCGACCTCGCCGACTCGATCATCGCCGATCTGGCGCGCGTGGCAGCCAAACAGATGGTCAGTGGGCTGATCAGTTCGATCGGGCAGATGTTCGGGCCGAAGATCACCGGCTTTTCCATCGGCGGGTACACGGGCCCAGGGGGCAAGTACGAGCCGGCCGGCATCGTCCACAAGGGCGAGGGCGTGCTCAGCCAGGAAGACATGGCTGCGCTCGGCGGCCCATCGGCATTCTTCGCCCTGCGCACTTCGCTGCGAACCGGCAATGGCCTGTCCGGTGGTGATAGCGGGGGTTATGTGCAGGTACCGATCGCCCGTGCCGGCGAGGGTGGGATGAATGTGGAAATCAACAACTACGGCGAAAGCCGGGTCAACACCCGGGAAGAGCGGCAGCGCATGCCCGATGGCAGCGAAGTACGGCGGCTGGTGATCGACATCGTGGGCGACAGCCTCAACGGTGGTGAGCTGGGCGCCATTGGACGGGCCCGATACGGATGGACGGAGGCAGTGGGATGAGCAGTTGGCCAGAATATGCAGAAATCCGCTTTGCGGATTACGGCGAGGAGATCGTCGCTTCGGAAGAGCGGACCGAGATGGAGCGCGGCCCCAGCAAGATGCGCGCGCTCAACAGCCGGGTGATGAAGAACGTGTACGCCTCGGTGCAGTTCCGCACCGCGGCTGACGCCGAGGCATTCGAAGCGTGGTACCTGCACGATGTCGGTCGCGTCGGCTGGTTCACGATGGAGCACCCGCGGACCGGGCAGCCGATCAGCGCCCGCTTCCCGCAGGGCATCGGCCGCCTGGTGCCACTGAACACCCGGTTCCGCTTCTCCAAGCGCGATCTTGTACTGGAGTACATGCGATGAGTTCCTTCCATGAGCGCCGCCAGCGCCTGGCCGACACCCAGGGACCGCTGATGCTGTTGGAAGTGTCGGCGCCGTCGATGCCGGAGGTGTTGCGGATCGTCAACGACAACGTCAACTGGACCAGCAACGGCAAGGAGTTCATTGCCGCACCGTTCGGCTTCCAGCTTCCCGACGATGTCAGTGGACAGGCACCGCGCGCGCAGCTGGTGATCGACAACATCGGCCGCGCACTCACCGAGGACCTGGAAGGGCTTGCCCCCGGAGAGATGGTGACCGCACGGTTGATGCTGACCGATCGCGCCGATCCGGATGCCATCGAGGCCGAGTACGACCTGCCGATGACCCAGGTGTCGGTCAACACGCGCACGGTCAGTGCCCAGTGTGGTGTCGACTTCCTGATGCGCCAGCAGGCCGTGCTGCTGCATGCCAATCCGTTCACGCTGCCGGGAATCTTCTGATGCGCCTGGTCGACGTAGAGCGATGGGTGGGCATCCCCTATGACGAAGCAGCGTGCGACTGCGCCGACCTGGTGATGCAGGTGCAGCGGGCGCTGTTCGACCGTGAAGTGGCACTGCCCGGACGCCGGCCGCGCGGGCGGCGCGGCTCGGCCGAGCTGGGCGCATTGTCGCGCGCGCAGGCGGTACCTCGCGAGGGCCCTCCACAGGACGGCGACCTGGTACTGATGATCGAACGCGGACAACACAACCCCGGCCACGCCGGGGTTTTCTTTTTCCTGGCTCATGAGGGCTGGGTCTTGCACAGCAACGAAACGAACGGCTGCAGCGTGCTGCACCGCGTTCGTGACCTGCCCGGATTTGGGCTGAGGATCGAGGGATACTACGCATGGAACTGACACCACAACCGGCGGTCGACGGCCGCCTCATCATCACCCCGCACCCGGTGCTGCTGGATGGCCAGCGCAACGTGCCGGTCGAACTGCGCCCGGGTGAAAGCCTGTACGCATTCCTCATGCGCCATGTAGACGGGCTCGATGGCCGCGCATGGCAGGTCTGCGTTGACGGGCTGGAGGTGCCGCGCGAGCAGTGGATGCACACGCGACCGCGCCATGGCCAGTTGATCGAAGTGCGCAGCGTGGTGGGCAAGGCGGTGATTCCGCTGGTGGCGATGATCGCGCTGACCTATTTCACCTTCGGCATCGGCACGCTGGTGGCCGGTTCCGCCTGGGGCGCAGGCGCCATCGCAGGCACGTACGGCACGCTGGCCGCATCCGCGGTCTACGTGGCCGGCAGCGTGCTGATCAACAAGGTTCTCACGCCGAAGCCGCCCAAGCCCGGTGGCGGCGGTGTCGCCGACACGGCGTATTCCCTGGCAGCGCCGCGCAACCGTGTGCGCGCCTATGAACCGCTGGGCCTGCTGTTCGGTTCCACGCGCCTCGCTCCGGACCTGATCAGCCGCCCCTATACCTGGTTCGAGGGCGATGAGCAGTACGTCGGCCTGACCCTCAGCCCGGGCATCAACGTTGGCCGGGTGGAGGCCCTGCAGAACGGTGATTCGGCGCTGTCCAGCTACGAAGGCGTGCGCACCTGGTTCCGCGGCTTCCCGCAGATGCCCGACGAAGCGATTCCGCTGTACAGCAACGCTGATGTGATTGAAGGCGCGCAGCTGCTCGATACCGGCAGCGATGCCAAGCACGTGGCCAGCCCGTGGGTGGAGCGCACCAGCTCCGCTGACTCTCTGCGCCTGCAGGTGAACATCGAGTTCCGGCTGTGGGATACCACGTCCAAGGGCAAGGACAAGGACAACCGCGAGCAGATCCAGATCCAGTACCGGCCGGTCGGCTCCGATGCCTGGCAGTCGTTCGGCAATTACAGCGTCGTGGGACGCACGCAGAAGGCGCGCCGCGTCAGCTACGGCCGCGACGTGGAGCTGGGCCAGTACGACGTGCGCGTACGCGTGGCCGGGCAGAACACCGATGGCAGTGGCGCGCAGGCGAATTTCACCTGGACCACGCTGGTCAGCGTGCAGCGCGACGACGCCAGCCATGCCGGCATTCCTGCCATCGGCCTGCAGATGAAGGCGTCCGGCCAGCTCAATGGCACCCCGGATGAGATCCGCTGCGTGGCTCATGCGCGACCGATTCCGGTGTGGAAGGGTGAAGCGGCCGGCTGGGTGACCGAGGAAACCAGCAACCCGGGCGCACAGATCCTGGCCTACGCGCGTGGCATCCATGATGAGAACGGCAAGCGCATCGCCGGCCTGGGCATGGCCGACCGGCGCATCGATATCGAAAGCCTGAAAGCCTTCATGCTGCACTGCGCGGACAACGCGCTGGGCTACGACTACTGGCTGACCGAGGTGCGCAGCCACCAGGCAGTGCTCGACGCCATCGCGCTGGCCGGCTTCGGCCAGGTGACCTGGGCCAAGGGCCGGCTGGGCGTGGCCTGGGCGGCCGATGAGCAGCCCCTGTCCGGCGTGGTCAACATGGCCACGATCAAGAAGGGCCAGTTCCAGGTCGATTACACCCTGGCCAACGCTGCCGACGGCATCGAGTACAGCTACCTGGACCGCCGCACCTGGAAGGCGGCGACGCTGCGCGTGCCGGCGCCGGGCGTGGAGGTGATGCTCAATCCGGCCAAGATCACCGGTGAGGGCGTCAGCTCCGAAGCCCATGCCGCGATGCTGGCGCGTTGGCATCTGGCGCAGAGCGTCTATCAATACAAGTCGATCAGCTACAGCACCGACATCGAGCACCTGGCCTACTCGCGGTTGTCGGTGCTGGCGTTGCAGCACGACCTTACCCAGTGGGGCTTCGGTGGCCGCCTGATCGATGCCGCCGTCGACGCTGCAGGCGTTGCCACGCTGCAACTGGACGAGACGGTCCCGGCACCTTCGCTGGGCAGTGCGTTCATCGGCCTGCGTATTCCAGGCGAGCGTGTCTACCGCGTACTGCGCGTGGTTCCGGGCGCTGAGCCAAGTGACAGGCTGGTGCTGGCCGATCCGTGGCCGGCAGATGCACCGCTGCCGGGCCACAACGACGGCAATCCTGCACACGACACGATCTGGATCTACGACTTCAAGCAGACGCCGGGTACCCGCGTGCGCGTGACCGGCATCCGCCCGGAAGGTGACCTGAAGGGCGCCGCGGTGGAGGTGGTGCAGGAGGGGCCCGAGTTCTGGCACTACGTGCGGACCGGGCAGTATGTGCCGCCGTCGAATGAATCCTCGCTGCAGACCCGGCCGGTGGCCAGCAATCTGAAGGTGGTCGAGCGCCAGGTCAGCCGGGGTGGCAGCGTGCATACCGAACTGCAGGCCAGCTTCGATATCAGTGGACCCACCGGCGAAACGCGGGTCCTGTCCGATCCAGACGGCAATGCCGCGCTGGAGGAAGTGGCACGCACCACCACGCGATCAGCGAGCTGGGCGATTCCCGGAGCGGGTACCTATCCGGTGGTCGTTCGTCCGTACAGCCCCGATGGCCGTGCCGGCGTTGCCGTGTCCACCCAGTACACCACGCTGGGTGCCGATGCGCCGCCGGTCCTGGTCGATCTGTTCGACATCGAAGAGCTCAGCGGTGGCGTGCGCCGGTATGTGTGGGGCTTCTCCGGCGACACCGTGCAGTCGGCTGATTTCGCCGGCGTGGAAATCCGCTATACCGCCGGCAGTATCGACAACCCGCTGTGGGAGCACATGACCCCGCTGGGCGATGCCGGTGGCTTCTTCACCTCCGCAATCGAAGCCGTATTGCCAGAGGCGGGCAGCTGGACGTTTGCGTGCCGCAGTCGCAACACCGCTGGCGTGCTGTCCGTCGGTGCCCGCTACCTGCGACGCTCGCTGGGGCGCAATACCGGGCAGACGCTGGAGGGAATCGGCGGTGTGGTCGAATCGGTCAAGCAGGACCTGGGCAAGGAAATCGACGCCCGCATCGACAGCGACCTGGCCGCCGCCACCCGTGCAGCCGAGGCGCTGCGTAGCGAATCGCTGCGCCTGCAGGACCAGATCACCGCCAGCGCCCAACGACTTGCCGGCCAGGCCGAACGGCTGGACCAGCAGGCGCAGGCGCTCAAGGCGAACACCGATGGCCTGGCGCGCGAAGTGCTGGACCGTGCTGCCGGCGATCTGAATACCCGCACCGAGCTGACCACGGCGGTGACCCGCGAAACCAGCGAGCGCCGGTCGGATGTGGAGAACCTGACCCGCATGGTGAGCCAGCTGTCGGCAGGCAGTGGCGTGCAGTTCGACAGCAAGCGCATCTGGTACTTCGACAGCAGCGTGGAAGGTTGGGGCGCGAATGACGGCAGTCCAACGCTGGTGGAGGGCTGGCTGCGCCCGGCCAACCATGCCAGCGACGCCTTCGTGACGAGCCCGCGCGGCCAGGATGTCCAGGGCGCGGCGCACCGCTTCGTCAAGCTGCGCATCCGCAAGGTGGGCAGTCCTGCCTGGGACGGGCGCCTGCTGTGGAATGGTCCCGGCCAGTCGTGGGACAACGCACGCATGGTGCAGTTCGCGGAGCCAAGCTATGACAGCAACGGCATCGCGACGCTGGACGTGGACAACATTCCATGGAACGGGACCATCGTCGACCAGATCCGCCTGGATCTGTCCAAGGCGCAGACCGATGCCGACTACTTCCTGCTGGACTGGGTGGCGATCGGCCGCCCGACGCCGGGTGCGTCGGTGGCCATGTTGCAGGACGAAGCCACTGCACGCGTCGCAGCAGACAGCAGCGAAGCGGGCCGGCGCGAGTCGCTGGCCGTGCAGTTGCGCGGCAGCTACGAGGGCGGTGACCTGGCAGGGGTCAGCCAGGGCCTGATCGCGGCCGAGAAGACCGCACGGCTGAGTGGCGACCAGGTCAACGCGCAGTCGATCCAGGCACTCCAGGCACGGATGCCGGCAGGCACCGGCGCGCTGGCCACCAGTGCCAGTGTCAGCAGCCTGCAGCAGGCGATGGTGACCGCTGACACCGCGCTGGGGCGGCGCGTGGACAGCCTCGATGCCACGATGGGGGACAAGATCGGATCCAGCGCCTTCAATGCGTTGAAGACCGAAGTCGGGCAGCTCGATGGCCGGGTTACCAGCAGCAGCCAGGACCTGGTGCAGCTGAAGAGTCGCATGGAAGCGGTGATGGGCGCGGGCAGCAACCTCGCGCTCAATGGCGACTTCAACCTGGGCGCTGGCACCGGCTGGACGTTCTTCAACACCACCGCAGCATCGGTGGTGCGCGAGGGCCGCGGCAACAGCCTGTGCTGGAAGGCGGAGCCCTATGCGGGCGGAAGCAATACGGTGGTCAGCGCCGCGGTCAATGAGGGGCGCGTCATCACCCTGACCGCCGGCCGTCGCTATCGAGTGTCGTGCTGGACGCGGACCAGCGAGGACTTCGACGGCACCGCCGACAATACCAAGCTGCGCGTCGCCGACCACAACGGCAACCTGATGGGCGGCGCCACGCAGTCGTTCCCGAAATCGGCGGACTGGGTCAAGACCGAGACCTTCGTGACGTTGTCGCCTACCGGCACGGTGCAGGGCATCAAGGTCACGATCAACCGCAATGGCACGGCCGGCACGTTGTGGCTGGACGATCTGTGGGTGGAGGATGTGACCGATGTCGACGCGAACGCTGCGGCGGTCAGTGGCCTGTCGACCAGGGTGGAACAGATCGATGGCAAGCTGAGCAGTGCCGCCGAGGACGTCACCCGGCTGGCCTCGGGCATCGGCAACATGGTGGCCTACAACATCATCGCCAACGCACATATCCTCGCCTGGCCCACCGGTGGCCCCCGTGCATCGGGTGTGTACCGTGCCAATGGCAGCATCGTGCCGGGCATGGGCGCCAACCGGGGGCTGCGGGTGGGCATCATCAATGCGGACAACAGCATCACCGATACGGCGGTGTTCGATACCCATGGCAATCTGCAGAGCGAGTCGGCCCGCTTCAACACCTGGTACGACCAGACGCTGAAGGACAACCAGTACTTCATTGCCTATACGTCCGATGCAGTGGGGGCGATCAGTAGTGCCAGCAACAGCGACACCAGTGGCCTGCGCACCCGCCTGCTGGACGCGGGCCTGTCACAGGAAAACCTGGCGGCCCTGTCGGGGTCGCGGATGCTGGTGATGATCGGGCGGCGCAGGAGTGGTGCCGGCGGTGGCAGGCAGATCCTGTCGCCCTTGCCGGAGACCGGCCGTACTGGCATGTGGGTGGAAATGACCGTCACCGTGCTCAATGGCGTGCCGACCGGATCGCAGGATTCGTCGATGCTCGATCGTACGGCGCGGAGCAATGCGGACGCCTTGACCGGGCTGCGCACCGACGTCAGCAAGCTCGGTACCGACCTGGTGTCCGCCGCCGACAGCCTGACCAGCCTGGCCGCGCGGGTCGACACCTCGGTGACCAGCAGCGACAACGTGCTGCGCAACAGTAACTTTGCTGGCAGTGCCGCCTGGTGGACGCTGACCCGTACCGTGTCGGCCAACACCGTGGAGTGGGTGAAGGCATCGGGCCAGAGTGGTGATGCGTTGCTGATGACGCATGGGCCGCAGGCCGGGCAGAACCCCTCCATCACGGCCAACGACGCGCGGTGGTTGCCGGTGGTTGCGGGGCGGTCGCGCCGGTACCGACTGGTGATGGTGGCTCGCGCCTTTGATGAAGCCACGGCGACCCTGGTCTGCCGGTTGCGCGTGCGAACCACGGGTACAGGCGAAAGCCATGCCGACGTGACGCTGAACCTGTCCGATGCGTCCTGGAAAACCTACACGGCCGAATGGTCTGCCGCGCAGGATCGCAACGAGATCATGCCGCAGGTGCATCTGACCAACGCCGGCGGCAAGGTGCTGTTCGACCGGATCGAGTTCTACGACATCACCGATGCGCAGGACATCGCCGGCAACGCGACGGCCATCGCCAACCTGCGCAGCGACGTGGTGCAGCTGGGCGATCGTGTCACCAGCAGTGCGTCCAGTGTGCTCAAGCTGCAGTCGGACGTGCAGTCGGTCCTCAATGGCAGCGACAGCCTGTTCCCGCTGGGTACGTTCGAAACGTTCCAGGATGGCCAGCTGCTGGGCAGTGCGGCGGGCACGATCTACACCGTCCGCGCCGATGCTCGCCGGACCGGTGAGCGCGGTCTGGACGTGAACGTTGCGGCCAACACCAGCCCGAACACCAATGCGGACCTGTACTTCGGGCAGTGGACCCCCATCACCGGCAATCGCCGCATCTATGTGGAGTACTACGCCCGCCTGCATCCGGACAGTATCCAGCCGACCGGTGGTTCCATCCGGGTGGGCTGGCAGACCACCAACGAAGCCAACGCGGAGAATTCGTGGCCCTTGCAGGCTTACGCACTGGCCTCGCTGCGCAAGGATGGCTGGACCAAGGTCAGCGGTTACCTGGACACCGCCGCGTCTGCGGCGAAGTGGCGGATGCTGGTCAGCATTCCGGGAGGAAGTGGTGCGCGCGAAGTGGGCGTGCGCGTGCAGGTGGACGACATCCGCATGATCGATGTCACCGACGCCTACGCCGCGCAGCAGAGCGCCGCTGCCACGGCCACCGCGGTGACCGCGCTGACCACCAAAGTCGATCAGCAGGGCACGAAGGTCGACGCGCAGGCGCAGCAGCTCACCGACCTGTCCAGCGGGCTGAAGGGCGTGCTCAACACCGGAAGCGGCCTGCTGCCCAATCCCGACTTCGCCGAAGGGCTGGGGGGGTGGACGGCATCGGCGGCGGCCAATGGGGCGGTGTGGAGTACGGTCAACGGCGACGGACGCCCAGGTGTGCTGCTCAACCGCTACACGAACGTGAATCCGACCCTGCAGGCCAACGGTGGCAAATGGGTGCCGATCAACGGCGCGCGCCGCCTGCGGGTGATCGTCCGCGCCTGCGGTGCTGGCGGCGCCAACAATCTGCTGGTGCGGATGTATCGCAAGAATGCGGCAGGCCAGCAGTCCTACCAGGATCTGCGTGCCGTGTTCGCGGTGGAGGCGTTCGAGACCCGATCGTTCGACTTCGATGCCTTCAACAGCGGCATCGATGCCTGGCGCTTGAACCTCTATGTTCATCCCGACAACGGTCAGGTGCGGGTGGACAGCGTCCAGGTCTATGACATCACCGACCAGGTGGCCAACGATGCCAATGCCTCGGCCATCACGGGGCTGAGCACCTCGGTAAGCCAGCAGGGCACCAAGCTGGACACCACCGCGCGTGACCTGACCCAGCTCAAGACCCAGGTGGGCGATGTATCGGCCAGCGGCTTCTCGCAGCTGAACAGCCAGGTCAGCCAGCAGGGTACGCAACTGACTGCACTGTCCGGGCGGATCGATGGCGTGCAGGCCTCACTGGGTGGCAAGGCGGATGCAGCCGTGGTCACCAGCATGCAGGCGCAGGTCAAGAATCTGGGCGCCGGTGGCAACCTGCTGATGAACACCACGTTCCCCTTCTGGCAGCGCTCGGGGTGGGGCTGGGGCAGTAATCCGAACGGGCGGTGGACCGAACTGGGCAACCCCACCGGCGATGACAGCTGGCATCCGCAGGGGATCTTCGGGCTGGGCGCGGTGACGCCCGGCGTCGTCGCAGCAGGCGAAATGGCATGGTGGGGAACCGAGTACGACATCGCCATCGAAGGCGGCAAGACCTATTGCGCGTCCGCCTGGATCAATACCCATCGCGTGGAAGCCAAGCTGGAGATGACGTTCTTCGATGCGGCCGGCAATCACCTGGGGCTGGTGCACAGCCCGGGCGTGAGGAGCGATACCGGAACCCCGATCACGCTCGACCGCTTGACGCGCACGTTCCTGATCACCAAGGCGCCCGCCACGGCGACCTTCGCTCGCTTTCGCGTGATCGTGATCGGCACCGGTGGAAACACGCCCTATTTCTGGATGTTCCGCCCGATGCTCAGCCAGGTGGACGCGGCAGCAACCGCCCCGCCCACCTGGTCGGCCGGAGGCACCGAGTCTTCCGCGCAGTGGTCGGTCAACGTCCGTGCAGATGGCCGGGTAGGGGGCGTGCAACTGGCGTCCAGCGGCCAGGTCTCGCGTTTCGATGTGGTGGCCGACGCGTTCAGTGTCAGTGCCCCCGGTGGCGGGCGTCGTACCGAGTACAGCGATGGCAACTGGCGGGTCTATGACGAAGCCGGACGCCTGCGCGTGCGCATGGGCGTGTGGTGACCCGTGCACCTGCCCGTCGCGGTGGGTGCCCTGCATGAAAACCGTTCGGGCCGCCGGTGGATGCGGCCCTTTTTTTGGAGATCCAACATGAAGTTCAACGCACGTCTTGTCCTGCTGACCCGCGCAGTGGAGCAGTCGGGGGTGGTCAATCTGCATTTCCGGCCGGAGGGCGAGAACCTTCTTCCGCAGATGGTGATCCCGGTATCGCCGCTGGATGCGTATGCCTTGAAGTTCGGGGCACTGTACCGGTTCGAGGCGATCGAGGTGGAAGAAGCGTTGCCCATTGAAGCAGCCGCTGGCTGAGACCGGGCGGTTGCAGTGGTGCTGGATATGACCGGGTACTGACCCTTCACGGGCCAGGCGCCGCAGGCGGCAGCGGCGATTCAGGGCGCTGGCCCGAAGCCCGGTATACTGGCGCCCTTTCAGGCCCCGGCCCCCAGGTACCCCTGCCATGCCGGCAGGGGCCCAGGCCCCCAGAGTCCCGCGATTCCATGTCCCAGCTGAACCCCAAAGTCGGCTTCGTCAGCCTTGGCTGCCCGAAGGCCCTCGTCGATTCCGAGCGCATCCTCACCCAGCTCCGCTCGGAAGGCTACGACATCGTCCCGTCCTACGATTCGGCCGACGTGGTGGTGGTCAACACCTGTGGCTTCATCGATTCGGCGGTGACCGAGTCGCTGGATGCCATTGGCGAGGCGATGAACCAGAACGGCAAGGTCATCGTCACCGGCTGCCTGGGCAAGCGCCCTGAGCAGATCCGCGAGGCGTACCCCAACGTGCTGGCGGTGTCCGGCCCGCAGGATTATCAGAGCGTGATGGAAGCGGTGCATGAAGCACTGCCGCCCAAGCACGATCCGTTCGTGGACCTGGTGCCCGACTACGGCATCAAGCTGACCCCGCGCCATTACGCCTACCTGAAGATTTCCGAAGGCTGCAACCACAAGTGCAGCTTCTGCATCATTCCGTCGATGCGCGGCAAGCTGGTCTCGCGCCCGGTGGATGAGGTGCTGCGCGAAGCCGAGCGCCTGGTGCGTGGTGGCGTGCGTGAGCTGCTGGTGGTTTCGCAGGACACCTCTGCCTACGGCGTGGACGTGAAGTACGCCGAGAAGATGTGGCGCGACAAGGCCTACCAGACCCGCCTGAAGGCGCTGTGCGAAGGCCTGTCCGAGCTGGATGCGTGGGTGCGCATGCACTACGTCTACCCGTATCCGCACGTGGACGAAGTGGTGCCGCTGATGGCCGAGAACCGCATCCTGCCGTACCTGGACATCCCGTTCCAGCATGCGAGTCCGCGCATCCTGCGCCTGATGAAGCGCCCCGGTGCGGTCGAGAAGACCCTGGAGCGCGTGCAGAACTGGCGCCGTATCGCGCCGGACATCACCGTGCGTTCGACCTTCATCGTCGGCTTCCCGGGCGAGACCGAGTCCGAGTTCGAAGAACTGCTGTCGTTCCTCGACGAAGCGCAGCTGGATCGCGTGGGCGCGTTCGCCTATTCGCCGGTCGAGGGGGCCACCGCCAACGATCTGCCCGATGCTGTGCCGGAGGAAGTGAAGCAGGAGCGTCTGGCCCGCTTCATGGAGAAGCAGGCGCAGATCTCCGCCGCACGCCTGGAGGCCAAGATCGGCACCGTGCAGCAGTGCCTGGTCGACGCCATCGAAGGCGATATCGCCGTGGCCCGTTCCAGGGCCGATGCGCCGGAGATCGACGGACTGGTGCACATCCAGAACGCCGACCAGGTGCCGCTGCGCGTGGGCGACTTCGTCGACGTGGAAATCACCGAGAGCGACGAGCACGACCTGTACGGTGACGCGCTGCCCGCCGCTACCCGCCCGGCATTCGATCTCAAGATGCTGTGACCGCAGCGACGACCGCCGCCAATGACGGGGGCGGCGTCCGGCGCTTCGTACCGCCGCCACGTGCGGCGATCGATCCGCAGGTGTTCGCGCAGCCGCTGTTTGCCGGGCTGCAGGATTTCCGTGATCTGCTGGATGGCCCCCACTGGCCGTCCATCGCGGCGCTTGACGCACGCCTGTCCCTGCCGGGTTGGCAGCTGGTCGAACAGGATGCCGCGTTGCTGGCCGATGGCCTGCACTACGAGGCCCGCATCGCGCAGGGGCGCATCGCCACCCGTGCCGACAACTGGCACGACCTGTTCAACGCGCTGGTGTGGGCCTCCCACCCGCAGCTCAAGCGGGCACTCAACGTGCAGCAGTGCCGGCATATCGAAGCCATGCCACCCGGCCAGCGCAACCGCGCGCAGGCCGCCTTGACCCAGTTCGACGAAACCGGCGTGATCGTGCGTGTGGGGGATGTCACGTTGCTGCGCGCGTGGGATGGGCATGACTGGCCTGCGTTGTTCGAGCCAACGCGCTGGCAGAGCGGTGACATCGCCATTGCCACGGTATTCGGGCACGCGTTGATGGAACAGGCACTGCTGCCGGGGCGATTGCTGGTGGGCAAGTGCGTGGTGGTGCAGGGTGATGCCGATGCTGCCTGCGTTGACGCGGTGACTGCGGCCATTGCCGAAGGCAGGGCAGTGACCGATCCGCTGCAGCTGCGGCCCCTGCCGTTGGCGGGTATTCCTGGCTGGCACGGCGTGCAGGATTCCGCCTTCTATCGCAATGCCGATTATTTCCGCCCGTTGCGTGCAGGGCGCACATACCCGCCGCCGTTGTAGAGCCGAGCCCATGCTCGGCTGCGTTTGCCCATCAGCCGAGCATGGGCTCGGCTCTACAACGGCGCGTACTCCACCCCGATCACCGTAAAGGTGAATTGCCCGCCGGGCAGCTCCACCGAGAATTCATCATCCAGTCGCTTCTTCAGCAGCGCCCGCGCCAACGGCGAATCGATGCTGATCCAGCCCAGCCCGGCATCGGTCTCATCCGGCCCGACAATGCGATAGCGGCTGGTCTCGCCACTGTCCACATTCTCCAGTTCCACCCATGCGCCGAAGAACACCGCCAGCGGATCGGTCGGCGTGGTGTCGACCACGCGCAGTGATTCCAGCCGCTTGGTCAGGTAGCGCACGCGACGGTCGATCTCGCCCAGCTGCTTCTTGCGATAGGTGTATTCAGCGTTCTCGGAGCGGTCACCTTCCGCGGCGGCCGCGGCCAGTGCCTTCACCACCTCCGGGCGGCGCACGCGCCACAGCTCATCCAGTTCGGCCTTCAGCCGGGCATGCCCGGAGGCGGTGATCAGGGCCGTGCTTTTTTCTGCGGGGGGACGCCAACGCGACATGCAATACGACTTCTTTTCTGGATGACGAATGGGGAGCGGGGTCGGAGCCCTCCCTGGCGGGGGGGATCCGACCCTGGGGTCAGATCCCTTTCCAGCGGAAAGGGCTCTGACCCCGGCCGTGGCAGATCAACGCTTTCCGCCGAAGATGCCACCCAGGATGCCGCGCACGATCTGGTTGCCCAGCTTGGTGCCGACGGTGCGCGTGGTCTGCTTGGCCATCGTCTCGATCATGCCCTGGCGGCGCTTGGTGCCGAAGATCGCATCCTTGATCGCCTGGCCGAAACCGCCCTCCTGCGCTTCGTCCTGTTCGCGGCTGCGCGCGGCCGGCGCCTGCGCCTGTTCGACAGTCTTCTGTGCACGCTGGGCCAGCAGTTCGGCGGCCGATTCGCGGTTGATCGCGGTGTCGTAGCGACTGCCGACCGGGCTGCCGGCACGCACCTGGGCGCGCTCGGCTTCGGTGATCGGCCCCATCCGGCAGCGTGGCGGCGCGATCATGGTCTGCTGCACCGGCATCGGGATGCCCTTGTCCTGCAGCGTGGAGACCAGGGCCTCACCAGTGCCGAGCTGGCTCAGTACCTTGGCCACGTCCAGCTTCGGGTTCGGCACGAAGGTTTCGGCCGCGGTCTTCACCGCCTTCTGGTCGCGCGGGGTGAACGCGCGCAGTGCGTGCTGCACGCGGTTGCCGAGCTGGCCGAGGATGTTGCCTGGCACGTCGTCGGGGAACTGCGAGCAGAAATACACGCCCACGCCCTTGGAGCGGATCAGGCGCACCACCTGCTCGATGCGCTGCACCAGCGATGGCGGCGCATCGTCGAACAGCAGGTGCGCCTCGTCGAAGATGAAGACCAGCTTCGGCTTGTCCAGGTCGCCCACTTCCGGCAGCTGCTCGAACAGCTCCGACAGCAGCCACAGCAGGAAGGTGGAGTACAGCTTGGGCTTGAGTACCAGCTGGTCGGCGGCGAGGATGCCGATCATGCCGCGGCCGTCGTGGTTGACGCGCATGATGTCGGCCAGCTCCAGCGCAGGTTCGCCGAAGAAGTGCTCGCCACCGTCCTGCGCCAGGCGCAGCACCGAACGCTGGATCGCGGCGATCGACTGCGCGCTGACCAGGCCGTACTCGGTGGAGATGTCCTTGCGCTCCTCGGCGACGAGGCCGAGCAGGGCGCGCAGGTCGTCCATGTCCAGCAGCAGCAGGCCGCGGTCGTCGGCCAGCTTGAACACGATGTCGAGCACGCCGGACTGGGTGTCGTTCAACTCGAGGATGCGCGCCAGCAGGGTCGGGCCCATTTCGCTGACGGTGGTGCGCACCGGATGGCCGAGCTTGCCGTACAGGTCCCAGAAGAGGGTGGGGCTGGCGGCCGGCGCATAGTCGGCCACGCCGATCTCGGCGGCACGCTGGAGCAGGTTCTCGGCGCCGCTGCCGGGCACGGCCAGGCCGGAGACATCGCCCTTCACATCGGCCAGGAACACCGGCACGCCCAGTCGCGAGAAGCCCTCGGCCAGCGTCATCAGGGTCACGGTCTTGCCGGTACCGGTGGCGCCGGCCACCAGGCCGTGGCGGTTGCCGAGTTTCGGCAGCAGGGTGACGGCAATATCGTCGGTAATGCCTTTGCCGAGCAGAATCGGATCCATGGTCCAGCCCTTGTGATGAATAGCCCAATGTTAACCGCCGGCAGTGACGGTCCGAAGGTCGGCTTGCCCGGACCTTGGCGGCGCCGCTACTCTGCCTGCCTGTTTCGCACACAGTGCCATCAATGCCCGTTCCTGTCCTGATTTCCCGCGGTTGGCCGCTGCTGGCCCTGGCCGGCCTGGTTTCCCTGGCGCCCGACGCCCATGCGCAGCGGGTTTCGGCCCGGGACAAGGTGAAGGTGGATGCGCTGCAGCAGCGCATGACCGTCGCCGAAAAGCGCTACAGCGACGCCCTGCTGCTGGTCGCCAATGCCGACCCCAAGGGCAGCAACGAGGCCGACGCCGCGCTGGAGGACATGGAAGATGTCCTCAACGACTGCGTGAAGCAGAAGGGCTGCCAGATGGGCACCCTGCTGGCCAGCTACAAGCGCCTGCTCAAGCACGACGCCGATGCGGCTGCCAGCGATGACGTGGCCGACGAGGGGGGTGACCGCCTGGAAGCCGACCCGGATCACATCGGCCCGCTGACCGCGGATGTGCCCGAGGCCGCGCGCGCTGCCGCGCTGCTGAACGACAAGCGGCACGCCTTCGACAGCATGGTCGAGTACAACCCGGCGGTGCAGGCCGGCATCCGTCGCTGGCTGACCGACATGCGTCCTGCGCTGCTGACCAGCTACGAGAACTACCAGAACCTGCGCGCGGTGATGTGGCCGGAGTGGGAGAAGCGTGGCCTGCCCGAGGCGCTGCTGTTCGGCATCATGGCCAAGGAATCCAACGGCCGCGTGCACGCCTCCTCGCGTGCCGGCGCCGCCGGCCTGATGCAGTTCATGCCGGCCACTGGCCGTCGCTTCGGCCTCGGCCCGGATGGCACCGGCTTCGACACGCGCTTCGATGCGCGCAGCGCCGCCGAGGCCAGCGCCAGCTACCTCAACGAACGCCTGCGCGAACTGAACAACAACGTGGAAATGTCGGTGGCCGCCTACAACGGTGGCGAAGGCCGTGCCGCACGCGTGTTCAAGCAGAGCGCCGGCCAGAGCTTCTGGACCGACAGTGTCTACAACCAGTTCCCGGGCGAGACCAAGGACTATGTGCCGATGGTGATTGCCGCGGCCTGGATCTTCCTGCACCCGCAGCAGTATGGCGTGGAGTTCCCGAAGATCAGCGCGCAGCCGGCCACGCTGCGCCTGGCCAAGTCCACCACCATCTATGAACTGACCATCTGCCTGGGCAGCCACGGCACCCGTGATGGCTACATGCGCGCGCTGCGCAACCTCAACCCGCGCTATGAAGCCGATGGCTGGATTCCGGCCGGCACCCTGATCAACGCCACCACCCGCATCGCCGGGCTGTACCAGCGCAACTGCGTCAGTGGCCCGCGTGCCGACCTGGCCCGCACGCTGATCACCGCCGATCTGAACGCGGCGATCAAGCGCCCGACCGCGGCCAGCTACACCGGCAGCGTCGCCGTGGGCGGCGTGGTGCCGGTGGCCGACGCTGCGGCCTCCACCAGTGTGCCGACCACGCCGGTGGCGGCGGTGGCGACGCCTCGCCCGGCGCCGGCCGCGCGCCCGAAGCCGGTGCGCAGCCACAAGGTGGGCAAGGGCGAGACCCTGGGCGCCATCGCGGCGAAGTTCCAGTGCGACGTGCCGACCCTGGCCCGCGCCAACGGCCTGAAGGCCCCGGCCTACAGCCTGCGCCACGGCCAGACGCTGAAGCTCCAGGGCTGCGACAAGTAATTCCCCCGACCCCTGGAACCCGCATGGATCTCGAAGACACCCGCAACCTGTTCGCCAACCTCCGCGAAAACACCGACTGGGACATCAACGGCCCGTTGCTGTGGGGGTACTTCTTCGTGCACTCCACTGCTGAGCCGTTGCAGGCACTGGCAGAGCACCTGCAGGCGCAGGGCTACACCTTCGTGGAACTGTTCGAACAAGATCCGGAAGAGGGTGACGCGCCGTTCCACGTGCTGCATGTGGAGCGCGTGGAGATCCACGACGAAGCCTCGCTGGACCGTCGCAACCAGGAATTCGCAGCGCTGGCCGCGGAGAAGGGCGTGGAAGACTACGACGGCATGGACGTCGGCCCGGCCCCGGCCCTGCAGTAACGCGCGTACCGGTAGTGCCGGCCGCTGGCCGGCATCCCGTTGTGGAAAAGGGGACGGAGGGGATTAAGTCGTTTATGCATAAACGACTTAATCCCCTCCGTCCCCTTTTTATCAGCGCAGCTTCGCCAGGGCCTGGCCCAGCTGTACCGGGCTTTCGGCGCCCAGCTGCGGGGCGAATTCGGCCACGCCCGGCGGCAGCAGCACGATCACGGTCGAGCCATAGTTGAAGCGTGCCATCTCGGCGAAGCGCTCCAGCCTGATGCCCTGGCCGCGGTAGTCCTTGCGGGTGATGCGGTCGCCGTAGTGCGGAATCTCCTCGCCGCTCCACACGGTTTCCACGCCGGACACCAGCAGTGCACCGACCATCACGCTGACCATCGGGCCGAAGCTGGTGTCGAAGTGGCAGACCAGGCGCTCGTTGCGGGCGAACAGGCGCGGTACGCCGTTCACTGCCGCCGGACCAACGCTGAACAGGCGCCCCGGCACGTGCACGGTCTCACGCAGGGTGCCGGTCCACGGCATGTGCACGCGGTGGTAATCGCGCGGCGACAGGTACACCGTGGCGTAGAGGCCATCGTTGTATGGCTTGGCGTCCTCGTCACTGCCCAGCAGTTCGGCAGCGGTGAATGACTGGCCCTTGGCCTGGAAAATGCGGCCGGCCTCGATCCTGCCGAGCTGGCTGATGCGGCCGTCGGCCGGCATCACCAGGCTGCGCGGATCGGCATCGGCCACGCGTGCGCCCGGCTTCAGCGCACGGGTGAAGAACT
Source organism: Stenotrophomonas sp. YJH_SMC_123 (assembly GCF_059368215.1). Classification (NCBI taxonomy): domain Bacteria; kingdom Pseudomonadati; phylum Pseudomonadota; class Gammaproteobacteria; order Lysobacterales; family Lysobacteraceae; genus Stenotrophomonas; species Stenotrophomonas sp. YJH_SMC_123. Next base: position 267,659 of record NZ_JCAFRM010000002.1, read on the forward strand.
GGTTGAAGGTCGAATAGCTGCGCGGGTCCGGGTTGGCCGCTTCGTCCAGGTTGACGTTGAACTTGCGGGTGACCGTGTCGATCAGCCAGCGCGACACGCGCGGATCGTCCGAGTACGCCAGCGAACGCGCCATCGAGGACAGCAGGCGGTGGGGCAGGGCATACGTCAGGGCGGTGGTGAGGCTCATGGGGCGGTTTTCTCGGTCAGCTTCTGCAGGTCGCGGGCGATCGCCGGCGCGTTGAACGGGGGGCGTACCAGGCCGGCGAGGCGGCCCTGCGGGTCGAGCACGGCCAGGCTGGCCGAATGCTCGACGGTGTAATCCTCGGGGTTCTCGTCGAAATGCTTGCCCGGCACCTTCTGGAACACGAAGCCCAACGAGGTGGCGAAGCGCTCCAGCGAGGGAACGTCAGCGGTGGCGGCCAGGGTGTCCTTGTGGAAGCCGTGCACGTACTCGCCCAGGCGGGTGGCGCTGTCGCGGTCGGGGTCGACCGAGATGAACAGCACGCGTGGGCGCAGGCTGTCGGGCAGGGCTTCCCACTGGTTCTGCGCGCCGGCCAGCGCGGCCAGCGTGGTCGGGCAGACGTCCGGGCAGAAGGTGAAGCCCAGGAACACCAGGGTCCAGTGGCCCTTCAGTTCGCCCGGGATCAGGCGGGTGCCGTCGGACTGGGCCAGGTTGAAGTCAGGCAGTTCGCGCGGCTGCGGGTACAGCGTGATCGCTTCGGTGGCCGGGGCATTGGCCGGCGGCTTCGGCGCGAACACCTGCTGGGCGGCCAGCAGGCCGAGACCCGCCGCCAGGGCGATCAGCAGGATGATGCCGGCGTTGCGATTGAACATGGGGGCTCCCGCGCGAAGTGGGCCCCATCATACCGGCTGTGGCCCGAATCGTTTCCGCCGCAACGGATGCCGCCACGGGCGCCAGCCCCTATAATCGGGGGCCACTTTGCCCGCAGTACCGCCATGACCGCTGAAACGGCCGCCGAACTCCACACGATCATCGATCTGATCCGCTACGGCACCAGCCGTTTCAACGAAGCCGGGCTGACCTTCGGGCACAGCTACGACAACGCGCTGGACGAGGCCACCCAGCTGGTGCTGCACAGCCTGCACCTGCCGCACGACCTCGGCCCGGCCTACGGCCAGGCGCGCCTGCTGCAGGCCGAAAAGCTGCGCGTGCTGGAGCTGTTCCAGCGCCGCATCGATGAACGCATCCCGGCCGCCTACCTGACCGGTGAGGCCTGGTTTGCAGGATTGAGCTTCAAGAGCGACAAGCGCGCCCTGGTACCGCGCTCGCCGATCGCCGAACTGATCGAATGCGGCTTCGAGCCGTGGCTGGCCGGCCGCGACGTGTACCGTGCACTGGATCTGTGCACCGGTTCGGGCTGCATCGCCATCGCCATGGGCCACTACTACCCGAACTGGCAGGTGGACGGCGTCGACCTGAGCGACGATGCACTGTCGCTGGCCGAAGAAAACAAGGAGCGCCTGCAGGCGCACAACGTCACCCTGATCAAGTCGGACCTGTTCAACGGCCTGTCCGGCCGCCACTACGACCTGATCGTCACCAATCCGCCATACGTCACCAACGACGAGACCGATGCCCTGCCGCAGGAATACTCCTACGAGCCGGAGATGGGCCTGCGTGCCGGCGACGACGGCCTGGACCTGGTGCTGAAGATCCTGCGCGATGCCCCGCTGCACCTGAGCGAGGACGGCCTGCTGATCTGTGAAGTGGGCGAGTCCGAGCAGCATCTGGTCAAGCTGCTGCCGGAAGTCGATTTCGCCTGGATCGAATTCAAGGTCGGCCAGATGGGTATCTTCGCGGTTGAATGCCGCGAGCTGATCGCCCACAGCGCACGCATCACCGAACTGGCGGCGCAGCGCCCGTGAGCTCCAATTCGTTCGGCAAGCTGTTCACCGTCACCACGTTCGGCGAGTCGCACGGGCCGGCCATCGGCTGCGTGATCGATGGCTGCCCGCCGGGGCTGGCGCTGGACGCGGCCGAATTCGCCCACGACCTGCAGCGCCGCGCCACCGGCAAGAGCCGGCATACTTCGGCGCGGCGCGAGGCCGACGAGGTCGAGATCCTGTCCGGCGTGTACGAGGGCCTGACCACCGGCACCCCGATCGCGCTGCTGATCCGCAACACCGACCAGCGCAGCAAGGATTACGCCAACATCGGCCAGCAGTTCCGGCCGGGCCATGCCGACTACAGCTACTGGCACAAGTACGGCATCCGCGACCCGCGCGGTGGCGGCCGTTCCTCGGCACGCGAGACCACCATGCGCGTGGCCGCTGGCGTGGTCGCCAAGAAGTGGCTGGCCGAGCGCTTCGGCGTCACCGTGCGTGGCTACCTGTCGCAGCTGGGCGACATCACCCCGGCCGGTTTCGACTGGTCGGCGGTGGAAGACAACCCGTTCTTCTGGCCGCACGCTGCACAGGTGCCCGAACTGGAGGCGTACATGGACGCGCTGCGCAAGTCCGGAGATTCGGTCGGTGCGCGCGTGGACGTGGTCGCCGACAATGTGCCGCCGGGCTGGGGTGAGCCGATCTACGGCAAACTCGACGGTGAACTGGCTGCCGCGCTGATGAGCATCAACGCGGTGAAGGGCGTGGAGATCGGCGACGGTTTCGCCAGCGCCGCGCAGAAGGGCACCGAACACCGCGACCTGCTGACCCCGCAGGGCTTCGCCAGCAATCACGCGGGTGGCATCCTCGGTGGCATTTCCACCGGCCAGCCGGTGGTCGCCTCGATCGCGTTGAAGCCGACCTCCAGCCTGCGCCTGCCGGGCCCGTCGCTGGATACGTCCGGCAACGTGGTCGAGGTGGTCACCACCGGCCGCCACGACCCCTGCGTCGGCATCCGCGCCACCCCGATCGCCGAGGCGATGGTAGCGATGGTGCTGATGGACCAGGCGCTGCGCCACCGCGCGCAGTGCGGCGATGTCGGCACGATCACCCCGCGCATTCCCGGGCAGATCGATGGCTGACACGCGGCCGACCGTGTGGGTGAGCCAGCCGCTGATCGACGCGGCCATCGCGCCGCTGCGCGATCGCGTGCAGCTGCGCTGCACCGACACCGTCACCGCCTGGGCGCCGGACCAGATCGCCGGACAACTGGCCAGCGCCGACGGCGCGATCATCACGCTCAACGAGCGCATCGGCGCGGCCCAGGTGGCCGGCGCCGCGCAGCTGCAGGTGATCGCCAATGTCGGGGTGGGCTACAACAACCTGGACGTCGACGCGCTCAGCGCGGCCGGCATCCTGGCCAGCAACACACCGGACGTCCTGACCGAAACCACCGCCGATCTCGGTTTCGCCCTGCTGATGGCCACCGCGCGCCGCATCACCGAGTCCGAGCGCTGGCTGCGCGAAGGGCAGTGGCAGCAGTGGTCGTTCCAGACCATGCTCGGTGCCGATATCCACGGCAGCACGCTGGGCATCCTTGGCATGGGCCGCATCGGCCAGGGCATCGCCCGTCGCGGCGCGCACGGTTTCGGCATGAAGGTGCTGTACCACAACCGGTCGCAGCTGCCGGCGGCGACCGAGGCGGAAGTGGGCGCGACCTATGTGGACCTGGATACGCTGCTGGCACAGTCCGACCACCTGCTGCTGGTGCTGCCGTACACGCCGGCCTCGCATCATCTGATCGATGCCGCCGCACTGGCGAAGATGAAGCCGTCGGCGACGCTGGTGAATATCGCCCGCGGTGGCCTGGTCGATGAGATCGCGCTGGCCGATGCGCTGGCCAACGGTCGCCTGGCTGCGGCGGGTCTGGATGTGTACGAAGGCGAGCCAACGGTACGCCCGGAACTGCTGGCGCTGCGCAACGTCGTGCTCACTCCGCATATCGGCAGCGCCTCGCTGGCCACGCGCACGGCGATGGTACAGCTGGCCGTGGATAATCTGCTTGCCGGGCTCGGCCTGGACGGCGGCCCGTCGCGGATGCCGAGCGCGATCAACGCTGACGCGGCGATGGCCGCGCGCGTGACGCTGGGCAAAAAAACCGGGAAACGATAGGGAACCTCCGCGCGCCCCGCTTGAGGAGGTTCCCCGAACCCAGCTGTCGTGCGTGTTTTTCCCCATTCCCGTTTTCGTGAGAGTTCCCCCATGAGCAATGCACAGCGCAGTTTCCACGTCGCCGTCGTCGGTGCCACCGGCGCCGTCGGCGAGACCATGTTGTCGATCCTGGCCGAGCGTGATTTCCCGGTCGGTACCCTGAGCGTCCTGGCCTCCGAGCGTTCGGCCGGTGGCGAGATCGAGTTCAACGGCCAGAAGGTCACGGTCCAGGACCTGGCCACCTTCGATCCGGCCGGCGTCGAGATCGCGCTGTTCTCGGCCGGTGGCAGCGTGTCCAAGGAATACGCACCGAAGTTCGCCGCCGCAGGTGCGGTGGTGATCGACAACTCCTCGGCCTTCCGTTACGACGATGACGTGCCGCTGGTGGTGTCCGAAGTCAACCCGGAACAGGTCGCCAACCGTCCGCGCGGCATCATCGCCAATCCGAACTGCTCGACCATGCAGATGCTGGTGGCGCTGGCGCCGCTGCACCGCAAGTACGGCATCGAGCGCATCAACGTCTCCACCTACCAGTCGGTGTCCGGCGGTGGTCGTTCGGCCACCGAGGAGCTGGGCAAGCAGACCGGCCAGCTGCTGAGCTTCCAGGAGATCGATCCGCAGCGCTTCCCGGTGCAGATCGCCTTCAACCTGATCCCGCACATCGACGACTTCCAGGACAACGGCTTCACCAAGGAAGAAATGAAGCTGATCTGGGAGACCCGCAAGATCCTCGGCGACGACAGCATCCTGGTGAACCCGACTGCAGTGCGCGTGCCGGTGTTCTACGGCCATTCCGAGTCGGTGGCGATCGAAACCCGCGACAAGGTCACCGTGGCCGAAGCACGTGCGCTGCTGGAGCAGTCGCCGGGCATCGAAGTGGTGGACCGTCACGAGGCCGGTGGCTACCCGACCCCTGTCACCCACGCCTCGGGCACCGACGCGGTGTACGTCGGCCGCATCCGTGAGGACCTGTCGCACCCGCGCGGCCTGAACCTGTGGATCGTATCGGACAACGTGCGCAAGGGCGCCGCCCTGAATGCCGTGCAGCTGGCCGAGCTGGTCGCCGCCGAGCAGCGCTGATCACAGCGGTTGCCTCACCGGTAGTGCCGGCCGCTGGCCGGCATTGCCGTGATGGCACGTGCGTGTCTGCCGGCCAGCGGCCGGCACTACCGAAGGTCCCCATGGGTGGGTGCGGACCGCGGTCCGCACGCTTTATAGTGTCGCCATGAATAAACGGGCCAGGGGCGCAAAGCGCCCCCTCCTCTATCTTTCCACCGCGCTGCTGGCCCTGGCCAGCAGTTCGGCGCTTGCCCTGGGCTTGGGCGACATCCGTGTCCTGTCCAAGCCGGGCCAGCCCCTGCTGGCCGAAATCCCGGTGGTCTCGGCCGATCCGTCCGAGCTGGAGAACCTGCGTGTCGCGTTGGCCTCACCGGTCACCTTCGAGCGCGTCGGCCTGCAGCGGCCGACCGGGCTAGTCGGCGAACTGCAGTTCGAACTGACCCGCAATGCGCAGGGCAGGGCAGTGGTGCGGGTGACCTCGCAGACGCCGGTTGAGACCCCGTCGCTGAGCTTCCTGATCGAGGCGGACTGGGGCCAGGGCCGCCTGGTGCGCGAGTACTCGGCGCTGGTCGATGCACCGTCCAGCGCACTGGCCGTGGCCGAGCCGGAAATCGTTGCACCCGCAGGTACGCTCTCCAACACCATCGCCCGTGAGGCCGCCCCGGCGCCCGCCGCCGCGGAGAGCGTGAGCGCGCCTGCGCCGTCCACCGCCACCACGCCGGCACCCGCACCGGCTCGCCCGCGTGCAGTGGCTGCACCCGCTGCCGCACCGGCAGCCGATGGCAGCGTTACCGTCCAGCGTGGGCAGACCTTGTCGCAGATCGCCAGCGTGGTGGCCCGCGGCAACCAGGTCAGCCGCGACCGCGCAATGATTGCGCTGCTGCGGGCCAACCCGGAGGCCTTCATCCGTGGCAACGTCAACCTGCTCAGGCAGGGCGCCGTGCTGCGCATGCCCGGCAGCGATGCACTGGCGGCGGTCGATGCCGCCGAGGCCGCCGCGCTGGTGCGCGAGCATGCCGCACAGTGGCGTCAGGCGCGCACCGTGCCGCAACCGGCGGGTACTGTCGCCCCGGTCGCCACGGCGGGAACCACGAACGCTTCTTCCCCGGCTGCGGCCACTGGGGCACGACTTGAAATCGCTCCGGCGCTGGCCTCCGACGCCGCGCACGCGGGCACAACCACCGGCACTGCAGCCGGCAGCGAGGGTGACATGCTGGGCAACGAACAACTGCGCCAGGCACGCGAGGACATCGCGACCCGCGATGCCGAGATCGGCGAGCTGAAGCAGCGGGTGGCCGACCTGGAAAAACTCAAGGAACAGCAGCAGTCGCTGATCGCGATGAAGGACAACGACCTGGCCGCGGCGCAGCAGCGCCTGGCGCAGGCACCGGCTGCCCGCGATGCGGCAACGCCGTGGTACTGGCTGGGTCTGCCGGTGCTGTTGCTGGCGGCCGGCGCGGCCTGGCTGCTGCGTCGTCGCAAGCCGTCGCCACTGCCGCCGCTGCGCGAGGAAGGCGACGCCGCCGGCCTGGCCGCTGCGGTACCGGCCGGCGCGGCGCTGGATACGCTGGCCGAGCAGTCTTCGTGGTCGACGGCGGTGTCCGACAGTGGCCGCCAGGAACCGGCGATGCCTGCCTGGGCGACCGAAGCCGAGGTGCAGGATGACGTGGCTGCCGAAGCGGTCGCCGACGTCGCCGCCCAGACTGACTGGCAGGCGCAGACGCTGCGCGATGACGAAGTGGTGGAGCTGCCCGGGGCCGTGACCGACCTGCCGCGCTGGGACGAGCCGGTGGCCATGCAGGACACCCCCGTGCAGGATGAGCCGCCCGCGCAGGCGGTCCCTGACGAGATCGCAGTACCGGACTACGCGCTGCACGCCGAACAGCAGCCGCAGTTCCGCGGCGTGTTCGACCTGCCGGCCGAGCATCATGACGGCGGGGATTCGAGCGCGGCGCCGCACGACGCGCTGGCCGCGGCCGCGCATGAAGACGGTACTGCCGCGCCGGCCAGCGATGCCGGCTGGGCGCCGCGCGCCGGGCAGGAACGCCTGGAACTGGCCATCGCCTACCTCGACCTGGGCGATGCGCAGACCGCACGGACGTTGCTGCTGGAAGTGGCCGAGGGCGGCGACCTGCACTGCCAGGCCCAGGCTCGCGAACTGCTGGCCCGCCTGCCGTGACCGAACCCGCCGACAAGGACCGTGCCATGAGCCGCGAGCGCCGTATCGACTACGTTGAATTCGCCTCCAGTGACCCGGCCGACAGCCGCGCCTTCTTCGAAAAGGTGTTCGGGTGGTCGTTCGTCGACTATGGCAGCGATTACACCGCCTTCGACGATGGCCGCCTGCAGGGCGGCTTCTTCCGCGGCCAGCCGCAACGGGCCAGTGACAGCGGCGCGCCGCTGCTGGTGCTGTATGCCGACCAGCTGGCGCCCATCGAGGCAGCGGTGCGCGACGCTGGCGGTGAGATCGTACGGCCGGTGTTTTCTTTCCCCGGTGGCAGCCGCTTCCAGTTCGTCGAGCCCGGTGGCAACGAACTGGCGGTCTGGTCCGAACGCGATCCGGCCTGAGCGCCCCCCTCCCGCAACATCGAGGTAGCACATGCGTTACGCGCTTGGCGTCGAGTACGACGGCAGCGATTTCAGGGGCTGGCAGAACCTGGGCGAGGGTGGTCCCAGCGTGCAGGCCAACCTTGAGCAGGCCCTGTCGTCGGTGGCCGATGCGCCGCTGCAGGTGGTCTGTGCCGGCCGCACCGATGCCGGCGTGCACGGCCAGTGCCAGGTCGTGCATTTCGACACCGACGTGGTGCGCGATCCGCGCGCCTGGATGCTGGGCACCACCACCCGCCTGCCGCGCTCGATCGCGGTGCGCTGGTGCGTGCCCGTGGCCGATGATTTCCACGCCCGCTTCTCGGCGCGGGCACGCCGTTACCGTTATCGCCTGCTCAACCGCGAAGTGCGGCCGGCGCTGCAGCGGCAGACCCTCAGCTGGGAGCGCCGTGCGCTGGACGCGGGCCTGATGCATGCCGCCGGCCAGGCCCTGCTAGGCGAGAACGACTTCAGCGCGTTCCGCTCGGTGCAGTGCCAGGCGCTGCATGCACGGCGTGAACTGCAGTCACTGCAGGTCAGCCGCCAGGGCGAGGTGATCGAGGTCGCCGTGCAGGGCAATGCATTCCTTCATCACATGGTCCGCAATATCGTCGGATCGCTGATCCTGGTGGGCAGTGGCGAGAAGCCGGTGGAATGGATCGCCGAACTGCTGGCCGGGCGCGATCGCACCGTAGCCGGTCCCACCGCACCGCCGCAGGGCCTGGTGTTCCTTGGGCCCCTGTACCCCGACAACTGGCATCTGCCCGCCGAGGTCACGCTATGAGCCGCTCCTACTACCGCACGCGCATCAAGTTCTGTGGCATGACCCGGGCCGGCGACGTCCGCCTGGCCGGTGAGCTGGGCGTGGACGCGGTGGGTTTCATCTTCGCCCGTGAAAGCAGCCGCCGGGTCGCTCCGGCCGAGGCACGCGCGATGCGCCAGGCGATCGCGCCGATGGTCGACGTGGTGGCGCTGTTCCGCAACAACAGCAAGGAAGAAGTGCGCGAGGTGCTGCGCACGGTACGACCGACCCTGCTGCAGTTCCACGGCGAGGAAGACGAGAGCTTCTGCCGCAGCTTCAACATGCCGTACCTGAAGGCGATTGCCATGGGCGGCCGTGAAGAGATCAACGCCCGCACCCTGCAGCTGCGCTATCCCAGCGCCGCCGGCTTCCTGTTCGACAGCCACGCGCCGGGCGGCGGTGGCGGCACCGGCGTGGCCTTTGACTGGGGCCGGATCCCGACCGGCCTGCATCGCCCGTTCCTGCTGGCCGGCGGCCTGAACCCGGAAAACGTCTACGACGCGGTGCTGGGTACCCTGCCGTGGGGCGTGGATGTCTCCAGTGGCATCGAACTGGAGCCGGGCATCAAGGACGGCTACAAGATGCGCACCTTCGTCGAGGAAGTGCGCCGCGCCGATTGCACGGTTCTCGAGTGATTGGCGTCATTATTTGCCGTGATTTGGACCTGGATTTGAGCCTGCACGCATTCTTCACATAGGATGGTCCCAAGCGCGCCTGCCATGAGGGCTGGCGCGGGGATCGACGGGACGCGCGCGGCGCGCCCCGAACGGGCGGCCGCCGCCCACAGCCCAGGAAGGCAAGCGATGCAGGAGTTTCTCACCGTCGTACTCGGTTACCCGACGCTGCCGTACAGCATTCTGCTGTTGGTGTCGGTGATGTATTGGGCGGTTGCGGCGTTCGGCCTGGTCGATGACGGTTTTGGCAATCTCGGCGCCGATGGCGCGATCGAGGCGGGGACCGACCTCAGTGGCCTGTCAGCCATGCTGGCGCGCTGGGGCCTGGGTGGCGTCCCGATCATGGTGGTGGTCACCCTGCTGAGCCTGTTCGGCTGGCTCATCACCTATTTCATCCATCTGTTCGTACTGCTGCCGCTGCCGGACCTGCTGCGCTGGGGCCTGGGTACGCTCGTGGCGGTGCTGGCACCGCTGCCAGCGGTACCGCTCATCGCACTGATCCTGCGCCCGGTCCGGCGCTTCCTGCTGCGCCTGCGGCCGGTGCCGCAGGCATCGCTGCTCGGCCGGGCCGGCGTGGTCGCATCGCCGAAGGTGGACGCACGCAGCGGTCATGCCACGGTCGATGATGGCGGCGCCGGGCTGGTGCTGCAGATCCGCAGCGACATCGAACTGCAGCGTGGCGAGCGCATCGTGCTGGTCGAGCACATGGCCGAACAACACTATTACCGGGTGGTCCGCGCCGATGCGATCGCCCTCGATTTCCAGGACAACCTGCTTCCGGGCAACAAGGAGACTCATCAATGACGTTGGCATCCCTCTTACCGTTCCTGGCCGTCGCCGGCGGCCTGCTCGTCCTGCTGCTGGGCGTGGCCGGGCTGTTCAAGGCCTTCTACCGCAAGGTCGACCAGGGCGTGGCCCTGATCGTCAACGACATGAGCTCCACGCCCAAGGTGCACTTCACCGGTGCGCTGATCATCCCGGTGCTGTACCGCGCCGAGCTGATGCGGATCAGCCTGATCACCCTGCAGATCGACCGCCGTGGCAAGGAAGGCCTGATCTGCCGCGACAACATGCGTGCCGACATCGCCGTGGCCTTCTACCTGCGGGTGAACGAGACCCAGGCCGACGTGCTGCGCGTGGCCAAGGCCATCGGTGCCGACCGTGCGTCGGACAAGCATGCCGTCGATGAGCTGTTCAACGCCAAGTTCTCCGAAGCGTTGAAGACGGTCGGCAAGAAGTTCGACTTCACCGAACTGTTCGAGAAGCGCCAGGAGTTCCGCGACGAGATCATCGCGGTGATCGGCAACGACCTCAACGGCTATGTGCTGGAAGACGTGGCGATCGATTACCTGGAGCAGACCCCGAAGGCGCTGCTGGACCAGTTCAACATCCTTGACGCGCAGGGTATCCGCAAGATCACCGAGCTGACCGCCGCGCAGAACGTGGTGACCAACGAGCTGGAGCAGAACGAGAAGCTCGCCATCACCAAGAAGAACGTGGAAGCGCGTGAAGCGCTGCTGGCGCTGGAACGCCAGCAGGCCGAAGCCGAAGCACGCCAGAAGCGCGAGATCGAGACCATCCGCGCGCGCGAGGAGGCCGAGACCGCCAAGGTGCAGGAAGAGCAGCGCCAGCTGTCCGAGAACGCCCGCATCGAAGCACAGCAGCTGATCGAGATCCGCGACCAGAACCGCCTGCGCGAAGTGGAAGTGGCCGAGCAGAACCGCCAGCGCGCCGTGGCCATCGAGGCCGAGCGCGTCGAGCGCGCACGCCAGCTTGAGCAGGTCACCACCGACCGCGAAGTGCAGCTGCAGGGCGTGGAGCGCGACAAGGTGGTCGAGCAGGGCAAGATGGACGTGGCCAACATCACCCGCGAACGCATCTCCATCGACAAGACCGTGGCGCAGGAGGAAGAGCGCATCAAGGAAGTGCGCGAGGTCTCCGAGGCCGACCGCCAGAAGCAGGTGCTGATCCTGGAAGCCGAGGCCAAGGCACAGGAATCGCTGGTGCGCGAGGTAAAGGAAGCGCAGGCACGCGAGACCGCTTCCAAGCACCGCGCAGTGGAACTGACCACGCTGGCCCAGGCCGAACACGAAGCAGCCGGCAAGCAGGCCGAAGCCAAGCGCCTGCTGGCCGACGCGCTGCGCGCCGAGCAGGCCGCACCGGGCCTGGCCGAAGCGCAGGTGCGTGAAGCTTCGGCACTGGCCATCGAGAAGGTCGGCATCGCCGAGGCCCGCGTGATCGAAGCCAAGGCCGAAGCCAGCCTGAAGCAGGGCAGCAACGAAGCCCGCGTGCTGGCCGAGACCCTGCAGGCGCAGGCGCAGGGTGAGGAGAAGATGGGCCTGGCCCGTGCCACCGCCACCGAATCGCTGGGCAACGCCGAAGCCGGCGTGGTGCAGAAGAAGCTGCTGGCCGAGGCCGAAGGCCTGGTGCGCAAGTTCGAAGCGATCGCTTCGCTGAGCGACCAGGCACGTGGCCACGAAGAGTTCCGCATGATGCTGGACAACAGCCTGAAGCAGGCGCTGGCCTCGATCGAAGCCGGCAAGGAAGTCTCGCGCGAGAATGCCAACGTCATCGCCAGCGCGCTGCGCAACGCCGATATCGATCTGGTCGGTGGCGACGGCGGCATGTTCGAGAACCTGGTCAAGGCGGTGTCGCTGGGCAAGTCGATCGAAGGCTTTGCCGGCAAGAGCCCGATCGTGCAGGAGCTGATGCAGCGCTACCTGGGCGTGGCCGTGGCCGAACCGGCGCCGCGCCAGATCGCCGAGGATGCCGAAGCGGTGCCGACCGTGTCGGCCACCGTGGTCGACAGCGCCCGTTGATGCATCGGGCGATGGCTGCTGCGGCCATCGCCCGCCCGCGCCGGCCGCAACCGCGGCCGTCCGCCCGTGAGCCGGAAGCCTGCTGATGTCTGATACCCATCCGTCCGCCGAATCCACTGCACCGGAGGCCGGCGGCACTACCGTCGACCAGGCCGTTGCCCAGGGCGGTGCCTATGAAGTCCTGCGCCGCCGCCTGGCCGAGCAGGGCCAGCGCCTGCAGGGCCTGGCCGAAACGCTCAACCGCCAGCGCCTGGCCGAGTTCGGCGACAGCCGCCTGGAGGTGGTCGGTCGCTTCCGCATCCGCAGCGAAAACAACTGCGTCGGCCGTGACATCGTGCAGGTCGGGCCGGACCGCCTGCTGTTCGGCTACAACGTATTCATCGGGCTGAAGACCCAGACCCGCATCGAGGACGTGTTCGGCCTGTACCGGCTGGTGCAGGGCAGCGACGGCTACGATGTGGCGGCGCTGGAGCTGAAGGGCAGCTTCCTCGACCAGCCCGGCTTCGTGCACGACTTCAACGAGCTGTACGCCTACTACAAGCACGCGCGCTTGCTGCAGCTGATCGTGGTGGGGGGCAAGCTGCTGGCGTCGTTCCAGATCGGTGAGCGCAGCAGCGACGTGCGCGTGTTCCGCTGGGCGCTGTCGCGCGATGGCGAACTGACCTATCTGGATGCGCGCGGTGAGCGCGATATCGCACTGCCGCCGCCGTTCGACTTCGAATGGACCCGGGCGACCCGCGACCTGGCGGTCAATGGCCGCCATTCGCACCTGAACATCCTCGATACCCTGTTCGTGGAGACCACCGGCGGCGACCTCACGATCAAGGTCGAGAACAACACCGAGACCGGGCAGGGCATCTACAGCGAACCGGTGGAGGACAGCACGCAGTCGCTGGACGACGCCCAGTTCGAGTTCGCCCGGGTCGGCTCGCTGGTGCTGCTGAAGGTGCTGCCGTACCGCGAGACGGAGTGGCGCGGGCTGATCTACAACACGCTGACCGGCGGCATCGTGCGCAACGATGCGATCGTGCAGGCCTGCGTGCAGCTGCCCGAAGACCACGGCGTGATCTTCCCGGGTGGCTATTACCTGCAGGGCGGCGAGCACAAGGCGTTCGACGCCTCGATGGCCGGCATGCAGTTCAAGCGCAGCATCCGTTCACCGAATGGTGAGGACGTGCTGTACATCTTCTATGAGCGCGAAGGTGGGCGCTCGGCGCTGTTCGTCTACAACACCATCCAGCGCGTGTTGCAGAACCCGGTGTTCGGCCATGGCTACGCCTTGATGCAGGACGGGCGCATGGTGCTGTTCCATGCCGAAGGCAGCGAACCGACCCGCATCCATCCGATGCAGGTCTGGCAGACCCCGTTCAGCAGTGACGAGTTTGCTGCAAGCCGGCCACCCGGCAACACCTTCATGGGACGCATCGGCAACGCCGAACTGGTGCGGGGCATCTCCAACCTGTTCAACCTGGCGCGCGAGATCGATGGCCAGGACGTGTCGGTGCAGCGCTACCAGCGCCTGGTGGCCGACACCCGGCGCCTGTTCGATGCCCACCACTGGCTGGGCGACGCGGCCTGCGATGGCGCCGAGGCGCTGCTGCGGCAGATCAGCGCCACCGGCGAATCGGTGCTGGACGAGTACGAGAAGGTGCAGTCGATCCGCCAGCAGTCGGCGCAGGCGATGGTCGAGGCAGAGGCCGCGCACAAGGCGCTGCTGGGCCGGCTGCAGCCGCAGAACTGGAGCGAGGTGCAGGCCTTCGTCGAGGCCCTCAATGCGATCACCGCATTGCGCGGACGGCTGCTGACCATCCGCGAGCTGCGCTACATCGACACCGCGCGCATCGAGACGATGACGGCCGAGCTGGTGGAGGCGCAGGATCATGTCGGCGCCGCCACGGGTGACTTCCTCGCCGGCGATGCCGCGCTGGTGCCGCTGACCACGCGCCTGCAGGCGCTGGATGAAGCTGCGCAGCAGGCGCAGAGTGCCCGCCAGCTGGATGAGCAGCTGGAGGGGCTGCGCGGGATGGCGGCCGATCTGGATATGCTGTCTGAACTGATGGCCGGCCTGAAGGTGGACGATGCCACCGCCCGCACCCGCGTGGTCGAGTCCATTTCGGTGCTGTACGGCCGCCTCAACCAGGCCCGCGCGCGTGCCGATCAGCGCCGCAGGTCGCTCGGCTCAGCCGAGGCCGTGGCGCAGTTCGCCGCGCAGTTCGCGCTGTTCTCGCAGTCGATCACCAGCGCGCTGGCGCTGGCCACGGACCCGGAGCGTGCCGACGAGCAGCTGTCGCGCCTGCTGGTGCAGCTGGAGGAGCTGGAGAGCCAGTTCGGCGAACACGAGCAGTTCCTCGGCGACATCCTGAGCAAGCGCGAAGAGCTGGTTGAAGCCTTCGAAACGCACAAGCAGGCGCTGCTGGATGACCGCCAGCGCAAGGCACGTTCGGTGCTGGATGCGGCCAGCCGCATCCTCGATGGCCTGGCCAAGCGCACCGAGCGCTTCGCCACCGCCGATGAGCTCAATGCGTTCTTTGCCGGCGATCCGCTGATCCTCAAGCTGCGTGAGCTGGCCGAACGCCTGCGCGCGTTGCATGACAACGTCAAGGCCGACGACATCGAAGCGCGCCTGAAGGGCGTGCGTGACCAGGCGGTGCGCCAGCTGCGTGACCGCAGTGATCTGTACGAGGCGGGCGGCAACGTGGTGCGGCTGGGGCCGCGCCATCGCTTCAGCGTCAACACCCAGGCGCTGGACCTGACCCTGCTGCCGCGTGGTGACACGCTGGCGATCCATCTGACCGGCACCGACTTCCTGGAGACCCTGCACGATCCGGAGCTGGATGCGCTGAAGCCGTTCTGGCCGGTCACCCTGGACTCCGAATCACCTGCACTGTATCGCGGCGAGTATCTTGCCGGCAGCCTGTTGATGGCCGCGCAGGAGGGGAGCGACGGGCTTGACCTGGCCACGCTGCAGCACGACGTCGCCACGCCCGAAGCACTGGACCAGCGCGTGCGTGCGTTTGCCGCACCGCGCTACCGCGAAGGCTACGAGCGCGGCATCCATGACCATGATGCCGCGCTGATCCTGCGTGCGTTGCTGCCCTTGCAGCAGGCGGCCGGCAGCCTGCGGCATGCACCGCGGGTGCGTGCGCTGGCGGTGCTGTTCTGGGCTGCCGAGCAGCGGCGCGAAGCGGTGGCGCAATGGCCGGCCCGCCAGATGGGTGCTGAAGCGCTGGCACGCCTGCTGGGGTCCGACGAAGGGCGCCTGGCGTTGCGTGCGGAAATGGCCGAGGCACTGCTGGCGTATGCGCAATCCCACGCGTTGCCGTTCGATGCCGATGCCGCAGAGGCCGCGGCCGCTTATCTGGGCGAGGAACTGGCGGCCGGCGAACCGGTGTTCAGCAGCAGCCGCCATGCGGTAGCGCTGCTGGAGGCACTGGCTCGGCAGCTGGAACAGGCCGGGCAACGCGAGGCGGTCGAACGCGCCCTGCAGCGCAGCCAGGATCCGCTGGCCACGCGCTGGGCGCTGGCCGGTCAGTGGCTGCGGGCGCTGGCGCGGATGCCGGCGCATGCCCCGCATGCCGGCTACGTCGACGAGGCTGCAGCACTGCTGCTGGTGCAGCGCCAGCTGCGTACCCGTGCCAGCGACGCCGCGCTGCAGGCGGAGGTCAGTGGCCTGCTGGGTGAACACGCACGCATCAGCAACGGCACGCTGGTGGTATCGCTGGATGATTTCCTGGCGCGCCTGAAGCAGCACCTGCGTCATTTCGTGCCAGCGTTCCATGCCTACCAGGCGCTGCGCCAGGGCATCATCGGCCGCGAGCGCGAGACCCTGCGGCTTTCCGAGTTCAAGGCGCGGCCGCTGTCCTCGTTCGTACGCAACAAGCTGATCAATGATGTCTACCTGGGCGTGATCGGTGACAACCTGGCCAAGCAGATGGGCACGGTCGGCGAGAACAAGCGCAGCGACCTGATGGGCCTGCTGATGATGATTTCGCCGCCCGGCTACGGCAAGACCACGCTGATGGAATACGTGGCGCACCGCCTGGGCCTGGTCTTCATGAAGATCAACGGCCCGGCGCTGGGTCACGAGGTGCGGTCGCTGGACCCGGCCCAGGCACCGGACGCGACCTCGCGGCAGGAGCTGGAGAAGCTCAACCTGGCGCTGGAAATGGGCAACAACACCATGCTGTATGTGGACGACATCCAGCACACCCATCCGGAGTTCCTGCAGAAGTTCATCTCGCTGTGCGATGGCACCCGCCGTATCGAGGGTGTGTGGCGCGGTCGCACCCGCACCTACGACATGCGCGGCAAGAAATTCTGCGTGGTGATGGCCGGCAATCCGTACACCGAGTCTGGCGAGGTGTTCAAGATTCCGGACATGCTGGCCAACCGTGCCGACATCTACAACCTGGGTGATGTGCTCGGTGGCATGGAGGCGGCCTTTACCCTCAGCTACATCGAGAACAGCCTGACTTCCAACCCGGTGCTGGCGCCGCTGGCTACGCGCGACATGGCTGACCTGTACACGCTGGTCGACCGGGCGATGGGCAAGGAGGTCTCGACCAACGGCCTGAGCCACGCCTACAGCAGCGCGGAGATCAACGAAATCACCGCCACCCTGCAGCGCATGCTGCGCGTGCGCGACGTGGTCTACCGCGTCAACCAGCAGTACATCGCCAGTGCCGCGCAGGACGATCGCTACCGCACCGAGCCGCCGTTCCGGCTGCAGGGTAGCTACCGCAACATGAACAAGCTGGCCGAGAAAATCTCGCCGGTGATGAACGAGGACGAGCTGCAGCAGTTGATCTCCGACCACTACCTGGGCGAGGCACAGCTGCTGACCACCGGCGCCGAAGAAAACCTGTTGAAGCTGGCCGAGCTGCGCGGCGTGCTGGACGACACGCAGGCGCAACGCTGGACGCAGATCAAGCGCGACTTCCTGCGCAACAAGGCCATGGGGGCCGACGACAGCGATGTCGGCGGGCGCGTGGTCGCGCAGCTGGCCGACATCGCCACCGCCCTGCAGCTTCCACCGCCGGCGCCGGAAGCGATTGCCGTTGCCGACCCGGCACCGTGGCCGGCGTTGCTGGAGGCCCTGCATCGTCTTTCTGAAACACGTCCGCCCGCCGCGCCGGTGCCGGTCGCGGCAGCCGCCAGTGTGCCGACGACGGTCCTGGCCGACGACCTGCAGGCTGGCCTGGCACCGTTGGTGGAACTGTTGGCGGCATCGCAGGCGCAGCAGGCACAGGTGTCCCAGACCCTGGCCGCGTTCGCCGGCTGGGCGCGGCAGCAGGTCGAGCGTGGGGTGCCGAACAGTGCGGTGGCGCAGCGTGCGCGTGTGCGCCGTGCCACGACGCCGGAGGAGCGCGCGCTGGATGAGGCGCTGATGCGTCACTTCTACGGC
Organism: Stenotrophomonas sp. YJH_SMC_123; assembly: GCF_059368215.1. Classification (NCBI taxonomy): domain Bacteria; kingdom Pseudomonadati; phylum Pseudomonadota; class Gammaproteobacteria; order Lysobacterales; family Lysobacteraceae; genus Stenotrophomonas; species Stenotrophomonas sp. YJH_SMC_123. The sequence continues at coordinate 285,059 of NZ_JCAFRM010000002.1, forward strand.
GAGTCGTTGCCGCCGGACGACGGTGAGGAGATTCCAGCGACGACACCGAAGCCGCCGCCGCTGCCGTGACCATGCAGGCGCCACTGCCGCCACCGAGCTTGCCGGACACGGCCGATGTCGCCGCGCTGGCCGACTATGGTGCGCCGTTGCTGCAGGCGCTGGCGCGGCGCGAAACACCGTTGCCGCCGGGCGCGGGCGCAGGGCTGGTGGCCGCACTGGCACGCATCGCGCTGGCCCTGCAGGCCGATAACCCGGCGCAGATCCGGCAGCAGGCGGGCTGGTGGGGCCGCCTGCTGGGGCGCGATGTCGATCGCGAGGCGGAAGGACGTGCGCTGCAGTCGCAGCTGGGCGTGCTGGCCCTGCAGGCGCGCGAGCAGGCCCAGCAGCTGCAGCAGCAGCTGCAGCTGCGGGCCATGGCCATCGCCGGACATTCAGCGGCGGCCGCAGCGCTGGACGCCTGGGTCGAGCTGGCAGCGGTGCGGCTGGCGTCGCTGGATACCGCCGGCCAGGCCGCGCTGTCGCAACGGCTCGATCACCTGCGCCGGCTGGCCACGCTGCGCCGTCTCGAGGCCGGCCAGTGGCAGCTCCTGCAGGACCAGGACAACGTGCTGCTGCAACGCTTCGCGCGCATCCATGACGTCCTGTTGCCAGCCTGGCGGCAGGCCGCCGCGGCGGGCCAGGCCGCGGCCGGCGCCACATTGGCGGCGAAGGCCGCCACGCTGCACGCACAGATCGATGACGAGGTCGCGGCGGCTCAGGCTAGACTGCCTTGAGCCGGCCGCCGCTGCCGCTTACCCAACTGCAAGGAGACTGCCCGATGACCCAGGACAGCCAGACCCCCGGTGCCCTCGTGCCCGGCACGACTACCGCCGTTCCGCTCGATGAAGGCGCATTGCAGGCGCTTGGCCTGGTCCGCGAGGATCTGCCGCGCATCGCCGAGATCCGTCTGGAGCTGGATGACCTGCGCCCGGGCAACCTGCAGGTCTTCGGTCGCGAAGCGGCCACGCGCACCGCAGCGTTTTCCAGCCAGTTGCTGGACCAGGTGCGCAATCGTGACCTCGATGCCAGCGGCGAGAAACTGGGCGAAGTGGTGCGCATCGCACGCAGCCTGAAGCTGGACGGCTTCGCGCAGCGGTCGAAGGTGCCGGTGATCGGTGGCCTGATCGACCGCCTGCGCGTATCCAAGGGCGAGCTGGTGCAGAAGTTCAGCGACACCAATGCGCAGATCGAGCAGCTGCTGGGTGATGTCGGTGTGCAGCAGGCGTTGATGGGCAAGCGCGTGGGCGAGTTCGACCGCATGCATGACATCGTCCGCGAAGAACGCCATGCGCTGGGCCTGTATGCTGCGGCCGGCAAGCAGCGCCTGGCCGAACTGCAGGCCGAGCAGCAGGCCGGGCAGGGCAGTGAGGATCCGCAGCAGCGCATCCGCCAGAGCGAAGTCGACAACGCGATCCGCCTCCTCGAAAAGCGCGTGTCCGACCTGCAGCTGATGCAGCATGCGGCCGACCAGTCGCTGCCGATGATCCGCCTGATCCAGGCCAACGCGCTGCAGCTGATCGAGAAGTTCAACACGGTGCGCGAGATCACCATCCCGTCGTGGAAGCGCCAGTTCGCCATCCAGCTTTCGCTGGGTGAGCAGAAGGCCGCGGTCGAGCTGTCCACCGCCATCGACGATGCCACCAACGAGCTGATGCGCCGCAACGCCGACCTGCTGCGCCAGGCCTCGGTGGATACCGCGCGCAGCAACCAGCGCGGCGTGATCGACGTGGCCACGCTGCGCCACGTGCACGACCAGTTGATCGCCACGGTCGAGGAAGTGCGCAGCATCCATCGCGAAGGAATGCAGCAGCGGCAGCAGGCCGAAGTCGAGCTGTCGCGCCTGCGCGAAGACCTGCAGCAGCGACTGGCCACCCCGACTGCCAGCTGAAAAAAGGGGACGGAGGGGATTAAGTCGTTTGTGCCACTTGCGACTTAATTCCCTCCGTCCCCTTTTTGTTGTCAGCGCAGTTGCTGGCCCAGCCAGTCGGCCAGCGCATCCACGCGCCCATCTGCCGGTCCATCCGGTCGCGCCAGCACCCAGAAGCCACCGGTGGCGGCAAATCCCCACGGCGCGACCAGTCGCCCGGCGGCCAGGTCCTCGGCCACCAGTGGCTCGGGTGCGATCGCCGGGCCCAGCCCGGCCACCGCTGCCTCCAGCAGGTAGTACAGGTGTTCGAAGGCAGTACCCAGCTGCAGCTTCGAGGTGTCCAGATCGTGCGCTTGCGCCCACGCCGGCCATGCCTGCGGCCGTGAGCTGGTGTGCAGCAGCGTCTCCTGCAGCAGCGCCGAGGGCGGCACATGCCGCAGGCGCTGCGCGGCCGGATGCGAGGGGGCCACCACCACGCCGACCCGTTCCGGCGCCAGCTCACGCACCTGCCAGCCCCGGGGCCACGGCCCCTGCGCCAGCAGCAGCACCGCGTCCAGTGCGGCCTGCGCCTCGGTGAAGCTGCCATCCAGCGCCGACCACTGCAGGCGTACGCCGGGCAGGGCGGCCTGCAGTGCGGGCAGGCGCGGAATCATCCAGCGCGCCAGCACGCTGCCGCTGCAGCCCAGCACCAGCGCCGGGGCCGCGGTCGGCCGGCGCAGTTCGCGCACGCAGTCTTCGATGCCGCTGAAGGCCTCGCTGCACGCTGCCTGCAGGCGCGTGCCCGCAGCGGTCAGGCGCAGGCCGCGACCGGCCCGCTGGAACAGCGCCAGGCCGAGGTGGTCTTCCAGCAGCTTCAGCTGGCGGCTGACCGCGCCGTGGGTCACGTGCAGGTCCTGCGCGGCGCGGCCAACCCCGCCCAGGCGGGCGGTGGCCTCGAACGCGCGCAGCGCATTGAGCGGTGGCAACAGCGAACGGCTCATGTGAGATTTCCTGACGGTATATGCCAGATAATATCCATTTTCCGGTCACGACCCGTGCGCTAGAGTATCCATCTGTCTCGAACCAGCGGTCGCTTCCATGTCTGCCTCCCCCATTGCCGACTACCACGCCTTCCCGGATGCCCAGGGCCATTTCGGCCGCTACGGTGGCAGCTTCGTTGCCGAAACCCTGGTCGGCCCGCTGCAGGAACTCGCCCAGGCCTATGACCAGGCCCGCCAGGATCCGGCCTTCCAGGCCGCCTACGACCGCGACCTGGCCCACTACGTGGGCCGGCCGAGCCCGATCTACCACGCCCAGCGGCTGAGCGACCATGTCGGCGGCGCGCAGATCCTGCTCAAGCGCGAAGACCTGAACCACACCGGCGCGCACAAGATCAACAACACCATCGGCCAGGCGCTGCTGGCGGCGCGGATGGGCAAGAAGCGCATCATCGCCGAGACCGGTGCCGGCCAGCACGGCGTGGCCAGCGCCACGGTTGCCGCGCGGCTGGGCCTGGAATGCGTGGTGTACATGGGCGCCACCGACATCGAGCGGCAGAAGATCAACGTCTACCGCATGAAGCTGCTCGGCGCGACGGTGGTGCCGGTCACCTCCGGTTCGGCCACCTTGAAGGACGCGCTCAACGAAGCGATGCGCGACTGGGTGACCAATGTCCAGGACACCTTCTACATCATCGGTACGGTCGCCGGTCCGGATCCCTATCCGCGCATGGTGCGCGACTTCAACGCCATCGTCGGCCGCGAGGCACGCGAGCAGATGCTGGCCGAGTACGGCCGCCTGCCCGATGCGATCACTGCCTGCGTCGGCGGCGGCAGCAATGCCATCGGCCTGTTCCATGCCTTCCTCAACGACCGCCAGGTCGAGATCGTCGGCGCCGAGGCCGCAGGTGATGGCATCAGCACCGGTCGCCATGCTGCATCGATCGCCGCCGGTCGCCCGGGCGTGCTGCATGGCAACCGCACCTATGTACTGTGCGACGACGACGGCCAGATCATCGAGACCCATTCGGTGTCGGCCGGCCTGGACTATCCGGGCGTCGGCCCCGAACACGCATTCCTGGCCGATACCGGCCGCGCGCGCTACCTCGGCATCACCGATGACGAAGCACTGCAGGCCTTCCACCTGCTGGCGCATACCGAGGGCATCCTGCCGGCGCTGGAGTCCAGCCATGCGCTGGCGCAGGCGATCAAGCTGGCGCGTGAGCGTCCGCGTGACCAGATCGTGCTGTGCAATCTGTCCGGCCGTGGCGACAAGGATGTGCATACCATCGCCGCGCGCGAAGGGCTGGTGCTGTGAGCGCGCTGCTGCGCAACAGTGGCGTGCTGCTGCTGGCGCTGGGGTTGGCCGCGTGCCAGCCGCCGGAGCCGCCGCTGCTGGCACCGGCCGCCAAGGCCACCACGCAGCCGGCACAACAGGCGGCCGCGAATGATGACCTCGACCCGATGGCACGTGCGCCGATCGTCGATCCGCCGTCCACGGAAGATATGGACAGCGATGGCGCGCCTGCGGTGGTCTCGGTGGCGCTGGACCATGCCGGCGAGGTGCTGATCGGCCAGCACATGAGCGATCTGAAGGCACTCGGGCCGTGGACCGCGCAAGGGGCGGTCGAAGCCATCGGCGGCAGTTGCGAGTACTACGACGGCAAGGGGCTGCCGCCCGGCGTGTCGATGATGACCGATGAAGATCGCGTCGTCCGTTTCGATCTCGGCCTGGATCCGGACAGCGGGGCGCCGACCCAGCAGCCCGGTCCGTTCGGCCTGCGTGTCGGCATGACCCGCGCCCAGGCCATGGCCCAGTTCCCGAAGCCGCCGGTATCCAGCCCGCATGCCTACGACGGTGACCAGGGCGAGTACCTCACCTGGCAGGACCCGGGTTCGGACCTGGGTATCCGCGTGGAACTGTTTGAAGGGCGGGTCACCCAGATGTACTGGGGAACCAGCGATGCGATTGAACTGATTGAAGGATGTGCCTGAAATGTCCGTATCCCGACTCGATGCCTGTTTCCAGCGTCTGCGCGAACAGCAGCGCAAGGCGCTGATCCCCTTCGTCACGGCCGGTGATCCCTCGCTGGAGGCCACCGTGCCGGTCATGCACGCACTGGTCGACGCCGGCGCCGACGTGATTGAACTGGGCGTGCCGTTCTCCGACCCGATGGCCGATGGCCCGACCATCCAGCGCAGCTCCGAGCGCGCGCTGGCGCGCGGCGCCGGCAGCCGCTACGTCCTGCAGGCCGTGGCGCAGTTCCGCGAGCGCGATGCGCAGACCCCCGTGGTGCTGATGGGCTACCTGAACCCGGTGGAGATCCACGGTTACGCGGCCTTCGCCAAGGCCGCCGTCGACGCCGGCGTGGACGGCGTGCTGCTGGTCGACCTGCCGCCGGAAGAAGCGGGCGACGCCCAGCAGGCGTTCGACGCAGCCGGCCTTGCGCTGGTACTGCTGGCGTCGCCGACCACCAGCGAGGCGCGAGCCGACAAGCTGCTGGCGCTGGCCCGTGGCTATCTCTACTACGTCAGCTTTGCCGGTGTCACCGGCGCGTCCGAGCGCCTGGACAGCGATGCCGCCAGTGCCCGCCTGCAGGCGTTGCGCGCGCGTGCGTCGGTGCCGGTGGTGGCGGGCTTCGGCATCAAGGATGCCGCCAGTGCCGCGGCCATGGCCCGGCAGGCCGACGGCGTGGTGGTGGGCAGCGCGCTGGTGGCGGCGCTGGCCGAAGCGGGCTCGGCGGAAGAGGCCGCGCAGCACGCCCGGACCTTCCTCGCCCCGCTGCGGCAGGCGCTGGACGCGTAACGGTAGTGCCGGCCGCTGGCCGGCATCCTCCTGAGGGCTCGCGTGCAAGGGCTGCCGGCCAGCGGCCGGCACTACCCATCGGTCTGCACGCAAGGGCTGCCGGCCAGCGGCGGGCACCGCCCAGCACCTAAACGTACGTCCCAGCATGGTTTTTTCCGGCTGCCCCGTGGCTGGCAAGGGGGTGCACGGGCGGGGAAAGCGGAGCTAGACTGTCCGCCTTTGCGGCCCCCGGGCCGCCCTGAACGGAAGTGTCCTCCCGCATGAGTTGGCTCAGCAAGTTGATGCCGTCCGGCATCCGCACCGACAACACCCCCAGCAAGAAGCGCAGTGTCCCCGAGGGCCTGTGGGAAAAGTGCAGCAACTGCGGCAGCGCGTTGTACCGTCCGGAACTGGAAGAGAACCTGGAAGTCTGCCCGAAGTGCGGCCATCACATGGCGATCCGTGCGCGTGCGCGCCTGGCCGCCCTGTTCGATGCCGACAGCACCACCGAGATCGGTGCGCGCCTGGGGCCGACCGACCTGCTCAAGTTCAAGGACCAGAAGAAGTACAGCGAGCGCATCAAGATCGCGCAGAAGAACACCGGCGAGTACGACGCGCTGATCGCCATGCGCGGCCTGCTCAAGGGCCGTGCGCTGGTGGCATCGTCGTTCGACTTCGCCTTCATGGGCGGCTCGATGGGCTCGGTGGTCGGCGAGCGTTTCGCACTGGCCGCGGAAACCGCGGTCGAGATCGGTGCGCCCTACGTGTGCTTCTCGCAGAGCGGTGGCGCCCGCATGCAGGAAGGCCTGTTCTCGCTGATGCAGATGGCCAAGACCTCGGCCGCGCTGGGCAAGCTGCGTGAAGCCGGCCTGCCGTACATCTCGGTGCTGACCCATCCGACCACCGGCGGCGTGTCGGCTTCCTTCGCGATGCTGGGTGACATCAACATCGCCGAGCCGCAGGCGCTGATCGGCTTCGCCGGCCCGCGCGTGATCGAGCAGACCGTGCGCGAGAAGCTGCCGGAAGGCTTCCAGCGCTCGGAATTCCTGCTGGAGCACGGCGCCATCGACCAGATCTGCGACCGTCGCGAAATGCGCGACCGCCTGTCCGATCTGCTGGCAATGCTGGGCCGTCAGCCGGCGCCGGAGGTGGCTTGATGGGAGGCCGCAAGTACTTCGGTACTGATGGCATCCGTGGACGGGTCGGCCAGGGCGTGATCTCGGCCGACTTCGTGCTGCGCCTGGGCAACGCCCTGGGCCGTGTCCTGGTCGACCAGCGCGGCCAGGACGGGCGCCGGCCGATCGTGGTGATCGGCAAGGACACCCGCATCTCCGGTTACATGTTCGAAGCGGCACTGGAAGCCGGCCTGGTCGCCGCCGGTGCGGACGTGCAGCTGCTGGGGCCGATGCCGACCCCGGCGGTGGCGTTCCTGACCCGTACGCTTGGCGTGGACGCTGGCATCGTCATCAGCGCCTCGCACAACCCGCACTACGACAACGGCATCAAGTTCTTCTCCGCCCAGGGCGAGAAGCTCGACGATGCGACCGAGCTGGCCCTGGAAGCGGCGCTGGACATCCCGTTCACCACCGCCGAATCGGAAAAGCTGGGCAAGGCGTCGCGTGCGCGCGAAGCGGTCGGCCGCTACATCGAGTTCTGCAAGGCCAGCGTGCCGCGCGCGTTCGACCTGCGTGGCGTGCGCCTGGTGCTGGACTGCGCGCACGGCGCCACCTACCAGATCGCGCCGCTGCTGTTCCGTGAACTGGGCGCCGAGGTGATCGGCATTGGTGCCGAGCCCAACGGCGTCAACATCAACGCCGGCGTGGGTTCCACCCACATCGACAACCTGGCGGCCAAGGTCCGCGAAACCCGCGCCGATCTCGGCATCGCCTTCGATGGGGATGGCGACCGCGTGCTGATGGCCGACGACCAGGGCAACCCGGTCGACGGCGATGACCTGCTGTATATCCTGGCCCGTGCATGGAAAGCCGAAGGCCGCCTGCGCGGCCCGGTGGTCGGTACGCTGATGAGCAACTACGGCATCGAGAAGGCATTTGCCGACCTGCAGATTCCGTTCGTGCGCAGCAATGTCGGCGATCGCTACGTGCACCAGGCGCTGATGGAAGGCGGCGGCGTGCTCGGCGGTGAAGCCTCCGGCCACCTGCTGTGCCTGGATCGGGCCACCACCGGCGACGGCATCGTCAGCGCGCTGCAGGTGCTGGTGGCATTGCGCAACAGCGGGCAGACCCTGCGCCAGGCGCTGGAAGGACTGGTGCGGGTGCCGCAGAAGACGGTCAACGTGCGGCTGGGCAATGCCTCGGCCAAGGCCACGGTGCAGGCCGGCAGCGTGCAGGCCGCGCTGGCTGTCGCGCAGCAGTCGGTGGCCGGCCGTGGCCGTGCGTTCCTGCGCCCGTCCGGTACCGAGCCGGTGGTGCGGGTCACGGTCGAGGCCGATGATGCGACGCTGATGCAGGACACGCTGGATCGACTGTCCGCGGCGGTACGTGAAGCCGCCGCCTGAGGCCGCTGCACATCCGCCCAACGAAAACGCCCCGGAATGCCGGGGCGTTTTCGTTGAAGGGGCAGGGCGGTGGGTTGCCTACGGCCCCGGCACCATCTTCTTCTGGCGTGCCTTGAAGCCATTGAACAGCGGTGCGATCAGCGGGTTGTAGCTCTGTGCGATGCGTTTTCGCAGCCAGCTGGCCGGGCGGTTGCGGATCGCGAAACGATAGATGCGCTCCGGGTCGCCGCCCACCACATTGCGTCCGAACGGGTGGGTGGTATGCAGGTAGCGGAAGCCGTGCTCGCGCGCCACCTCGATGTGGTCCTGGTCGAAATCGCCGTAGGGCCAGCACAGCGTATCGGACACCTCGCCAAGCTTGTCCTGCAGGACGTCGCGCGAGACTGCCAGGTCGTGGCTCAGGCCGGCACGGCGCTGTGCGCGGTCCAGGTCGTCGCGGCGCAGCCAGCGGGTGTGGGTATGGGTGTGGCAATGCACTTCGAAGGTGCCGGCGGCGATGGCCGCGCGCGCTTCGCTCCAGCGCATCATCACGTCGTCGCTGCGGTTCTGCTCGTAGATCGCCGCTTCGCAGCCGCGATGGTCCGGCGTGGCAGGCAACGTTGCCCCGGCAAGCCCGGCGTGGGGCCGCTCCGGGCCTTCGCCCATCCAGCCGGTGACCACGAACACCACCGCGTGCAAGCCGTACTTCTGCAGGATCGGGTGCGCATACACCCAGTTGTCCAGGTAGCCATCGTCGAAGGTGATCACGATCGACTTGCGCGGCACCGGCTTGCCGGCCAGGAAGCCGGCGTACTGGTCCAGTGTCAGCGACGTCCAGCCGTTGCCGGCCAGCCACGCGATCTGGCTTTCGAAATTCTCCGGTGACACGGTGATCATGCCCGGCGACGGACTGACGTGGTGGTGCATCAGCACCGGTACGGTTCGGGCATCAGCCATGTCCCAGCTCCTTCAGCCACTGGTGGTAATAGTGTTCGGTGGTCTCACCGTGGCCGTCGGGAGTGAACCGGTGCGCGCTGCGCATCCAGTCCCACCCGGCGCGGCCCATCTGCCGCCGCCGTTCCGGATCGTCCACCAGCAGGCGCAGGGCGCCTGTCAGGGCTGCATTGTCGCCCAGCCGGGTGAGGATCGCATTGCTGCCATCCACCACCATCTCCGGCACGCCACCCACCCGCGTGGCCACGATCGGCACCCCGACATAGGCGGCCTCCAGGAAGACGGTACCGGCCGCTTCCTTGTGCGATGCCAGCGCGAAGATGTCGAAGCCAGCCATCAGCCGGCATGCGCCATCGCGATAGCCGAGCAGATGGACCTGCTGCTGCAGCCCGTGCTCGTCGCGCAGCGCCTGCAGCCGGTCCATGACCGGCTGGCCATCGCCGACCACCACCAGGTGCAGGTTCGGGTGCGTCTTGCACAGCGGTACCATCGCCTGCAGCAGGTCGGCATGACCCTTGGGTTCGCGCAGCACCGCCACGCAACCGACCACGATGTCCTGTTCGCCGAAGCCGAGTTCGGCGCGCACGTCCGCGCGTACCTCCTGCAGGCATTGCCAGGGGTCGTCCTTGCGGATTTCGCTCCAGCGCGGCGGGACCGCGATGGGCGGCACGATACCGATGTGTTCGGCCGGAATGCCGCGCGCGGCCAGCAACTGCTTCACGAAGCTGCTGACGGTCAGCACCCGGTGCGGCAGGCCGGTATAGGTCAGCAGCGAGTTGACCGGGCTCATCAGGTGGCGCGAGCGCACCACCAGCGGCGTGCCGCCCAGGCGTGCACCGGCGGCGGCGATCAGTGCGTCACGGCGGCTGGTGGTGTTGACCACGTCATAGCGTTCGCGGCGCACCAGGCGCGAGACCGACCAGATGCCGCGCAGCAGGCGCAGCAGGCCACCCATGCGCAGGGTATGCACGGTGAAACCATCATCGCGTGCCAGCTGGGCCAGTCGCGCTTCGGGCTGGCACAGCAGCGCCACCTCGTGGCCACGCGCGCGCATCACCTGCATGTGGCGGAAGATGTAGATCTCCTGCCCGCCCATTCCCTTGGCGGCTTCAGTGTGCAGGATGCGCAGCGGACGGTTCATGCAGGATCGATCCTTGAGGGTCAGCGGTTGCGGAAGCGAGTCAGCGCTTCCCATGCAGTGCGTACGGCGGCCGCATCGGGCGCCTGCTGTGGCAGCGGCCGGTAGCGCAGGTCCAGGGCGGTGGCGTTGCCGAACTTGTCGAACACATAGATGGCATCGCCATGGCGCACCGCGCGCTGCGACCAGCTTTCGACCACCAGCGCACGCGTGCCCTGCGGCTCGGCCAGCAGGTCCTGGCCGGTGCTGTAATCGGCCAGTGCGTTCTCGCAACCCAGTGCGTGGCGCATCAGTGTCGGCACCCAGTCTTCGTGCGAGCTGGTGCGTGCGTCGTGGCCAGCGGCCTTGCCCGGCCAATGCAGCACGAACGGGACCTGCAGCTGATAGTCGGAGAAGTTGCCGTTGTGGCCCCAGTAGTTCAGCTTGAGGTCGTTGAACTCTTCGGCATGGTCGCCGGTGACCAGCACGATGGTGTCCTCGGCCAGGCCCTGTGCGCGCAGGTCGTCCAGCAGCGAGCCGATCAGGCTGTCGGCATAGTGCACGGCGGTGCGGTAGCGGTTGAGTTCCGGCGTCGGGTCATGCTCCGGGCCGAATTTGAGGAAATCGATATCGGCGGCCATCGGTGTGGCCACCGCCGGATAGCCCTCGGGCATGTGGTAGGGCGCATGGGTGGAGTCGAGGAACACGAAGCCGAACCACGGGCGCTGCGCGGCCTGGCTGGCGCGGATGTCCTGCTGCAGCGCACTGATGATCGCGCGGTCGCGGCCGTCTGACTTCAGCGCTGCCGGCCCTTGGTGCAGCTGGTCGCGGACATCGGCGAACACCGTGCGATCGAACTCCGGGCTGTACAACGGCGCACTGCCGTACAGGTGCAGGTCGTAGCCCTGCTGGCCCAGCACCTGGAACAGCTGCGAGCCACGCTGCTCGTCAAGCATGCTCGGCCAATAGCCGCCGGGCAGGCCGTAGAGCAGCCCGAACAGGCCGTAGCGGGTGGCATTGCCGGTGCTGAAATGGTGGTCGAAGACGCGCGCATCCTGCGCCAGCGTCGACGTGTTGGGCATCAGCTGCGGTGTCAGCACATCGTGGCGCAGCGACTCCAGTACCACCATCAGTACGTTGGGACGATGTGGGCTCTGGCAGCGCAGCGGATGCAGCGGGTATAGCAGCTGCGCATGGCGCGGGTCGGGCAGGCCGGCGTGCTGTTGGCTGACCACGCCCAGGCGCCGCATGAAGCTCTTGGCCGTGATCGGCTGCGCCCACGGCAGGTAGTTCCACTGCGCGATCACATCACGGTCGCCGCGGGCGTCGTAGTAGGCCGTGGCGACCTGGCCGCCGGCCATCAGCAGCGCGACCACCGCCCAGGCCTGCAGCACCCGTCGACGGCGCGGCGCGGCCGGCAGCAGTTTCCAGCACGCCCAGGCCAGCAGGCCCTCGGCGGTGAAGACCGCGGCAACCAGCAGGCCGACCTGCAGCCAGGTCTTCCAGGACAGGGCAACCTGGTCCTGCAGGGCGCCGCCGAACACCATGTTCACGACCATGGCATTGAGGTGGAAGCGGTACAGGGTGAAGACCTTGGCGTCGACCAGCAGCAGGCACAGCCACAGGCCCTGCAGCACGGCCGCGCTGATGCTCAGCGTACGCGCGCTGCGTGGCCACAGGCCCAGCAGCAGCGGCAGCAGGCCGGCCAGCACACCGAATGCGAGCAGGTGGCCGGGCAGGGCGACCGCCAGATAGGCCAGGCCGGCGCCGCCGCCCGGATTGTCACGCAGCGGTACATTGCCCAGCGCAATCGCCGCGGCCAGTACCGCATTGCCGGCGATGAACAGCGACCACCAGGCCAGCCGCCGCCAGCGCCGGGCGGAACCTTCAATGGCAGGGGCGGCAGGGGCAGCTGCGGGCATGGTGGGGCAGGTTCAGGGGGTGCAGGAGAGGGGCGGGGCCAACGTGACGGAAGCGTTGCTCCGCGCGCGGGTCGCGCATTGTATCGGTTTGTTTCCGTGTATCGAGTGGCGTCCCCCGGGCGATCTGTCACAATGTTCAGGCGGGCCATGAATGCGTTGGCCCCCTCAGACCCAACGACAAGCCAGGAACCGCTGTGAGCCAGATCCCCACCCTCGACATCACCCGTTTCGACAGCGACCGCGAGGCCTTCGTGGCCGAGCTGGGCGCGGCCTACCGCCAATGGGGATTCGCGGGCATCCGTAACCACGGCATCCCGCAGGCCGACATCGACGCGGCCTACGATGCCTTCAAGGCTTTCTTCGCCCTGCCGGAAGAGGTCAAGCGCAAGTACCACGTGGCCGGCAGCGGCGGCGCCCGCGGCTACACCCCGTTCGGCGTGGAAACCGCCAAGGGCTCCAAGCATTTCGACCTGAAGGAGTTCTGGCACATCGGCCGCGAGATCGCCGACGATTCCAAGTACCGGGACGTGATGGCGCCGAACCTGTGGCCGGCCGAGGTCGAAGGTTTCCGCGAGCGCGGTTACGGCCTGTATCAGGCGCTGGACAACCTGGGGTCGCGCGTGTTGTCCGCGTTGGCCCTGCACATTGGCCTGCCGGAAGACTTCTTCGCCGACAAGACCAACTTCGGCAACTCGATCCTGCGCCCGATCCACTACCCGCCGATCACCACTGACGACATCCCGAACGTGCGTGCCGGTGCCCATGGCGACATCAACTTCATCACCCTGCTGGTCGGCGCCAGTGCCGCAGGCCTGGAAGTGCAGTCGCATGACGGCGAGTGGGTGCCATTTACGTCAGATGCGGACACGATCGTGGTCAACATCGGCGACATGCTGCAGCGCCTGACCAACCACGTGTATCCGTCGACCATCCACCGCGTGGTCAACCCCCCGGGTGACCTGGCGCGCCAGCCGCGCTACTCGGTGCCGTTCTTCCTGCACCCGAACCCGGACTTTCTGATCGACGTGCTGCCCTCGTGCATCACTCCGGAGAACCCGAGCCGGTATCCGGAGGCGATCACCGCCCACGGCTTCCTCGAGGAACGCCTGCGCGAGATCAAGCTGAAGTAAAGAAAAGTGAGGCCGCCGAAAGGCGGCCTTTTTCTTTGCAGGGTTGCACCCTGCACCCGCGGTAGTGCCGGCCGCTGGCCGGCAAGTCCAAAGCCAAAGCGGCTCTGGGGTGTTCCGTGGGGAGGCGGGAAGGTGTCGGATGGCGGGGACGCCGTAAACCCATCCCTGGGGGCTTGGCCGCGGCATCCATGCCGCGGACACCCCGCCATCCGACACCTCCCCGCCTTCGACAGTTTCCCGGTGACGGTTGGTGGGTGTCGACCTTGCTCGACACGGTAGATCCACGCCATGCGTGGATGAGATCTGTTAGATCGAAGTGGGGCAGGGCACGTGGTATGCCGCTTTTGCTCTTGCTCTTCTTTTTTCTTTCCGTGGCGGGCGGAACCGCCGGAATGTGTCGGAGGCCGGGCGGGTGGGGATGACGGGGGTGTCCGCGGCATGGATGCCGCGGCCAAGCCCCCACGGACGGGTTTACGGCGTCCCCCGCCATCCCCACCCGCCCGGCCAAGCCCACCAATCCAACCGGGCTTTCCGCGACCAACCCAAACAAACTCCCGCCACGAGGGGCTGCGCCGTTGGCTGAAAATCCATGTAACCGCTTACAATGAAACGGATTTTGCCGCAACGGGTATCATGACCGGCTGACTTCACACAGGAGCCACCCGCTCATGCGCCGCAAGATCGTCGCCGGAAACTGGAAGCTGCATGGCAGCCGTCAATTCGCCAATGAACTGCTGGGGCAGGTGGCCGCCGGGCTTCCGCTGGAGGGGGTGGACGTGGTGATCCTGCCGCCGCTGCCGTACCTGGGCGAGCTGGTCGAGGACTTCGGCGAGACCAGCCTGGCCTTCGGCGCGCAGGACGTGAGCAGCAACGAGAAGGGCGCCTATACCGGCGAGGTCTGCGCGGCCATGCTGGTCGAGGTCGGGGCCCGCTATGGCCTGGTCGGCCATTCCGAGCGCCGCCAGTATCACCATGAAAGCAGCGAGCTGGTCGCGCGCAAGTTCGCCGCCGCCCAGCATGCCGGCCTGGTGCCGGTGCTGTGCGTGGGCGAGACCCTGGAGCAGCGCGAGGCCGGACAGACCGAAGCGGTCATCGCCAGCCAGCTGGCGCCGGTGCTGGAACTGGTCGGCGCGGCCGGCTTTGCCAAGGCCGTGGTCGCCTACGAGCCGGTCTGGGCCATCGGTACCGGCCGTACTGCTACAAAGGAGCAGGCACAGCAGGTGCACGCGTTCATCCGTGGCGAAGTTGCGCGCTTCGATGCTAGAATTGCTGATTCACTGCCCATTGTTTACGGCGGTAGCGTGAAGCCCGACAATGCCGGGGAACTGTTCGCGCAGCCGGATGTCGATGGTGGGCTGGTCGGCGGCGCCTCCCTGGTGGCCGCGGACTTCCTGGCCATCGCACGGGCGGCGGCCGCGAACTAATCCTAGAAGTATTGTCCGAGGGCGGTTTCCAATGCTGATGTTGATCCTCAATGTCGTCTACGTGCTGGTCGCTGTGGCCATGATCGCGCTGATCCTGATGCAGCGTGGCTCGGGTGCGGCGGCGGGTTCGGGCTTTGGCGCCGGCGCCTCGGGTACGGTGTTCGGTGCGCGTGGCGCCTCGAACTTCCTGTCCAAGTCGACCAAGTGGCTGGCCGTCGTGTTCTTCGGCATCAGTCTCTTCATGGCCTGGTATGCCGGTCACGGCACCCGTCCGGCGGCCGACCAGGACCTGGGCCTGATGTCCGCCCCGGCGGCCAGCGCGCCGGCGGCTCCGGCGGGCGAACTGCCGCCCGTTCCGAAGGCCGATCCGGTCCCGGCCGCCCCGGTTCCGGCGGCGAATGTGCCGGCTCAGGCGGAATCTTCGGTTTCTGGTGAAGAAAAGCCTTCGGAAGGCTCCCAGAAACACTGAAGCCGGTTACAATACGCGGCGCATCGGGAAGATAGTCTGATGTGATCGTTTGCCCAGGTGGCGGAATTGGTAGACGCACTACCTTGAGGTGGTAGCGACGCAAGTCGTAGGGGTTCGAGTCCCCTCTTGGGCACCATTTGTAAGTAAAGCGGGTTCGTCTGGCGCGCAAGGCGCCAGGCAGGTTCCCGTCCACTCCCCCATGCCAAAGCGCCTGCAGGCGCGGCGGCAGAGGCAAGAGAGAATCGCTGTGCTGGCCGAATATTTGCCTTCTCTGCTGTTTCTGATCGTTGCCACCGGTATCGGCATTACGCTGATGCTGGTTGGTCGATTCCTCGGTCCCCGCCGCCCCGATCTGGAAAAGCTGTCGCCGTACGAGTGCGGCTTCGAGGCCTTCGAAGACGCGCGCATGAAGTTCGACGTGCGCTACTACCTGATCGCGATCCAGTTCATCGTCTTCGACCTGGAAATCATCTTCATCGTGCCGTGGACCCAGGTCTTCATGGAGCTGGGCGCCCGTTCGCTCATCACCATGGGCCTGTTCGTCGGCATGCTGTTCCTCGGTTTCATTTACGTCTGGAAGAAGGGAGCGCTGGAATGGGAGTGATTCAGACTCTCGATGGCCTCATGAACAACCCGTCGCCGGAAGGCCGGGTTGATGACATCCTGCGGCCGGAAGGCGACAACCCGCTGCTGGAAAAGGGCTTCGTCACCACCAGCGTCGACGCACTGCTGAACTGGGCGCGCACCGGCTCGATGTGGCCGATGACCTTCGGCCTGGCCTGCTGCGCGGTCGAGATGATGCACGCCGGCGCCGCGCGCCTGGACCTTGACCGTTACGGCGTGGTGTTCCGCCCGTCGCCGCGTCAGTCCGACGTGATGATCGTGGCCGGTACCCTGGTCAACAAGATGGCCCCGGCGCTGCGCAAGGTCTACGACCAGATGCCGGACCCGAAGTGGGTCATCTCGATGGGTAGCTGCGCCAACGGCGGTGGCTATTACCACTACTCCTATTCTGTCGTGCGCGGCTGTGATCGCGTGGTGCCGGTGGACGTCTACGTCCCGGGCTGCCCGCCGACCGCCGAGGCGCTGGTGTACGGGATCCTGCAGCTGCAGAAGAAGATCTGGCGTACACAGACCATCGCCCGCTGACCCCTTCACCTGACAAGAGCGCGCCAAGCCCCCATGGCAGAGCAAGCATCCTTCATCGACCGACTCTCCGCACGTTTCGCTGGTGCGAAGGTCATCGTGGTCGAACCCCGCGGCGAAGTGACGCTGGAAGTGCCTGCCGCCGAGTGGCACGCCACCGCCCTGGCGCTGCGTGACGAGTTTGGTTTCGAGCAGGCCGTGGATCTGTGCGGCGTCGACTACCTCGGTTATGGCTCCGACGAATGGGACACCGCCGACGTGTCCTCGCAGGGCTTCAGCCGTGGCGTCGAAGGCAAGGCCCAGGGCCGCTTCGCGTGGGGCGAGTTCCCCACCGAGGAAAACGGTGCCGACGGTGCCCGCCCGCAGCACATGCCGATCCAGCGTTTCGCCGTGGTCGCCCAGCTGCGCTCGTACCAGCACAACCTGATGATGCACCTGCGCTGCTTCGCCCCTGACGAAGCGCTGCCGGTGGTGTCCTCGCTGACCAGCGTGTGGCCGGGCCTGAACTGGTTCGAGCGCGAAGCGTTCGACCTGTACGGCGTGATCTTCGAAGGCCACCCGGACCTGCGCCGGATCCTGACCGACTACGGTTTCGTCGGCCATCCGTTCCGCAAGGACTTCCCGCTGATCGGCAATGTCGAAGTCCGCTACGACGAAGAAAAGAAGCGCGTGATCTACGAACCGGTCACCTCGGTGGAGCCGCGTGTCGGCGTGCCGCGCGTGATCCGTGACGACGCCCGTCTGCAGACCGCAGCCGGTGAGCGCGCGCAGGAGGCAGTGAAGTGAGCCACGTACACCAGGCCGGCGAAGCGTTCGCCAGCAACGCCGCCGAAAGCCGGCAGGAAATCCGCAACTACACCATGAACTTCGGCCCGCAGCATCCGGCCGCTCACGGTGTGCTGCGCCTGATCCTGGAAATGGACGGCGAAACCATCATGCGTGCCGACCCGCACGTGGGTCTGCTGCACCGTGGCACCGAGAAGCTGGCCGAGTCCAAGCCGTTCAACCAGTCGATCGGCTACATGGATCGCCTCGACTACGTGTCGATGATGTGCAACGAGCACGCCTACGTGCGCGCGATCGAGACCCTGATGGGCATCGAGGCGCCGGAGCGTGCGCAGTACATCCGCACCATGTACGACGAGATCACCCGCATCCTCAACCACCTGATGTGGCTGGGCTCCAACGCGCTCGACTTGGGTGCGATGGCCGTGATGCTGTATGCCTTCCGTGAGCGCGAAGAGCTGATGGACTGCTATGAAGCGGTCTCCGGCGCGCGCATGCACGCGGCGTACTACCGCCCGGGCGGTGTCTACCGCGACCTGCCGGACCACATGCCGAAGTACAAGGAATCGCGCTGGCACAAAGGCAAGGCGCTGAAGCAGCTCAATGCTTCGCGCGAAGGCTCGCTGCTGGACTTCCTGGAGAACTTCACCGTCGAGTTCCCCAAGCGCGTCGACGAATACGAAACCCTGCTGACCGACAACCGCATCTGGAAGCAGCGTACCGTCGGCATCGGCGTGGTCACTCCGGAACTGGCGCACCAGTGGGGCATGACCGGCGTGATGCTGCGTGGCTCGGGCGTGGCCTGGGACCTGCGCAAGAAGCGCCCGTACGCCAAGTACGATGCTGTCGATTTCGACATCCCGCTGGGCAAGGAAGGCGACTGCTACGACCGCTACCTGGTCCGCGTCGCCGAAATGCGCGAATCCAACCGCATCATCAAGCAGTGCGTGGCGTGGCTGAAGGCCAACCCCGGCCCGGTCATGGTCAAGAACTTCAAGGTCGCTCCGCCCAAGCGCGAGGACATGAAGGACGACATGGAAGCGCTGATCCACCACTTCAAGCTGTTCAGCGAAGGCTATTGCGTACCGGCGGGTGAAACCTATGCGGCCGTGGAAGCGCCCAAGGGCGAATTCGGCTGCTACCTGGTCTCCGATGGCGCCAACAAGCCCTTCCGCGTGCACCTGCGCGCACCGGGCTTCGCCCACCTGTCCTCGATCGATTCGATCGTGCGCGGCCACATGCTGGCCGACGTGGTGGCGATGATCGGTACCTATGACCTGGTGTTCGGCGAGGTTGACCGGTAATGCCGTCCGCCACGCCAACGCCCGCTGCAGGCAGCCGGCGCAAGCCGGCGCCGCAGTTTCTGGAATTTCACGTTATGCATTTCGCTGAGGTCGGCCGATGAAGGCGACAGGTAATTTCGAGGCGGCGCGCGACGTCGACCCGATGGTGGTGCTGAGCGACAAGACCCGCGCTCACATCGATCACTGGCTGTCCAAGTTCCCGCCGGACCGCAAGCGCTCTGCCGTGCTGCAGGGCCTGCATGCGGCCCAGGAGCAGAACCAGGGCTGGCTGACCGACGAGCTGATCGCCGCCGTCGCCAAGTACCTCGACCTGCCGCCGGTGTGGGCCTACGAGGTCGCCAGCTTCTACTCGATGTTCGAGACCGAGAAGGTGGGCCGCAACAACGTGGCCATCTGCACCAACATCAGCTGCTGGCTCAATGGCGCCGAGGACATCGTCCGCCATTGCGAGAAGAAGCTGGGCATCAAGCACGGTGAATCGACCCCGGACGGCCGCGTCTACCTCAAGCGCGAGGAAGAGTGCCTGGCAGGTTGTGGCGGCGCGCCGATGATGGTCATCAACGGTCACTACCATGAGCGTCTGACCCTGGAAAAGGTCGACGAGCTGCTGGACGGGCTGGAGTAAGGGCATGGCACATCACCACGAATCCAAGGGTCCGGTCGGCCCCGCGCCGCTGCCGCACCAGGTGGTCTACACCACCCTGCATTACGACACCCCGTGGTCGTACGAAAGCTACCTGAAGACCGGTGGCTACGCCGCCCTGCGCAAGATCCTCGAAGAGAAGATCCCGCCGGAGCAGGTCATCGAGATGGTCAAGGCCTCGGGCCTGCGCGGCCGCGGTGGCGCAGGCTTCCCGACCGGCCTGAAGTGGTCCTTCATGCCCAAGGGCAACATGCAGAAGTACATCCTCTGCAACTCGGACGAATCCGAGCCGGGCACCTGCAAGGACCGCGACATCCTGCGCTACAACCCGCATTCGGTGGTGGAAGGCATGGCGATCGCCTGCTACGCCACCGGTTCGACCGTGGGTTACAACTACCTGCGCGGTGAGTTCCACCACGAGCCGTTCGAGCACTTCGAGCAGGCCCTGGCCGACGCCTATGCGAACGGCTGGCTGGGCAAGAACATCCTCGGCAGCGGCGTGGACATCGACATCTACGGTGCGCTGGGCGCCGGCGCCTACATCTGCGGCGAAGAAACCGCGCTGATGGAATCGCTGGAAGGCAAGAAGGGCCAGCCGCGCTACAAGCCGCCGTTCCCGGCCAATTTCGGCCTGTATGGCAAGCCGTCGACGATCAACAACACCGAAACCTACGGTTCGGTGCCGGCGATCATCCGCAACGGTCCGGAGTGGTTCAAGGGCCTGAGCCTGACCGCCAACGGCGGTCCGAAGTGCTTCTCGGTGTCCGGCTGCGTGCAGAACGGCGGCAACTTCGAAGTGCCGCTCGGCACCAAATTCCACGACCTGCTGGAAATGGCAGGTGGCCTGCGACCGGGCCGCACGCTGAAGGGCGCGATCCCGGGCGGCGTGTCGATGCCGGTGCTGACCGCGGCCGAGCTGGAGGACCTGCCGATGGACTACGACACCATCCGTGCACTGGGCTCCGGCCTGGGTTCGGGCGCGATCGTGGTGCTCGACGACAGCGTCTGCTGCGTCAAGTTCGCCTGCCGCATCAGCCAGTTCTTCCACAAGGAATCCTGCGGCCAGTGCACCCCGTGCCGTGAAGGTACCGGCTGGATGCACCGCGTGCTGGAGCGCATCGTCGCCGGCAAGGCCACGATGGAAGACCTGCACCAGCTGAAGGCGGTGGCGGGGCAGATCGAAGGCCACACCATCTGTGCGTTCGGTGAAGCGGCTGCATGGCCCATCCAGGGCTTCCTGCGCCAGTTCTGGGACGAATTCGAGTACTACATCGTCAACGGTCATTCGATGGTTGACGGCAAGAAGGTGGAGGCAGCCGCCGCATGAGCGCGCAACCCGTAAACCCGAACGTGCCACCGGATCACGTGACCATCGAGATCGATGGCAAGTCGCTGGTCGTGCCCAAGGGTTCGATGATCATCCAGGCGGCCGACAAGGCCGGTATTCCGATTCCGCGCTTCTGCTACCACGAGAAGCTGCCGATCGCCGCCAACTGCCGCATGTGCCTGGTGGACGTGGAGAAGTCGCCGAAGCCGGCGCCGGCCTGCGCCACCCCGGTGATGGACGGCATGAAGGTCGCCACCCGCAGCGAGAAGGCACTGAAGTTCCAGCGCTCGGTGATGGAGTTCCTGCTCATCAACCACCCGCTGGACTGCCCGATCTGCGATCAGGGCGGCGAGTGCGAGCTGCAGGACGTGTCGTTGGGCTATGGCCGTTCGGTCAGCCGCTTCAACGAGCGCAAGCGCGTGGTGCCGGACGAGGACATGGGCCCGCTGGTCGCCACCGAGATGACCCGCTGCATCCAGTGCACCCGCTGCGTCCGCTTTACCGCCGACGTTGCCGGTACCTACGAACTGGGTGGCATGTACCGCGGTGAGAACCTGCAGATCGGCACCTTCGACGGCAAGCCGCTGACCACCGAGCTGTCCGGCAACGTCGTCGACGTCTGCCCGGTCGGCGCGCTGACCAACAAGGTGTTCCAGTTCCGCGCCCGTCCGTGGGAACTGACCGCGCGCGAATCGCTGGGCTACCACGACGCGATGGGTTCGAACCTGTTCCTGCACGTGCGTCGCGGTGAAGTGCTGCGCACCGTGCCGCGCGACAACGAAGCCGTGAACGAGTGCTGGCTGTCCGACCGTGACCGCTACTCGCACCAGGGCCTGTACAGCGAAGACCGTGCGGTCAAGCCGCTGCGCAAGGTCAATGGCGAGTGGAAGGAAGTGAGCTGGGCCGAAGGCCTGGCCGCGGCCGCCGAGATCCTCAAGGCCAACCAGGGCGACAACCTGGGCGTGCTGGTGCACCCGTCCACCTCCAACGAGGAAGGCGCGTTGCTGGCCCGCCTGGCCAAGGGCCTGGGCACGGGCAACATCGACCACCGCATCAACAACCGCGATTTCTCCGACGCCGCAACCGCCGAAGTGTTCGGCCTGCCGCTGGCCGAAATCGAAGGCGCTGACCGCATCGTCGTTCTGGGCAGCAACATCCGCCACGAACTGCCGCTGCTGCACGCCCGCCTGCGCAAGGCGCAGACCACCAAGGGCGCGAAGATCCATGTCGTCAACCCGGTGGACTTCGACTTCGCCTTCAGCATCGCCGGCAAGCAGATCGTCGCACCGTCGAAGTTCGTCGACGCGCTGGCCAACGCCGAGCTGCGTTCGGCAGTGCAGGGCGGCAACAACACCGTGCTGATCGTCGGTGGCATCGCCGAAAACCACCCGCAGGCTGCCGCGATCCGCGCTGCTGCGCGTGAGTTCGCCGCCGCCACCGGTGCCAAGCTGTGCCGCATCCCGCAGGGCGCCAACGCCGTTGGCCTGACCCGCGCCGGTGTGCTGCCGGCTGGCAAGGACGTCGCCGCGATGCTGGCGCAGCCGCGCCAGGCCTATGTGGTGTACGGCCTTGAGCCGGGCCTGGACTTCGCCGATGCCCCTGCCGCGCGCAAGGCGCTGGCCGGTGCCCAGGTGGTGGCTTTCAGCCAGTTCGCCTGTGCCTCGACCCGCGACGTCGCCGACGTGATCCTGCCGATCGGTGCGCTGCCGGAAATCGACGCCACCCTGACCAACCTCGATGGTCGCGAGCAGTCGGCCCGTGCCGGCGGCAAGCTGCCGGGCGAGGCCCGTGAAGGCTGGCGCGTGCTGCGCGCCCTGGGCGGCGAGCTGGCCGTGGCCGGTTTCGACTTCACCGACCTGGCCGGCCTGCGCGCCAGCCTGGCCCCGGTACCGGTCACCGTTGCAGCTTCGGCGCAGCCGGTGGTTGCCGGCGAAGGCCTGGAAGTGGCTTCGACCGCCGCGATCTACCGCACCGATGCGGTGGTCCGTCGCGCCCCGGCGCTGCAGTCGCATCCGCTCAACAACGCCCCGCGCATCGTGCTGAACGCTGAAGATGCCGCTCGCCTGCAGCTGCAGGAAGGGCAGATGGCCAAGGTCGGCACCGATGCCGGCAAGGCCACCCTGCCGGTGGTGGTCGACGCCCGCGTCGCTGCGGGTTCGGTCTGGATTGAATCGGGCCACGGCGCGACCGCGCCGCTGGGTGCCGCTCGCGTATCGGTGGTGGCTGCATGAACGAATTGCTGTTGAACGCGGTCGACCCGCTGCACCAGTGGCTGCTGGGCCTCGGTGACATCGGCGCGCTGATCTGGATCATCCTGAAGATCCTGGTGATCGCCGTTCCGGTGATCATCTCGGTGGCCTTCTACGTGGTCTGGGAACGCAAGCTGATCGGTTGGATGCATGTCCGCCACGGCCCGATGTACGTGGGCATGGGCATCTTCCAGGCCTTCGCCGACGTCTTCAAGCTGCTGTTCAAGGAAGTGGTCCAGCCGAGCAGCGCCAACAAGGCGATCTACCTGCTGGCCCCGCTGATCACCCTTGCCCCGGCCTTCGCGGCCTGGTCGGTGGTGCCCTTCGATTCGCAGATCGTGCTGTCCAACGCCAATGCCGGCCTGCTGTACCTGCTGGCGATGACCTCGCTGGGCATCTACGGCATCATCCTGGCCGGTTGGGCGTCCAACTCGAAGTATGCGTTCCTGGGTGCGATGCGCGCCTCGGCGCAGATGATCAGCTACGAAATCGCCATGGGCTTCGCCCTGGTCGGCGTGATGATCGCCTCGGGCAGCCTGAACCTGAGCAACATCGTGATGGCGCAGGCCGGCAGTTCCGGCTTCTTCGACTGGTTCCTGCTGCCGCTGTTCCCGCTGTTCGTCATCTACTGGGTCTCGGGCGTGGCTGAAACCAACCGCGCGCCGTTCGACGTGGTGGAAGGCGAATCGGAAATCGTCGCCGGCCACATGGTCGAATACTCCGGCGGTGCCTTCGCCCTGTTCTTCCTGGCCGAATACGCGAACATGATCCTGATCAGCTTCCTGATCTCGATCTTCTTCCTCGGCGGCTGGCTGAGCCCGGTCCAGGGCTGGGTCAACTTCGGCGATGTCTCGCCGCTGGTCGACTGGATCTGGAAGGGGGGCGCGCCGTGGCTGTTCGTCAAGGTGTTCTTCTTCGCCAGTGCCTACATCTGGTTCCGTGCCAGCTTCCCGCGCTTCCGCTACGACCAGATCATGCGCCTGGGCTGGAAGGTCTTCATCCCGCTGGCCATTCTGTGGATCGCGGTTACCGCCGTCATGGTGTTCTTCGGCGTGATTCAAAAGGGCGTCTAAAGTGATGAACAGGATTACCCATTACTTCAAGAGCCTGCTGCTGCTCGAACTGCTGGCGGGCCTCTGGCTGACGCTGAAGTACAGCTTCAAGCCGAAGTACACGATGATGTACCCGATGGAGAAGTTCCCGCAGTCGCCGCGCTTCCGTGGCCTGCATGCGCTGCGCCGTTATCCCAACGGCGAAGAGCGCTGCATCGCCTGCAAGCTGTGCGAAGCGGTGTGCCCGGCGCTGGCCATCACCATCGACTCGGCCAAGCGCGAGGACGGCACCCGCCGCACGACGCGTTATGACATCGACCTGTTCAAGTGCATCTTCTGTGGCTTCTGTGAGGAAAGCTGCCCGGTGGACTCGATCGTCGAAACCCACATCCTCGAGTACCACTTCGAGAATCGTGGCGAAAACATCGTTACCAAGCCGCAGCTGCTGGCCCTGGGCGACCGTCTCGAAAACGAGATCGCCGAGCGTCGCGCCGCCGATGCCGCTTACCGCTGAGGTCGAGAGATGGATTGGGTAAATATCGCTTTCTGGGTGTTCGCCATCGCGGCAACGGTTTCGGCCGGTGCGGTGATCAGCGTGCGCAACCCGGTTCACGCCGTGCTCTGCCTGGTGCTGACCTTCTTCTCCATCGCCTGCGTGTGGCTGCTGGTGGGCGCCGAGTTCCTCGGTGTGGCGCTGGTGCTGGTCTACGTCGGTGCGGTGATGGTGCTGTTCCTGTTCGTGGTGATGATGCTGGACATCGACCCCACCAAGCTGCGTGAGGGCTGGGTGCGCTACCTGCCGGTCGGCCTGATTGTCGCGGTCGCGATGCTGGCGCAGATGCTGATCCTGATCGGGGTCAAGGCGCGTTCGGTCACGCCGTTCCCGGCCGACAACGCCGCTGCGGTCGCCGCCGACA
The DNA here is from genome assembly GCF_059368215.1 of Stenotrophomonas sp. YJH_SMC_123. Lineage (NCBI taxonomy): Bacteria > Pseudomonadati > Pseudomonadota > Gammaproteobacteria > Lysobacterales > Lysobacteraceae > Stenotrophomonas > Stenotrophomonas sp. YJH_SMC_123. The sequence continues at coordinate 309,664 of NZ_JCAFRM010000002.1, forward strand.
GCTCCAACATCACCTGGCTGGCACGCACGCTGTTCACCGAGTACCTGCTGCCGTTCGAGTTCGCCGCCGTCATCCTGACCGTGGCCGTGGTTGCCGCCGTGATGCTGACCCTGCGTCGCCGTACCGGCGTGAAGAGCCAGAACCCGGGCCAGCAGACCATGGTCAAGGCCGGCCAGCGCCTGCGCATGGTCAAGATGGGTGCCGAAGCACCGGTCGTGCACAGCAACAGCAAGCCGGTCGCCGGCGAGGAGACCCAGCCGTGATCACCCTTGGCCATATCCTCGCGCTGGGCGCGGTGCTGTTCGCCATCAGCCTGGCCGGTATCTTCCTCAACCGGAAGAACGTCATCGTCCTGCTGATGTCGATCGAGCTGATGCTGCTGTCGGTGAACATCAATTTCGTCGGCTTCTCGCGTCAGCTGGGCGATCCGTCCGGCCAGCTGTTCGTGTTCTTCATCCTGACCGTCGCCGCCGCGGAAGCCGCCATCGGCCTGGCGATCCTGGTGACCCTGTTCCGTACACGCCGCACGATCAATGTCGGCGAAGTCGATTCGTTGAAGGGCTGATCCACAGATGGAAATCACTCTCTCCAAGAGTCTGTTGATCGCAGTGGTGCTCGCACCGCTGTTCGGCAGCATCATCGCCGGCCTGTTCGGTCGCCAGGTCAAGCGCTTTGGCGCGCAGACCATCACCATCCTCGGCGTCGCGGTGGCCTGCGGCCTGTCGATGTACACGCTCTACCAGCTGCTGTGGGGCGGGGCGCAGCCGTTCAACCAGAACATCTACACGTTCTTCGAAGTCGGCCAGTACTCGGCCCACGTCGGTTTCATGGTCGACAAGCTGACCGCGATGATGATGGTGGTGGTGACCTTCGTGTCGCTGCTGGTCCACATCTACACGATCGGCTACATGCAGGACGATCCGGGCTACCAGCGGTTCTTCAGCTACATCTCGCTGTTCACCTTCTCGATGCTCACCCTGGTGATGAGCAACAACTTCCTGCAGCTGTTCTTCGGCTGGGAAGCGGTGGGCCTGGTGTCGTACCTGCTGATCGGCTTCTGGTTCAAGCGCCCGACCGCGATCTTCGCCAACATGAAGGCGTTCCTGGTCAACCGCGTCGGTGACTTCGGCTTCCTGCTGGGCATCGCCGGCGTGCTGTGGGTGTTCGGCACCCTGGACTACTCGCAGGTGTTCTCGCAGGCCGGCATGCTGGCCGACCCGCGCGCCCAGCTGCAGATCTGGGACGGCACGCTGCTGGGCATGCAGCTGCTGAACGAGCCGGTTATCTGGTCGATCGCCACCGTCATCTGCATCTGCCTGTTCATCGGTGCCATGGGCAAGTCGGCCCAGGTCCCGCTGCACGTGTGGCTGCCGGACTCGATGGAAGGCCCGACCCCGATCTCGGCACTGATCCACGCCGCGACGATGGTGACCGCCGGTATCTTCATGGTCACCCGCATGTCGCCGCTGTTCGAGCTGTCGCAGACCGCGCTGAACTTCGTGCTGTTCATCGGTGCCACCACCGCGTTCTTCACCGGCCTGATCGGCATCGTGCAGAACGACATCAAGCGCGTGGTCGCGTACTCGACCCTGTCGCAGCTGGGCTACATGACGGTTGCGCTGGGCGTGTCGGCCTATTCGGCTGCCGTGTTCCACCTGATGACCCACGCCTTCTTCAAGGCCCTGCTGTTCCTGGGCGCCGGCTCGGTCATCATCGCGATGCACCACGAGCAGGACATGCGCAAGATGGGCGGCCTGCGCAAGTACATGCCGATCACCTTCATCACCATGTGGATCGGTACCCTGGCGCTGGTCGGCACGCCGTTCTTCTCCGGCTTCTACTCGAAGGACACCATCATCGAGGCGGCCGAGCTGCACGCGCACCTGTCCAACAGCTGGGTGGCCACCTATGGCTACTGGGCGGTGCTGGGTGGCGTGATCGTCACCAGCTTCTACAGCTTCCGCCTGCTGTTCCTGACCTTCCACGGCAAGGAGCGTTTCCGCGACGCGCATGACGATCACGGCCACGGCCATGACGATCACCACGCCGCCGACGCCCACCACTGCGATGCACACCATGGTGATGGCCACGACGACCACGGCCATGGCCACGGTCCGCACGAGCCGCACGAAACCCCGTGGGTGGTGACCCTGCCGCTGATCCTGCTGGCCATCCCGTCGATCGCCATCGGTTTCTTCAGCATCGGCCCGATGCTGTACGGCACCGACTGGGCCGGCAACCACGCGCACGATGCCATCAAGGGCCAGTCGCACACGTTCTTCACCGGCATCGTCGACTTCTACGATCCGGCCAAGAACACCATCGGCTTCCTGGGTGAGGAGTTCCATGGCCCGGTCGCCTTCGCGCTGCATGGCATGATGGCTCCGGCGTTCATGCTGACCGTTGCGGGCTTCCTGCTGGCCGCACTGTTCTACCTGTGGAAGCCGGACCTGCCGGGCAAGGCCCGCAAGACCTTTGCTCCGCTGGTGTCGGTGCTTGAAAACAAGTACGGCTTCGACAAGCTGTGGATCGATGGCTTTGCCGGTGGCAGCGTCAAGCTGGGCAAGGTCTCGCGCTGGATCGACAGCAACATCGTCGACGGCGTGGTCAATCTCTCGGCACGTGTTGTGGACGTCGCAGCCGGCGTGCTGCGTCGTACCCAATCCGGTTTCCTCTATCACTACGCCTTCGCGATGATCATCGGCCTGATTGCCCTGCTGGGCGTGCTGATGCATTACCTGCGTTGATGACCTGTACGGAATAAGAAGACGTGTCGAACTGGCCTCTACTCAGTGTCCTCATCTGGCTGCCGATCATCGGTGGTGCCCTGATCCTTGCGATCCGTGATGCGCAGACCGCCCGCTGGGCGTCGCTGGGCGTAGCGGTGCTGACCTTCGTGGCGAGCCTCTCGCTGCTGAGCGGCTACAACGCAGGCGTCGATGGTCTGCAGTTCGTCGAGACCCATGCCTGGATCCCGGCGTACAAGATCGGCTACAACCTGGGCGTGGACGGCATTGCCGTGGCGCTGATCCTGCTGACCACCCTGGTCAGCGTGCTTGCCCTGATCGGCGCCTGGAGCGCCATCGACAAGCGCGTGAACCAGTACGTGGCGGCCTTCCTGATCCTGGAAGGTGTCACCGTCGGCATCTTCGCCGCGACGGACGCGATGCTGTTCTACGTGTTCTTCGAAGCGATGCTGATCCCGATGTTCCTGATCATCGGTGTCTGGGGCGGTCCGCGCCGCATCTACGCCGCGCTGAAGTTCTTCCTGTACACCTTCCTCGGCTCGGTGCTGATGCTGGTGGCGCTGATCTACCTGTACATGAAGGGCGGCAGCTTCCAGCTGGCCGACCTGTACGCGCTGCCGCTGTCGGCCAAGGAGCAGACCTGGATCTTCTTCGCCTTCCTGATCGCCTTCGCGGTCAAGGTGCCGATGTTCCCGGTCCACACCTGGCTGCCGGACGCCCACGTGGAAGCGCCGACCGCCGGTTCGGTGATCCTGGCCGCGATCGCCCTGAAGATCGGTGGCTACGGCTTCCTGCGCTTCAACCTGCCGATCGTCCCGGACGCGTCGCAGGAGTGGGCCTGGCTGGTGATCGCACTGTCGCTGATCGCGGTGATCTACGTCGGCCTGGTCGCCCTGGTGCAGGACGACATGAAGAAGCTGATCGCCTATTCGTCGATCGCGCACATGGGCTTTGTCACCCTGGGCACCTTCATCGCCCTGTGGCTGGTGCGCGAAGCCGGCAACGCCGACGCCGCGCGCCTGGGCCTGCAGGGCGCCATGGTGCAGATGATCTCGCACGGCTTCGTGTCCGGCGCGATGTTCTCCTGCGTCGGCGTGCTGTACGACCGCATGCACAGCCGCCGCATCGCCGATTACGGCGGCGTGGTCAACGTGATGCCGTGGTTCGCCACCTTCGCGATGCTGTTCTTCATGGCCAACGCGGGCCTGCCGGGTACCAGCGGTTTCGTTGGCGAGTTCATGGTCATCCTCTCGGCCTTCCAGCGTAATCCGTGGATCGCCCTGGGCGCGGCCACCACCCTGATCATCGGCGCCGCCTACACCCTGTGGCTGTACAAGCGCATCTTCTTCGGTGAAGTGGCCAACAGCCATGTTGCCGAACTGAAGGACATCAACGGCCGCGAATGGCTGGTGCTGGGCGTGTTCGCCATCGGCGTGCTGGCCCTGGGCATCTACCCCAAGCCGCTGACCGACCTGATGGAGCCCTCGATCGCGAAGCTGGCGATGCAGATCGCATCCAGCAAGCTGCTGTAATTCCAGGATTTGATGATGACCACCTCGCCGCTGCTGCCATTGACCGCCGCTGACCTGCCACCGCTCGCTCCCGAGCTGGTGCTGATCGGCAGCGCCTTCGCCCTGATGATCCTCGACCTGTTCGTCAGCAACCGGAACAAGATCGTCACCCACCTGTTCTCGCTCGCTGCGCTGGCCGTGGTGCTGTTCATGCTGGCCACCGGCGTGGGCGGGCAGGGGGAGGTCTTCCATGGCATGTTCGTGCGCGATACCGCCGCGGACGTGATGAAGACCGGAATCGTGCTGCTCAGCGGCCTGACCCTGGTCTACGGCTGGCGCTACCTGCGTGATCGCGACCTGTTCCAGGGCGAGATCCCGGTGCTGATCCTGTTCGGCACCGCCGGCATGATGATCCTGGTCTCGGCCGGCAGCCTGCTGATGGTCTACCTGGGCCTGGAACTGCTGGCGCTGTGCTCCTACGCCCTGGTCGCCAGCAACCGCGAAAGCGGCCTGGCGTCGGAAGCGGCGATGAAGTACATCGTGCTGGGTTCGCTGGCCTCGGGCCTGCTGCTCTACGGCATGTCGCTGATCTACGGCGCCACCGGCAGCCTGCACCTGGATGTGATCCGCGAGGCCATCCCGCACTCGGAAGAGCGCGTGCTGCTGATCACCGGTGCGGTGTTCATGATCGCCGGCGTCGCCTTCAAGCTGGGTGCCGCGCCGTTCCACATGTGGCTGCCGGACGTGTACCAGGGTGCCCCGGCACCGATCGCACTGTTCATCAGCTCGGCGCCGAAGCTGGCCGCGTTCGGCATGGCCTACCGCCTGCTGGAAATGGGCGTGGGTCCGCTGTCGACCGAACTGCAGCTGCTGATCGCCGGCCTGGCCGCGGTATCGCTGGTCATCGGCAACCTGATGGCCATCGCGCAGAGCAACCTCAAGCGCATGCTGGCGTTCTCCACCGTCTCGCACATCGGCTTCCTGCTGATGGGCATCGCCGGTGGCGGTTCGCAGGGCTACGCCGCCGCGCTGTTCTACGCACTGGCCTACGCGATCATGTCCACCGCCGCCTTCGGCGCGATCATCGCGCTGTCGCGTGCCGGCTTTGAAGCCGAGAACATCGAGGACTTCAAGGGCCTGAACGCCCGCAATCCGTGGATGGCCGGCCTGGTGCTGTGCATCATGGCGTCGCTGGCCGGCATCCCGCCGTTCCTGGGCTTCTGGACCAAGCTGGCGGTGCTGGGCGCGGCCGTCAACGGCGGCCTGCTGTGGCTGGCCATCCTCGGCGTGCTGTGCGCCGTGGTCGGCTGCTTCTACTACCTGCGCGTCATCAAGGTCATGTACTTCGATGAGCCGGTGGGCGAGGCCATGCCGCGCAGCAACGACCGCGTGCTGGGCGTGGTGCTGGGCGTGAATGCCCTGGCGCTGCTCGCGCTGGGCCTGGCCTGGAACCCGATCATGGTCTGGTGCCAGCAGGCATTTGCGCATCTTGCATAAAAGTTGACACAAAGCTGCGCGATTCGTGTAATATGCGCAGCCTGAGTTGTCACTGCAGCGGTTCAGCCAGAACATCGTTGCGGTAGCCCTCCTCGAAAGAGCAGGGCAGCAGTTCAAACACTTCCGGTGCGGGGTGGAGCAGTCTGGCAGCTCGTCGGGCTCATAACCCGAAGGTCGCAGGTTCAAATCCTGCCCCCGCTACCAACGTCGGATCGGCGCCAACCGGTTCGATGAATGAGGGAAAGCTTGCATTTGTCGCAGCAATGCCTCATGATTCCGCTTCTGATGCGGGGTGGAGCAGTCTGGCAGCTCGTCGGGCTCATAACCCGAAGGTCGCAGGTTCAAATCCTGCCCCCGCTACCAAGTAAAGAGATCGCCTTCGAAGTCCTGCTTCGGGGGCGTTTTTCTTTGGGGTCTGCGTTGTTTCTGCGTGATCGGGGTCAGATCCCTTATCCACGGGAAAAGGGATCTGACCCGGGTCCGCACCTTGCACCAGCGCGGTGCAGTCGCTATCATCAGCGGCCTAGCAGTACCCCTGAAGGCGGCCTCCCAGCGGGAGTCCGGACCCGGAAGGAGGGCCGCAACCGGCAGGCAATGCAGGTTGCAACCGGAATCCAGTCACCGGAGTCTTTCCGGAAAAGGGGCCCAACGGGCCCTTTGTCGTTTCCGGGGCGTCACGTTTCCACGCCGGCCAAGGCCGGCACCCAACCATAGAGATCAAGGCAGGCTGTGAGCGACAAGGCAACCGACATCGCGAATCTGCTCGCCCCGACCGTTGTGTCGCTGGGCCTGGAGCTGCTGGGCGTTGAGTATCTGCCGGCCCCCGGCGGTGCGACCCTGCGCCTTTACATCGACGTGCCGCTGGCTGAACAGCCCGAGCGCATCATCAATGTCGACGACTGCGAGCGGGTCAGCCGCGAAGTGTCGGCGCAGCTGGACGTCGAGGACCCGATCAGCGGCAATTACACGCTGGAAGTGTCCTCGCCGGGCGTCGACCGTCCGCTGTTCAGCCTGGAGCAGTTCGGCCGTCACCTCGGCGAATCGGCCAAGGTCACGCTGAAGCTGCCGCAGGACAACCGTCGTCGCCTGCAGGGTCGTATCGAGGCGACCGACGAGGCGGCGGGGACCATCACTTTCATCGTCGACAAGGCCGAAGTGGTCGTGTCGGCCGACAACATCGACAAGGCACGGATCATGCCCGACTGGGTGGCGCTGGGGCTGGCCCCGAGCAAGCCGACCGGTCCGGCGCCGAAGCGTCCGAAGCCGAACACGAATTCTTCTTCCAACGAGCCGGCGGCAAAGAAGCCGCGCGCGGAGTGAGCCAATGAGCAAGGAACTGTTGCTGGTAGTCGACGCAGTCGCCAACGAGAAGGGCGTGCCGCGTGAAGTGATCTTCGATGCCATCGAGGCCGCCCTGGCCTCGGCAGCGAAGAAGCGCTATCCCGACGAGGAAGTGCTGACCCGCGTGGTCATCGACCACAAGGACGGCAGCTACGAAACCTTCCGCCGCTGGGAAGTGGTGGCCGATGACGTGGTCATGGAATCGCCGGACCGCCAGATCCGCCTGATGGATGCCGTCGATGAAGCCGAAGGCGTCGAGGTCGGCGACTACATCGAAGAGCAGATCGAGAACCCGGATTTCGGCCGCATCGCTGCCCAGGCCGCCAAGCAGGTCATCGTCCAGCGCGTGCGCGAAGCCGAGCGCCAGCAGGTCGTGGATGCGTGGAAGGATCGCGTGGGTGAGCTGATCACCGGCGTGGTCAAGCGCGCCGAGCGCGGCAACATCTATGTCGACCTCGGTGGCAACGCCGAAGGCTTCATCCCGAAGGACAAGGGCATCCCGCGCGACGTGCTGCGCGCCGGTGACCGCGTGCGCGGCTACCTGGCCGAAGTGCGCTCGGAGCCGCGTGGCCCGCAGCTGTTCATCAGCCGTGCCGCCCCGGAATTCATGATCGAGCTGTTCAAGCTGGAAGTGCCGGAAGTCGGCCAGGGCCTGGTGGAAATCAAGGCCTGTGCACGTGACCCGGGCGACCGCGCCAAGATCGCCGTGCTGGCCCACGACCAGCGCACCGATCCGATCGGCGCCTGCATCGGCATGCGCGGTTCGCGCGTGCAGGCCGTGTCCAACGAGCTCAATGGCGAGCGCGTGGACATCGTGCTGTGGAACGACAACCCGGCCAACTTCGTCATCAACGCGATGGCGCCGGCCGAAGTGCAGTCGATCATCGTCGATGAAGACAAGCACTCCATGGACCTGGCCGTTGCCGAAGACCGCCTGGCCCAGGCGATCGGCAAGGGCGGCCAGAACGTGCGCCTGGCCAGCCGCCTGACCGGCTGGCAGCTCAACGTGATGACCCAGGACCAGGTCACCGCCAAGTCGGAAGCCGAGCAGGCTGCGGCCCGCCAGCTGTTCATGGACAAGCTGGAAGTGGACGAGGAAATCGCCGGCATCCTGGTCAGCGAAGGCTTCGGCACCGTCGAGGAAATCGCATATGTTCCGGTCGGCGAACTGCTGGCCGTGGAAGGTTTCGACGAGGACATCGTCGAAGAGCTGCGCGCTCGTGCCCGCGATGCGCTGCTCAATGAGGCCCTGGCAGTCGAGGAAGGCCTTGAAGACGGCCAGCCGGCGCAGGACCTGCTGTCCCTGAAGGGCATGGACGAAGCCACCGCATACGCGCTGGCCGGCCACGGCGTGCGTACCAGCGAGGATCTGTCCGACCTGGCCGCCGACGAGGTCATGGACTTCGGCATCGAAGGACTGGATCAGGCGCGCGCCGCTGCGCTGATCCTGGCCGCCCGTGCCGAGGAGATCGCCCGACTGGAACGCGGCGAATGAGCCGGCAATGAACAGGGCCCTGAGCCGCTCAGGGCGTAGAATCCGCGCCACCTCCACATGCGGGGGGGCGCCCACAAGATCATAGGATCCGAATGTCGCAGCAAACCACCATCCGCAAGCTTGCCGAACTGGTCAACACGCCGGTCGAAAAACTGCTGGAACAGCTGGCCGGTGCCGGCATGAAGTTCAGCGGTCCCGACCAGGTCGTGACCAGCTCCGAGAAGGTGAAGCTCCTGGGCTTCCTTCGTCGTTCGCACGGCAAGCCCGAGCAGGCCCCGGAAGAGACCGATCAGTCTGCGAAGAAGATCACGCTCAACCGCCGGAAGCAGCAGGAAGTGACGGTCAATTCCGGTCGCAGCAAGACGACCGTGAATGTCGAGGTGCGCCAGAAGCGTACCTACGTCAAGGATGGTGCTCGCGCCATGACCCCGGACGAAGAGCGCGCCGACATCCTGCGCAAGCTGGAAGAGTCGCGTGCCCGCAACCTTGCCGAACAGCAGGCCCTGGCCGAGAAGGATCGTCTGCGCGACGAAGCCATCGTCCGTGCCCGTGAGGAAGAGGCCGCCGCCAAGGAACGCGCCGAGGCCGAGAAGAAGGCTGCCGAGGAAGCTGCGGCTGCCGCCAAGGCGGCCGAGACGCTGGCTGCCAGCAAGCCCAAGCGTGCTCCGATCGACGAAACCGCGCCGCGCCCGCCGCGCACCCCGGCCGCAGCCCCGGCTGCGCCGCGTGGTGCACCGCCGCCGCCGCGCAACGACGACCGCAACAACCGCAGCGCGCCGCGCAACGAGCGTGGCCCGGGTGACCGTTTCGCTGGCCAGATGCACCTGTCGGCCGCCGACCGTGCGCGTCGTGGCAACAGCAACAACAGCAACACCCGGGGTCGTCCGGGCGGGCGCAACCAGGCCGGTGGCCGTCGCGACATGTCGCGCGGTGGCAACAATGCCGGCCCGCACGCCTTCGAGCGTCCGACTGCACCGGTGGTGCGTGAAGTGGCGATCGGCGACACCATCACCGTGGCCGACCTGGCGCAGAAGCTGGCGCTGAAGGGCGGCGAGGTGGTCAAGGCGCTGTTCAAGATGGGCGTGATGGCGACCATCACCCAGTCCATCGACCACGACACCGCCGCGCTGGTGACCGAAGAACTCGGCCACAAGGCGATCCGCGCCAACGACAACGACGCCGAAGACGCACTGCTGGCCTCGACCGGTGAAAACCAGGGCGAAGCCACCCAGCGTCCGCCGGTGGTCACCATCATGGGCCACGTCGACCACGGCAAGACCTCGCTGCTGGATTACATCCGCCGCACCAAGGTCGCCACCGGCGAAGCGGGTGGCATCACCCAGCACATCGGCGCTTACCACGTCGATACGCCGAAGGGCGTGATCAGCTTCCTGGACACCCCGGGCCACGCCGCCTTCACCTCGATGCGTGCGCGCGGCGCCAAGCTGACCGACATCGTGGTGCTGGTCGTGGCCGCCGATGACGGCGTCATGCCGCAGACCAAGGAAGCGATCCAGCACGCCCGTTCGGCGGGTGTGCCGCTGATCGTGGCGATCAACAAGATCGACAAGTCCGACGCGGATCCGATGCGGGTCAAGAACGAACTGCTGTCCGAGCAGGTCGTGGCCGAAGACTTCGGTGGTGACACCCAGATGGTGGAGATCTCGGCCAAGACCGGCCTAGGCATCGACGACCTGCTGGACGCCATCTCGATCCAGGCCGAACTGCTGGAACTGAAGGCGGTCGATGAAGGCCGCGCCTCGGGCGTGGTGATCGAATCGTCGCTGGACAAGGGCCGCGGCCCGGTCGCGACGGTGCTGGTGCAGCAGGGCCGCCTGAAGAAGGGCGACTACCTGGTGTGCGGCATCCAGTACGGCCGCGTGCGTGCGCTGTTCGACGAAACCGGCAAGCAGCCGGAGTTCGCCGGCCCGTCCATCCCGGTGCAGGTCCTGGGCCTGTCCGGCGTGCCGGAAGCTGGTGACGACTTCGTGGTCGTCGAGGACGAGCGCCTGGCCAAGGACGTTGCCCTGCAGCGCGAGACCAAGCGCCGTGAATCGCGCCTGGTGGCCACCGCTGGCAGCCGCATGGAAGACATCATGGCGACCCTGGGCAAGGGCGAGGGCCAGCAGGTCCTCAACCTGGTCATCAAGGCCGACGTGCAGGGTTCGGTGCAGGCGCTGAGCCAGGCACTGGTCGCGCTGTCCAACGAAGACATCCGCATCAACGTGATCCACTCCGGCGTGGGTGGCATCACCGAGTCGGACGCCAACTCGGCCGCCGCTTCGAAGGCCACCGTCATCGGCTTCAACGTGCGTGCGGACGCTTCGGCCCGTCGCATCATCGAATCCAATGGTGTCGACCTGCGTTACTTCTCGATCATCTATGACGTGATCGACCAGGTGAAGCAGGTGGCCTCCGGTCTGCTGGGCGTGGAGATCCGCGAAGAGATCATCGGTATCGCCGAGGTCCGCGACGTCTTCCGCAGCTCGAAGCTGGGTGCCGTCGCCGGCTGCATGGTCATCGAGGGTGTGGTCAAGCGCAACAAGCCGATCCGCGTCCTGCGCGACAGCGTGGTGATCTTCGAGGGCGAGCTGGAATCGCTGCGTCGCTTCAAGGAGAACGTCGAGGAAGTCCGCAACGGTACCGAATGCGGTATCGCGGTGAAGGCCTACAACGACGTCAAGCCGGGTGACCAGATCGAGTGCTTCGAACGTATCGAAGTGCCGCGCACCCTGTAATGCTGCAAGGTGGCCCGGCCAACGGTCGGGCCCCACCATGTACCCGTAGCGCCCGACCGTTGGTCGGGCGACAATCGAATCAAAGGTAGTGCCCGACCGTTGGTCGGGCGACAACTGAACCAAGAGTTCCTCGTGCCCAAGACTTTCCATCGAACCGACCGTGTCTCCGCCCAGCTGCGCCGTGAACTCGGCACCCTGGTGCACAACGCCGTGCGCGAGCACGGGTTGCCCTCGGTGAGCGTGTCCGACGTGGAAATCACCCGCGACATGGCCCATGCCAAGGTGTTCGTCACCGCGCTGATGCCGGAACGTTCGGCTGAAGCCGTGGCCGGCCTGAAGGAACTGGGCTACCGCCTGCGCATGGACCTGGCCCGCGCGATGAAGCTGCGCCACGTGCCGGAGCTGCATTTCCACTACGACGACTCGGTCGACCGTGGTGAGCACATCGACAACATCCTGCGCGACCTGCCCGATACGCTGGCCGCCGAGAAGCGTCGCGAGAGCGACGAAGAATAACCGCGCGACGCCGGGCATGCCCGGCGTTGCTGCATTCCGGCTGCGCGATGTCTGATGCAGGCCGCGCTGCGGCAGCCGAGCATGGCCCGTCTCAACACTTTCCTGTCATGACCCGAATTCAGTTCCGTCGCCTGGATGGCATCCTGCTGCTCGACAAGTCGACCGGCATGAGCTCCAACGCCGCCCTGCAGGTGGCGCGCCGCCTGTTCCGCGCCGAGAAGGGGGGGCATACCGGCAGCCTCGACCCGCTGGCCACCGGCCTGCTGCCGCTGTGTTTCGGCGAGGCGACCAAGATCGCTGGCCTGCTGCTGGGTTCGGCCAAGGCCTACGACGCCGAGATCGTGCTCGGCCAGACCACCGATACCGACGACGCCGAAGGCCAGGTGCTGCTGCAGCGCCCGGTGCCGGCGATCAGTGCCGAGGCGCTGCAGGCTGCGCTGGCGCCGCTGACCGGCACCATCCGCCAGCGTGCCCCGATCTATTCGGCGCTGAAGCAGGGCGGTGAACCGCTGTATGTGAAGGCCCGCCGCGGTGACGTCATCGAAGCGCCCGAGCGCGAGGTGCAGGTACACGCCATCGAGGTGCTGGAGCAGCAGCCGGAACGGCTGCGGCTGCGCGTGACCTGTGGTTCCGGCACCTATATCCGCAGCCTGGCCCGCGACCTCGGCGAACGCCTGGGCTGTGGCGCTCACATCAGCGCGCTGCGCCGGCTCTGGGTCGAGCCGTTCCGCGAGCCTGCCATGGTCACCCTGGACCAGCTGCGGGCGATGGTCGAGGCCGGTGACGAGGCTGGCATGGACGCGTTGCTGCTGCCGCTGGCGGCCGGCCTGGCTGAATACCCGAGGGTCGACCTGGACGCCGACCAGGCCCACCGGTTCTGCGTGGGCCAGCGCCAGCGCGACCTGTCCTGGCCGCGCGGCCTGGTGGCCGTGTTCGGTCCGGACGATGCTGTCCAGGGCCTGGGCCAGGTCGACGAGAGTGGCCTGCTGGCCCCGCAGCGCCGTTTCAACCTCTGACCGGGGCCTGCCGGTTCAGCCCCGGTCCTTGTCCCGGACGCCCCCGGCCGTTACAATTTCGCGGCCGTTTTCCGGCAACCTGCCTCGCGCAGGTTTCATCCTCGTAGTCCACGGCGAGCCTGGCGGTGCGCGAAGCGCGTTCCTGCCGGCCACGCATCACAGAGAAAAAAGAAATGTCGATCGACACCCAGAAGGTCATTGAAGACAACAAGCGCAGCGCGGCTGACACCGGCTCCCCGGAAGTCCAGGTTGCACTGCTGACCGCCCGCATCGAACTGCTGACCGGCCACTTCAAGACCCACAAGAAGGACCACCACAGCCGCCGCGGCCTGCTGCAGATGGTCAACCGCCGTCGCAGCCTGCTCGACTACCTGAAGAAGAAGGACGTCGAGCGCTACAAGGCCCTGATCGAGAAGCTTGGCCTGCGTCGCTAAGCAACGAATCCCCCGCGGCGCAGCGATGCGCCGCGGTTTTGTTTTGTAGTACCGCAATCCCCGATTCAGGCCGGAACGATCCGGCCACCCGCTGGCGGCAAGGGTCGCCGACGGTCCAAATTCGCAGACAGCATCCCCAAGGACACCCTCCGTGGCAAAAATCACCAAAACCTTCCAGTACGGCAAGCACACCGTCACGCTTGAGACCGGCGAAGTCGCCCGTCAGGCCAGCGGCGCCGTCATCGTCAAGATGGACGACACCGTACTGCTGGTCACCGCCGTCGCCGCCAAGAGCGCGCGCGAAGGCCAGGACTTCTTCCCGCTGACCGTCGATTATCAGGAAAAGTTCTACGCCGGCGGCCGTATCCCGGGTGGTTTCTTCAAGCGCGAAGGCCGTGCGACCGAGAAGGAAACCCTGATCTCGCGTCTGATCGACCGTCCGATCCGCCCGCTGTTCCCGGAAGACTACAAGAACGAAGTGCAGATCATCGCCACGGTGATGTCGCTGAACCCGGACGTGGACGGTGACATCCCGGCCCTGATCGGTGCTTCGGCTGCCCTGGCCCTGGCTGGCACCCCGTTCATGGGTCCGATCGGCGCGGCCAAGGTCGGTTACAAGAACGGCGAGTACATCCTGAACCCGACCGTCAGCGAACTGGCTGACTCGCAGCTGGAGCTGGTCGTCGCCGGTACCTCCAACGCTGTGCTGATGGTTGAATCCGAAGCCGCGCTGCTGTCCGAAGAAGTGATGCTGGGCGCCGTGACCTTCGGTCACCGCGAAATGCAGAAGGTCATCAACGCGATCAACGAGCTGACCGTCGAAGCCGGCACCAAGCCGTCGACCTGGGAAGCCCCGGCCAAGAACGAAGCGCTGATCTCCGCCCTGAAGGAAGCCATCGGCCCGCGCCTGGGCGAAGCCTTCCAGGTGCGTGACAAGCTGCAGCGCCGCGACGCCATCTCGGCGATCAAGAAGGACGTGTTCGAAGCCCTGGCTGGTCGCGTGGCCGCTGAAGGCTGGAACCCGGCCGAGCTGTCGAAGGAATTCGGCGAACTGGAATACCGCACCATGCGTGACTCGGTGCTGGACACCAAGGTCCGTATCGACGGCCGTGCGCTGGACACCGTCCGCCCGATCACCGTGAAGACCGGCGTGCTGCCGCGTACCCACGGTTCCTCGCTGTTCACCCGTGGCGAAACCCAGGCCATCGTGACCATCACCCTGGGCACCGCCCGTGACGGCCAGGTCATTGACGCCGTTGCCGGTGAGTACAAGGAAAACTTCCTGTTCCACTACAACTTCCCTCCGTTCTCGGTGGGTGAGTGCGGCCGCATGATGGGCCCGAAGCGCCGCGAAATCGGCCACGGTCGCCTGGCCAAGCGCGGCGTGCTGGCTGTCATGCCGTCGCTGGAGTCCTTCCCGTACACCATCCGCGTCGTCTCGGAAATCACCGAGTCGAACGGTTCCTCGTCGATGGCATCGGTCTGCGGCTCGTCGCTGGCCCTGATGGACGCCGGCGTGCCGGTGAAGGCGCCGGTGGCCGGTATCGCCATGGGCCTGGTCAAGGAAGGCGAGCGCTTCGTCGTCCTGTCCGACATCCTGGGTGACGAAGATCACCTGGGCGACATGGACTTCAAGGTGGCCGGTACCGCTGAGGGCATTTCCGCCCTGCAGATGGACATCAAGATCGAAGGCATCACCGAAGAGATCATGAAGCAGGCTCTGCAGCAGGCCAAGGCTGGTCGTCTGCACATCCTGGGCGAAATGGCCCACGGCCTGACCGCTCCGCGTGAAGAGCTGTCCGACTACGCGCCGCGCCTGCTGACCATCAAGATCCACCCGGACAAGATCCGCGAAGTGATCGGCAAGGGTGGCTCGACCATCCAGGCCATCACCAAGGAAACCGGCACCCAGATCGACATCCAGGATGACGGCACCATCGTCATCGCTTCGGTCAATGCCATCGCTGCCCAGGCCGCCAAGGCCCGCATCGAGCAGATCACCTCGGACGTCGAGCCGGGCCGCATCTACGAAGGCAAGGTCGCCAAGATCATGGACTTCGGTGCGTTCGTCACGATCCTGCCGGGCAAGGACGGTCTGGTCCACGTGTCGCAGATCTCCAGCGATCGCGTCGAGAAGGTCGGCGACGTGCTGAAGGAAGGCGATGTGGTCAAGGTCAAGGTGCTGGAAGTCGACAAGCAGGGCCGTATCCGCCTGTCGATGAAGGCCGTGGAAGAAGGCGACGCCGTCAGCGCCGAATAATCGGTACTGCTGATTGTGCGGTGGGTGAGGACCGTTGGTCCTCACGCTTCCGCAAATGAAAGAGCGGGCTTCGGCCCGCTTTTTCTTTGCCTTGATGTCATGCAGTGCCGCTCATCCAGGTCGCTGCATGTCCTGCTGCAGTGCGTGAGCGCCGCCACGTGGCCATCGTTCTGTCACGGTTGCGCGGATCACGCCTGTCCACGGGACGACATGCCGCGACAACCGTCCCACAGCCACATCGGTTTGCTAACGTGGCGGCGCCTTCGAACCGGGAGATCCCATGTTCCGCCAGACCGTGGCCGTCCTTGCCGTGCTGATTGCCGGTGCCGTGCCCATCGCTGCGCGCGCCGCGCCGGCGCCGCCGCCGATCTTCGGTGCCTACTACCCCGGCGGCTCGGCCGAGCGCTATCCGGTGTCGAGCATTCCCGCCGAGCGCCTGACCCATCTGTTCTATGCGTTCTCCACCATCGAGGACGGCCGCTGCGCGGTCGGCGCGGAAGCGCCGAAGAACTTCGCCGCGCTGGCCGAGCTCAAGAAGGCGCATCCGCACCTGCGCACGCTGATTTCGATCGGTGGCTGGGGTGCGGGTGGGTTCTCCGATGCAGCGTTGACCGAGGCCAGCCGCAAGCGCCTGGTGGACTCATGCATGGCACTGTTCTTCGATCACCATGCCGGCAGCTTCGATGGCGTGGATATCGACTGGGAGTTCCCGGTCAGTGGCGGGCCGAAGGAGCTGGCGCATCGCCCGCAGGATCGCGCCAACCTGACCAGGCTCGCGCAGGCGTTCCGCGTGGCACTCGACGCGCACGGGCGCAAGGTGGGGCAGCCGATGCTGCTGAGCGCCGCGCTGGCCGCCGGTCGCCTGCAGACCGATGGCCCCTATGATCCGGCGGCGAGCTACGACCTGCCGGCGCTGGCCAAGGTGTTCGATTTCATCAACCTGATGAGCTATGACATGGGCACCGGCTTCTCATCGGTGTCGACCTTCAATGCGCCCCTGCATGAAGTGCCGGCCGATCCGCTGGCGCCGGAGCTGCGGCGCTGGAACAACGTGGCCGGCGCGGTGCAGTACTACCGCGAGCACGGTGTGCCGGCCGACAAGCTGGTGCTGGGCGTGCCGTTCTATGGGCGCGGCTTCAAGGTCACCGGCGATGCGCCGGATGGCCTGTATCAGCCCTACAGCGCACCGGCCGACGCCGGCGACTGGCGGGTGATCAAGGCGCGCTATCTCGACCAGCCGGGTTGGGTGAAGCACTGGCAGCCGCAGGCGCAGAGCCCGTGGCTGTACAACGCCGTGCAGAAGATCTTCATCAGCTATGAAGACCCGCGCTCGATCGACCTGCGTGCCCGGTTCGCCCGTGAGCAGGGCCTGGCCGGGGTGTTCATGTGGGAGCTGACCGGCGACGACGAGCAGGCCAGCCTGCTCAACGCGATGCTCGGCCCGTGGCAGAAGGTGCGCATCGGCGATTGAGTCACTGGTGGCGCCGGGCCATGCCCGGCGCCAGGCGGCAACGCCATCGACCCGACACCGCACGTTGCGACGACGCCGGCGGCGCTACGCTTTGGGCATGATCCATCTCGAACGCCTGGACCACCTGGTCCTCACCGTCGCCGACATCGAACGCAGCTGTGACTTCTACCAGCGCGTGCTCGGCATGCAGGTCGTGCGCTTCGGCGCTGGCCGTACCGCGCTGCAGTTCGGCCAGCAGAAGATCAACCTGCATCCGGCCAGCGCGCCACTGCAGCCGCATGCGCTGCGACCCACGCCGGGCAGTGCCGATCTGTGCCTGGTCACGCATACGGCAATGGTCGATGTGCTGGCGCACCTGCAGGCGCAGGCCATCGCGGTGGAGGAGGGGCCGGCCACACGTACCGGTGCGCTGGGACCGATCGAATCGGTGTACTTCCGCGACCCGGATGGCAACCTGATCGAAGTGAGTCGTTACCCGGGCGAAGAACACCCGCAGCGGTAGCGCCGGGCCATGCCCGGTGAAGGCTTAGTTGGCCCAGACGCTGTTGGGGTCGCCGTTGCGGGCGCGGCGCTGGCTGGCGACGGCCAGGCGAGCGAAGCCGAAGGCCATGGCCAGCGCGATGGCATCGACCCAGAACAGCGGCCAATGGCCACGCGCGGCGGCGCGCCACAGCCAGTCACCATTGAGTGCGCCGTGCAGGACCGGCACCAGTGCAGTGCTGAGCGCTGCGGCCCACAGCAGCTCGCGCGCCGCCTGCGCGGGGCGGCGCAGTGCAGCCCACAGCGCACAGGCTGCCCAGCTGCCGAAGCAGGCCCAGCGGATGCCATGGTCGACCGCCGACGGTGCCAACCGCTCCAGCACCAGCGCGGTGATGAAAGCGACCGAGATCGCCACGCACAGGCCGATGCACACGCCAACCGTGGCCCGTGCCATGTTCACCCCGGCACGCGGCTGTTGCGGCTGGCGACGCTTGCGCCGCGACTCGATCCACAACAGGTTGCCGGAGTAGAACAGGAACGCACCGCCGAGGCCGAGCAGGAAGTACAGCCAGACCACCACGCCGTTGCCGAACTCGCCGAAGTGCAGGGCATAGGCGGCGCTGAGCGTGGCGTGGTTGGCATCGCGCTGGCCCGGCAGCTGGGAGGCCAGGACGTTGCCGGTGGCCACGTCCAGGGCCACCGAACCGAGCGGCCCGAGTGTGCCGGTGGATTCGCCCGTGATCTCGATCGTGGCGCTGGCATCGCCGGCGTTGGCCAGCTTCAGGTAGGCCGGCTCGAAGTTGGCCACGCCCTGTGCGCGGGCTACTTCAAGCGCGCGCGCATGCAGCAGGCGCAGGCTGCCCGGCGGTGCCGAGATGCCACTGGCGTCGCGCACCGGCGCGGTGTCCATTGCAGTCGGTACCGCCTGCAGGGCCTTGCCGTCGTAGATCAGTGGATTGAGCAGGGCCATCTGCACGAACACCAGGCAGAGCAGGGCGCCAGTGACCGCGAACATCAGGTGGAAGGGCAGGCTGAGCACGCCGATCACGTTGTGCGCGTCCTGCCACAGTTGTTTCAGGTTGCGGCCCGGACGCAGCGCGAACAGGTCGCCGAACAGCTTCGGCAGGTGGATCACCAGGCCGCTCAGCAGCGCCATGCCATACAGCAGGCTGACGATGCCCATCACGTAGATGCCGGCCACCGGCAGTCCGAGGCTGTAATGCAGTTCGTTGACCAGTTCGGCCAGCCCGGTCTGTGGCGGCGTCGGGCTGCCGGCGATCTGGCCCGGCCAGGCATAGCGCCAGCTGCCGTCGTCGGCCTGCCAGTAGGCCAGGGGTTGCGGATGTTCGGCGCCGGGGAACGTCATGCCGACGTGGCGGCGGGCTTCCGGGTGTGCCGCCAGCACGTCTTCCAGCAGGTACTGCGCATCGTCCAGGCCCGCCGGCAACGCGGTGGCTGCACCGGGCGTCTGCCACAGCGGCAGGTCGTGGTGGAACAGGGTCAGCGCACCCGCGTAGAAGGCCACGAACAGGCCGAAGCCGGCAACCAGGCCGACCCAGGTGTGCAGGGTGGTGAACGTACGCAGGGTCTGCGAGCTGAACTTCATGGGCGGAGTCTCATTGCACCGCGCCGGTCAGGCGCAGCAGCGTCAGCACGGCGAAGCCGGCCGCAGCGCTGCCGGCCAGTGTCACCCAGGCGCGCAGCGCGCTGCGGAAGCTGAACGCCCACAGGGCAGCCAGCATCCACAGCGGGATGAACGTGATCAGGCTGGGCACCAGCGCGTTCTGCCAGGGGCCCGGCGGCAACCACGTCACCAGCCCGGTCGCGGCCGCGGCCAGCAAGGAGCCGGCCACGATGCCGGCGAAGGCGCGCGGCCACATCAGGGCGACTCCGTGCCCGGGCGATGCCAGGCGGCCAGTGCCGGCAGCAGCATCGCGGCCAGCATCCAGGTGCACAGCATCGCCACCAGGCCAGCGGCAAAGCCGAGTTCGGCCATCCACAGCCACAATGCGGCAGCCGCGGCGACCAGGCCGATCTGGCGGCCGAGGCGGCCGGCGCGGCGCAGGCGGGGCCAGCGGCAGTGCGGCGAGGCGGCATAGAAGGCCAGTGCCGAGAACATCGCTGCCAGCATGCCCAGGCTGCAGAAGCCCAGCGTGGAAAGGCCGACGGTGATCATTGCGGGCGGCCGCCATGGCAGCGGGCCAGCGAACGCGGGGCACGGGCGGGGCCGGCGGGAGCCGGTCGGAGCGGGTGGCGCATCACGAGGTCCTGGGGGGAAGCGGGCAGGCTGGCACGGGGCGGGCTGCGCGGACATGGTAATCATTGCGTTTTCACGCCGCCAGCGAGGACCATTCAGCGGACCGTACGGTAGGCCTTGGGCTTTCCGGTGTGCTGGTTTAAGATCGTCGCAGAACCCTGACTGGAACAAGGTGGCCCGCGCCCAGCGCCGGCCGAGCGTGCGACATGAGCACTACCACCGCCCACTGTTGACCTGCCCCCGAAGGCCCTGTGTTCCAGGCGCCCTCGCGGCGCTTTTTTATTGCCCGGGCAATGGCCCGGGAACGCTTTCCAGCCCGCCCAGCGGGCCCCGCACGAAGCCAATGCGATGATCAACATTACCCTTCCCGACGGCAGCCGCCGCGAGTTCGAAAACCCCGTCAGCGTCATGGACGTCGCCCAGTCGATCGGTGCCGGCCTGGCCAAGGCCACCATCGCCGGTTCGGTCGATGGCGTGCTGGTCGATGCCAGTGACGTCATCGACCACGATGCCAGCCTGCGCATCATCACCGCCAAGGACGAGGAGGGCGTGGAGATCATCCGCCACTCCTGCGCCCATCTGGTCGGCCACGCCGTCAAGCAGCTGTACCCGGACGTGAAGATGGTGATCGGCCCGGTGATCGCCGAGGGCTTCTATTACGACATCTATTCCGAGCGCCCGTTCACCCCGGACGACATGGCCGCGATCGAGAAGCGCATGGGTGAGCTGATCGCCCAGGATTACGACGTCATCAAGAAGATGACGCCGCGCGCCGAAGTGATCGAGATCTTCAAGGCCCGTGGCGAGGACTACAAGCTGCGCCTGATCGAGGACATGTCCGACGACATCCAGGCGATGGGCATGTACTACCACCAGGAATACGTGGACATGTGCCGCGGCCCGCACGTGCCGAACACGCGCTTCCTGAAGGCCTTCAAGCTGACCCGCATCTCCGGCGCCTACTGGCGCGGCGATGCGCAGAACGAACAGCTGCAGCGCATCTACGGCACCGCCTGGGCCGACAAGAAGCAGCTCGAGGCGTACATCAAGCGCATCGAGGAAGCCGAGATGCGCGACCACCGCCGCATCGGCAAGCAGCAGGACCTGTTCCACCTGCAGGAAGAGGCGCCGGGCCTGGTGTTCTGGCACCCGAAGGGCTGGGCGTTGTGGCAGGTGGTCGAGCAGTACATGCGCAAGGTCTACCGCAGCAGCGGCTACGGCGAAGTGCGCTGCCCGCAGATCCTGGACGTGAGCCTGTGGAAGAAGTCCGGCCACTGGGACAACTACCAGGACAACATGTTCTTCACCGAGTCGGAGAAGCGCACCTACGCGGTCAAGCCGATGAACTGCCCGGGCCACATCCAGGTGTTCAACCAGGGCCTGCACAGCTACCGCGACCTGCCGATCCGCTACGGTGAGTTCGGTTCCTGCCACCGCAACGAGCCGTCCGGCGCGCTGCACGGCATCCTGCGCGTGCGTGGTTTCACCCAGGACGACGGCCACGTGTTCTGCACCGAGAGCCAGATCGAATCGGAAGTGACCGCGTTCCACCAGCAGGCGCTGGCGGTCTACCAGCACTTCGGCTTCGACGAGATCCAGATCAAGATCGCGCTGCGTCCGGAATCGCGCCTGGGCGACGACGCCACCTGGGACAAGGCCGAGGGCGCACTGCGTTCGGCGCTGTCCGCCTGTGGCGTGGAATGGCAGGAGCTGCCGGGCGAGGGCGCCTTCTACGGCCCGAAGATCGAGTACCACCTGAAGGATGCCATCGGCCGTACCTGGCAGCTGGGCACCATGCAGGTCGACTTCATGATGCCGGGTCGCCTGGGCGCCGAGTACGTGGACGAGAACAGCCAGAAGAAGCATCCGGTCATGCTGCACCGCGCCATCGTCGGCTCGATGGAGCGCTTCCTGGGCATCCTGATCGAGCACCACGCCGGCCAGTTCCCGGCCTGGCTGGCGCCGACCCAGGTGGTGGTGGCCAACATCACCGACGCCCAGGCCGACTACGTCTCGGGCGTGACCAAAACCCTTGCGGAGCAAGGCTTCCGCGTCAGCTCGGATTTGCGTAACGAGAAGATCGGCTATAAAATCCGCGAGCATACGTTGCAGCGCGTGCCCTACCTGCTGGTCATTGGTGACCGCGAGAAGGAAAATGGGGCTGTGGCGGTGCGTACGCGTTCTGGCGAAGACCTGGGCAGCATGAGCCTGCAGGCCTTCATCGAGCGGCTCCAGGCCGAGGGCGCGTAAGCAAAGGTCCGGTCCGGGGGCACAGGCACCCGGACCGGTTCGATACCCTTGGGAGAACGTAATATCAGCACCCCTGACAACAAACAGAACCGCAAGAATCAGGAAATCCGTGTGCCGCGCGTCCGCGTGATCGGCAGTGACGGAGAAATGATCGGCGTGTTGTCGCGCGACGAAGCGCTGTCCATGGCCGAAGATGAAGGCCTGGACCTGGTCGAAATCCAGCCGCAGGCCGATCCGCCGGTCTGCAAGATCATGGACTTCGGCAAGTTCAAGTTCGAAGCGCAGAAGAAGGCCAGCGAGGCCAAGAAGAAGACCAAGCAGGTCGAGATCAAGGAAGTGAAGTTCCGTCCGGTCACGGACGAGGGCGACTACCAGATCAAGCTGCGCAAGATGCGCGGGTTCCTTGAAGAAGGCGACAAGATCAAGGTCAACATCCGTTTCCGTGGCCGTGAAATGAGCCACCAGGAACTGGGTCGCGAAATGGCCAACCGGATCGAGACCGATCTGGGCGAGGACATCGTCATTGAATCCCGTCCGCGCCTGGAAGGGCGTCAGATGGTCATGATGATCGCGCCGAAGAAGAAGACCTGAGGCCTGACGGGCCGCCTTCCGGGGCGCCTGGCTGAATGGTTCAGGATAAGGGGACGCCACTGGCGTCCCTTTGCTTTTGCAGGATGCCGGTGAAATGCCGGCGCAAGAGGTGCTGGGGCTGGTGGCAGGGCGGTTTTGCCTGTATCATGCCCGGCTCGACCCACCCAGGACGGGTCGTACGCCGATCATGGCAGGACGGAAAGAGCGGCCCAGGCCGCCGCCAGATCAGTCAGAAACCAGGGTCAAATCCCATCAAGGACATTGCAATGCCCAAGATCAAGACCAACCGGGCAGCGGCCAAGCGTTTCCGCAAGACCGCCTCGGGCAAGTACAAGTGCGGCCACGCCAACCGTAGCCACATCCTCACGAAGAAAGCGACCAAGCGTAAGCGTAATCTGCGTCAGACGGGCCATGTCCGTGCAGAAGACGCAGGCCGTCTGGACCGCATGCTCCCTTACCTCTGAGGAACTGAAAAATGGCACGAGTTAAGCGTGGCGTACAGGCGCGTCGCCGCCACAAGAAGATTCTGGATCTCGCCAAGGGCTATTACAACGCCCGCCGCAAGGTCTTCCGCGTCGCCAAGCAGGCGGTCATCAAGGCACAGCAGTACGCCTACATCGGCCGTAAGCAGAAGAAGCGCAACTTCCGTTCGCTGTGGATCACCCGTATCAATGCGGCTGCCCGCATCAACGGCCTGAGCTACAGCCGCTTCATGAACGGTCTGCTGAAGGCCGGCATCACCCTGGACCGCAAGGTCCTGGCTGACATCGCCGTGCACGACGCAGCCGGTTTTGCTGCGCTGGCCGAAAAGGCCAAGGGCGCGCTGGCGGCATAAGTCCTTCCCGATGCCGTAACCGTTCATCCGGAACGGTGTCAGGTCAAGGCAATGCATGGGGAAGGGCGCAAGTCCTTCCCCATTCTTTTTTGGGTCCCGGCGAGGCCATGGCGGCAGCGCGGGGACGGCGGTGGCGACAGGGGTCGGCCCTTCGCGCATCGCGATGGCAGATCGACTGGAGTTCCGGCCCCCCATGAGCGACATCCAATCCCTCACCACCCAGGCGCTGGCCGATGTGGCCGCCGCACAGAGCCCCGACGTGCTGGAACAGCTGCGCGTGGCCCTGCTTGGCAAGAGTGGCAGCATCACCTCGCAGCTCAAGCAGCTCGGCGCCCTGCCGGCCGACGAGCGCAAGGCCGCCGGTGAAGCGATCAACCAGGCCCGCGACGCGCTGACCCGCGCGCTCGGCGAGCGCAAGGCGCTGCTGGAGGACGCGGCACTGGATGCACGCCTGGCCGCCGAAGCCATCGACATCACCCTGCCGGGTCGCAACGGCGACCGCGCCGGCCTGCATCCGATCACCCGCACCCTGGAGCGCATCACCGGCATCTTCGGCCGGCTGGGCTACGAGCTGTCGGAAGGGCCGGAGATCGAGGACGACTGGCACAACTTCGAGGCGCTGAACTTCTCGCCGCACCATCCGGCGCGCGCCATGCACGACACCTTCTACTTCGGCGACGGCCGCCTGCTGCGCACGCACACCTCCGGCGTGCAGGTGCGCTACATGGGTGACCACGCACCGCCGCTGCGCATGATCGCCGCCGGCAAGGTGTACCGCAGCGACAGCGACCAGACCCATTCGCCGATGTTCCATCAGGTGGAAGGCCTGCTGGTGGACGAGCATTCGACCTTCGCCGACCTGAAGGGCACGCTGGCCGAGTTCGTGCGCGCCTTCTTCGAGCGCGATTTCGAAATGCGCTTCCGCCCCAGCTATTTCCCGTTCGTTGAGCCGGGCGCGGAAGTGGACATCGCCTGGCAGCAGCCCGATGGCAGCACCCGCTGGCTGGAAGTGCTGGGCTGCGGCATGGTCCATCCGAACGTGCTGCGCAACGTCGGCATCGATCCGGAGCGCTACACCGGCTTCGCCTTCGGCATGGGCGTGGAGCGCTTTGCAATGCTGCGCTACGGCGTCAACGACCTGCGTGCGTTCTTCGAGAACGACGTGCGGTTCCTGAAACAGTTCGCGTAAGCCGCAACCGTGTAGGGCCGAGCCATGCTCGGCTGCTCCCAAATTCGCAGGCCCAGGCGCATGCGCCGGGCCCACCAGGATGACACCATGAAATTCTCCGAAAACTGGCTGCGCAGCCACGTCCCGACCGGCGCTTCGCGCGATGAACTGAGTGCAGTGCTGACCGCCATCGGCCTGGAAGTGGAAGACGTGACCGCGCTGGGCGAAGGCCTCGACCACGTGGTCGTGGCACGCATCGTCGATGCGGTGCGCCATCCGGAAGCAGATCGCCTGCAGGTGTGCAGGGTTGATGCCGGGCAGGGCGAACTGCTGCAGATCGTGTGCGGCGCCCCGAACGCGCGCCCGGGCCTGGTCGCGCCGCTGGCGATGGTCGGTGCGCAGATCGGCGAGCTGAAAATCAAGCCGGCCAAGCTGCGTGGCGTCGAGTCCAACGGCATGCTGTGCTCGGCCAAGGAACTGGGCCTGGACAACGATGCTTCCGGCCTGCTGGAACTGCCCGACGACGCACCGGTCGGCCAGACCCTGGTCGAGTACCTGGGCCTGCCGGATGCCAGCATCGAGATCAAGCTGACCCCGAACCGCGCCGACTGCTTCAGCCTGCGCGGCATCGCCTACGACGTCGCCGCCGCCACCCGCAGTGAAGTGCTGGACTTCGCTGCCGACGCCATTCCGGCAGTCGGCAGCCGTGAGCTGGGCATCCAGCTCGACGCCGGCGCCGAAGCGCCGCGTTACCTGGGCCGTGTCATCGAAGGCGTCAATGCTGCCGCCAAGACCCCGTTGTGGATGGCCGAGCGCCTGCGCCGCAGTGGCGTGCGTCCAGTCTCGCTGCTGGTCGACATCACCCAGTATGTGATGCTGGAGCTGGGCCAGCCGATGCACGCCTACGACCTGGGCACCCTGCAGGGCAGCATCGCCGTGCGCCGTTCGCGCGCGGGCGAGACGCTGAAGCTGCTGGACGGCCGCGATGCTGCGCTGGACGACAGCTTCCTGGTGGTCACCGATGCTGACCGCGCGGTCGGCCTGGCCGGCCTGATGGGCGGCTTCGACACCCGCGTCACCGACGCGACCACCGCCGTGTTCCTGGAAGCCGCGCACTTCGCGCCGGCCGCGATCATGGGTCGTGGCCGCAAGCTTGGCCTGCACACCGATGCCGGCCATCGCTTCGAGCGCGGCGTCGATCCGGCGCTGCCGCGCACCGCGATCGAGTACGCCACCCGCCTGGTGCTGGACCTGGCCGGCGGTACCCCGGCACCGGTCACCGAGGCCGTGCGTGAAGCCGATCTGCCGCAGCCAGCGACCATCGTGCTGCGCCGCGCCCGCATCACCCGCGTGCTCGGCATCACCATCGACGATGCGGAAGTCGAGCGCATCCTGCGCGCGCTGGGCATGGACGTGGTCGCCGCCGCCGACGGCTGGCAGGTGGTCGCGCCGAGCCGCCGCTTCGACATCGCCATCGAGGAAGACCTGATCGAAGAGCTGGCCCGCATCCACGGTTACGAGCAGATCCCGACCACGCTGCCGGGCGGTGCCTCGCGCGTGGCGATGCCGAGCGAGACCCAGCTGGACGCGCTGAGCGTGCGCCGCCAGCTGATCGCCCGTGACCAGCAGGAAACCGTCAATTTCGCCTTCGTCGACGACGCGCTGCTGACCCAGTGGCAGCTGCGCGACGGCCTGGTGCCGCTGGCCAACCCGCTGTCGGCCGAACTGGCGGTGATGCGCCCGTCGCTGCTGCCGGGCCTGGTCGCCACGTTGGGCCGCAAC
Source organism: Stenotrophomonas sp. YJH_SMC_123 (assembly GCF_059368215.1). NCBI lineage: Bacteria > Pseudomonadati > Pseudomonadota > Gammaproteobacteria > Lysobacterales > Lysobacteraceae > Stenotrophomonas > Stenotrophomonas sp. YJH_SMC_123. The sequence continues at coordinate 336,053 of NZ_JCAFRM010000002.1, forward strand.
GCCGCCCGCCAGTTGGGCCGCGTGCGCCTGTTCGAGCTCGGCCGCGTGTTCGCCCAACAGGCCGGAGACGGCCAGCCGGCACCGCTGGAAACCCCGCGCGTGGCCGCTGCGGTCTGCGGTGAGGCGCAGGCGGTGCAGTGGGGCCTGCCGACCCGCAAGGTCGACTTCCATGACCTGAAGGGCGACCTGGAATCGCTGGCGGCCGCCAGTGGCGCGCAACTGGAGTTCCGCCCGTCCGTCCGCGCCTACGGCCACCCGGCGCGTTCGGCCGAGGTGTTCCGCGATGGCGTGGCGATCGGCTGGATCGGCCAGATCCACCCGCGCCTGACCCGGGCGATGGATATCGAAGCCGACGTCTACGCCTTCGAGCTGGACCTGGAGCCGCTGACCGCCCGCCGACTGCCGCGCGCCGGCGAACTGTCGCGCTTCCCGGCGGTGCGTCGCGACCTGGCATTCCTGGTGCCTGAACAGGTGGCCTGGGCCGATCTGGCGGCCACCGTCCGCCAGGCCGCCGGCCCGCTGCTGCGCGACCTGAACCTGTTCGACCGTTACGTCGGCCAGGGCGTCGAGCCGGGATTCAAGAGTCTCGCTATGGGCTTGATTTTGCAGGACAAGTCGCGCACTCTGACGGACCGCGACGTGGATGCGGTGGTGGCCGAGGCGGTCACTGCCATCGAGCGTGAACACCACGCCCGGATCCGCGGCTGAGCGGGCAGCACTCGGGGGTAGCAGGCAATGGCATTGACCAAGGCGGAGATGGCGGAAAAGCTGTTCGACGAAGTCGGTCTGAACAAGCGGGAAGCCAAGGAATTCGTCGACGCGTTTTTCGATGTGCTGCGTGAAGCATTGGAACAGGGACGTCAGGTGAAGCTGTCGGGCTTCGGCAATTTCGATCTGCGGCGCAAGAACCAGCGCCCGGGTCGCAACCCCAAGACCGGCGAGGAAATTCCGATTTCCGCCCGTACGGTGGTCACCTTCCGTCCGGGCCAGAAGCTCAAGGAGAGGGTGGAAGCTTATGCTGGATCCGGGCAGTAACCGCGAACTACCGCCGATCCCGGCCAAGCGCTACTTCACCATTGGTGAAGTCAGTGAGTTGTGCGACGTCAAGCCGCATGTCCTGCGCTACTGGGAAACCGAGTTTCCCAGCCTTGAGCCGGCCAAGCGCCGAGGCAACCGCCGCTACTACCAGCGCCACGACGTGCTGATGGTGCGGCAGATCCGCAGCCTGCTGTACGAACAGGGCTACACGATCGGTGGTGCACGCCTGCGTCTGGACGGCCCCGATGCCCGCGAGGAATCGGCGCTGAGCAACCAGATCATCAAGCAGGTGCGCATGGAGCTGGAAGAAGTGCTGCAGTTGCTGCGCCGCTGATCCCATTTCCATCGTAATCCGCTATACTTCACGGCCCGCCGCAGTGGCGGGCACATCGCAGCATCAGTCGGGGCGTAGCGCAGCCTGGTAGCGCATCTGCCTGGGGGGCAGAGGGTCGTCGGTTCGAATCCGGCCGTCCCGACCAAAAGCAGTGATAGATCAAGGGCTTGCACCATGCGGTGCAGGCCCTTTTTCGTAGTACACCCTATTACCACCCTATCGCCACCCTACCGAATGGCGAGGATGCCGGTGTTGATCTCGGTCCACGGCCTTTCGTGGCCTTCCAGATACACCTCGGTCATCGCCGGCGAACTGTGTGTGAGAAGGTGCTGCACTTGTTCTTCCGACCAACCTTGTTGGTTGTGCAGTAGAGCGCCGCCAAGGCTGCGAATCTCGTGGAATGAAACCTGATGCTTGCCGACCAAGCCGATTGACTCGCGGACGTCCTGGAACTCGCGGCTCAACTGCTCAGGCAGGAGCTGCGTATGGTGTACTCGCGCCTTCGCACGCTTGTTGCTCGGCCGGGCCTTCAACGGCAGCCGGTGCACGAAGTAGGGCGAGGCCACGTCGTCGCGAGCCTTTGCCAGCAGAGCGGCCAGCTCCTCGTTGACCACGATCTTCATGCGGACGCCGGTAGTGGTTTTGGTTTTGCCGGGGACCACCCATAGGTGGCCGTCGTGATAGTCGGTGAACTTCAGATTCACTACGTCCTCGCGGCGCAACAGTGTCATCAGGCTGATATCCATGGCCAGCTGCAGCCAGGGCGGCGCCTTGGCGTGGATCTTCTTGTAAACGTCCACGGTCAGCCGCGCACGCTGGCGAGTCGCTTGGAACTTGCGCACGACCTCCGCAGGGTTGCGGTCGATCCAGCCTTCTTCGACTGCACAGGCAAAGACCCACGTCAGCATGGACCGGAACAGCTGCCGGGACCGGTCGCTTTCGGTGACTTCACGAATGAACGTGGCGCAGTCCTTCACGCTGAAACTGTCCAGGTTCCGATCGCCGATATGCTTGCGGATGCGGTTGATGAGGGAACGGGCGTTCTCGATGTTCTTGGCGCCCCATTTCCGGTGCGGCATGTCGTCACGCTCGAACACGTCGACAGCGTCATTCACTGTGTGGCCACCGCCGACCACGCGTGCGACCAGGTCATTCGTCGGCACCAGCAGCGTGTTGAGCTTCTTGGCCGCGGCGAACGCGCGCGCCTGGTCGGTGCCCATCCACGTTTCCTTCTTCGTGACCGGGTGCCGATACTTGAACCCGTCCCGGTTGGGGTACAGGTTGGCCGGCCATCCCTGGCGGCTCTTGCTTCGTTGCCTCGGTGCCATCGTCAGGCTGCCTCACCCAATACTCGCGCGACAAGATCATCGCCGCCGGCGAGCCATTCGTGTTCGTCGATGAACCAGGTGCCTCCGACCTTGCGGCCCGGCAGCTTGCCCTCGCGCATCAGCCGCTGCAGTACCTGCATGGATGGGCGGCTGCCTTCCTCGAAGTAGCGGTCCAGCCACCGCTCGGGGGTCATCAGTTGCATGCTGGTCTCCTTCAGTTCGTGGCCAGCGCAGCGCGCAGCTGCTCGGTGGCCTGGGTTGCTGCCTCGCGCAGGCGCTGGATTTCCTCCGCCTGCTCGATGATTCGGTTCGCCGCGACCACCAGCTGCTCGCGCAGCACGTCCTTGGCCGGCTGCTTCATGCGGCGCGGTTCGCGGGGGAAGAGTTGGTCACCCATGTGCGCACCTCCGCCAGCACCAGCGCAGCCCTGCGCGCGCGGCGCGACATACGCGGCTGATCGCCCACAGGGTGGCGATGCCTGCCGCAAACCCGGCCAGGGCGAGCACGTGGACCATTGCAGCGGTAAGCAGCTGGTCAGCCATTTGCTGCCGCCTCCCGCCCGCCAGCCTGGATCGTCAGAACTTCATCGATCGACAGCTCCTTGCGGTACGCCACTGCTCGCGCCTCAGCAGCCGCGACGAACCGCCGACCGTCGGCAGAGCCGAGCCAGTTGGCCAAGTGATCGAACACCTCGATTTCCAGCGCATCCCGACACACCGTCGGCTTTTCCCAGTCCGCGCTGGTCAGGTAGTCAGATGACCGGAATCCGCGGTTGCAGAACGAATGGCGGTGATTCTGCTCGTGCCACTTCCTGAGCACGCTGCTGTCGAAGAGTGGGTCGTTGGCCGTAGGGCCCTTCGCCCGCAGGTGCCAGATGATGGACCCGCCCACGTTGGTGCCCAGCCAGGTGACGAAGGTAGCCGCGATCCGCGAATAGCGATCGGTCAGCAGCACCGGCATGTTGTGCAAGATATGCCCCAACGGGCCGGCGAGCTGCTCCTCATCGTCCAGATCCCAGTGGTCTTCGCACTGGGCGCGCACCAGGAGGTGCCACTGGTCCCGGTAGGCGTGCTCGGCCGGGTGGTGCTCCCGCGAGCGCGTGGGAATCGACGGCTCGTGGCTCAGGACTTCGCATGCACCGATCACGCCGGCACCCCCGACGGGCCATTGCCCACCGCCTGGCTGTCGATCAGGGCCAGCAGGTCACGCGCCAGCGCTTCACGCTTCTCCCAGCAGTTGTGGAGCTTGGCGTTACTCAGCGCGAACTCGGCCAACTCCCGGAACTGCCCCAGGTCCACGGCCTGCGCGGGCGGTACGTGTTCCCACATGGCTTTTTCCAGAATCTTTCTGGCGTCCGTTGGCAGCGTCCAACCTTCACAGACTGTAGCGATAGCCTGACGAAGGTGCCCCTGCTCCCCCACCGGCTGGCGGGCGGCGAGGGCGGCGGCAGATTCTGCCGAATTCAGCCTTGCTTCGGCGGCTTCAAAACGAGCCGTGGCCTCACGCGATGCTTTGGCAAGACGAGCATTTTCTGCTTCGACTTCCGGGCGTCGAGCTACATCCAGCACATTTTCCGGGTTGATGAAGCCCCTTGCGCTATCCGACCACGCATGCGACTGAGCCAAATCAGCCTCATCAAATTCAACGCGGGCTAGATAGTATTCCCGGAACGTATCGGGACCCTGACCACCCGGGGAGGGCTGAACCGGTGCGCCACACGCATGGCACCGACCATCAGAAGGAACACGGGCGTAAGTCATGCCGCAGTGCTTCACAGGGCAGTGCGCCGCTTGACCACCCGGGGAGGGCTGGGCGGAGACGGCGGCTTGCCATACTTCCCATGCAGTACCAGCGCGCAGCGCTGTGAGCGGATTCCGGCTCAGGAATTCCTCAAACCGCGCCCGCTCGGCCTGATCCCCCAGCCTCACCCTCCCACCGGGCTGCACGTCCGCCAGGGGCTTGTTGTCGGTGGTCATGCGGATGCCCCCTTCTTCGTGCGGCTGTCGTGGCCACCCTCGACCACCTGGCGGCGGCTGATGGTGGATCGATCGATCGGGCTGTTGCCGAGGATCTGGACCTTGCCGCCCGAGCGCAGGAACTGCGCCACGTCGTCGGCGATCTCGGCCCGCTGGCGGTCCTTCTCGGCCTGCGTGGCCAGGTCGAAGGTCGGCTGTACGTGGATGCTGGTCACGAATGGGTCTCCTGATTTGCCAGCAGCGGCCAACGAGTGCGGCGCTGCCAGCTTTGGGTGAGGTGGTTCAGTTCGACTTGCAGCGGATCGCGGCGCAGGGGCGCAGCGGGTCGTGCAGGCGGCGCTCGGTGTTCCGGCAGGGCGCACACGCGGCGGTGTGCTTGCCGTTGATCAGGGGGAAGAACCGCAGCGGCAGCCGGGCAGCGCACTTCGTGCAGGTCTTCATGGCAGGCGAGCCTTCATTAGGTTGGCCCAGGTGAGCGGGTAGGGGCCGCGCTTGATCCGGTCGTAGGCCGTGCTGCGCGAGACGTCCAGAATCTCGGCCACCTGCCTGGTGGTGTAGCGCTTGCCCTCGATCACCTGCGCGAACAGCTGGGCGCGGGCGAGGCCGGCACGGCGCAGGCATTTGGCGTGGCTGGGGTAGATCGTCACGTCCATCAGGCGGCCTCCTGGTGGTCGCCAGCGCGTAGCTCAGATTCATAGCGCGCGACGAGGGCCACAAACTCCCGGAGATCCTTCTCCATCGCTTCGATGTAGGCTTCATCGCGGGCCACTACGCGCAGAAACAGCTCTTTCCCGACAGCGGAAAGCGCCGGGCAATAGAGCGCGAAGTGCCATTGCGAGCGCCCGGTGATCCACATACCGCCCTGAACCTGGTCCATGAACTCGCTCAGATCATCGGCAAACCACAGCTTGCGGATTCCCTTGGCAGAAACGAGACACTTAATTTCCAGTCCGGTATCGGATCCAATGAACCCATCAGCTGACGCGCCAAACTCGCCAGCGTCGTCGGTAATGAATCCGACCTGCTCGACCAGGCAGCCAGTTTCCATCTCGTGGGTGTATCTGGCTGCCGGCTCAAGTTCGTGTCCACGCTCCATTTGCCAAGTCTGGTAGCCCTCATCCATCAGCTCTCCACTGATGCGCTCGAAGGCGATTCGGAAGGCGTAGTCCTTCGCTGCCTCGGTGAAATCGCCCTTGTTGGGTCCAGTCTTCAGCCGCTCACGGGCAACCTTGAACATGCTGGCCGTAACCACGCCGCAACGACTCTGCAGCCACTCAGTACTCCCCTGCGGGTGCTTGTAGATAATCAAAGGGTGTTCCCCCTGTGAAGCTGTCGCTTTGTTCTTAGGTAGGCGTCAGACGCCTCATCTGGTGTGGCGTAGACGCCGATGTGTTGGAGCCTCCCATCAACTCGAATCCGGGCGACGAATCGCCCCGACCTATTGCGGTAGACCCCGAGCCGGCCAGTCCGGTTATTGGCGTGTGGAACAACGCGGTTTTGGTTGTTCTCCGCCCTGCTTGCTGCGCGTAGGTTTTTGAACCTGTTGTCGTCTTTGCGCCCGTTGATGTGGTCTATTTCCGCAGGCGGTTCTTCTTGCGTGATTAGTAGCCATGCAAGTCGATGCGCAAGCACTGCGCGGCCGGCCACTCTCGCTTCCAGGTATCCGTCATCTCTGCGAGTGCCAACCACCGTTCCAGCGCACCGGCCTCCGCAAGTAACTCGACGGACGATGAACCCTGTTTCAGGGTTGTAGGAGAAGAGGGCATTGGCCTTGTCCAGTAAAGCGGCGATCGGTCTTGCTAGGCTCATGGCTCGACCTCCTCAGCCTCTGCGCGCTCCGCCTCCGACTTCAGGGTTTCATGGCCGGACTGGCCGATCATCTTGCGCTGTTCGGGCGTCAGCTTGCCCCACGCCTCCGCATAGGCGTCCAGACCGGCACTCGCAATCTCCTGAAGGCTGGCATACAGCGCCTGGCGCTCGGGCGAATCTTCCGGCTCGGCCGGCAGCTGGCGGGTACTGCTGGCCGGAGCTCGCTCGGCGCGGACCACCTCGCCCTCGATGATGCGCTCGGCCTCGTCCTGCTCGTAGATCCCAACGAAGCCGAACGCCAAGCGGGCGCACTGGATCATCGCCTTGTGGCGCAGCATGCGGCGCGGGTGAGACTGCCACGGGCCAGCATTCGAGCGGCGGCATTCGGCCATGTACTCGGTCACACGCACCGGCCGGCTTCGGTCCTTGCGGTAGATCGAACAGGTGCAGCTCTGCTCGTCCTGTTCGAAGTCCATCCCGTCGAACTGAGCGTGCGAGTTGATGATCCGCGACCAGCCGTCGACGCCTACCACCGGCACGATGCCGTTGTTCTTGTCGGGGAAGGCGTAGATCTCCTTCGTCCAGGGATTCAGGCCGTACTGGTTCGCCACCACCAGCAGCGCGGTCATCTGCGCATCGGATACCTGGCCCCGGAAGGCGGTGGCCTTCAGTACGGCGACAAGCTCCTGCGCGTCGGCGGCGCCCATGTTCAGGGACGTGGCGAGGCTCTTGGTTTGCGAGAGAACGAGGTTGCTCATGGCTGCTCTGCTGGTAGGTTGAATAGGTGCCCGGCTCTCGGAGCCGCCGCCGGGCGGGCGGGTGCGTCCTTGCGGGGTCAGTTGGCGCTGGAGATGCGGAAGGCTTCTTCCAGCACCAGAAACAGGCGACGAATCTCGGCGCTCTGCAGCGCGAATCGGGCGTCGAACTCGGCGCGTCGGCCGTCCTGGTCCGTGCCGTCCAGCCTGTCCAGCGCGCCGTCGAGGAAGCGCAGCTTGCGGACGATCAGGTCTTCGCCAAGTACGAAGGACAGGCTGTCCTCGAACACCAGCGCCAGCTTGGTAACCTGCTTGCCAGCGTCCAGGTGCTTGTCGATCTCATCGCTTTTCAGCTCCTGATAGCTGCACTTCACGACAGCTCCGCCCTGCACCGGGTCGCGCAATTCCGCTTCCTCGCCCAGCGACAGGCCGACTGGCATTGGCTCGCCAGCGATCCAGCCGGTCAGGACTGAGCGCGGAGCGACTTCGGCGTTCAGAGGCATCGCCGGGAAGCTACCGAGCAGTCCGCGGATGTCGGACATGAAGTATTCGCCGGTCTTGCGGCTGGAGGTATCCACCGCGACGTAGCCGTGCTGCAGATCGATGAAGGCATCGTTGCGCGAGGACTTCACGAAGGCGCGCGGCAGCAGCTCATGCAGCAGGTCGTCCTTCATGCGCTTGCGCTCGCGGCCACCTGGCCGGCGGCCCTCGGCTTCCTCGATGTGCGCCAGCTTCTTTTCGAGTTCGCCGTTCACCACCGACGTCGGCAGAATCTTGTTCTCGCCGCCAACTGCCAGCCACAGGAAGTCTCCGCAACGGTGGGAGAGCAGTTCCTTCTCCTCGCGGCCGAACGGCGAGATGAAGCCGCGCGAATTCATTTCCAGTGCGCCGACCGGCTTCAGCAGTGCGTGCGGCAGCAAGGTGTCGACTTCGGAAAAGTCGGTGGTGGTCGGGAAGCGGAAGAACGTCAGGTTGCGGAAGAACATGTCATCTCCTCAGGAATAGATGCCGGCGTCGTGGAATCCCGGCCGGCGCGGGGCCCGTGAGGGCGGGAATTCAGCCGCGCACGCTGCTGGTCGCAGCCCATCGGGCTTTGGCAGCGTCACGGTCGGTGTGGGCCTGGTGGATCTCGGCGATGCGCAGCGGCACGACGGCGGCGGCGAACAGCGCGACGGCGGCCCAGGCGATGCGGAGGCGGCTACTCATCGTCGTTTTCCTCCACGCACAGGCCGTCCACGGCCTCGCGGTTGCGTTGTTCTCGGGCTTCCGCCAGCGACATCGGCGGGGCGATTGGGGGCAGGCAGAACTGGTCGGCGAAGGCCGCGTCCAGCCGGTCAAACGGGTTCATGTCGCGTCTCCGGTTCGCACGCGGCCAGAGCGGCGTGCAGGCGGTCGTCGGCTGCCATCTGGTCGACCAGGTCGCGGGCTGCGAGGGATGCGTGGGCGGCTGCGAAGACTTCTGCGACTGACGCACGCGCTGCCACCTGCGCGGCATAGGGCTGTCCTGCGTCCTTTTCGCGATCTACCGCCTGATCCATCACCGCCAGCACGTCGACCCAGCTCACGACAGCACCGCCTGCACCGCGACGGTGAAAGCCACACCGAGGCAGAAGGCCAGCAGGTAGCCCGAAGCCAGCTTCAGCGCCTGGAAGTGCAGGGCTCGGTCGGCGGCGGTCATGCGGCCACCTGCTGCAGTGCGCGGGCCGTGTCGTTGGCGCACATCTGTGCCCGGGCCAGCATGTCGACCGCAGCCAGACCGCTGCAGGGGCGCATGGCGCGCATCCGGTACAGGCTGTAGTAGTGCCGGCGGTCAGCTGCCCGGCGCTCGCTCATGGCCCAGCCGAAGCGGCCCTTGCGGTACTTCGCCACCAGCAGCAGCGGGTCGATCAGGCCGTCGGCAATCTCGCCTTCGCCGCCGCAGCGGCCGCAGGCCACGCCGTACTCGCACTGCGGATCGCCGCTGGCGCTGTCGTTGCGGTAGAGCTCGCCAGTTCCATCGCAGGCCGGGCAGGCGATGAACCCGTTGGCCGGGTGCAGCGGCAGGCCGCGCTCTTCTCGGGCAAGCTCGCTGGAACGCTTGTGGTCGCGGACCGACGCATAGCCGGTCCGGGTGGTCGAGCGGGGCAGTCCAAATGCGATGGCGGCCATCTTCGTCTCCAAGCCCCGGCCCGGGATGGGCTGTGGTGGGGCGTTGGCCGAAGATTAGGGGCGCTAATACCTAGTGTCAATAGGGGCGCTAATAATGTGCAGCGACATTTGATGAACGCGTTAAGGAATCAAGGTCCAAAGAAGAACCCCGCCGGAGCGGGGTTGTCGGGTCAGGGCTTGACCGGCGGAGCTTGGGCCGGCGCTGGCGCTACAGCCTGTGTCTGCGACGGCATCTGGATGATGATCGGTGATGGTGAGGGCGCAGCCGGCGGTGCCTGAATCGTTACTGGTGACGGCGGCGGCGCCACTGGTGCCTTGGGCACTGCATTGTTCAGCACGAACGTCATGACCGTGATCATGGTTCCTGCGGCTGCCAAGGCTGTACCCACAATCCACTTGATCAGGTCATTTACCCCCTTTTGGTGTTCACTACGAAGCTCGGCCTTTAGTTCAACCAAGTCTGTCTTCGTGGCGAGGGTCGGAATGACTTTCTCGATCGCTGATAAGCGCTTATCCATCTCGTCATCATGGGGCGGCCCACCGCCGCCTTCCAGTGCCGACGACGACATGACTTCGTCCTCGCGCACGTCAGCGTTTAGAAATGTGACGTTTCCGTTCTTTTTACGGGGTGTCATCTGGTTCGCCGTCTCCCTCGGCATTCACGAACTCACCTGGCTCAGGATTGTTGTCGAGCCATTCGTTGATGTACCCGCGGGAGAGTAACCACATTGTTCCGCAGTTGTCGCAGCTCAACGCGATCTGGGGGATATGTCCAGACTTTCCGCCATGCGTCAGCATCGTTCCATTAGGTGCTAGTAGGGGGGCCGCCGTTCCGCGCATCCGAGGCGTATCGTGGAGGCGCCAAGCCTTCTTGCCACATCTCAGGCAGGCGTCATTGATTTCCTTAGCCCGAACGTATCTGTAGAAGTCTTCGCCGCTAATGTAGCGGAGGTCCGTTGTCTTGCTATCTGCGTCAGTCATGCTTAATCGGCCCATCCACCAATCCAATGCACACGGCCTACGACCGTGATCGGTTCCCGCTTCGAGTCCATCCTCTTTGGCTTCTGCCAGTGATGGTCACCCTTTGGGTTGTCGCTGGTGAAGAACACGGCACCGTCCAGCAGCATCGCGCGCTTCACGAAGTATTCGGGCCTGGCCATGCCATCGACCTGGATTACGTACAGCGCACCGTCCACCACTCGTGTATCTGAAGTGTCGAACATGATGGCGTCGCCATCCTCGATGGTCGGCTCCATGGAATCGCCCTTGCCGTAGTAGATCGCCAAGGGGCGGTTGTAGATGCCTCGGCGGCGCAGGCTGGTCTTCTTGAACTTGAGGCTGTGCGTCTCGGCATACTCCTCAGCCTCAGCGCCGGCGCCTAGCCCGGCAGCCTGGGAGTAGCCGGTCACATCCGTGTAGTCGTCGTCCGATGGGGCAGGGGAGTTGTACTGCTGCTCGGGCAGATCGTCGCGGATGTCCGTGTCCTCGATGCCGAGGGCCGCGCTGAAAGCCTTTAGCGTCCTGTAGTTCATGGGGATCCGCCCATTGAGGTACTGGCTCACGGCGCCCTGGGTGATTCCCAGTTCGTCTGCCATCTTCTCTTGGGTCAGCCCCAGCCTCCTTGCGCGCACAGACCACTCAGCCTTCAGCTTGGCGGCTGCGGCCTCATCGCGCTTGGTGGGCTTAGCTTTTCGTGCCGTCTCCATATGAGGGACGCTAATTAATACGTTCACACTTTGCCAGCAGTGCCACTATTGACTGCAATATCAGTGGCACTTATCTTTGCGCCATGGACATCCCCACCTACCGAAAAGAGAAGGGCCTGTCTCAGGCGGCGTTCGCCGCGCTGCTGACCAAGTCGGGCTCCCCCGCAACCCAGAGCCTGGTCTCCCAGTGGGAGAGCGGGGACACCTCGATCACCGCCGATCGTGCGGTCCAGATCGAAAAGGCAACCCGGAAGTTGGTCAGCCGCAGCGATCTCCGGCCCGACCTGTTCGCTCCCCGCCGCCGGCGCGCTGCCGCCTGACATGACCACCTCACCGACCCCGGGCAGGGAAGGGCACCACGGTGCCGCTGCCGGGAGCAGGCGGGTTCTTTCGCTCCACCTGAGTGATTCGCACCCGATCCCCGTAGCGCCTCAGCACGAACAGCCGGCCGGCAACCGGCACCAGTTCAACGACATCGCTCGACCGCGTCACCTCTGAATTCACTTGGCTCAATCCGTTGTGGGTTGGGCCTTTATTCCGCCCGAGAGGGCTTGGCAACGATAGGCAACGCATGGCAACCCCTGGCAACCAAAAGGCTCTCCCCCTCGCATTCGGCGTACACCACGCCCCGAAGGATGCGCCATCCCAGATCGTCCGGCAGATCGAATCGGCGGCGCATGCGCTGGCCGTGATGATCCGCGCTGGCCACCACAAGCTGGAATACGTGGCGGCCTGCATCGGCAAGTCGAAGTCCTACATCTCGCGGATGCAGAACGGCGTCCGCCCGATCCCCGAGAAGCTGGTCGGCCCGCTGTGCGCCGCGACCGGCTCCAACCTCCTGCGCCAGTTCCTCAACCTGCAGGCCGCTCTGGACGGCATCTGCGAGGTCGAGCGCCTGGCCGACCTGATGAGGTCCGCCAATGAAGAACCGCGAGCTGCTGCAGCGACTGGACGAGTGCATCCGGGTCATCGAGTCCAGCCCGCCTATGACGCGCGAGGAGATCGTCGCGCACCTGTCCCGATGCGCGGCCGAGCAGGCCAGGGCGGAAGCCCGGCGCACGGCTACGCCGCAGCCTGACCTGCTGGGAGCGGCGTAATGCGCGACTACGGAAAGATCCACACCGGGTTCTGGGCCAGCGAGACGATGCTGGGGCTTGAGTCCGATGCTCGCCTGCTGGCGATCTACCTGATGACGAGCCAGCACACGACGATGCTGGGTGCATTCCGGCTGCCCGATGCCTATGCCTGTGAGGATCTTGGCTGGAATTCGGAACGGTTCCAGAACGGTTTGGAAACCCTTTCGGAAGCCGGGTTCGTGAAGTACGACCGCGCGACGAAGGTCGTCTGGATCGTCAAGTTCGTGAAGTGGAACCGCCCGGACAATCCGAACCAGCAGAAGTCGATCGCCAAGCTTGCCCAGGCTCTGCCTGACTCGCTCGCTTTCAAGGATGAAATCCTCGCATCGATCGGAGTTTCCGAAACGGTTTCCAAACCGTTAGGAAACTCTCCTGTTCCTGCTCCTGTTCCTGTTTCTACTCCGGAGGGGATGCAAGGGGAGGTTCTGGCGATCCCGCTGGCCGACGGTTCCGAGTACGCCGTGACCGATGCCGAGCTGGCCGAGTTTCGTGCCGCCTACCCGCGGATCGACGTGGTGGGCGAGATCCGCAAGGCCAGGGCGTGGGCGGTGGCCAACCCGCAGAACCGCAAGACGCGGCGCGGCACGCCGAAGTTCATCAACGGCTGGCTGAGCCGGGCGACTGAGCGAGCGCCGGCGCAGGTGCTGCAGCTGACCCAGCCGCAGCAGGCTGGCGGCGGAAGGAGGGCGCTGTGAGCAACGTTGCCCCAGCCTTCGCCGAGGAGGCCGTGATCGGCGGGCTGCTGCTGCAGAACGAGCGTTTCCACGACGTGGCACCGCTGATCGGTGCGGACCACTTCACCAGCCCGCAGCGCGCTCGGATTTTCGGACTGATCCGCGATCGCGTGCTGGCCGGCGAAGACGCAGACACCGTGACGATCGGCGAGGCTTCCCCGGAGGACTTCGACTATGCCGTCCACCTCGCATCCACGGTCCCGAGCGCCTCGGCCGCGCTGGCCTATGCCGAGATCGTCCGCGAGAACTGGCGCCGCCGTGAGGCCGTGGCCGTTGGCCTGCAGTTGGTGTCCGCCGCCCGTGCTGGCGAGGAGGACGCGGTCGACGTGGCCGCCGGCCGGCTGCTGGCGCTCAACGCCGTGGTGACTGCGTGCGAGTACACCGGCAAGCAGGCTCTGCAGCAGGCATGGCGCGAGGTTGAGCGTAACCACGCATCCGGCGGTCGTCTGCCGGGAATCCCAACCGGCTTGGCCGCACTGGACGAAATCCTGGGCGGTTGGCACGACAGCGACCTGACGATCATTGGCGGCCGGCCTGCCATGGGCAAGACAGCGTTCCTCGGCGGACTGATCGAAGCCGCGGCGGACGCCGGCAAGCGCCCTGGCGTCATCAGTGCCGAGCAGCCGGCCGTGCAGTTGGCCCTGCGCCGCCTGTCGCTGGTGTCGTCCGTTGCCGCCTCTCGCCTGCGCAGTGGGCAGCTTGAGGACGAGGATTGGGGCCGGCTGCAGTCGAGCATGGGCCAGGCCATCGCGCGCGACATGTGGATCTACGACCGCTCGGCCGTGACGCTGGACGAGCTCGTCGGTATCGCCCGGAAGTGGAAGCACACCCACGGTATAGGCTGCCTGTTCATCGACTATGCCCAGCGCATCACTGTGCCGCGCGCGGACCGCATCACCGAGGTTTCGCAGGTGGCGCGCGGGATGAAGAACCTCGCGCGTGACCTGCAGATCCCGGTCGTCGCGCTGGCGCAGGTGGTGAAGGGCGTCGACCAACGGGTAGGGGACAAGCGCCCCACGGCCGGCGACCTTGCCAACAGCGACGAGCTGACCCGCGAGGCCGATCAGATCCTGATGCTGTACCGGGACGAGGTCTACAACCGCGAGACGCAGGACCGCGGCATAGCCGAGATCCTGATCGAGAAAAACCGCCATGGGCCGACCGGATTCAAGAAGGTCGCCTTCCTCAGCGAAACCATGCGCTTCGCCGACCTGGGGAGGGAATTCTGATGGTCCCCGCATACGAACTGGAACGCGCCCGCCAGACCGGCCGGTGGATGCGCGACGCACACAAGGACCGGAATTCGGTCCCGCTCTACGCCATGGGCGAGGACGGACTGGCGCTGCGCCGGGCATGGCTGGCCGGCTACGACGAACGAGACGAGCAGATCAGGAGGAAGCGGGGATGAGCGAGATCGAATTGAAGGCGTGTCCGTTCTGTGGCGGCGAGGCCGGAATCAGAAAGTGGCAGGACGAGGATCTGTGGAGCCACGCCATCGTGGAGTGGCAAAAGGCGCATTGCACTGAATGTGAGTGCGAAGGAATATCCAGCTGCCCTGGCTATGACCCGGACACGGTGCAAGCATGGAACACCCGCGCCCCGCAGTGGCAGCCTATTGAGTCGGCGCCCGCTGACGAGCTGGTGGTGGTCTGCTGGCTTGACGATGAGGACACAGAAAATCCGGAGCGCCACGAGTTCGACTACATCGAGGATGGGATGTGGGTGAATCACGCCAACCTGGTGGAGCATGCGCAGGCAGTGGCGCCACCGGGGAGCCGCGTTCCGAAGGATCATGCTCCATATCAGTGGTGGATGCCGCTGCCCGCTCCGCCGGAGGTGGAGGGATGAAGTGGGGATTGCCTCGACCTGAATACAAGCGTCAGTTCCTGTGGTTCCCACGCTGCGTGGAGGGAACTTGGTACTGGCTGATCTGGTGCTGGACGCGATTCTGCGGCGACTGCACCGAGTTCTATTTTGAGGAACCGAAGTGCGGCCATTGCGGAGGCGGGAACGTCTACTGCAACCGATGCATGCGGTGGAGGAGGAAGCTGTGACCGAAATCGAAGCGAGGATTGCCTTAGCAATCGAGCGGATCACGTCGGGGCAAGGCCCAATGCGGGTCCCTGCGGACCAGACTGACCCTGACTTGGTCCTAGCCGATTGTCTGACCGAGATTCGTCGGTTGCGTGCCGCTTGTACGCCGCCAGAGGGTCATGTGCTTTTGGTTGTGCCGGTTGGGCTATACCAGCAAATGCTCGCCGATAAGGATGAGGAGTGGCCATGAAGCGCACCTTCCTGATCGACCCGCCGAACAACAGCAACTGGCCGCAGGTGATCTCCAACGTCGTGCGCGCCATCAACGAATGGCTCAAAGGCGGCCCGGTGCAGATCACCCTGGACGAGCCGAAGCGGACGCTGGACCAGAACGCGGCGATGTGGCCGGCGCTGACTGATATCTCGCGCCAGGTGGAATGGCCGCACACCGATGCAAGCGGGATGTGGACCGTTGGCCTGATGTCACCAGAGTCATGGAAGGCAGTTCTAACGGCTGCGTTCGAGATGGAGACGCGTCAGGCGCAAGGCCTGCGCGGCCAGACAGTGATGCTCGGCGCCCGGACCAGCAAGTACAGCCGCCGAAAGATGGGCGACTTCCTCACCTTCATCCACGCCGAGTTCTCGGACCGGGTGCGCTGGTCGGACAGCGCGGTGGAACGACTGGCGCAGTTCGCGCCGACCAACAGGAGGGCAGCGTGATGGACGCCATCGAGAAGCGGGCGCTGGACCAACTGGCTCAACTGCTGCAGTCCGGAGGGTTTGAAGGAGAGCTGCGGGTTGGCCGAGAGTTCGGTAAGGCGCTGGTCGCAGAGATTGCCGCCCTCACGCCGCCCGAGGGCTACGTTCTGGTGCCGGTGGAGGAATTGCAGGATGCCAAGCGGTTCCGCTGGCTGAAAACGTGCAGCAGGGAGCAATACCTGCTCGCACGCGGCGTGTTCGGGCTTGCCGAAGACGTGATTGATGCGGTCATTCAAAGTGAGGAAATGGAGGCCCGCAATGGCTAGTAAGCAGTTCGTTGCTGGCTGGGCGCTGGTGGTGATCGGCTGCTGTGGGAATGCGCCAAGCTTGGTGAACGCGGTCTGCGGTGTGTTTGGCCTGCTCATTGTCTGGTTCTCTGACGATGGGGAGGGCAACGCATGAACTACCGCGACCGCGCTTTGCTGGACCTTGCCTACCAGCTCAACTGCACCCTGCAGATCGAAGGGGTGTGCGAAGGCGGCCCGGGCGAGCCGTGCCATAGCAACCAGTCCCGACACGGCAAGGGCGGCAGCATCAAGGCGCACGACTGCTTCTTCGCCAGCGGCTGCCGGAGCTGCCACCGCGAGCTCGACCAGGGGAAGCGCTTCACCCGCGAGGAGAAGGCCGAGATCTGGCAGCGGGCCCACGACCTGACCATGTTGCAGCTGTGGCAGCAGGGCTACCTGCGGGTGCGCGCATGACCCGCTTCGCCCGTGGCCGCATGCCGGCCGGCCAGATGAACAAGACCGAGCAGGCCTACGCCCAGCACCTGGAGCGCCTGCGGACAACCGGAGACGTGGAGTGGTACCGGTTTGAGGGCGTGAAGCTGCGCCTGGCCGACAACACGTTCTACACCCCGGACTTCGCGGTCATGAGCGGCGACGGTGTCATGGAGATGCACGAGGTCAAAGGGTTCTGGACCGACGACGCTCGCGTGAAGATCAAGGTGGCCGCAGGCCAGTACCCGTTCCGGTTCATCGCATTCAAGGCCGTCGCGAAGAACCGCGGCGGTGGCTGGCTCAGGGAGGAGTTTTGAGCATTCCCACCTTCAGCCAATACACGACGCCGGAGCTGGAGATCGTCGCCCGGATCGACCATGCCCTGGCCGACGAGATCTTCAGCCTCCACCGGCAGGGCTACGACGTGCGCGAGGTGCTGCACGAGGCCCGCGCGTTCAAGACCGAGGCGCAGCTGATGCGCCGCGAGATCAACCGCAGGAAGGCACGCCCATGAGCCAGGTATCCCAACCCCGCACCGGAGGTCGAAACATGGCCGCATCCGTTGAAGCTCCGCGCCGCACCGGTACAACTGAGGGTGTTCCGTTCCGGCAGGTCTGGAAGCCGCGCGTGGTCTGCGTGGTCGACCCGACCAACCCGGCAGATGCCCTAAACGCCATCCTTCCACGAATCGCAGAGAACCAGCGCGGATGCACGGTAGCCAGCTTCCTACTGATCAACCCGGAGACCTCGCAGGCGTTCGTCCTGGCCGAGGACAAGCCGGTGGCCGTGGAGATGGCCCGCAAGGGCGAGAAGTCTCCGTACTGGCCGTGGTTGGTGGGCAAGTACAGCTTTCCCCGTGTGACCGCCGAGGCCTTCGCGAACGTGCTGGAGGACATGCTGGAGCATCTGGGCATCGCTACGCCGGTGCCACGGAAGCGGCCCATGCCCGTGCAGCTCGACCTGTTCGACCTGTCTGGGCGCGCCGCGTGACCGCGTACATGCGGCCCTCTACCGAGGCAGGTATCGGTAGCCCCAGCTGGCAGGTGGGTAACAGCCAGCGCCGAGGGAGCGGGTTGCCGCGTTGCGGCGGCGGTACCGGTTGCCACGCCGGTGCCGTGTCACTCATCGCCCGTGGGACCGAGGAGGCCCTGTCGTGAATCTGGACCCGATCACGCAGGGCCTGCAGCACCTGGCCAGCCAGTTCAGCCTGACCCGGCAGGAGTGGCGAGACCACCACCGCGGCGGCGACTCGCTGCTGGACTCGCTGGTGAGCCACGGCTACGCGCAAGAGCAGAACGAGCGCTTCGGCATCACCCGGCAGGGGCAGGTGCGGCTGCAGGCGGAGGTGGCCAGTTGAGGCCCATGCCGCCAGCTGACTTGCTGTCGGTGGACTTCGAACGCCCATGGGCGCGGTTCGTCCCGTCCGAGGCGGTATGGGCGTGGGTATGCGAGCAGATCCTGTCCGAGGATGGCGCGCTGACCAACCCGGACCACTACCACCTGCAGGACGCTGACATCGGGGTGCTGTGGGCGGAGACCACGTTCACCAAGCAGGGGCGGGCGGTCATCGGCCAGGCCGAGCAGGTCATGTTCATGGCCGGCGGATGGAAGCGGGGCCGGATGGAGCGGCAGATGGTCGACTGGTTCGGCCGGGTGCCGTCGTTCGTCATCACCTTGGCGGCCGACTACTGCAGCCAGTGCAGCGATGCCGAGTTCTGCGCCCTGATCGAACACGAGCTGTACCACATCGCCCAGGCCAAGGATTCGTTCGGGGCGCCCAAGTTCGGCAAGGACGGCCTCCCAGCGCTGGAGATGCGCGGCCACGACGTTGAGGAGTTCGTGGGCGTCGTCCGCCGGTATGGCCCGAGCGCCCAAGTACAGCAGATGGTGAAAGCCGCCAGCAGCGCTCCGGAAGTGGCTGCGGCTGATGTGGCTCACGCCTGTGGGACGTGCCTCCAGCGCGCCTCCTGATCTGCGACCCCTTATGACAGGTGAGCCGCAATGGCAGCGCTGAGTTCCGATATCAAAGCCTTCATCGTCCAGTCTCTGGCCTGCTTCGATACGCCTTCGCAGGTGGTCGAGGCCGTCAAGGCCCAATACGGCGTGGAGATCAGCCGGCAGCAGGCCGAGACCCACGACCCCACGAAGTTCGCCGGGCGTGATCTTGGCGCCAAGTGGGTGACCCTGTTCCACGAGTCGCGGGCGCGGTTTAAGGAGGAGACGGTCAACATCCCTATCGCCAACCGGGCATTCCGGTTGCGAGCCTTGGACCGCATGGCCGCCAAGGCCGAGAGCATGAAGAACATGGCCCTGGCAGCCCAGCTGCTGGAGCAGGCAGCGAAGGAGACGGGCGGCGCGTACACGAATCGGCGCGAGATCGAGCATTCGGGCGGCGTTGACCTGCGCAAGGCAACAGAGATGACAGAGGCCGAACTGCTGGCTATCGCGTCTGGCAAGGGCGCCGCCGGTGGCTGACGGCCGCGCCAAGCTGAGTCCAGCTTCCGCTGCGGCTGAGCTGCTGCGCCGCCGCCGGTCTCGCGAGTCCCTGAAGGCCTTCGCGCTGTCGATCCCGATCCCCGGCGCACCGGTGGACGACGACCCCAGCAGCTGGGTGTGCGGCGATGCCGAGCGCCTTCCGCTGGCCCAGCACCACGAGCTGCTGCTGGACAAGGTGGAGGAGTGCCTGCGCAAGCCCATGGGCCGGCTCATGGTGTTCATGCCGCCTGGCTCGGCCAAGTCCACCTACGCCGGCGTCGTCGCCCCGCCGTGGGCCATGGGTAAGTGGCCCGGCTTCAAGGTGATCAGCACCAGTTACGCGGCCAAGCCGGCCTATCGATCGTCCAAGCGCTGCCGCGCAATCTGCGCCAGCCCCGAGTACGCCTCGATATGGGAGCGGCCGACCATGCTGCGCGATGGCAGCGCTGCGGTGGACGAGTGGGAGTTGACCAATGACTCGGGCCTGCTGGCCGCCGGCATCCTGGGCGGCGTGACCTCGGCTCGTGCTGATGCGCTGATCATCGATGACCCGGTGGCCGGCCGCGCCGAGGCCGACAGCCCGACAATCCAGGCCAGCACCCGCGCGGCCTACGACGACGACCTGCTGACCCGCCTGAAGCCGGGCGCGTCCATCATCCTGATCCAGACCCGCTGGCACCCGGAGGACCTGGCCGGCTCGATCCTGCCGGAAGACTGGGACGGCGAGTCCGGGCCGATCCAGTGCCGCGACGGCCAGGTGTGGGAGGTGCTGTGCATCCCCGCGCAGGCTGACCGCGCCGACGACCCGCTGGGCCGCAAGATCGGCGAATACCTGTGGCCGGAGTGGTTCTCGGCCGAACACTGGGCGCAGTACAAGGCGAAGGCGCGCACCTGGGCCAGCCTGTACCAGGGGCGGCCCAAGGCGGAATCGGGCAACCAGTTCAACATGAGCGACTTCGATGACCTCTGGTATGACCCGGAGGAACTGCCGGCGCGGCTGAAGAAGTACGGCGCCAGCGACTTCGCGGTCACCGAACGGGACCTGGAGAAGAAGTCCGAGCCCGACTACACAGAGCATGGCGTGGTGGGCTTGGACGATGGCAGTTCCAGGCCCGACGGCCTTAGCGTGCTGTGGATCGTGGATTGGTGGGCGCAGCAGGTCGAGCTCGACAAGAGCGTCGCGGCACAGCTGTCGCTGATCAAGCAACACAAGCCCCTGTGGTGGTTCGGCGAGGTCGGCGGCCAAGAGAACGCGGTCAAGCCGGTGAGGCGCCTCCTGCAGAAGGAGGACAACATGTTCGCCAACTACGAGTACTTGCCCCACATCGGCGACAAGGTGGCCAAGGTCCAGGCGTTCCGGGCCTTGGTGCAGGAGGGCAGGGTGCGCTTCCCGCGCGGCAATGCGCTGGTGAAGCGGCTTGTGGATATGCTGGTCAACTTCCCGCGCGCCCGGTTCGATGATGGCGTGGACGTGTGTGGCCTGCTGGGCCGCGGCATCGCCGACATGGTGCCAGCCTCTAAGCCGGCCGTGGCCAAGCGCAAGGCGCCCAAGCCGTTCACCGATCCCTGGTATGCAGCAAGGGAGCGCGCCGACCGAGGCGACGAAGAAGAGCGGGAGCGCTACTACCGTTGATGCCTCCGGCAGCTCGGGCACCTTGGGGCCAGTTCGCACACCGGCCCGACCATGGCAGACCAACCCATCGCAGCACTCGAAACCGGGATCGCGGCCGCCGCTGATCCCGATCCGGCGCGCGCCAAGCAGATCAGCCGCATGCAGGCCGACGTGAAGCGCTGGATGGCCCGCTTCGAGGAGGCCCGCGAGTTCGACAAGGACGCCAGGCAGCAGTATGTGAAGGACCGGCGCCAGGCGCGCGGCGATTCCGGCTTCCTGGTCGACGCCAACCTGATCGGCACCTACATCGACATCCAGGAGGCGTTCCTTTACGCCCGCAACCCGGACTTCGACGTTTCTCCCGGCCCGGCGCACCGCATGCCGACGCCTGAGCAGTTGCGGGACATCATCGAGTCCGACATGGTCGTGATGGGGAATATCCACCAGCAGGCCGAGCAGGACGCGATGGAGGTCGGCCGGCAGATTGCCGTGCAGCAAACGGCCATGGGTGTGCCACCGGAACAGGCCTTCGAGCAGGGCCAGCAGGCGCAGGAGAGCTACCTGGCCACCGGCGTGGTGGAGAAGCTGGTGGCTGACGAGGTCCTGAAGCTGCGCAAGCAATACGCCAAGCGCTCGCGGGAGATGAAGCAGTTCGCCGAGACGCTGGAGGCCGTCGGCACCCAGATGTGGAAGGACGCGCAGCTGAAGCGCCGCGGCCGTCCGTGGGTCCGATCGTCGCTCACCATCGGCCCCGGCGTGCTGAAGGCGACATGGCAGGAGCGCACCGAGATCTCGCCCGAGACGCAGACCGCGATCAACGACCTGCAGCAGAACATTGCCCGGGCCAAGGCGCTGCAGAAGGAGCTGGAGGATGGCACCGCCGGCTATGGCGCCCGTGCGTGGGACACGGTCAAGGGCGTGTTCGGGAACAACGAGGAGGCCAAGATCGCCGACCTGGAGCGCCAGCTGGCCGCCATCCGGAACGGGGCCGAGCGCGTGGTCGCCCGCGGCTACGCGATCGACAACGTGGCCGGCGAGAACTTCCAGGTGGCACCGGGCTTCACCATCGCCAACCACGTCGATGCGCCCTGGAACGCCGAGATCTCATATCCGTCCTATGAGGACGCGCTGGCCGAGCATGGTCCGTACCTGGCGCAGTTCGACAAGGACGGCAACGCCGAGAACATCCTGCGCAAGGCCGTGCGCTACGCACCGCGCAAGCCGTGCATGGGCAAGAACGAGAGCGTCGGCTTGACCGGCAACGCGGCCACGGCTGAGGAGGCCGATGCCTACACCACGAACACCGACGGCGGCGCCAATGGGTGCTACGTGCGCCGCATCGAGATCTGGGACGCGGAGAGCAACACCGTCCTGACCGCGATCACCGGCGTCCCGTTCTGGGTCAAGCCCGCCTTCAACCCGCCAGCCACGACCCGGTTTTACCCGTATTTCGTGATCTGCACGTCCGAAGTGGACGGCCAGCGCCACCCGCAGAGCCTGGTCAGCCGTTCGACCAAGCTCATGGACGAGTACAACCGCATCGGCTCGGCCGAGACTGAACACCGCCGCCGCATCAAGCCCAAGACGGCGTTCCACGCAGGCGCGATGGAGGCAGAAGAGGCTGACAAGCTCGCCAAGGCGGACACCGGCGAGATGGTTCCGCTCAAACTGACCCAGCCGAACGCAGACCTGCGCACGCTGCTGGTGCCGATCACCTACCCGCCGATGGACCCGGCGGTTTACGACCGCACGCGCATCCTGGCCGAGCTGGAGCGCATCTGGGGCGTGCAGGAGGCGCTGACGGGCTCCATCAACACGGCCAAGACCGCCACCGAGGCGGACATCCAGCAGCAGGGCTTCCAAGCGCGCAGCAGCAGCCGCCGCGACAACATGGAATCGGTCCTGAGCGAGCTGGCCGAATACACCTGCCAGATCGCCCGCGTCTACCTGACCGACGAGGACGTGCGCTTTATCGCTGGTCCGACCGCATTCTGGCCGCCCTACATGGGGCCGGATGACCTGGCCGAGTTCGTGCGCATCGAGATCCGCGCCGGTTCGTCGGGTAAGCCGAACACCGCGATGGAGCGCCAGTCGTGGGCCAACCTGCTGCCGCTGCTGCAGACCGGCATTACCCAGATCGGCCAGCTGCGAGGCGCGTCGCCCGACGCGATCGCCGACGCGCTGGAGCAGCTGATGCGCCTGACCGCCGAGCGCAGCGGCGAGCGCTTCGACATCGACCAGCTCATCCCACAGAACGACGGTACTCAACCGGCGCTGCCCGCTCAGGCGGTGCCGGGGAGCGCGCCGCCTCCGCAGGGTGGGAACGCCGGCCAGCAGCCGCCTGTTCCGCCCGCGCCTCCCGGTGGCGCACCTGCCGCCGATCCCCTCGCAGCAGCCTGATAGGAACTGAGATGCGCTACCACCCACTGACGCTCGCCATCTGGCGGGTATTCGCAACCTGGAGCAAGTGATGAACGACAAGACGATCGAACAGGAAATCCAGTCCAAGGGCCTGAATGCCCCGCGCGTGACGCCGGACGCCATCGAGGCGGAGATCACCCACTGCTACTACATCAACGCGGGCGAAGCACACCGCGCCAATTGGCCGGATCTCAACGCCAAGGACGAAGAACACCCGTCCATCAACCTGCTGACCTTCTGCGTACTGGTTCTGCGAAACGGCTTTACCGTCACCGGTGAATCGGCCTGCGCCAGCCCGGAGAACTTCGACGCCGAGATCGGCCGCAAGATCGCGCGCCAGAACGCAGTTCAGAAGATCTGGCCGCTGCTGGGCTTCCGCCTGCGAGACCAACTGGCCCAGAAGGAGGGCTGATCGATGCACGTCGACGCAGACACCCCGGCCGCTGCGCCGGACACCACCCCGACCGACCAGGCCGCCGACGTCATGGCAGCACTGGACGCCGGCATTGCCGCTGCTGATGCCGAGGCGGCACCGGTCGCTGGTGCAGTGCCGGCGGATGCGGCCCCGGCCGCCGATGCGGATACACCCCCGGCAGACGACCCGAACCCTGCTCCGCCCGCTGACGGCCAGCCCCCGGCACAGCCGCAGGGTGGCGCCCCGCCGGCGGATGACCAGCCGGCCGCTGCCGCTGAGGGTGAGCCGCAGCCCGACGCCGACACCGAGGCGGAGATCACCGCCCTTGGCCTGAAGGAGAAGTCCGCCGAACGGTTCCGCGGCATGGCCGCCGAGATCAAGGAGCTGGCGCCGCTGCGCGAGGCGATGAAGGCCGCTGGCATCGAGGACGTCGCCCGCCTGCCGGAGCTGGTCCAGCGCTCGAAGGTCGGCGAGGACATGGTGCAGATGGTCGTGGAGACTGGCGCCAGCCCCGAGCAGTACGGCATGGCGCTCGACTACCTGGGCCTGATCGGCAAGGCGCAGCAGGGCGATCTGGTCGCAGCCGAGAAAGCCTACGAGGTCATGGGCAAGGAGTATGCCGCGCTCGCCAAGATGCTGGGCAAGGAGGCGCCCGGCATCCACGACCCGCTGGCCAACCACCAGGACCTGCGTGCCGAAGTCGAGGCCGGCGACCTGCCGCGCGCCCGTGCCGTCGAGATCGCCGGCCAGCGCGACCGCGCCGCCTACACGGGAAATGTCGAGCGACAGCGCACCGAGAGCCAGCAGGCGGCGGAGCAGGCCGAGCAGCGCGGCATCGAATGGCTGAAGCGCTTCGACGCTGAGATGGCGCAGGAAGACCCCAGCTATGCGGCCAAGCGCCCGCAGCTGAATGAGGCCGTTCGCCAAATCCGCCAGCAGTATCACCCCAGCGAATGGGCACAGCGGACGGCGCTGGCCTATGCGCGCATCCAGGCGCCGGCAGCAGAAGCGCCAGCCGTTGCCGCACCCGCCGCACCGGTCCAGCCGCGCCCGGGTCCCGTGCGCCCGAGCGGCCCACGCCCGGCGATGGACCCGACCACCTTCGCTAGCCCGATGGACGCGCTGGAGTACGGCATCCAGCAGGCCACCAACGGCTGAGCAGAGCCCAGCTCTGCCCTGACAAGACCCCGCTCCGGCGGGGTTTCTTGTGTCCGTTGACGCATCCCGCAACAAGGGCAATCTGGCCCTGCGGCTGACAACCGCGCCACGCAGCAGTACGCCGGAGTCGCGCCCGGTAGGGCAGTGAGAGGCCTCGCCCCCCTCGAACGTGGATGGAAGCAAGACACCCATTCCCCTTCGAGGACACCCTCATGCCGTTCACCACCGCGCAGATTGCGCAGGGCGCGAACTACTCGCTCGAGTCCTACGCCACCAACGATCCGATCGACCAGATCAACATCGCCCACACCACCCTGGACCTGCTGGTCAGCAATAAGGAGGTGTCGTACTTCGGTAACGGCATCTACAACGAGAAGCTGTTCATCTCGAACGACAGCAACTACCAGAACTACAGCGGCGCCGACCAGGTCACCTACAACGAACGTGACCCGAACCGCTTCGCCAAGTTCCAGTACTACAGCAACCATGAGGGCTTCTGGTTCGATGAAGACCGCCTGATCGCGGCCGGCATCACCATCGATGACTCCGGCGCCGGCGTTCCCTCCTCGTCGGAGAAGGAACAGCTGGTCAACCTGCTGCAGTCGAGCTGGACCGCCATGAAGAATGGCCTGCAGGAAGGCCTGGCGCTGGAAACCCTGCAGAACGGTTCGCAGTCGGCCAAGGCCGTTCCGGGCCTGGACCACATCGTTTCGACCACCCCGGGCACCGGCGACATCGTCGGCGGCATCAATGCCAGCACCAGCACCTACTGGCGCAACAACGCCAGCATGGCCATCGCCTCGGGCGGCATCGTCGCAGCGCTGGACGCCATGTGGGATGCCTGCATCCGCTACGGCGGCGCCATGCCGACCGACATCCGCTGCGGCCAAGCGTTCCTCAACGCCTACAAGGAAGAGACCACCACCAAGGTTGACCGGCAGATCATCGTCAACCAGCAGGGCGGCACCGGCATGGATCCGTCGATTACCCGCGTGTTCTACAAGGGTATCGAGCTGATCTGGGATCCGACGTTCGAGCTGCTGGACGCTCGCCTGGGCGCGATCACCTACCCGTGGACCAAGCGCTGCTACCTGCTGAACCGCAACTTCATCAAGTTCCGCCCGCTGAAGGGCCACTGGATGAAGAAGCGCAAGCCGGAAAAGCTGCCGGACCGCTACGTGACCTACTACGCGCAGACCAACAAGTACGGCATGACGGCCAAGAAGCGCAACGTCCACGCCGTGCTGTCCATCGCCTGATCGGGCATGGCCTGATCCGAGTGTCCCGGCTCCGGCCGGGCACTCATGGGAACCCCATCCGGCTATAGGAGCCATCCCCATGAAGTCCACCCCGATCACCAACACCGCGTTCAAGACCGGCAACAGCCCGTTCCTGCGCGGCGGCAGCGCCACCTTCTCCAACTTCGCCGACACCGCCGCAACGCTGCAGGGCTCGGACACCGAGACCGGCACGTACACCACGCTGGCAACCCTGGCTGCGAACGGGCAGACCGAAGTCCAGAACCTGCCGCAGTGGATCAAGTTGTCCGCTGCCGGCACCGTCTACATGGCGGCTGGCTGACCTTCCGCGGCCTCTACACGGGGCCGCTCACCCATTCCCGAGGAGGGAACATGAGCAAGGAAACCATCATCGTCCCGGTAGTGCAGGCGACGATCCAGCGCAGCGAGTACGTCACGATCTCCGACTCGTTCCCGAAGCATGAGCTGCCGATCCTGGAGCTGATCCACGGCGAGGACAACGTGGTCGTGACCGACCCGGACTACTTCGCGTTCGAACTGCCGAACAACGCCACGCAGGAACTGCAGCGCCTCTACACGAAGTACACCGACAAGTACCGGCCGGTGGTGGACCAGGTGTTCCCGCGCGGCGCCCGCGACGTCGCTTCCGAGCTGGGCATGGATGTCGGCAAGGACACTTTCAGCAAGCAGTCCGAGGCTGTGATCGAAAGCCGACTGCCGCCGCGCCCGACCGCCGCCGCCAGCCTGAGCCGTCCCGCGCCGGAAGGCGATGGCGACGACCAGCCCGAGCTGACCCATGCCGAGCTGCGCGAAGAGCTGACCCGCCTGGGCATCGACCACAAGGGCAACGCGCCGAAGGCCGAGCTGCAGGCGCTGTACGACGCCGCGCAGGCCGGCGCCGGCACCCTGGGCGGCTGATCGCCAGCGCCACGCGGTAACCCGACGGGCTGGGGGAACCCGGCCCGTCTCCACAAGAGGGCTCCCATGAGCATCACCGACGGCATCCAATGCGCCTGCTCCAGCACCGACGGGAACGCCACGCTGGCAGAACTGCGCAAGCGGCTGATGATCCGGCTGGGCTTTGCCGCGCAGGCGAACAACCCGCCGCCGGGCATGAAGGAGCTGCTCAACGACTTCCTGCAGAGCGCGCAGGTGGCACTGTTCCGGCGCCCGACCGGCGAGTTCCGCAACGAGCGCTGGTTCTCCTGGCCGCTGGTGGCCGGCCAGCGCCTGTACGACTACCCGGACAACGACGAGAAGAATGCCCCGCAGTCCTGCCCGGCGACGCTGGACCCGCGCAAGGTGACGTGGGTCGGCCGTGAGCGTGATGGCGTCTGGTTCGAGATGCACCAGGGCATCAACCCGCGCAGCTACACGACCAGTGAGCTGACCGGCTTGCCGCAACGCTACGAGTTCCGCAACTGCATCGAGATCTGGCCGGCGCCCGACGAGACGCTGGGCAATCTGGTCATCAAGGGCAACTTCGACCTCAACCGGTTCACCGAGGACACGGACCGGACCACGATCGACAGCGAGATCGTGTTCCTGCTGGCGCTGGCCAACGGCAAGGCGCACTACCGGCAGGCAGACGCACAAGCCTACATCCAGCAGCTGGAGGTGATGATCACCAATCTGGTTGCAGGCACCCACGCCACGGCGCGGTACATCCCCGGGCCTCCGGCGGGTGAGGGCGTCTATGTGCCGCCTCGCCCGGAGGTGCCGTTCCCGTGACCGGCCGCATTGTCACCCTCAACGCCTCCAAGGGCGGCATCAACCGGCTCCGGACGAAGGGCGGGGCAGACTCGAACACCCTGTACGACCTGGTCAACGGCTACGTCGATCAGGACGGCGTGCCGCGGGCGCGGCCGGGCACCAAGAACAAGAACACGCTCCCCACCGGTGCGACGAAGGGCCTGTGCGCCTACGACGGCAAGCTGATCGTCTTCAGCCATGAGCCGCAGACCATCGCGGCCAGTACTCCGGTGGTCGAGTGCGAGGTGCTGAAGCACCCGAACACCCCCGATCTGCCGATCAAGGAAATCCACTTCGCCGGCCCGTTCCTCGGCTACCTGTACGTGGTGCCCGAGTTCGTCAATGGTGACGTCTTCCACTACTGGCTGCAGCGCGGAACGACGTGGGAGCCGGGGAAAATCTACCTGCCAGGTTCGCTGGTGACGCCCACATCGCCCAACGGCATCGCCTACCAGCTCGACAGCGGCACCGAGCAGTTCCAGGTGTGGGTGCGCAACGTCGCGCGCGCGCTGGGAGACAAGGTCGTTCCCACCGTCGACAACGGCTATTCCTACACGGTCACCGACGTGTTCGGTCCCGCGCCGCGCTCTGGCGCCATCGAGCCGTCCTGGCCGGCATCGTCCGGCGCAACCGTGTTCGAAGACAGCGACGTGGCCAACCCGACGCCAATCCCGGGCGAGCAGTCCGGCAACCAGCTTCCGCCGGATGTGACCGACCGCTACGGCAGCAGCGGCGGCAACAGCCCATGGCGCTACGCCAATCAGGAGGCGCAGTAATGGCCGCTCCCGTCTGGCAGCCTGGCACCCTGTATTTGCCCGGGGATCTGGTCCAGCCGATCACCCAGCCGGCACCGAACAACCCGCAGGTCATCAACGGCTACTTCGAGCAAGGGCCGACGGGGTGGACGTTCTCGGGTGATGCTGCCTACTCGACCAGCGGTGGCTATGGCAGTCCGCGGTGTGTGGTGCTGCCCGGCAACAAGCCGGACGGTGTCGCGCTGAACAACGCGCAGCTGGTGGTGCCAGTCGGCGCGCAGCTGACGGCAACCTGCATGATCCAGCAGGGCGCATCGTCCGCCGGCGAAACCGCCGGGTGGGCGGAAGTCCGCTGGTACGACGCGCTCAACACGCTGCTGCAGACCGACAAGGGCAATGCGGTCGACAGCGGATCCAACGGGGCATGGCACCCATCCACTGTTACGTCGACCGCGCCTGCCTCGGCAGCCTACGCGCGCGCGGCGATCCATCTCACCTCGGTTGCCACCCACAACCACGAGATCTTCGGCGACAACCTCGTTGTGAACGGAGCCACCGCAGGCTTGCCCGAAGGGCTGGTCTACAAGGCGGTGCAGACGGAGTCGGGTACCTCAGGCAGTAGCGAGCCGGCCTGGCCGGGCATCCTCGGCCAGCAGGTCATCGACAACGAGGTGATATGGGAGGCCGTGACCACCAGCCGCGTGGTGTGGACGGCCTCGCCGCGCTACGTGAGCGGCGCCACCGAACCCGTGTGGCCGACCGACATCGGTGCCATGGTGCAGGACGGTTCGATCAACTGGCGCGCCGTGTCCCGCCGCGTGGAGGACGAGAAGTGCCCCCGCTCGAAGGTGGTGGCGATCGTCGCCAGCAAGGTGTTCGCGGCGGACAAGGACATCGTGCGCTACAGCGCCACGGCCAACCCGTTGGATTGGTCGACGGCTGATGACGCGGGCTACCTGCCGACCGGCCTGCAGCAGGCCAATGCGAACAACATGGCGGTGCTGCAGCAGTACCGGGCCAATCTGGTTGCGCTCAACGCCAGCAGCTTCCAGAACTGGCAGGTGGACCCGGATCCGGCTTCGATGGCGATCCTGGACCAGATGGACGGCATCGGCTCGATCTGGCAGAAGGCTGCCGCACCGGTGGCCAACGACCTGATCTATCTATCCCAGCAGGGCGTGCGCTCGGTCGGGATCGCCAACGCCGCCGAGAACCTCGCGTCCGGCGACATCGGGGCGCCGATCGATGTCCTGGTCCAGCAGGCGATGCTCTATGCCGACCGCAACGGCACGCCGCCGCTGGCGACCTACTACCCAGGCGCGGGCCAGTACCTGCTGGCCTTCCCGAACTACCCGCCTCCTGTGCTGGGTGTCTATGGCCGGCTGCCGGCCGCTGGCTGCGGAGACACCATCAACTATTCCTACGTAATCGCCGGGGGCCTGCCGCCGTACCAGGTCGAGATCGTGGATGGCCAGCTGCCGGCTGGCCTGTTGATGGATGGCAGCGGCTTGGTCACGGGTGAGATCGCCAACGGTGGCGACGCCGTCTGGACGGTGCGCGCCACGGATGCGCTCGGCGACACCGCAGAGCTGACCGAGAACCGCACCGGCAGCGACGGCTTCTTCAAGTACCTGACGACCCGCCTGTATCCGGTCGATGGCGGCATCGATGCGGTGGGCATTGCATCCGATGTCGTAGAGGCGACCTTCCGCAACATCTACCACAGCTACGACGTGCCGGTGGAGGCCGTGTCACTCGCTTCCTCGGTGGAGGCTGGGACATTCCGGCCGATCCTCCAGAACTACACCGCAATCGAGTCCATGAGCTTTGCCAGCGCCGTTGAAGCCGGAACGCTGCGAAACACACTGCTGGGGTACAGCGTGCCGCCGGAATCGGTGTCGATTGCATCCGCAGTCGTCGCCGGAACCCTGCAGCAGATTCTGATCACCACCACCATGGCACCCGAGGGCATCGGGATGTCTTCCAGTGTCGAAGGAGGCACCCTCACATGAACAACGTCCTGCACGCGCACAACGGAGTGGCCGGTTGGTACAAGATCGAGGCATTCCGAGTGGATGCCCAGGGCGAGGAGGTGCCGGGCAGCCGCCGGGTTGCCGCCGATTGGTTCCCCAACCTGATCACCAACGCTGGCTTGGACCTGCTCGGAACGACAGGCTCCAACCCCGTCTACGGCTACTGCCGCGTGGGATCAGGTAACACTGCTCCGGCGTTCTCCGATACTGCGCTTGTGGCGCAGATTGCAGTCAGCAGCACCCAGCAATCAGACACCGACGGCGTGAATCGGACGGGTACGTTCTATGGCTGGCATCGCCGCACAATCCGCTTCTCCGCAGGCAGTGCCGCTGGAACCCTGGCGGAGGTTGGGGTGTCAGCTGACGCTGTCGGAGCTCTGTTCAGCCGGGCGCTCATTCTGGATGGAGGTGGTAATCCGACAACGATCACCGTCCTGGCTGACGAAGTTCTTGACGTTACCTACGAGCTCCGCGTGTACCCCACGCTGGCAGACGCAACTGGGTCAGTTGTCATCGCCGGTACCACCTACACCTGGACGGCACGTCCCCTCACGAACGCCACCTATGACACCCGCTGGTCTCAGTACCTCGGCTATGGCATCGCGTTCAATGTCACGTCCGGCAATTTCGCGTCCTACGGGCCACAGGCGATGGCGGATCTTCCGGCGCAGGGCTCGATGCCCGTGTCACCGGTGGTCGGCACAAGCATGAATCCGCAGGCATATACGGCCGGCACCTACCAGCGCTCTTTCCGCATGGATTTCGATCTCAACGACGGCAACGTAGCGGGCGGGATAGGTGCGTTCTTTGCCGCTTCCGCCACATTCCAGTTCGCTGGTGCGTGGGCTTGGGGCGTCTCTCCGAAGCTCCCGAAGACCAGCGCATTCAAGGCGACCTTCACCGTACGCATGAGCTGGGGGCGCTACACCCCATGATTCCCACTGGCGGCCTCTCCACCACACCGGTGCCCGCGCCCGACGTCGAGCGGGTCAATTCGACGCTGCAGCCGCTGATCGACTTCGAGATGGGTGGCGTGGCGCTGAACGACGCTTCGCAGGGGCTGCGGGTGAAGCTGTGGCGCGTGCGCGTGGATGGCGACGTGGTGTACCTGGGCCCGGACGGCGGCAGCGAACAACCGGCGTTCATCCGGCCGGGAATCACGTCGGTGGCGCTGGCCTTCGACCAGAACATGCAGCCGGCCATTGCGTTCGTGCAGTCGGGCCTGGCGTGGCTGTGGTGGTACGACAGTTCGGTGCCGGGCATGGTGTTCACCTCATTCCCGGGAGCGATCAACCCGCGCCTGACGCTGGACGACAAGCGGCCGACCCAGACCAGCAATTCCGACGTGATTCTGGGCTACTTGCGTGCGGGCTCCCTCTACTACCGCCAGCAGCGTGACCGCTACCAGACCGAGTACCTGATGAGCGCCAATCCCCCCTGCGGCGGCTTGGCCACGCTCTGCATGTCCACGGGTGGCCGGCTCCAGTTCGGCTTCGGAGGTGCGTGATGCAGTCGACGGTGTTCGTCTACACGATGCGCTCGGGTAAGCAGGGGGCTTGGAGCCGCTACCTGTTCCCATTCTCCGTGGATGCCTTCGCGCAGCTGGGGAATGATCTCTACATCCGGCACGGGGACGAAATCAGCGCGGTCAGCGACTTTGCCCTGGGCGACGACGTTGGCGGCGAGTCGATCCCGTTCGGTGGCACGGTCTGGTGGCCGTGGCTGGACTTCGGGACGCCGAGCGTCACCAAGATGATGGAGGGTTTCGACATCGTGAGCCAGGGCACGCCCAGCATCAGCATCGGCTACGACCAGCGGAACCTTGCCGCGTTCACCGACCCGTACACGGTCGACCCCGACACGCTGCCGGGCGGGGTGATCCCGTTCCCGATGTCGGCGCCGACCTTCAGCCTGCGTGTGGACTTCGCGCCGGGCAAGAAGTGGGCGCTGACGCAGGCGTCGCTGAGCTTTTTCGACCTGGGCAACGGGCCATGACTGTCACCCCCTCCAGCGACGTCCTGATTGAGGATCTGGCCTACCTGGCGCGCAACATGCGCCCGGACGAGATCGCGCAGGACTTGGCCATGACCGGCGCGGACGAGTACGACCCGCAGCAGGCGATCCTGAAGATGGCCGCCGTGCACGGGCCGAAGTTCGTCCTGCTGGCCGACGGCGTGCCTGTGGTTGCCGGCGGGTTCTGGCAGGTCCGTCCCGGTGTATGGGAGGGCTGGCAGCTGGGCACGATGGCCGGCTGGGAGAAGCACTGGCGCGCCATCACCAAGATCACGCGCAGGCTCAACGACAAGATGCTGGCGCAGGCCGGCGTGCACCGCCTGCAGCTCTACGGCGTGGCCGGCCGCGACAAGACGTTCGAGTGGTACGAACGCTCGCTGGGCTACCGCCGCGAAGCCACCCTCAGCCGCTACTGCGCCAATGGCGCTGACGCGGTCCTGTTCGCACGCACCAAGGAGGCAGGCTGATGGCCGGCGGCGGCAATATCGGCAAGGGCAATTGGGCAGACCCGACGGGGCTGATCCAGAAGTCGGGCGCCAGCAAGATTCTGGACCCGCTGGGCCTGACCAAGACGGCCAAGCAGGGCGAGTCGGCTGCGGACGTGGCCGCGCGCATGGAGATGGAACGCCAGGAGCGGATCCGCGAGGCTCAGGGCCGCATCAACCAGGTGTTCGACAACCCGCGTCGGGCCAAGGACATCGCCGATTTTGTATCGGCAACCCGGTCGAAGCTGATGGAAGACCTCAACCGGCAGAATACCGATGCGGCGCGCGAGCTGAAGTTCTCGCTGGCGCGCGGTGGCCTGTCCGGCGGCAGCGTCAACGTCGACCAGAACCGCAGGCTCACCGACGAGTACAACCGGGGCCTGATCAACGTCGAGGGCAGGGCGCAGGGCGCCGGCGCGCAGCTCGAAGCTGCCGATCAGGATTCCCGTGCGCGCCTCATCCAGCTGGCGACGTCCGGCCTGGACGCGACCACGGCGGCATCGCAGGCGGCGGCCGGGCTGCGCTCCAACTTCGAGAACGCGAGGTCTCAGGCCTTCGGCGAGCAGCTGGGCGACCAGTTCGCGACCATCGGCGGGTTCGTGAAGAACCGCCGGGAGGAAGCGGCGCGGCGCCAGGCCAATCGGGACGCGAATTTCAACCTCTACGGCGGCGGTGCCGCATAGGCGGGTAACTCATGGGCCAGTTCATTCCCATCGCGATCGCTCTGGCCGGCACGGCGGCGCAGCAAGCAGAAACGCAGCGCGTTGAGCGCAAGCAGGACGAGGAGACTGCGCAGGGCCTGCTGAATCAGTCGCGCCGGCAGCAGGAGGCCGATCGCCGTGTGAACGACGAGATCGCGCAGCTTGAGACAAGCACGGCGGCGGATGACCGGGCCCAGCGGCTGGGGCAGTACATGCAGCAGCTGCAGCGCGGGCAGCGGCAGGCTCTGTCGGGCTTGAACAGCCCGATCGGCGGCGCGACCTTCCAGGCCGATGCCGGCGCCGCGCGCGCCGGCGCAGACAACGCCGCGGCGACCACTGCCGGCCTGATGTCGCGCATCGACGCGCCGCAGCTGCAGCGGCAGCAGGAGGCATTCGGATACGGGAAGCTGGCCACGGACCTGGACATGGAGGCGCGCGCGAGCCGCGGGCAGCAGTTCATCGACCAGCTGCGTCTGCGGCAGATCCGCCGGCGCCCCGAAGTCGATCTGCTGGCCGGCCTCGCCACTTCCGCCGGCGGCGCGATGGCTGGAGGCGGCGGCGGGTTCGCCGCGGCAGCCCCACGAGCAGGCGCCAACTTCTACGGGTCCTACGATCCACTCACCACGGGGTATGCCTGATGGCCAATCCATACCAGGCCGGTCAGGCCCTGGGCGCCGCGCTGTTCGGCAACACGCGCGATACCTACACGGATCAGCTGGGCCGGAACTACCAGGTCGAACGGGCGCTGCAGGAGGCCCGTCAGGCGCGTTCCAAGGCCGTGCTGGCCAACCAGATCAACGAACAGCGGGCGCTGGTGAATCCAGAGCTGGTCAGCGGCGTGCTGGGCGGCGATGACACTGCGCGCGCAACGCTTGGCAGCATCGCACTGCTGGCCAACGACCGATTCGACGCCGGGCAGCTGAACGACGTACTCGGTGCCGCTGCGCGCAGCTCCGCCCGCGATGCCGCGTTGGGCGGGAACTGGGAGGGCGCGAATGCAAACCTCATGGCCGTGGCCAACGGCCCGCAGGAGTTGGGAGCAGTGCAGGGCCAGAACCTGCTGCAGAACCGATTCAAGGAGGGCGGCGGCGGGATCTCGACCACCGAGCAGGGTCAGGCCGGCATTGCCGCCGACGCCGCGCGCGCTGCCGCCTCCTACGCCAGCGCCAACAGCTCCAATGCCAGCGCGGCGCGCACCCGGCAAGGTATGGGCATCGACGCGGCTAAGTTCGGCCTGCAGCGTGGTGGCCAGTGGAACCCTGGCGGCAAGTCTGCCGGCACGCTTGGGGACAGTGGCAAGCCGCTGCCGGTCGGCGCACTGAAGGAGCTGCTGGCGGTCGAGGACGCATTGGGCGGTACGCAGGTCCTTGGCGACATCATCAGCAAGAATCAGGGGCGGCTGAGGACAGGAGAGCTGGACGTGGGGCCTGGGGCAAGGCTCCTTGGCGGTATCCGCACGAAGCTCAATTTGGCAGGTGAGAACGACGTCAACCTCAGCGAGTTGAACGCCGACAAGACCAAGATCGTCAACGAGTCGTTGCGCCTCAACAAGGGTGTGCAGACCGAAGGCGACGCGCAGCGCGCTGGCGAAGAGCTCATGGCTGCCAATGATCGGCAGACGCTGCTGCGAGCATTTGACCGACTGTCCGAGATCAATGCTCGCGCGGTACAGCTGCAGCGGCAGAAACAGGACCTGATCAACTCGAACTACGGCCGCACCTCGACGCTCGGTGACCCGCCGGCAGCGTCGCCGCGTGCGCCGGGACTGCCGTCAACCGGCGCCAGTGGCGCGCAGCGCGCTCGCAATCCACGTACCGGCCAGGTGCTGGTCCTCATCAACGGCCAGTGGGTGCCCGAATAATGGCGACTCCTCCGCTTCCGCCCGGTTTCGTTCTCGAACCAGCTGCCGCACCTGCTGCAGCGCCTCGCGCTGTGCCGCCGCCCCCGCCGGGATTCGAGCTGGAAGACATCCCGACGCTCGGGACCGTCCAGGCCCTTCCGCCGGACTTCTCCCAGGTCACCGGCAGCGTTTCCAGCACCGCCGACGGGCGGCAGGCTGACGGCTGGAAGGCAGGTATCCCGCGCGACTTGGCGTTCGGCGCTCGTTCGGTGCTACAGGGCATCGGAAGCCTGCTGGGTGCGGTTGGTGGCGACGCCCTCGGCGCGCTGGAAACGAAGATCACAGGCCGGCCTGTGGCCAGCTTCCGCGACAACGCCGCGACGCTGGGCGATGCCCTTGGGCTGCCCAAGGCACAGACCTCTGGCGATCGCGTCCTCGGTGACATTGGCGAGGCGCTGACCGGTACCGGCCTGACGTTGGGAGCCGGCGGCGCGCTGACTGCTGGGCGCTCGGTAGCCCCGGCTCTGGCGCGGGCAGTGCCGGCCCCGAATGTGGTCCCGACTCTTGGCGAGAAGGCCGGCGCGTTTCTCACTGCCCAGCCGGCATTGCAGGTGGCCAGCACGATTGCCGGCTCCGGCGCAGCAAGTGGCACGCGTGAGCTTGGCGGCGGTCCCGGCGCGCAGGCGATCGCAGGCCTCGCTGGCGGTCTTGCGCCCGGCTTCGTCCCGCGCCTGCCCACCTCCGGCGTGGGTTCGGCTGTGACCCAGAACCTGACCCGTCGCGCGCTGCGTGGATCGGACCCAGGTCGGCTGGAACAGACCCTCGGCGAGTTCGCGGAGGCCGGTGTACAGCCCAGCATGGGGCAGGCGACCGGCAATCGTGTCCTGCAGGCAACCGAGACCCTGCTGGGAAGCGTTCCAGGCTCGGCAGGCGTAGTGGATCGCTTCGCCCAGCGCCAGGCGGGTCAGTTCGGTGATCGCATCGATGAGATCGCCTCCTCGCTGGCTCCCGGTGGGCAGGCAGTCGACCCGGAAATGGCTGGCCTCGCAATCCGGCAGGGCATCGCCGGGCCCGGCGGCTTCAAGGAGACCTCCCGTGCAGAGAGCAATGCGCTGTACCGCGCGCTGGACGAACTGATCCCGCAGGACTCGCGCGTGGATATTTCCAATGTACAGGCCGCGCTGCGTGAGTTGAATCAGGCTATCCCTGGCGCTCCGTCTACCTCGCGCCTGTTCCAGAACGCACGGCTCGGCAGCATCGAGGGCGGCCTGATCGATGACACGCAGGGAGTGCAGGCGCTGCTGACCCAGCCCGGCATGCAGGAGCAGGCCGATGCCTACCGCGCCTATCTGCAGGCCCAGGCTCGTTCCGTCGAGATGGAGAATGCGCGCCGGAAGTCGCTGGGCATGACCGTGATGGAGCCGGTGCCGACGGCGGACCAGATCGAGCAGAACGTCATGGCCACCCTCGGCAACATGACCGACAACCGGCTGCCGTATGAAGCCCTGCAGAAGCTGCGGTCGTTGGTCGGCCGCGAGATCGACAACGCCAACTTCGGCAGCGACGTGCCGCGCAGCATGTGGCGGCCGGTGTATGCCGCCCTGAGCCGCGATATGGAGGAGGCCGTGAAGGCCACCGGCAACCCGAAGGCGGCCGAGGCCCTGACGAATGCCAACCAGTACCACGCGCGGTATGTGGACCAGCTGGAGAACATCGATTCCATCATCGGTGGCAAGAACGGCGAAGAGGCGTACCTGGCGGCGGTTCGAGGTGCCAAGGATGGCCCGAGCCGCATCCGGTCGATCATGCAGGCGTTGCCCGAGGAGCAGAAGAAGATCGTCAGCTCAGCCTTCATACGTCGGATGGGCCGTGCTGTCGAAGGGCAGCAGGATGCCGACGGCAATGTGTTCTCGATGAATACGTTCCTGACCAACTGGAACAAGACCAATGCTCAGGCCAGAAAGGAGCTTTTTGGCAGCTACGGTCCGGAGTTCGAACGCAACATGGAGACCATCGCCAAGGCCACGTCCCGGATCAGGGATGGTTCGAAGGTGTTCTCTAACCCTTCTGGTACGGGCGGGCGAGCAGCGCTTATCGGCCAAGTAGCCGGCACGAGCAGTGCAGCGGCGGCGTCACTGGCATCCGGGAATCCGGCAGTCGCCTTCATGGCCCTTGCTGGGTCGCTGGCATCTGCCGGCGGATCCAATGTTCTGGCCAAGGTGATGACGAGCCCGAAGTATGTGAACTGGCTGGCTCGAACGTCCGAGAAACCGACTGGCGAGCTGGTGAGTCAACTGCAGGTATTGCGCGGGATAGCGGAACGGTCGCGCGATCCTGAGGTTGCAGAATTGGCGGATCAGGTCATCGCCCAAACGCAAACACCAGAAGGCCAATAAGGCAAGTCACAGCGACCAGCCCCAAGGCGCCGGCAAGAGCCAGCATCGGCAACGGGCTGGCGCTGTTCTTGGCCAGCTCCTCGTCGCGCTTTTCTTCTTGGATGCGCGACCAGGACTTCCAGCTGAAGTAGTCGTTGGATTTCCAGCCTTTCATGCTGCTTCCTCAGCGCGCCTGCGCCGCCTTGATGCTGCCTTCGAGACTCGATCCCCGCACAGTTGCGGTCTTGTGGTACTGGCTGAACAGGATGCGTGCAGGTACAAAATCATCGTTGTGCTCGAACTTGATGCCACCCTGAGCTACGGCGTTCTTCTCCTGGCTGGGAGCCATGAACCCGAAAGAATCGTGCCTCCACTCGGCGGAGTAGATGACGCCGGGGGCGTTGTCCCCAGCATAGATGTGCACCAGGACCTTGACCGGAACCACCCTGCCGGCTGGCCACGTTCGTACCTCCTCAACCAAGAGTGGCGGAAGGTCATGAAACAGGGTCGAATCAGGAGTCATGGCGCGTGCCTCGGGTGGTGGGCGGATAGTAGCACCGGCCGCGAGGGCGGCCGGTGCTGATCGATTAAGCGACCTTACTGAACAATGGGGCGTCGCCGATCAGTTTTCCGCTCTGCCTTTCCTTCAGCCAGACCTGATAAGAGGGATACCTCACCTTTGCAGACCACGGAACTAGCCCCTGTCCGATCTCGGAGCCGTCCGGTCCGATGCAGTAGGTGGCATCGCTATCACCATAGATATGGCCCCAAATTCCGATGAGCCCCGCATTCCCAACACTGATCGCCCCGAGCGGTTCGGACTCAGGATTGGTTTCCAGCGGATGCGAAACGCGGATCTCCCATCCGTATTTCGGGTTCAGTGCCAGTACGTTGGAGTCCGCGAGCATCGTCATAACGCCAATACGATCTCCGGTGAGTGCCAGGACTTTCGGAACTACGTTTCCTTGCGCTCCGACAAGGCTGCAACGCAGCCACCATGCGTCGCGGGCATAGAGCAGGGCCCCCTCCGGCAAAACATCCGCCTGTTCGGGATACAGAACATCTACTGGAAAACTCATCACCATCTCCTTGGTAGCCCCGGCCAATCCAGGGCCCAGCGCATCGTAGCACTGACCAACGAATGCGGATGGGGCCGAGCGGACGTCCGCGGAATCAAGCGTCTTTCCCAGTCCCGCGGACTGCTGCCACAACGTCAAAGCCCTTCGGGTAGGCACCCTGTTTGGCAGTTTCGGCCGACACCTTCGTGAATGCACAGGCGGCTTCGATGGATTTTGCCGCTATCGCCGGGAAATCAATGATCGCGGTATGGTGAGTGGCGACTCTCGCAGCAGCAGCTACGAAAATCTCCTTTGCTAGCGCAAGTTCATCTTTGGTCATTTGGCTTCTCATCGGTAGTGAAATAGTGGGTGAGATCGGACAGCCCCAGTAGCAGTAGTGGTGGTAAATAGATCATGGGCAGGTCTGGTATCTCATCTCCATTTTACCGCCCGTCCTCCTAACCGCCTCCGTTGAAGCCGCCCGGTGCGGGGGTAGGGTGACCTCTCCTACCGAGAGGAGAGGTCACGTGTACAACAACAATCCGTACATCCCGTCATGGCGGCTGTGGGTCATTCACCTTGCGGCGAAATTCGCTGGCGTGCTGGTGCACGTGCAAGGAATGCCCTATGGAAGCCGAAGCAAGAGATTCATTGAAGCGAATGATCCGCAAGGCTGAGCGGCTGATCACTCCTCAATGGTTCTTTTAAGCCACGCACCATTTTGATCGCTGAATCCAGCCCAAGACGCTACGTCCAGCTTTGCCACGAAGACGTTATCGTTGCCATCAAGGCACTTCACCAGATCGTCTCTGATCTGAGGGGCCGTCTGGACACTTGAGATTATCCAGACGGACCCTTGCATGTTCCAACTCTTGGGGTATGCCTGGAGCTTCGTGCGGATGCACTCGTAGTTCTGCCCCATCTTGTGTAGGTCGTAACTGACCAAATAAGCACTCATTCCACTCTCCATGTTGGTGCCCCCTGTGGGCAGCCGGAATATAGCCTCGGCCCGTCTCCCAAATGTTGAGACTGCCGGCGTCCGTTGATGCTCCCGCCGCCCCGGGCAGCATGGCCCCATCACACATGGGGGCGGCTGTATGGCGCGCATCACAGCACAGGAGGCCGGCGGCCAGAACGTCGTGGCGTTCTTGGACATGCTGGCCTGGTCCGAAGGGACCGACAACGGGCGCCAGCCCACGAAGCACAACGGGTACGACGTCCTGGTGGGCGGGGGCCTGTTCACCGACCTCAGCAAGCACCCGGCCAAGCTGGTCCGGTTAAACGCGAAGCTGGCGTCCACCGCGGCCGGTCGATATCAGTTCCTGTCCCGCACCTGGGGCAACCTGCAGCGCCAGCTCCGGCTGCCCGACTTTGGCCCGCTGAGCCAGGACAAGGCATGCATCGAGCTGATCCGGGGGCGCAAGGCGCTGGACTCGGTCAAGGCTGGACAGTTCGACAGGGCCGTGGCGCTCTGCTCCAAGGAGTGGGCCAGCCTGCCGGGCGCCGGCTATGGCCAGCACGAACAGAGCTTGGAGAAGCTGCGCTCGGTGTACCAGAAGGCCGGCGGCAAAGTGGGCGGGAGCGCATGAGCATGGAAGTCCAGCCGAGCCAGGACGGCCGCACTCGTCTTTCACTCGGCCCGGTCGAGAAATGGATCGTTGGCGCTTTCGCCAGCTTCATGATCGCCGGCGGCTACTGGCTGATCAGCTCGATGCAGGCCGTGCTGACGCAGCAACAGGTCACGAACCAGCAGATGGCCACCGTGCAGCAGCAGCTGCAGACGTTCAACACGCAGCTGGCCGACGTGCCGGCGCTGAAGCTCGAACTGGCCAAGCAGGCCGTGCAGGTCGAGCAGAACAAGCAGGACATCAAGGAGCTGAAGCAGCTCAGGGGGCTGAAGTGAAGGACCGATTTAACTGGCGAGGGGTTGCCGGTCGGGCCAGCACTTGGCTGGCCACTGTTGCGGCGGCTGCGGCTGCTGCCCTTGGCGCCTACGCGCTGATGCCGGAGCGCGCACAGAATCTGTTTCCCGAGTGGGGTCTGATCGTGCTGGGCGGCCTGGCCGTCGGCGGCGCCTTCCTGGTCCCGGTGGCCACCAGCTTCAAGCAGAAACCGAGGAGCGGCCGCCGTGCTGATCCCTGACCCGCTGGCGCCCTACGCGAAGTTGATCCGCCTTGGCCTGTGGTGCTTGCTGGCCGGTGGCTTGTACGTGGCCGGCTGCCAGCGCGGCGAGGATCGCCAGGCTGCGGCCGACCGGGAGCAGATCGGCGCGGTACAACGCCAGCTCGATGGCGCGCGCGCCGAGGCGGCCGAGAACCTGCGCGCGGCTGATGCCGCCGGCCAGCTCCTGCAGGAGGTCAACCGGCAGACCCAGGCATCGATCGACGCCGCCGAGGTCGCGCGCAAGGCAGCTGCTGCTGCAGCGACCCGGGCCGAAGCGGCAGCGGCCGAGGGTCAGCGCCGGGCCACCGCAGCCGAGAAGGCGCTGCAGGCCGCAAAGTCCACGCCGGCATGCCGGTCACAACTGGAGATGGAGCTGTGCAGCTCAATTCCTTTGCTCTGATCGCCGCAATGCTACTGACCGGCTGCGCACACCAGCCCGAGCGGCCGAAGCTGCCCGAGAAGGTCCATGTGACCGTGGAGAAGCTGGTCCCGGTCGATGACCGGCTGACGCAGCCGTGCCCGGCAACCCGGGCAGCATCGCGCACAGTCGAGGCGGTGGTCAGTGCGTACAACGCCAACCTGGTCGCCTTGCAGGACTGCAACACCCGCATGGGCGAGATCCGCGCGCTGGGGCGGTAATGGCCAAGAAGCGCGTCCCGCTACACCAGAATCCCCGCGGCTTCGTTGATGTCGACCCCGACGCGACCAATGGCGCCCAGGTAGGCGTGAATCTGCGTGGGCCCGATGGCCAGATCCTGACCGCGGCGCAGGTGATCAACCCCACCGGCAGCAGCAGCGGCGGCCCGAGCAGCATCGCGTCGACCATCTGGAAGCTGATCAGGGAAGTCCCGTCCAACATCCAGAAGCTGGCCGCGCTGATCGGCGCAGGCTTCGCCGCGAGGCAGAGCAACGGTGATTGGGCGTTGCGGTCGCTCCAGGAAGGTACCGGTATCGACATCGCCAACCCCGACGGCGATGCAGGGAACCCGACGATCGGGCTGGAGGACGTCGCGAACTCGGGTACTGGCACGCTCCTGGCGATCTCCCGAGACGGAAAGGGCAGGGTGACAGGAACACGGCCGGCCACCATCACGGGGACCGCAGGCCGAGTCGCAGTCACCAACGGTGATGCGTCTGCTGGGTTGCCTACGATTGATCTTGCCCCGGTTGCCGACTCTGGTGCTGGTGTCCTACTGGCGATCACCAAGGACGCCTATGGGCGTGTAACCGGAACCCGCCAGGCGACGATTACTGGCACCGCGCAGCAGATCAATGTCGCCAACGGCACTGCAGCCGCTGGCTTGCCGACGCTGTCGCTGGCAGCGGAAGTGACTACCTCGCTCGGAAAGGCTGACACCGCACTGCAGCCCGGGGCAGCGCACAACACAGCCCTCTCCGGCCTGCAAGGCGGGTCGTCGACTGAGCGGTACCACTCGACTGCAATCCAGAACTCCAGCCTCGCAGCCGTGGCTGTATCGGGGGAGATCTGCGGCCTGCAGATGGTATGGAACAGCGGAACCTCGATCACCTTCACCAGCGGATTCGCGGCGATCCAGTCGCTTGGAGGGCTGCTTTCCTTCCCGTCGCCGATTACCAAGGCTGGGCTATCCCTATCCGCCAGCACCTGGTATCACGCCTACGGCTATTCCAACGCAGGCACGCCGGATGTTGAGATTGTGACCACGGCGCCTGCTTCTACGGCGTTCAGCGGCTCCGCCCGGTCGAAAGCTGGCGACACATCGCGGCGTTACCTGGGTAGCCTGCTGACTGATGCAAGCGGCAACATCTACCGATTCGGTCAGAACGGCGATGAGATCAACTACGTAGTCAACCTCGTCGCTCCGTTCCGCGTGCTATCCGGTGGCATGGCGACCACGCGCACCAACGTTGCTCTCTCTGGAGTGATCCCGGTGACGTCCAATTACGTCATCGCCAATACGATCAACAATGCCGATCAACAGGTTTTCATCGACATCCCGGAGATTGGGAACTCTGGAGCCGCGTCGCGATACACCTGCTTGGCGAACCAGCGAACACCAATCCACGCCTTTGTGGCAAGTCGGACGCTCCAGTACTTGTATGGTGTTTCGCCAGTTGGATCTGGAGCGTTCATTGACGTGTGGGGGTACAGGTTTGAGCGCTAACCTCTATGCGATAACCAGCAGCAGCGCGAGGGCCATCGAAGAAGGCATGCCACTGTTTGCTGGGGAAACGGTAGTCAGCGAAGTCCCGGCATTTCTGGTGGAGAGAATCCGTGCCGAAGATGCCAGGGAACAGCGACGTTTGGCTCTCCGCGCGACTGATTGGACCCAGATGCCCGATGCGCCACTGACCGCGCTGGAGAGGGCGGCGTATCAGACCTACCGGCAGGCGCTCCGTGACCTGCCTTTGGCTCCTGGCTTCCCGGACGTGCCTTGGCCGACGCTTCCGACGATCAAGGAAGGTGCTGCAGATACTGGTGAGGGCGCTGTCTACCCCTGATTGCTAGGCGACCTGCTGCAGCAGATCCTCGCGGTTGTTTCGCGGCGTGTTCACCGCGCGGCTGACGCGGTACGCCTCCATCGCCGGCGGCTCGCTAGCCAGCAGCATTGCCATAGCATCGTCGGGGCTTGCGGCCATCCAGTCATCGATCTGGTTGGCCTGCAGCCAGACCGGCATGCGGTCGTGGATGTCGGCCGAGACGCCGCTGCTGTCGCCGGTGATGATGGTGAAGGTGCCCAGGTTGCCGTCGGGCAGCAGCGGGCTGGTGTCCTCCCACAGGCCTGCGGCCAGCAGCGGCCCGGTGGCGTGGATGAACCAGGGGTCCTTCTTCTCATCGATCGGGCTCACCGACCACTCGTAGTAGCCGGCCATGGGGATGACGCAGCGGCGCTTCTTGAACGCCGACCGGAAGGCCGGTTTGGTGGCCACCGTCTCGATCCGGGCGTTGATGGTTGAGCCCTGTAGGCCTTTGGCCTTGGCCCAGAACGGCAGCAGACCCCACGCCAATCGGGTCACCTGCCGGCCTTCGCCCCTGTCCAGAATCACCGAGGCGCGCTGTGTCGGCGCGAGGTTGTAGCTCGGCTGGATCTCGGCCAGGCCGGCTGGCCGAAGTCGATCACGGGGAGCTGGACGAATCGGCCGCACATGGCCGGAGGGTAGCCCTGCCGGCCGTGGCCGGGGCGTGATCCCGAACGGTTCAGCCGGTGAACGATCCCTTGTCGCAGCGTTTGCGACCGCCGGCCGTATCCTTCCGGCCATGCGCTCTTCCCACGGCTTCCGCACCGCCCCGATCCCCTCTGGCTGGGTCCAGACCGGCGAGCGCTGGGCGCTTTGGTACAACGGCCGGGAGACGGCCGGCGTCGAACCCGATGGCGGGCCTGGGGTGCGCCTATGGCTGGAAGGCCACAAGTTTTGGGAAGTGAAGGAAGTCCGCGCGGCCAACGTCCGGCAGGCGAAGCGGTACGCCGAGCGCTGGTGTGCGGCCAGGCTCTATCCCGATATGCCCCTGCGCCAGGCAGTCGCCCGGCTGACCGACAGCACGCCGATCCAGCCGCCGCCGCCGCTGCCCGGCCTGCCGCCGACCCGTGAGCAGCAGCAACAGGCTCGGCGTCTGGCCGAGGCAGGAGCGAAGGAGGTCGAGCGGATCAAGGCGGCGCTCGAACCTCGCAAGCCGCCGACAGAGACGAAACCCCGCGCGAGGGACGTCCGCACCAAGGCGTGGGTGAGGGCAGGGCTGCAGCAGATGCGCCGCGGCGTGTAGGCCGGGCGGGCTGCACCCTATTGGCGCGTAAGTGATTGATC
The DNA here is from genome assembly GCF_059368215.1 of Stenotrophomonas sp. YJH_SMC_123. Classification (NCBI taxonomy): domain Bacteria; kingdom Pseudomonadati; phylum Pseudomonadota; class Gammaproteobacteria; order Lysobacterales; family Lysobacteraceae; genus Stenotrophomonas; species Stenotrophomonas sp. YJH_SMC_123. Next base: position 380,827 of record NZ_JCAFRM010000002.1, read on the forward strand.
GGATTGGGGGGCAATCTGCACTTTTGGGACGCCGTGCGAAGACCTGAAACCCTTACAGATCAACGGGATGGGCCAATCAGTAACGATGCCTGGGGGGCAGAGGGTCGTCGGTTCGAATCCGGCCGTCCCGACCACTGTGATGAATCAAGAAGCCCGCGCAGCGATGCGTGGGCTTTTTTGTGCGTGCGGTGTATGCTGCGCGCCACTCGTACTACCGCGGCTGCTGAACCCGGTACTCACGAGAACACATCATGGATTCTGCAAGAAACCGTGCCTGGCGTCGCAGCCAGGCTCGCAACCGTGGTGGCGACCGCGCCACGACCGCCTACAGCTACAAGCCCGAGAAGAACTGGAAGCTGCTGTATACGCGCGATGCCAAGCTCGCGCGCGCACGCCAGCTGGGCTTCACCTATCCGGTCCTCAGCGCCCGCCAACTGCAGGAACAGGAATGATCAACCTGCTGTTCGTCTGCAGCCGCAACCAGCTGCGCAGCCCGACCGCCGAAGCCATGTGGCGACGGCGACCCGGCTTCGCTGCGCTGTCGGCCGGCACCAGCCCGCATGCACGACGCCCCATCGGCCCGGCGGATATCCGCTGGGCCGATGTCATCTTCGTGATGGAGGCCAAGCACCAGCATCGCCTGCAGGCCGCCTATGCGCGCCTGCTGGAATACAAGCGCCTGCATTGCCTGGATATCCCCGACGACTATCGCTGCATGGATCCGCTGTTGATGGACCTGCTGGATGCAAAGGTGACCACGTATCTCGATCAGCTGCCGGCAAAGCGGTAGAGCAGCTCCGGATCGCCTTCGTCCAATCCGTGCACGATGCCGCTGTCGATGAAACCCGAAGCGGCGAGCAGGCGTTGCATGCCGGTATTGGAAGCATTGGTCGAAGTGAACAGCCTGCCGTGGCCGTGCAGCGCGATGGCATGGCGCAGCAGGGCGGCGCCGACGCCCTGGCTGCGTTGTTCGCGCGCCACCATCAGCATCTCGACGAAGGCTTCGCCGAAGAAGTGATGGTGGATGACCAGGTAACCGGCCAGCTGGCCGGCCCATTCGGCCACGTGCATGCCACCACGGGCCTGCCAGTCGCTGATCTGCCGTGCGCGTTGCGGATCGTGGACCGCAACGCTGTCGAGCGCGATCAACGCGGAAACGTCGGCGGGCATTGCCTCGCGGATGTGCAACATCGTCGAGGAGGGATCGGGCGGCACCATCGAAGGCTCCTGGGCTGGGTGCGCCCAGTCTATCGATCGCGTCGGCCGTGTCTGCGCATCCGCCACAGCCAGCGTGTGGTCGGCAGTCAATACACACGGAACTCGGCACGGCAGCCGTCGCTGACCCACACGCCGCGGCGGTCCCAGCCCCAGTTGCGATCCTCGACGCACGGTGTCACCGACTTCTGCTTGACCAGGCGTACCTCGTGGCGCACACGGATGCGGCATTCCTTGTCCTTCTGCTCGTAGGACTCGCAGACAGGCGCTCGCCATCGTCATCGCGGTCACGGTCCCGGCCGCGCCCCGGCCAGCGGCCGCGTCCCTGTCCGTCGGCCACGAACTCGGCGCGACAGCCGTCGGTGACCCAGAGCATGCGGCGGCTCTGGCCCCAGTTCTGGTCCTCTACGCAGCGGGTGACCGACAGCTGCCTGGCCAGGCGCATGCGGCCTTCGATCGGGCACTGCTGGGTCTTGTTGAACTGCGATTCGCAGCGCAGCGGCGCAATGGGATCGCTGTCGTAATCCTGGGCGGCCACCGTGGTGGCGGCCAGCAGCAGGGCCAGGGTGGGGAGGGCAATCGGCAGCAGCAGGCGATGGGTCATGGGGGGGCCTCGGCAGGGGAACGGGCCGCAAGAATGGACCAGCCCGGGGCCATCGGAACGGATCGTTCCGGCGTTGGCTCAGTGGGGATTTAGTAGTGTGCACCGGCCCATGCAGAGCCTTACATCCCTTATCATCGCGGCACATCCGATCGCATCGGCTTACACCTTCTTACATCTCTCCCACGCTTGCCGGCCCAGCCTGTGGCTGCCGTCACTGGCGTGCAGCCGGCGTGTGGAGGAGGATGCGCGGACCACGACGACCACAGGGGGTTGCGTTGATCAGCAGTACCGTCATTCATCGCTCGGCTGGCGCAGAGGCCGGGCAGGTGCGTGTCCTGGACACCACGTTCAAGGGCAAGCATGTGTTCATTGCGTGGGGCCTGCGCGGGCCGGAACTGGCCCGCAGCGCGGACCCGCCCGCCACCGTGGCTGCGCGCAAGGCGCTGCATGCCGTGGCCGGCCACAGCGAGGGACCGCGCAGCCCGGAGGTGTTCATCGCCAACCAGTCGGCAGTGGCGATTACCGTCTATCGGCTGCTGACCGAGGCGCGTTCGGGCGATGCCATCTTCTTCCTGTGTGATTCGCAGGCCGTGGTCGACTGGTTGATCACCGCACTGGAAGTGCAGGGCGAAGACTGACAGCGCGCAGGGTCAGGCCAGTGCCGCATCCACCGCCGCCAGGGCGTGCAGGGTGGTGGTGTCGAACAGCGGCACCGGGCTGTCCTCGGCGCGGACCAGCAACATGATTTCGGTACAGCCGAGGATGATCGCTTCGGCGCCGCGTGCAACCAGGCGCGCGATCACGCCGGCGTACGCCTGCCGCGAATGCTCGCTGACCACGCCGCAGATCAGCTCCTGGTAGATGATGTCGTGCACGCTGCGGCGATCATCGGCCTCCGGAACCAGTACCTCCAGCCCGAAGCGGTCCTGCAGCCGGTCGCGGTAGAACGCCTGCTCCATGGTGAAGGCGGTGCCGAGCAGTCCCACCTTGCGGATGCCGGCCTGCAGGATCGCCGCGGCGGTCGGGTCGGCGATATGCAGCAGGGGCAGCGGGCATCCGGCTTCGATCCGGCCGGCCAGCGTGTGCATGGTGTTGGTGCAGATCACCAGCAGCTCGGCACCACCGGCCTGCAGCCGCCGTGCAGCATCGAGCATGTGGTTGCCCAGCAGATCCCATTGGCCGTCGTGCTGCAGCTGCTTGATGCCGGCGAAATCCACCGACCACAGCAGCAGTTGCGCCGAATGTGCGCCACCGAGGCGATGCCGCACCGCCTCGTTGATGAGCCGGTAGTACTGCGCCGAGCTTTCCCAGCTCATGCCGCCGATCAGGCCAAGGGTCTTCATGCACTGCTCCAAGCCAGAGACGGCCATTGCAGCACAGATGGCAGTGGCGCTGCCGTGCACGGGCGCCGGCATCTGTAACCGTCGCATCCACCGCCCGCTGTATGTGCCGCGTCCTGCATGGGTGCCCTATGCTGGTGCCGTCTTCTGAAGTGGAAACCGGCAATGGCCCTGCATACCTGGTGGTGGTTCCTGGCCACGGTCTTCGTGCTGTGCGGGACGCCCGGGCCGAACATGCTGCACATCCTCGGGCGCAGCGTCGGGCTGGGGTTCCGTGGCAGCGTGCCGGCCATGGCCGGCTGCCTGCTGGCGATGCTGCTGGTGCTGGCCGCATCCGCTGCGGGCCTGAGCGCGTTGCTGCACTCCTCGCCGATGCTGTTCGAAGTGCTGCGCTATCTCGGTGTGGCCTACCTGGCCTGGCTTGGCATCAAGGCGTGGCGTGACAGTTGCCGCCCGGCACCCGCGGTGGCCGATGCTGCCGAGGTCACACTGGCGCCGGTACATGGCGCAGCGACGGTATTCCGTGGCGGCCTGTGGGTTGGCTTGAGCAACCCCAAGCTGTTGTTGTTCGCCGCGGCGTTCCTGCCGCAGTTCGTTGATCCGTCGCGTAGCCAGGCCGTGCAGTACAGCGTGCTGGTGGCGACCTTCGCGGCCTGCGAACTGTTCTGGTACGTGATGTACGCCGCCGGTGGCCACGGCCTGCGTCGTTGGCTTGCAAAGCCATTCGCACGGCGCTGGTTCGAGCGGCTGGTGGGAAGCGTGTTCCTGGCCTTCGCGGTGGCGCTGCTGCGCTTCCGGCCGCGCTGATTCACGCCGCACACGCGGCCTTTTCACGATTGCCGCATCGGCTGCGGCCTAGCCTGATCACACCGTTTGCGTTCCCTGCGGGGTAAGGACTGACATGATCAAGTGGGCCATCATTTTCGCCATCATCGGCATCATCGCCGGCGTGCTGGGCTTCGGCGGCATCGCCGGTGCCGCTGTGGGCATCGCCAAGTTCCTGTTCTGGGCCGGCATCATCATTGCCGTGGTGCTGTTCCTGATCGGCATGAGCGTGGCGAAGAAGGTCAGCTAGCACCTGTCGCGCAGCAGCGTGTTCAGTGCGCGCTGCTGCGCGAGAACAGGTTGATCACCAGCACGCCGGCGCAGATCAGCGCGATGCCGGCCAGCGCAGCTGCATCCAGCCGCTGCTTGAACACCACCAGGCCGATCAGCGAGATCAGCACGATGCCGACGCCGGACCAGATCGCATAGGCGATGCCGGTCGGCACCGACTTCATGGTGACCGACAGCAGGTAGAAGCACAGCCCGTAGCCGACCAGCGCGCCCAGTGTCGGCCACAGCCGGCTCATGCCGTCCGAGGCCTTCAGCAGCGACGTGGCAATCACTTCCAGCACGATGGCGGCGGCCAGGTAGATATAGGGGTTCATCGCGGGCTCCGGGTCACTGCGGGTCGCACAGCTTGAGGGCCTGCTCGGCCATCGCCAGCGCATTGAGGCGCTCTGCTTCGTCCAGCGGCCGACCATAGGCGGCGGCCCAATAGCCATCGGCCGCGCAGCGTGCCGCGTACAGGCGCGGATCGCCGGCTTCGCCGGGGAACTCGGCCAGCATCGCGCGCTTCCAGTCGCGCCAGTGCGCCAGCAGGGCCGGCTCCATCAGGTTGCCCAGGGTCAGGCCGACGTCGTTGTCCTGTTCCTGCTGCAGCAGGTGCTCGAAGTTGGCCCGCACATAGGCGCGGCTGAAGCAGCCGTGGCCGGGCGTGCCGTCCTGCAGGAGCGCGCGCACACGCGCCTCGAATTCGCCGATGAGTGCGCCGATGGCTTCATCGACCAGTGCCTGCTTGCTGCTGAAATGGTGGAACAACGCGCCCTTGCTGACCCCGGCCACGCGCGCGACATCCTGCACGGTCAGTGCCGCCAGCCCGTGCTGGCCAATCACGGCAATGGTGGCGTGCAGCAATGACTGGCGCACGCTGTCGGGCGCTTTGCGCCGCGAGCGGGGAGGGGGCGAGGACATGATGGGAAGAAACCGACTGGACGGTATGATTGTAGCGCAGCCGGATCGCGTCACCGGCGCGACCATCGGCCACCGCCCGGTGGGAGCCGGATCAATCGTCGATGCGTGCGAAACGCGCCTGCGGGCCGTGTTTGCCTGGGACCTGCTCGACGAACATCGGGTAGGGGCGTACCCACAGGCCACCTTCGCCGTAGAGTGCGCGGTACAGCACCAATGGTTCCAGCGTCTCGCTGCTGCGGACGATGTCGATCACTTCGTATTCGCCGCCCTTGAAGTGGCGATACCGGCCACGGGCGAGGTCGGGCAGGGGACTCAGCTCAGCCATGACGGGTCGTGCTCACTTGCGCGCCGGGCTGGCGGGCGTGGCGCAGTACGCGTCGATGGCCTCGGCGCTGTTGGCCAGGCCGTGTGCCTGTGCCAGCTCCCAGGGCCGCTCGCAGCGCTGGCTGTGTTCGCACCACTGGTAGCCGGCCGAGCCGATGCAGCCGTGCGCGTCGCGATCGCCGCCTACCTTGGGCATGGTTGTCGAAGGCTTGCCGTCGGCACGCGGGGCTGCATTGTCCGGGCTCGCGCATGCGGCCAGAACCAGCAGCGCTGGAATCAGAAGAAGCACCTTCATGCGCGAGCTCCGTGCGTAAAGCAACATTCTCTGTCGCAAATAGCCCGTCAGCAAGCGCTCAATGCACGGCGGCGCGGACCAACTCTTCGATCAGAATCAGATAGCTGGCCACGAAATAGAACTTCAGCAACGTCGAACGCTGGTGCGAGAAGAAGGTGCGCATGTGGAAGGGGCCCCTGTTGATGATGGTAGTGTGAAGCCCAGCTGACTCCGTGACAAGGATCACGGAATGAACGAGCTAAACGGACTCAGGGATGTGATGAGGGTGGGGTTCTGACGCATTGGCGCGGACTTTTCGTACTTTTCTGATGGGACCACCCTGATGGCATGGCTAGGGTGACGGCATCAGCAGAGGCTCTGGTGCCCCCTGCGCCTATCCCAGAAGGAGCGTCCCATGGTCATTACCGTCAAGTGCAGTGCCGCGCAGTGGTCCCTGTTGGATCCGGCCGCAGGCGTCGCCGAAGCATTCAACTCCGGGGCCGCAGCGTTCGATGCCGCGGTTGGCCTGGCCAGCGCCCACCATCGCCGGACCGGCCAGGGCAGCACGGTGCGCGTGGAGGCGCTGGGCAGTAGCGTGGATGCCGTGCATTTCGAGGCGATGGCGACCGCCTCCGGGCCGGTTACCGGTTTGCGTCCTGCGCCGGTGGCGTAACGCCGGAGGATCCCCCGCGCAGTGCCTGGCTTACGACATGGCACAGCCACGATGGATTCACCGTTTTGGCATAGACATGACCGATCTGTGCCGGCAGGGCGCGATCCTGCAGTACGCGCAAGGGCTGTTGGACCAGCACGAGGATGAGCAGATCCCCGCGCAGGCAGCAGATGCGGCGCAGCAGGGGCATGCCGTCGGCCTGGCCCACAGTCGGCATGCAGGGATCGATGATCAGTACGTTGCAGCGCGGGCTGGCGATCTGGGTCAGAACCTCTGCGGGCGAGCGCGCTTCGCCGAGGGTTCTGCCGTCCAGATGGGGCCGGAGTCTGCGTATCAGTTCGCGTCGGATCCAGGGGTTTGCATCGGCGATGACGAGGGAGGGGAGGGGGGACGGCCGGCTTTCGCAGGCGCCACTGCCTGACTGGAGCGGCAAAGCGTGAACAGCTTGAAGTATCTGCATGGCAGGCTATGGATTGCCGGGGCCACAGCCTTTGGGCAGGAGGTCGTAATAGGGGATGGCAGTCCAGCAGCGCCATTCATGGCTGCCCGAATCCCTGATCAGCATCAGGTTGTTTCGCCATGTCCCCACGTTGTAGCCGGTATCGAACCGCAGCAGGCAATCGATTTCCAGGTCGCCATCTGGACCAATTCTCGTCGTGATGGTTTCACAGCGCTCGCTGCTCTCCGGCAGGCCCAGCTTGCGGTTGTCTGAGCCAAGGAGATCACCTCCTTCGGCCAACCAAGCCTCCACTCCCGCCTTCCCACCGGCCAGTTCGGCCAACGCCGCCGCCAGCTTGGCTTTGGTAGAGAACTTCTTGTATTGCGGAACTGCGATCAGGGAAAGAACTGCAATGATGGCTACGACCACCATGAGTTCGACCAGAGAAAACCCTCGTTGCCGATGTGTACGCCTCACCGCGTGGCCGGCTCTTGAGATTTTCTTTTTCATAGGATCCTCCATGAGGAAATCAACTTTGAATCGCGGCCGGCGCACACAATGGGAGAGACTCGCGCAACTGGATACAGGCCCGGCGATCTATGTAGGGGCTTACGCGTGCGATCAGTTCATGCAGGCCTGGGGAAGGAGGCTCCGGTCCGGAATGTCGCCCTTGCAGAGCCAGGCTCCCTGCCAGTCGCGATCCAGGGTCAGGCTGCCACTGCCGATTGCAGCGTCGCTCTTGAGCTCGCAGTTGATGCTCGTAGCTCCATTCGTGACATCGCTTGTCACCGTAATCCAGGTACAGCGGGAGCTTGACTCGGGCAAGCCAATCGATTCCGGCGAGGTGATCGTGCTGTCTTCGGCGAGGAGTGATTCAACGCCGACTTTTCCACCGGCGACTTCTGCGAGGGCAGCGGCCAGCTTTGCCTTGGCCGAGAACCGCTGATACTGCGGCAGGGCAATCATCCCCAGAATACCGATGATCGCCACCACCACCATGAGTTCAATAAGGGAAAAGCCCTTCTGCCGGGATGCGCTTTTGCCTGCGTGGCGTGTACGGCCGATTTCGGTATTCATGACAATCCTCTGTGGCGTGGTGGTTTCGTTGGTCTGGCCCCGAAACAAGCATTCGTGGCGCAGTCATAGGAAATCACGTGCACGGCAGTGGGTATATTCAAGAACTGGTAAAGTTGAACGTGTTGAATGGCAGCGCGACTGTTTTGCGAATAATCAGAAAGTGCGCCGCAATTGCGTTGGGCATGGCACAGGCACTGCCTGCACATCGGCCATGCCCGCATTGCATCGCCATTCTCCGGCAGGGGTTCGCCACCATTGCAGGCGGCCGTCCTGGCGCAGATCACAGGTCAGCACTGCGCGGCCGGTGTCGGGGAGCGCGGCGCGCAGGTGCGCGCAATGCGCGGCGCTGGCAGGCAGACCCAGGTGCTGGTCGGTCACGGTGAGATCACCTCTGGCGTAACTGCTTTCCACGGCGGCGATGGCGCCGCCCAGCACGCTGGCCGCGTCGCGCGGCCGGGTGCGGCCGGTAGCGTCATCTGCCGAGGGCGCGCACAACAGTAGCGCGTAGACGGCTGTCAGTCCGGCGACGATGCAGACCGACGCCCAGGGCCGGTAGTGGCGGGGGCGACGTGCCGCCTGTGTGGTTGATCGAGGGCGCATGGAGGGCGGCTCCCGTTGTCGAGAAGGGCGCGCGGTGCAACCACAGGCCGGGGCCGCTCTCCCCAGAGCAGCCCCGGCATTCGCATCCCCTGGCTATCGTTGTCGTGCGCTACAGCGCCAGCGAGCTTTCCACGTCCAGCACCATGCGCCGGGCGAGAGCAAGATTGGCCTTCTGCCGATCCAGCACCACATAGAAGAACAGGCCCTTCTTGGCCGACACCGGGCGCAGCACGTGGTACGCACGACCCAGGGTGATCAGCATGTCTTCGATGTTGTCGTTGAGTTTGAGCGCTTCGGCCGTTTTCATCTTGGCGCGCAGCACCTCGGTGTTTCCAGCGGCCGCCAGTTCCATGTCCACGCCTGAGCCGGCTTCACCCAGCAGCATGCCGCTTTCGTAATCGACCAGGGCAACGGCTTGTGCGCCGTTGATCTGCATGAGCGTGTCCAGGCATTTGTTGATGGCGATATTCATTTCAGTGGTCCGTTGCGGGTGTGAGGAGTTGAAGAGCCGTCTGATCAGTGAGAGAGGCATGCATCAGTTCGGGTTGTCGGCCAGGGCACGCACGCACTGCTTGGCATGCCACAGCACGTTGCCGATGACACAGCTGTGGTCGCATGCGGTCATCAATAGGCGGGGCTGTGCTCCGGGAATGGCAAGCATCAGAACCTTGCCGTTGGCGGCATCGAGGATGAGTGTGTCGAGTTCGCCAAAGTGCAGTTCGCGGCCCAGCGCGCTGGCCAGGCCGAGCATCGAACTGGTCATCGCGGCCAGACGATCGGCGACATGGCCTTGCGGGCCGGCCTGGGCCAGTGCAAAACCATCGGTGCTGGCAACGACGAGGGCCTGGATGCCGGTGACGTCGCGTGCCAGGGCATTCAGTGCCGAAGCGTGGCCGATGTCATTCATGGGCGGCCGCCATGGCATTGCATTCGATCTGGCTCATCAGCAGATCCATCGTGGTGATGGCCTGCGCCATGTCGCGTGGGTCCAGCGGCAACGCCGGCAGGTGCGGTGCGTGGTCCTGCAACCAGTCCTGCCAGTGCGGCTGTACCGGGTCATCGGTGCTGCCGCACCGGGTGAAACCGATGACCACGGGCAGGCCCGGCGCGTTGTCTGCGATGGCCTTCAGGTGCTGCCCCGCCAGCGTACTGTCCTTGCTGGCGCTGCCATCGATCAGGACGATGGCGCCTTCGGCACCGGCCAGCAGGATCGGCCAGATGTACGAGAAGCGCTCCTGTCCGGGCGATCCATACAGGCGCAGGCGGTCGCCACCCGGCAGGTCGATGTCGCCATAGTCCATGGCTACGGTGGTGTACTGCTTGCCCACGGCAGGGTCGGTATTGCGGGCCTCGGTCACTACGGCCTTGCCCCGGGTCAGGGTCTGCACGAGGGTGGACTTGCCCGCGCCAAGTGGGCCCATCACTACGATCTTGTGCTCACGCACGGTCATGCACTCCAGCGGATGCGAAGTTGTCGCCACAGGTTGACGAGGCCATCGGTGGGCGAGGGGCGCACGGGTGCGTCCTCGCCTACGACGGGAAAGGCATAGGCGGTGAGAAACGCCGCATTGAAGAACGACTGCACGGTACGGCGCGGCAGGTCGAGGAGGTCGCAGCACGCCTGCACGGATGCGCCTTGCTTGATCAGCAGCGCGCACAGCCGGAAATGATCCGGCCGATGGGCCAGGATGCGGAAATCCGGCCAGCGACGAAGGCGCAGCTTCGCGCTCTCGTGCAGGGTAGGCATCGGCGCGTTGTGATCAGCCGTGGACAGGCCGACGTTCCACAGGGTCGGGCGTAGCGGGATGTTGCTGGACACTGTCGCGCGCTGCATGAACACATCCTGGGTCACCGGCACCAGACTCAGCGGGGGATCCTCATCGCGCAACAGCCTCTGCAGCAGCGTCAGGGTGATCGGCGCTGGCGCAGTGGTCATCATCCGGTCGTTCCTGGCATCCAGCCAGCACACCGTGGCCTCGCCGTGGATGATCGCGGCATGGGCCGGCCGCCGTGACGGCGTGCTGTCGCTTGCTAGGTGCAGGCGCAACTGCTGTACGAACGGCAATGCTGCCGTCGGCAGTGTTGCCGGTGCCAGCGGCGTTGGTTCAAGTGGTCCTTGCAGATCCTCAAACGATTGACGACGGAATCGGACCATGGGGTGTCCAGCGCAGCGAGTAATCGGAGATGGATATGTAAGCGGCCTTTCCGGATTTCTGGAATGAAACTATTGGGAAATTTCACGCGCGGCGTTTGTTTATGATCGCGAATGCAAATAATGGAAACGGGCTGGCGATTCTGCTTGAATGAAATCAATTGCAGTGGATCATTGTTAAGTTGACGTTGCCCGGAATGATTACTAGGGTTTTTGCTGCGCATTGCGGCGTGACTATTTACGGGTAATCAGCATGCTCACTCGAATTGCCATCGCGGACGACCATCCTCTGATCCTGCTTGGTACGCGCATCGTGATCGAGGCTGGTGGGCGCCATCGCGTGGTGGCAGAGGCGCGGTGTGCAGAAAGCCTTATGTCGATCCTGGCCGAAGAAGTCGTTGATCTGGTGGTGACTGATTTCTCGATGCCCACTGGGGGGCGCTCGGATGGCCAGTCGATGCTGCAGGCGTTGAGTCGCAATTACCCCAAGGTGCCGGTGATCCTGGTCACGATGGTCACCAATGCCACGACCTTGAACATGGCCATGCGCACGGGTGTGCGGGGACTGGTGTGCAAAAGCAGTGGCGTGGATGGCGTTCGCAAGGCGGTCGATGCCGTGCTGAGTGGCGGGATCTACCTGGACCCCGAGCTGGCGCCCTGCCTGCAGGACTCCGGGCGTGAGCGATCGCTTTCAGTACTGTCGCCCAAGGAGCTGGAAGTTCTGCGGCTGTATGTGTCGGGGCCTTCGATCACAGAGATCGCCGGGCAGCTGCGGCGCACCGTCAGTACCATCAGCCGGCAACGCATTTCGGCGATGAGGAAACTGGGCATCAGCAATGATGCCGAGCTGTTCGCCTATGCGTTCGAGGAACGCCTGGGCAATGCCGGTGGCATGGCCAGTGGGGCAGCAAACGGGGGGCCATGAGCTCACGGCGGTCCAGTCAGGTCCGGTTGCGTTGTTTGAATGGGGAAAAACTGCCGTTGCGCTCCCCTCTGTGCGCCGGGCCGTGAATCCCGGATGCTTGCGCCATCGTATTCATCTGGAGATCTCGATGGGCAAGGCACTCACTTGGCGCACCCTGGCCTGCACCCTGTTGCCGATGCTGGCGGCGGCCGGCGGCGCCCAGGCGCAGAGCTATGGCTACGGCTATGACGACGACCGCTATGGTGGCCGCGATGGCAGCGGCATCGTGCGCTGCGAGTCGGTCAAGAATCGCAGCAATGAGTGCCGCCTGGACGGCCGCGCGCGGTTGATCCGCCAGTTGTCCGGTTCGCCCTGTGTGGAAGGTGAGACCTGGGGCCAGTCGCGCAACGGCGTCTGGGTCACGCAGGGGTGCCGTGCCGAATTCGTCGGTGAATACCGCCGCGGTGGCGGCTGGGGTGGCAATGGTGGCGGCTGGGGCAATGGCAATGGCAACGGATGGGGCGGCGGCGATGTGGTCACCTGCCATTCCAATGGACATCGGCAGGAGTACTGCGATGCGCGCATCCGCCGGGGCGTGCGCCTGATCCGCCAGGACTCACGCAGCGCCTGCATCGAAGGCCAGAGCTGGGGCTGGGATCGCCGCGGCATCTGGGTGAGTGATGGCTGCCGGGCGCAGTTCCAGGTGAACTGACCTTTACGGGTTCAGCCCATGAAAATCAGAATAATCTGATACAGCTCACATTTTGAACGCCGTATTGTCTGCGATCAGGGCACGTTGCGTGCCCTGAATTCCAGCGGTGCCGTGTGCCATAACCGGCATGGGCATCCCGCCGCCGTCGATACGCTGTCTCAAGGAGTGAGCTGCATGTTGATCCGCCTGCAATGCGAACAGCGCCAGTGGCGCGTGCTGCATCCGGACCGGCCGGAGCCGATCGAGTTCCGCGATGGCGCCCGCGCCTACGACTTCGCCGAGACCCTGGCCCGCCTGCACTTTGTCGACACCGGTCAGCGTGCGGCCGTGCGCGTGGAAGCCAGCGGCGCATTCGTCGAAGCGGTCAGTTACGGCTGAGCGCGGGTGCCTGCCAAGGCAGGCACCCGGAATTCCATCATCCACGCATGGCGTGGATCTACGCGTTGCGAGCCTGGAGGGTGCGGACGCTGTCCGCGCCCATTGCGCCCTGTGTGGATCTACCGGGTGGTGATCGGCCTCAGCCTGCCGCGCTGAGCGGCGGGGTGCCTGCGGCGAGCTGCGGCCAGCGCTTGAGCACAGCAGCGCGGATGCCGGCGGCGTCGATGCCGGCTTCGGCCAGCAGGTCTTCGCGGCTGGCATGGTGCTGGTAGCTGTCGGGCAGCCCCAGGTGCAGGATCGGACGCAGCACGCCTTCGGCATTGAGCAGTTCACCAACACCGGAGCCGGCACCACCGGCCACCACGTTGTCTTCGATCGTCACCAGGCCCTCATGCTGGGCGGCGACAGCCAGCACCAGCTCGCGGTCCAGCGGCTTGATGAAACGCATGTTGACCACGCTCAGGCCCAGTTCGCGACCGACCTGCTCGGCGGCGGCCACGGTGCTGCCGAAGGCGAGCAGGGCAATGCGGCTGCCCTGCAGGCGCAGTTCGCCCTTGCCGATCGGCAGGGTCGACAGGTCGGTGCCGGCTGCAACGCCGGTGCCGGTGCCGCGCGGGTAGCGCACGGCGGCCGGGCCCGGGTGCTGCAGGCCGGTGCTTAGCATCTGCCGGCACTCGGCTTCGTTGGACGGTGCCATCACCACCAGGTTCGGCACGCAGCGCAGGAAGCTCAGGTCGAGGTTGCCGGCGTGGGTCGCACCGTCCGGGCCGACCACGCCGGCGCGGTCAATCGCGAACAGCACGTCCAGGTCCTGGATGGCCACGTCATGTACCAGCTGGTCGTACGCGCGCTGCAGGAAGGTCGAGTAGATCGCCACCACCGGCTTGCCACCCTGGGTAGCCATGCCAGCGGCGAGGGTGACCGCATGCTGCTCGGCAATCGCAACGTCGAAATAGCGCTGCGGGTATTCCTTGCTGAAACGCACCAGGCCGGAGCCTTCGCGCATCGCCGGGGTGATGCCGTACAGGCGCGGCTCGGCGGCGGCGGCATCGCACAGCCAGTCGCTGAATACATCGGTGTAGGTCGGCTTCTTGGCCCCGGCCTTGGCCACCAGGCCCTTGTCCGGATCGAACGGGCCCACGGCGTGGTAACCGATCTGGTCGCCTTCGGCCGGCTCGTAACCCTTGCCCTTGGTGGTCATCACATGCAGCAGCTTCGGGCCCTTGGAGGCGCGCAGCGTCTTCAGCGTGGACAGCAGGGCGGGCATGTCGTGGCCGTCGATCGGGCCGGTGTAGTGGAAGCCCATTTCCTCGAACATCGTGGAAGGCACGAACATGCCCTTCCAGTGTTCTTCCCAGCGCTTCACGAAGCGTGCCGGATTGTTCTTCTTGTCACCGAGAATCTTCTTGCCGCCTTCGCGCAGCGCGTTGAGCGTGCGGCTGCCGGTGGCGCGGCCCAGCATCTTGGTCAGGCCGCCCACGGCCTCGGAGATCGACATGTTGTTGTCGTTGAGGATCACCAGCAGGTTCGGCTCCGGCTCCATGCCGCCAGCGTGCATCAGCGCTTCGAACGCCATGCCGGCGGTCATCGCGCCGTCACCGATCACCGCCACGATCTTGCGGTCGTCGCCTTCGGACTGGCGGGCGATGGCCATGCCCAGTGCGGCCGAGATCGAGGTCGAGGAGTGGCCGACACCAAAAGTGTCGTACTCGCTTTCCTCGCGCTTCGGGAACGGCGCGATGCCGTCCTTCTGCTTGACGGTGTGGATCTCGTCGCGGCGGCCGGTCAGGATCTTGTGCGGGTAAGTCTGATGGCCGACGTCCCAGACCAGCTGGTCGTGCGGTGTCTGGTACAGGTAGTGCAGGGCCACGGTGAGCTCGATCACGCCCAGGCCGGCGGCGAAGTGGCCGCCACTCTTGCCCACCGATTCAATGAGGTAGGCGCGCAGTTCGTCGGCAACCGCCCTCAATTCGGATTCGTCGAACGTGCGCAGGTCATCCGGCGTCTGGATGCGCGCGAGGCGGGGATAGCGGGCAGAGTCGATCATCATGTTCGCACTTTTTCTGAACGCCCATTTTCGCCCTCAAACGGGGGTGGGGCAAGCAAACGCCGCCGTCCGTGACAGGACGGTGAGGGTTGCATTTTCAGGCGTTCAGGTGCTCAGTTTCGAGCGCTTGGGCAATTGCGCCTTCAGGAAGGCCATCTGGTCGGCCAGGATGTTGCGGTTGGACAGGATCAGGTGCTCGATCCAGCTGGGCCGGTAGGGCACTGCCAGCAGGGGCATGCCGGCCTGCTGCGGGGTGCGGTCGCTCTTGCGCGAATTGCAGTGGAAGCAGGCGGTGACCACGTTTTCCCAGCAGTCCAGGCCGCCCTTGGACAGCGGCATGACGTGGTCGCGGGTGAGCGTGGGGCGGCTGAACTGCTGGCCGCAGTACATGCACAGATGGGCGTCGCGGGCGAAAAGGGCCTGGTTGGTCAGGTTCGGCGTCGGGTCGATCGCACGGGAGCGGGCGTGGCCGCGGGCGGCGATGATCGGGTGCAGGTCCATGCCGCTCTGCAGGCCGCTGAAACGGTTGGTGCCGCCGTGGATGTGCAGGCAGGGGTCGCCGAGCGTCCAGGCCACCGCCTCGCGGGCGTAGAGGCAAGCCGCATCCTGCCAGGTGATCCAGTCCAGTACGCGTCCGTGGGCATCAAGCGAGAGCAGCCGGACCGAACCGGGGCGATGCAGCGTCGTGGCGTTGGGCGATGCTTCGGCGCCCGGAGCAGAAAACGGAGCTCCGGCTTCGATCAGACCCAAGCGTGTAGTGTCTGTCTCCATCGGGAGAACAGCTTATACCTGAATCATTGCGATTTGGGTATCGCCCGGAGGGCGAAACCCAAATCGCAATGATTCAGGTCCGCGCATTCCTCCTATCCCCCGCACCTATCGGTGCGCCCCCTTTAGCAACCCAGCCCGCCGTCGGCGCGCTGGGTTGCCCGCGCATTCTTCCTAATCCCCGCGCCTGTCGGCGCGCCCCCTTTAACAAAAGGGGGCTCTTCTCCAGAAGGATTTCAGGGGTTCTCATCCACGCGTGGCGTGGATCTACAGCAGCGGAAATCTGTCGAAGGCGGGGTGGGTCCGGTGGCGTGCGCCGTCCCCCGCAATTGGACCCACCTCGCCATCCCGCAGGAAGCCGGCTGTTGCGGTTGCCGGCCAGCGGCCGGCACTACCGCGGGTGCCGGGCGAAGCCCGGTTCAGGCGCCGAAGCGCTCGTCGTCCATGGCCATCAGCGGCGCGGCGCCGGCCTGGATCGCGGCGGCGTGGCTGAGGGTGCGCGGCAGCACGCGGGCGAAGTAGAACCGTGCGGTCTCGCGCTTGCCCTGGGCGAAGGCGGCGCCGTGCGCGCTGGCATCGGCGGCGGCGACGCTGCGGGCCCACCAGTAGGCCAGCACCACGTAACCCGAATAGAACAGGTAGTCGTAGCTGGCCGCGCCCAGTTCGTCGGGATTGGCGGCCGCGCGTTGCAGCACGTCCATCGTCAGCTTGCCCCATTCGGCGGCCTTGGCGCGCAGCGGGCCGATGAACTCGGCCAGCGCTTCGTTGCCCTCGTGTTCCTTGGCGAAGGCTTCGATCTCGGCCAGCATCAGCTTCAGGCCGGCGCCCTGGCTGGATGCGGTCTTGCGGCCGATCAGGTCCAGCGCCTGGATGCCGGTGGTGCCTTCATACAGCGTGGTGATGCGTGCATCGCGGGCCAGCTGCTCCATGCCGTGCTCGCGGATGTAGCCGTGGCCACCGAAGCACTGCAGGGCGTTGTAGGTGTTCTCGATGCCCCATTCGGTCTGGCAGGCCTTGGAGATCGGGGTCAGGAAGCTCACCAGAGTGTCGGCGCGCTCGCGCTCGGCGGCATCCTGGGCGTGGTGGGCGATGTCGATCAGGGTGGCGGCATGCAGCGCCAGCAGGCGGCTGCCTTCGACCAGCGACTTCACGGTCAGCAGCATGCGACGCACGTCCGGGTGGACCAGGATCGGGTCGGCCGGCTTGTCCGGGAACCTGGCGCCGCTCAGGGCGCGCGACTGCAGGCGCTCACGGCTGTACTTCAGTGCGTTCTGGTAGGCGCGCTCGGACAGGCCGATGCCCTGCAGGCCGACGCCCAGGCGCGCGGTGTTCATCATGGTGAACATGGCCTGCAGGCCCTTGTGCGGCTGGCCGACCAGGTAACCCTGCGCACCATCGAAGTTCATCACGCAGGTGACCGACCCCTTGATGCCCATCTTGTGTTCGATCGAGCCACAGCGCAGTGCATTGCGCTCGCCGACGTTGCCATCGCGGTCGACCTTGAACTTCGGGGTGACGAACAGCGAGATGCCCTTGGCGCCCGGAGGGGCGTCGGGCAGCTTGGCCAGCACCAGGTGCACGATGTTCCCGGTCAGGTCGTGCTCGCCGGCGGTGATGAAGATCTTGGTGCCGGTGATCGAGTAGCTGCCGTCGGCGTTCGGCTCGGCCTTGGTCTTGAGCAGGCCCAGGTCGGTGCCGCAGTGCGGCTCGGTCAGGCACATCGTGCCGGTCCAGCGGCCTTCGATCAGCGGCTTGAGGAAGGCGTCGTGCTGCCACGCCTCGCCGTGCTGCTTCAGCGCTTCGATGGCGCCGTGCGAGAGCAGCGGGAAGTTGCCCCACGCCAGGTTGGCGGCGTTGATCATTTCGTTGAGCGGCACCCCCAGGGTGTGCGGCAGGCCCTGGCCGCCCAGCTCCGGCGAGGCGGTCAGGCCGGTCCAGCCGCCATCGACGAACTGGTCGTAGGCCTGCTTGAAGCCGGGCGGGGTGGTCACTTCACCGGTGGCCTGGTCGAGTACGCAGCCGATCTCGTCGCCGACGCTGTTGAGCGGGGCCAGCACGGTGGCGCTGAAGCGGCCGGCTTCCTCCAGCACGGCATCGACCACGTCGGCGGTGGCGTCGGTGAAGCCCAGGCGGGCGAACAGGGGTTCGACCTTGAGCACGTCGTGCAGGGCGAAACGGAGGTCGGAAAGCGGGGCGGTGTA
This sequence comes from Stenotrophomonas sp. YJH_SMC_123, assembly GCF_059368215.1. Taxonomy (NCBI): domain Bacteria; kingdom Pseudomonadati; phylum Pseudomonadota; class Gammaproteobacteria; order Lysobacterales; family Lysobacteraceae; genus Stenotrophomonas; species Stenotrophomonas sp. YJH_SMC_123. Next base: position 398,551 of record NZ_JCAFRM010000002.1, read on the forward strand.
GCTGCTCATCGGTACGTCTCGATTTGATCAGGGCAGAGGGGAGCGGCGCCGGGCGCCGCGACGAAAGGCGGGTTCAGCGCAGCACGCCGGGCAGGCCGGGGGCCTGGTTGAGGGTGCTGCGGCTGCTGATGTCGAAGCTGCGCTGCTTCTTTTCCTGCGGCGTGGCCGCCACCGTTCCCTTCAGGGCGTAGGCCAGGGTGCGGTTGCTGGCCAGCGCGTCGGCCACCACCAGGCGCGCGGTCGAGCTGGGCACGAGGTCGACATTGATGACGTCGGCGGAGGTGCCGCCGATGGAGATGCCGGGCTTGACCTGCAGGGTGCCGGCATCGCTGTCGCCGACGGTCAGCGCCAGTGAGACATCATCGAAGGTCATCGGCATCGAGCTGAAGTTCTGCAGGCGCAGGGCCACGGTCCAGTTGCCGTCGGCACGCACGGTCAGCTGCTGCAGGCTGGCCGCCGGTTCCGAAACACGCTTGACGATGCCGTTGCCGCAGGCAACAAGGGCGAGGGTGCACAGGACGATCAAGGCGGTACGGAAGCGGTGGAGCATGGGCGCAAGTCCTCTGGAGGGGGTGCGTTGGGGTAAGCATACTACGGCGTATGGTTTTATGGATCGCCCGGGGCGACCCGTCCGCAGAGGGTAGCGCGTGAAGATGGCGGTCGGGCATGCACAACGCCGGATGGCGCGCGCACGATGCGCCGGATGCGAAGCGGTTCAGTCGGCCGCGGGATCGCGCAGCGGGGCCATCAGGCGCAGTGGCCCGAGGTCGTACCCCATCGACTGGGCCTTGGCTTTCAACTGTTCGAACCGATCGCGCTCCATCTCCGGCAGGCGCGAGAGGATCCACAGATACTTGCGGCCGGGTTCGCCGACCAGGGCCCATTGATAGTCCGGGTCCAGCGCCAGCACCCAGTAGTCGGCCCAGACCAGGGGCGCCCAGCTCAGCCAGTCGGGGACGAAGCGCACCTGCAGTTGCCCGGGATGGCCGGCCACCGGGCGTGCCACGCCTTCGGCGACCACGCGCTCGCCGTCACCCTTGCGGCAGGCATTGGTGACGCTGATGCGGCCGTCCCGGCGCAGGCCATAGTTGGCGGTGATGTCGCCCACGCACTGCTTCTGGAACGAGACTGGAAGATGCGCGATCTCGTGCCATTGGCCCGCGTAGCGATCAATGTCCAGGTGCTCGACCGCGCGCACCGGTTCAGTGGCGATCACCGGGAAGGCGGCCAGCAGCAGGCAGGCGAGCAGGGCGGGGCGCAGAGGCATCGGCAGGCTCCAGGCAGGAGTCTGGAGCGTAGGTGCCGCGGCCCGTGCCGGTGTAAATGTTTCGTCAACCGGGCCACGGTGGTCGCCGCTTGCGCGAAGCGCGAATAAAAAAAGACCTGCATTTCTGCAGGTCTCTGAAGATGGTGGCCGAAGACGGAATCGAACCGCCGACACGGGGATTTTCAATCCCCTGCTCTACCAACTGAGCTACTCGGCCAAATTGTGTGGCTACCGCGGTGAGTGCGGTTTCCGGAAAAAAAAGACCCGCATTTCTGCAGGCCTTCGAAAGTGGTGGCCGAAGACGGAATCGAACCGCCGACACGGGGATTTTCAATCCCCTGCTCTACCAACTGAGCTACTCGGCCACATGTTTCGTTGCAGCGAGGTCGCTGCCAAGGACGCGTATATTACGGAGGTCGGCTGCCTTCGGCAAGCGTTTTGCCAAGATTTCTTCACATTGCCCCCTGCGCGCTCGCAAGTGCTTGATCCTCCGTTGTGGGGCGGGGCGTGCCCCATCGATTGTCGTCTGCGGTGGAAATCAGCAGGTCGCCGCGTTCGCCAAAGCTGCAAGCGCAAGGGGTGCGCCGGACCCGCGCGGGTCCGGGCAATGGAACGCTGTTTTCGTGGCCGCCATCGGGGATCGCCGCAGCGTAGTGTCGGCGGTCCTTTCCCGATGCTGGCAACAGCAGAGACCTGGCCATGTCCGATTCCTCCACCGCGTCCCGCATCGTGCTTGCCTCGCGTCCGCAGGGGGCGCCAAGTGCAGCCAATTTCCGCCTGGAACAGGTTGCGCTGCCGGCACTGGCCGATGGCGAAGTGCTGCTGCGCAACCGCTACCTTTCGTTGGACCCGTACATGCGAGGACGCATGGACGAGGGCCCGTCGTATGCCGCGCCGGTGGCGGTAGGGGCGGTGATGGAAGGCCAGACCGTGGCCGAGGTGCTGCAATCCAAGGCCGAGGGCGTAACCGCAGGCGAGCTGGTGCTGGCGCCGGGGGGCTGGCAGACCCACGCGGTGCTGCCGGCCAAGGCGCTGGGGCGTCGTCTGGATCCGGCCGGGCTGCCGCTCAGTACGGCGCTGGGGGTATATGGCATGCCCGGTTTCACCGCCTATTCCAGCCTGCATGAAATCGCCCGTCTGAAGCCGGGCGAGACGTTGGTGGTAGCCGCCGCGACCGGGCCGGTGGGCGCGACCGTGGCGCAGCTGGCCAAGCTGCAGGGCGCGCGCGTGGTCGCCATCGCCGGTGGCGAGGCCAAGCGTGCCTATCTGCAGACGCTGGGCGTGGACGTGGCGCTGGATCATCGCGTGGCTGATTTTGCGGACCAGCTGCGCGCGGCAGTGCCTGCGGGCATCGACGTGTACTTCGAGAATGTCGGCGGCCATGTGCTGGATGCGGTGCTGCCGCTGCTCAACGACTTCGCCCGCATTCCGGTCTGCGGCACCATCGCGACCTACAACGAGCGGGGCGTCGAGCAGCCTGGCCCGGATCGGCTGCCGTCACTGTTCAGCCAGATCCTGCGCCAGCGCTTGACCGTGCGTGGTTTCATCGTGCACGACTTCAACCACCTGTGGCCGGACTTCGAACGCGAGATGCCGCAGTGGCTGCGCGAGGGCCGCATCCAGTACCGCGAGGATGTGGTGGAAGGTCTGGAGAAGGCGCCGGAGGCGTTCTTCGGGCTGTTGCAGGGGCGCAACTTCGGCAAGCTGGTGGTGAAGCTGGATTGAGTGCTTGGTGGGTGTGCCGACCAAGGTCGGCCACTACCGGAAGCTGGGTGTGCCGACCAAGGTCGGCGGCTATCGGGTGGCGTCAGCCGTTGGCGACCTTTTCCCGGCGCAGCAGTTCGCGCTTGCGCGCAACGCCCCAGGCATAGCCGGACAGGTCACCGTCGCGGCGCACCACGCGGTGGCAGGGCACGGCTACCGCCAATGGATTGCTCGCGCAGGCACGTGCCACCGCACGACTCGAGCGTGGTGCACCGATATGCGCGGCAATATCCGCATACGACGCGGTCTGGCCGCGCGGAATCTGCTGCAGTGCCTGCCATACCCGCTGCTGGAAGGCGGTGCCGCGGATATCCAGCGGCAGTGTGGCGCCTCGCGAGGGATCCTCGACCAGGCCCACCACCTGTGCCACCAGTTGCTCATAGCCGCGGTCGGCACCGACCAGTTCGGCCTGGCGGAAGCGTTGCTGCAGTGACTGCAGCAGCGCCTCCGGATCGTCGCCGAGCAGGATCGCGACCACGCCGGTGGCGCTGCTGGCCACCAGCACGCTGCCCAGTGAGCTTTCGGCAAGCGCGAAGTGGATGACTTCGCCGCGACCACCTGCGCGCCATTGCTTGGGAGTCATGCCCAGCAACTTCGGTGCGTTCTCGTAGAAGCGCCCGCTGGAGCCGAAGCCGGCATCGTGGAAGGCATCGGTGATGCGCTCCTGCTGTTCGAGCCCGGTGCGCAGGCGGTCGGCGCGCAGCGCGGCAGCGTACTGCTTGGGGGTCAGCCCGGTGGCCTGTTTGAACAGGCGATGCAGGCGCGTCGGGCTGCAGCCGGCGATGTCGGCCAGCTCCTGCAGCGAGGGCTCGTCGAGGCTGGCCTGCAGATGGCGGCAGACCCGTTCGACGCGGGCGTCGAGGGCGGTGGTGGCGGTGCTGTCCATGGGCGGATTCTGGCACGTGCCGGTTCTGCGGAAACTCCGTTTCCTGCACCTGGCCGCGAGGCCCGGAAACGGAGTGTTGGTGGGCCGGAGGCGCGGCATCGTGGCGGCCACTCCACAACCGGTACCACTCTCATGCGCCTGAACAACAAGATCGCCCTCATCACCGGTGCCAGCGCCGGCATTGGCCGCGCCAGTGCGCTGCGCTTCGCCGCCGAAGGGGCAAAGCTGGTGCTCAATGCGCGTCGGCCGCAACCGCTGCACGCACTGGCCGAGCAGATCCGTGCCGGCGGCGGCGAGGTGGTGGTGCATGCCGCCGACGTGGCCGAGCCGGGCACGGCGCAGGCGTTGGTCGATCTGGCCCAGCAGTCATTCGGAGGCCTGGACATCGCGCTCAACAATGCCGGGATGCTCGGCCCCGGCGTGCCGGCAGCAGAGTTCCCGGCGGATGCGTGGCGCGAGGTGATGGCCACCAATCTCGACGCCGCCTTCCATGCCGCACGCGCGCAGTTGCCGGCATTGCTGGCACGCGGGGGTGGCTCGCTGGTGTTTGTCGGTACCTTTGTCGGCCATACCGTGGGCTTCCCGGGTATGGCCGCCTACGCGTCGAGCAAGGCCGGACTGATCGGCCTGAGCCAGGTGATCGCCGCCGAGTACGGCGCGCGTGGCGTACGCAGCAACGTGCTGCTGCCTGGCGGTACCGATACCGAGATGGGCCGGCAGGCCGCACCCACCGGCGATGCCCGCGACTTCGTGCGCTCGCTGCACGCACTCAAGCGCATGGCCGAGCCGGAGGAGATCGCCAACGCGGCGCTGTTCCTGGCCAGCGATGAAAGCAGTTTCGTTACCGGTACCGCGATGCGTGTTGAAGGTGGAGTGTCGATCACCCGTACCTGAGCGGCGTCATGAGCGCGGCGTGTAGCGGATACCGCTGCTGGCCATGAAGCCTTTCGGGTCGAACCGGGCCCATGCCTCGCCCCACTCGAACCGGGCGCGGCCACCTGCCAGTTTGCGCCCCAGAGCCGTGGCCAAGGTGCGACGCATGAAAGCGACTTCGGCATCGATCGCGACCTGGGTCGGCCAGCCGTCTTCCAGTGTCGCACCCGGCAGATCGACGCCGATCGTCACCATGTCGAGCTGTTGCCCGTGGAAGCACAGGCTGATGCCGGCGGGCGCACCGCCCACACTGAGCCGGTGCAGGCTGAGCCAGTGATAGCCGGTGCCGGCATCGCGCTCGCCATGCATCAGCGTGGCGAAGGCGATGCGCGCCTCCTCCAGTGACAGGGTGGGGCAGATCAACGTCGTCAGGTGGCCGAGCTGGATGCTGCCGTCCGCTGGATCGAGGCGCATTGGCAGCGTACGCGCGGCGTGCTGGGCGGGAGGTGACATCGCGGACTGGCTGGGCATGTTGGTCCGGATTCTGCAGAGCCGTGGGCTGCGGCGGCAAGCGGAACTGCACACGCTGTTCGCGCGGGCCTGACCTGCGGATCACTGCGCAGCCTCTAGCGTGAAGTCCTGATCGGCCTTCGCCGGCACAGGAGACTTCGATGAGCGAGCGCGACAAAGACCCTGGCGATCCGAAACAGGGCGTACAGGAAAGCCGTCAGGACAGGGCGCAGGAGGACGTGGCAAAGCAGCGGCCGGGGCAGCGCGATCAGCAGGTGCGTGATACGCATTCGCGTGGTCCACGCCGCAAGGACGGGGATCAGGAACCTGCCTGACTCGTGATCGATGCAAGAAAAAACCCGCAGATCGCGACGATCGGCGGGTCTTCTTTATGAGTGGTGGAGCCAAGGAGGATCGAACTCCTGACCTCGTCATTGCGAACGACGCGCTCTCCCAGCTGAGCTATGGCCCCACGGCAGGGCTTCAGTGTAGCCAACTGGCTGCGCCTTGCCAAGCCGACCCGGGATGTGCCGGACGGCGTGGCATGAAGGCGTGCACTGTGCCGAAACCGTCCGGTTTGCCGGGCCCGGATGCCGCGCAACGAAATCGTAACAATTTGGGGGATAATGGCGGCTTGCGCAGTTCTCCTCCTTTTTGCCGCCCGGCTCGCGCAGGCCGCACGGACGCCTCCTCAGAGCATTCCATGCCCTCCCATTCCGATTCCCGCCGCCTGTCGGGTATGTCGTCTTCCTTCGTTTCCTTCCGCCGCCATCCGCTGGCCCTGGCCTGTGCCGGCCTGGCCCTGGTCGGCAGCTTTGGTGCCGCCGCGCAGGACAGCGCGCCGACCCCGACGGGCCTGGACACGATCACCGTGACCGCCGAGCACCGCGAGCAGAACCTGCAGGAAGTGCCGGTCTCGGTGGGCGTGGTGCAGGGCGAGCGCATGCGCGACTTCACCGCCGGCGGCGACGACACCCTGCTGGCGCTGTCCGGCCGCGTGCCGAGCCTGTATGCGGAAACCACCACCGGCCGCATCTTCCCGCGCTTCTATATCCGCGGCCTGGGCAACATCGACTTCTACCTGGGTGCCTCGCAGCCGGTGTCGATCATCCAGGACGACGTGGTGCTGGAACATGTGGTGCTGAAGTCCAACCCGGTCTATGACGTGGACCAGGTGGAAGTGCTGCGCGGCCCGCAGGGCTCGCTGTTCGGCCGCAACACCACCGCCGGCATCATCAAGTTCGACACGCTGAAGCCGACCCAGGACTACACCGGCCGCGTCAGCGCCAGCTATGCGACCTACAACAGCGTGTCGATCGACGGCGGCTTTGGCGGCCCGATCAACGACATCGCCTCGTTCCGCGTGTCGGCGCTGTACCAGCACCGCGACGACTACGTCGACAACACCTACAGGGGCCCGAGCGCTGACGGCACGGTCAGCCCGAAGAAGAACGCCATGGGCGGCTTCGATGACCGCAACGTGCGCGCGCAGCTGCTGCTGACCCCGAGCGACCAGTTCTCGATCCTGGCCTCGGCCCACGCCCGTGATTACGAAGGCACCTCGACCCTGTTCCTGCGTGGTGCGCTGACCAAGGGCTCGAACAAGACCGACGTGCCGCGCGACCAGGTCGCCTACGACGAAGCCGGCAACAACCCGCAGGCCTACAAGACCTACGGTGGCTCGGTGAAGGCGCGTTACGACTTCGGCGCGATCGACTTCACCTCGATCACCGCCTACGAAACCACCTCCGGCTACAGCCGTGGCGACACCGACGGCGGCGCGGCGGTGAACTTCCCGGTGAACGGTGTGCCGAACGGCTACGGCCAGTCGATGGGCCGCATCCGTGATCTGGACCAGTGGACCCAGGAATTCCGCCTGGCCAGCCATGACGACAGCGCCCTGCAGTGGCAGGCCGGTGCGTTCTACTTCAACGGCAGCGACACCACCGACTTCTACCAGCGTGCGTGGTTCCTGCAGGGTGCGGCCCGCAACCCGAACAACTGGGTGCGACTGCGCAACAAGAACACCTCGTGGGCCGGTTTCGGCCAGCTGAGCTACGCCTTCACCGACAAGTTCACCGTCACGGCCGGCCTGCGCCAGACCAAGGACGAGAAGCACACCCGCCTGCTGAAGACCGCTGACACCGCCGCCGGCGTGGTGACCTACAAGGGCCGCACCGACGTCAAGATGTCCGACACCACCCCGAGCTGGGATCTGAGCGCGATGTACCAGATCACGCCGGACGTGAGCGTCTATGCGAAGGTCGCACGCGGCTTCCGCGGCCCGACCATCCAGGGCCGTTCGGCGGTGTTCAATGCCGACTTCACCACCGCCGATTCCGAGACCATCCTGTCCTGGGAAGCCGGCGTGAAGAGCAGCCTGTGGGACAACCGCCTGCGCCTGAACGCCACCGCGTTCACCTACACCGTCAATGACATCCAGCTCAACGGCAACGATTCGGACGGCAACGGCGTGCTGTTCAATGCCGACAAGGCCAAGGCCTACGGTTTCGAAGCGGACATGGAGCTGCGCCCGATCCCGAACCTGACCCTGAGCGCCGGCGTCAGCCTGCTGCACAGCGAGATCAAGGACAAGCGCGTCTACGCGCAGGTCTGCGGCCTCAACGGCAAGGTGGTGTGCACGGTGAATGACCCGACCATCAAGGTCGGTGCCAACACCTTCGCGCAGATCGACGGCAACCCGCTGCCGAACGCGCCGAAGTACAACGTCAACCTGGCCGCCCGCTACGACTTCCCGGTCAGCGACGCGGGCACCATGTTCGTGTCCACCGACTGGAACAAGCAGGGCTACACCAGCTTCGTGCTGTACGACAGCAAGGAGTTCAACTCCAAGGGTGATTTCGAGGGCGGCCTGAAGATCGGCTACTCGGGCAACTACGGTGCCTATGAAGTGGCGCTGTTCGCGCGCAACATCACCAACGAGAAGAACCTCAAGGGTGTGATCGAGAACTACATGGCCGCGGTCTACAACGAACCGCGCACCGTCGGTGTCTCGTTGAACATGAACTGGTAAGGCGTTGCCGCGAGGGTGGGCGGTCCCACCCTCGCACTGCTGGAGTGCGCAGGGCGGCCCGGTGATCCGGGTCGCCCTTCTTGTTGCGTTCGACGGCGGCGGGAATGCAATCCGGCGCCGCGACAGGTGCTTCAGCGTGCCGGCAGCAGCGCCTGGAGCTGCGATTCCAGTTCCTGCTGGCGCCAGCCGGCCAGTGCGGCCGGCCACTGGCGGCGTTCCAGATAGCTTTCCAGGTGCTTGCGTGAGGCCAATACTCCATCCGGCAGGCCCAGTTCGCGGCTGCGCTCGGCAACCGCGTCCTGCAGCTTCTTCAGTGCCTGCTTGTTGCTGTCGTTGGCCGGCAGCGCCAGCGGTGCTTCGGCCTCATCGGCCAGCGGCGTATCCAGCGCCTGCCACACAGCGCCCGCGAGCTTGCGCGGTGCCTTCGGGAACTGTTCGAACAGCTTGCCCAGTGCGGCGGCATCGGCCGGTGGCGTGCGTGCCAGCGTGGCGGCCAGTTCGTTGTCCAGGATCCAGCTGCGCGGGCGGTCGCTGCTGCGTGCCTGCACATCGCGCCAGCGCAGCAGACGCAGCAGCCGATGCTGTGCGGCCGTGTCGAGGAACTGCGCCGAGCGCATCGCCAGGTGCGGCCAACGGTCTTCGTCATTGGCGACGCTGGCCAGCAGGCGCTCGCCGTCGTCGTGCAGCCACTGCTGGCGGCCCAGCGCCTGCAACCTGGCATCGATGGCGTCATGCAGCGCGAACAGGTGCTCGACATCGTCGGCGGCGTACTGCAGCTGCGACTCGGACAACGGGCGGCGCATCCAGTCCGAACGGGTTTCGCCCTTGGCCAGCGCCACGCCGGTGATTTCCGCGACCAGCTTCTGGTAGCCCATACCGCCACCGATGCCGGCCAGCGAGGCGCCGATCTGGGTGTCGAACAGCGGACGTGGCAACACGCCGCAGGCCCACTTGAAAGCGACCAGGTCTTCGCTGGCGCTGTGCATCACCTTGACGATCGATTCATCGGCCAGCCACGGCGCCAGCGCCTCGGTCATGCCGGGAATCAGGGGGTCGATCAGCAGGATGTCCTGCCCGACCGCCATCTGCACCAAGGCCAACTGCGGCCAGAAGGTGCGTTCACGGATGAATTCGGTGTCCAGGCCGATGCGGGCCGGACGCTGCTGGAAGTACGGATCCAGCTCGGCGGGGGTGGTGATCCAGATTGCCACGGGTCAGGGCCTACTACTCGGGTTTGCTCAGGCAGGGGAGAATAGCCTAACGTCGGTCCGCATCCGTGCCGAAGGAGATCCTGCTTGCGTTTTCCGCTGTCGTCCGTGCTGTGCACCGCCCTGGCCCTGGCCGGCTGCACGCCGTCGCCCTCGGCGACACCGGAGCCGGGACCGGCTGCTGGCGAAGACGCACGGCCGCAGCAAGGCATGCAGGCGGACGCGACGCCGGAGGCGGCGCAGGGCAGCGTCACCATCGCCGGTGAGGATGCCGCCGAGGATGTGCAGCGGTGGACGCCACCGCGGGTCGATCGGCAGGGGCGCAGCCTGGCCCAGCTGCGTCGCGCGGCCGAGAAGGCGTTCGCCGAAGGGCGCCTGTACGAGGACGCCGACGCGGCGGTTCCGCTGTGGCTGGCGGTGCAGGAAGAAGACCCGGATGACCGCCAGGCCCGCAACGGCCTGCAGCGCGCCCGCCAGCGCCTTCAGCAGCAGGCCGATGCCCTGCTGGTCCGGCCGCTGCAGCAGCGCGAGGCGCTGGCCGAGGCCAGCCGCCAGGCACTGGTGCTGCTGACCCTGGCGCCGAAGGATGAGAAGGTTCGCGCGCTGCAGGGACGGGTGGAGCTCGCCCAGCGCGTGGTGGCCTACAACCGTGCCGGCGAGGAAGACCTGCGTTCGGGGCGGATCGGTGAGGACGGTGACGGAGCGATCGGCAACTTCCGTGAAGCGCTGGCCCTGGATGAACACAACAGCCGGGCACGGCAGGGCCTGGCGGCGGCCGAGAGTGGCCTGATCCGCCGTGCCGAGGACGCGGCGCGGGTGCGTGACTTTGCCAGCGCCGGCACCTGGCTGGCCGAAGCCAGCAAGGTCCGTGATTCGTCACCGGCCATTGCCGATGCCTTCGAACGTATCGAACAGATACGCGCGGCGGCACTGCTGCAGCTGCGCGATGATGGCCTTCGCGAACTGGCGACGCCACAGGGCCTGAAGCCGGCGCGCGAGAAGCTGGCCGAGGCCCTGCGCATCGCCTTGCCAGGGGATGCGGTGGTGGCCCAGTTGCGCGAACGCATCGACCTGGCCACCCATTACGGCAGCTTCCGTCCCGGGCAGGTGTTCAGCGACGCCATGCGCGATGGCGGGCGCGGCCCGCAAATGATCGTGGTGCCGCATGGTGGCTTCCAGATGGGCGCGGGTGATGCCGAGCCCGGTGCCAGCGATGCCGAGCGGCCCTCGCATTATGTGCGCTTCGACCGCGGGTTTGCGATGGCGATCACCGAGGTCACGGTCAGTGATTTCGAGCGCTATGTGAAGTCGACCAATGCGCGGCCGCGTGCGACCCGGCGCGGCCACTCGGTGGTCTATGACGAGCGCAGCGGCAATTTCATCCGCCGCAGCGGTGTGGACTGGCGTTCCGATTACGATGGCGCGCGCGCACTGGGCAATTCGCCGGTGATGCATGTGAGCGTGCGTGATGCCGAAAACTACGCGGCGTGGCTGTCCGAGCAGACAGGACGCAGCTACCGGCTGCCCAGCGAGGCCGAATTCGAGTACGCGCTGCGTGCCGGCAGCAGTGGCCGTTATCCGTGGGGCGACGCCGGCACGCCGCCGCCCGGCGCTGGCAACTTCACCGGCAGCAAGGATGTCTCGCCCTCGGGACGGCACTGGCACAACGCCTTCGTCGGCTATGGCGATGGCTGGTGGGGGCCCGCGCCGGTGGCCAGTTTCCAGGCCAATGCCTTCGGCCTGCACGATATGGCCGGCAATCTCAGCGAGTGGGTGGCCGACTGCTGGCATGCCAGCTACCGGCGTGCGCCGTCCGATGGTGTCGCCTGGTTCAACCCGGGCTGCCGGTCGCGGGTGATCCGGGGCGGCAACTGGGCCAATGCGCCCGAGCAGACCCGTGCGGCCTGGCGACAATCGCAGGACTCGGACACCACCAACGCGCGCATCGGCTTCCGTCTGGTGCGGGGCATCTGAGCATCGGGCTTCACCCGCTGCTGGCGTCCGCGCACTAAGATTGCGCCGTGCCCGCCGGCCGGCGGGGCCTGCTGGAAGACACCGATGCGCAACGATCCCTTTTCCCGTTCGCCGCAAGGCCCGCAGCGGCGCGGCCTGTTCGGCAACATCCGCTGGTGGGTGCTGCTGCTGGCGGCGGGCTATGCGGTGTTCTACTGGTTCTCCAATCGCACGGTCGATCCCTACACCGGCGAGAAGGTGATGATCGACAGCAGCCTGGATGCGCGCCAGGAGACCGCGCTCGGGCTGCAGGCCTACCAGCAGATCCTGTCGCAGGAACGGCCGATGGATCCGAATGCGCCGATCGCGCGTGATGTGCGCGACATCGCCCAGCGCCTGATCGCCAAGGTGGACGTGGTGGAGACCGCGCTGGCACAGGAGCACGGCGTGCAGCCGGCGCATTTCGCGCGGGATTTCCAGTGGGAAGTGAATGTGATCCCGTCCGAGCAGGCCAATGCGTTCTGCCTGCCGGGTGGCAAGATGGCGGTCTACACCGGCCTGGTGCCGGTGGCGCGTACGCGTGACGCGATGGCGGTGGTGATGGGCCATGAGATCGCCCATGCGCTTCTACGCCATGGTGCACAGCGGATGGCGCAGCAGAAGCTGACCCAGATCGGGCAGATGGCTGGTGCCGCCAGCGGCATGGATGCGCAGCAGCAACAGATGATGATGTCGGCGATGGGCTACGGCTACCTGCTGCCCTATGCGCGCAGCCACGAGACGCAGGCCGATGAAGTGGGGCTGATGCTGGCCGCAGCGGCCTGCTTCGATCCCCGCGAGGCGGTGCCGCTGTGGCAGCGCATGGGCCAGGCCAGTGGCGGCCAGGCGCCGCCGGAGTTCGCCTCCACCCACCCGAACCCGGGTACCCGCATCCAGAACCTGCAGGCGCTGATGCCGAAGGCGCTCGAGTACCGGCAGAAGTTCTGCGAGCAGGCAAAGTAGGGGGAGGGGCGGCACGGCTTGCAGCCCTGCACCCGCGGTAGGCAGTGCCGGCCGCTGCCCGGCAACCTCAACAGCAACGGCAGAAGCGGGTTTCCTGGGGGATGGCGGGATGTGTCCGGTTGCGGGAGACGCCGTAAACCCGTCCATGGGGGCTTGGCCGCGGCATCCATGCCGCGGACACTCCCGCAACCGGACCCACCCCGCCTTCGACAGATTCTCGCGGTCTGTCGGAAATACTCTTGGGGTCAGATCCGTTTTCCGTAGGAAAACGGATCTGACCCCGAATTGATTCGATATCTGACAGGATCTACCGTGTCGACCAAGCTCGACACCTACCAACAGTCATCGGAATCTGTCAGAGGTGGGGCGGTGTGGCGGTGCAGGACCGTTGGCGCCATGGATGGCGCCATCGAGCCCCCAAGGGTGAGGGCGCTTTGCTTGCGAAGCACTGCTTCGCAAGCGCCCGAACGCACAGCCGCCGGCGGCTGGGCCGGACCGCGCAGCGGGGTTTACGGCGTGTCCTGCACAGCCACACCGCCCCACCAAACCATCAGCAATCCAGAGCCGCTTTTGCTGTTGCTGTTGAGGTTGCCGGCCAGCGGCCGGCACTACCGCAGGTGCAGGGCGCAGCCCTGCCGAACACCCCTTACTTGACCTGTACGTCGATCACGCCGTCGCCGACGCGGGCCTGCAGGGCGTCACCGGACTGTACCTGATCAAGCTTTCGCACCAGCGTACCGTCATCGCTGCGGGTGAGGATGCTGTAGCCACGCGCCACGGTCGCCAGCGGGCTGACTGCTTCAAGTGAACGCGCCAGTCCGCGCAGTCGCAGTGCATCGCGCTCCAGCAGGCGCTGCATCGCGGCCTGCGGCCGCCCGCGCAGGGCAGCCAGACGGCGCTGCATCGCATCGAGCTGGCGCTGCGGATGGTGCCCGCGCAGCACTGCCGCCGCATGACGCAGGCGCGCGGCGCGGCGCTCCTGCTGCTGGTTGAACGCCGCATGCAGGCGCCGGCCCAGATCCAGCTGGCGTCGGCGCAACAAGTCCAGCCGCGCCTGCGGGCTCTGGGCGTTCAGGCGCAGCAGGGCGCGGTCGGCGCGCTGCATCGCCTGCTGCATCGCATGCCGTTGCAGCTGCACCATGCGCGCGGCCGTGCGGCGCAGGCGCAGGGCCAGTTCGCGCTGGTCGGGTACCAGCAGTTCAGCTGCCACCGAAGGCGTCGGCGCACGCAGGTCGGCGGCGAAGTCGCTGAGGCTGAAGTCGGTTTCGTGGCCGACCGCCGAAACCACTGGGGTGTGGCTGGCGGCGATCGCACGGGCCAGGGCTTCGTCATTGAAGGCCCACAGGTCTTCCAGCGAACCGCCGCCGCGGGTCAGCAGGATCACGTCGTAGCGACCGCTGGCATCGGCCGCCTGCAGCAGGCGGGTGATCTGCGCGGCGGCGCTGCTGCCCTGCACCAGGGTCGGCAGCAGGTCGACTTCCAGCAGCGGGAAACGGCGGCCGAGCACGCTCAGCACATCGCGCACGGCGGCGCCGGTCGGCGAGGTGATCACTGCCAGACGTTGTACATGCGCCGGCAGTGGCCGTTTGCGCGCCGGGTCGAACAGGCCCTCGGCCTCCAGCCGCGCCTTCAGTTCCTCGAAGGCGCGGCGCAGTGCGCCTTCGCCCGCCTCCTCCATGTGGTCCAGCACCATCTGGTACTCGCCACGGGCGTCGTACAGGGTCACCTTGCCGCGCACCAGCACGCGCATGCCTTCGCGCGGCACGAACTTCAGGTACTGCGCCTTCATCCGGAACATTGCGGCACGCAGCTGCGCACGCGCGTCCTTCAGGGTGAAATACAGGTGACCGGAGGCAGGACGCGCCACGCTGCCCAGTTCGGCCTCGACCCAGATCGCCGGGAAACTGCCTTCCAGCAGGTCGCGGGCCAGGGTGTTGAGCTGGCTGGGGGTGAAAATGTCGTTGTTGCGTGGCTGCATGGGAACGGCGTGCTGCGGGTGGAGCGGGGGCTCAGGATCGCACGTCAGCGCGCCGTGTGCTGGCCCAGCGCCCACTGCACGTGTTCACGCACCAGCGGCGAGGGATCATCGACGCGGGTCTGCAACGCGGCCAATGCTTCGGCCGAGGACGGTGCGTTGCCCAGTGCCACGGCGATGTTGCGCAGCCAGCGCTCGTGCCCGCTGCGGCGGATCGGGCTGCCCTCGGTGCGGCGCAGGAACTCGGCCTCGTCCCAGGCGAACAGCTGGTCCAGGCGCGCGGTATCGAGGTTGTTGCGCGCGCGGAAATCGGCTTCGTCGGTGCGCTTGGCGAACTTGTTCCAGGGGCAGACCAGCTGGCAGTCGTCGCAGCCGTAGATGCGGTTGCCGATCAACGGACGCATGTCTTCGGGAATGGTGCCGTCGTGCTCGATGGTCAGGTAGGAAATGCAGCGCCGCGCGTCCAGCCGCTGCGGACCGGTGATGGCCTGGGTCGGGCAGACATCGATGCAACGCGTGCAGGTGCCGCAGTGCGCCGTGGCCGGCGTGTCGATCGGCAACGGGATGTCGATGTAGATCTCGCCGATGAAGAACCATGAACCGCCATGGCGGTCGATCAGGCACGTGTGCTTTCCGATCCAGCCGAGGCCGGCGTTGCGCGCCAGTGCGCGTTCCAGCACGGGGGCGGAATCGACGAACACGCGGTAGCCCAGTGGCGCTACTTCATCGTTGATCTGCGTCGCCAGCTTCTGCAGGCGGTTGCGCATCAGCTTGTGATAGTCGCGGCCCAGCGCGTAGCGCGCCACGTAGGCGCGGCCCGGGTCGGCCAGGGTCGCCCAGGCTTCGGTGTCGTCCTTGTGGCTGTAGTCCATGCCCACTGAAATCACGCGCACGGTGCCGGGCAGCAGCTCGGCCGGTCGCGCGCGCAAGGTGCCGTGGCGCGCCATCCAGTCCATCGTGCCGTACAGGCCCTGGCCCAGCCAGTCGGCCAGGTGCGCTTCATCCTCGCCCAGTTCGATACCAGCGATGCCGCAGCGCTGGAAGCCATGCGCACGCGCCAGTTCGCGGATGCGCTGCACGGCCTGGACCGGATCGACAGGGGTGGGGGCGGGGGACATGTGCACCAGTATAAAATCCCTGCATGGCCAACCTTGCCGATCTGTTCGATTCCGCTGCCGCGCGTGCGCTTGATGCCCAGGCCTCGGCGTTGGCCGCCGACGGCGGCTGGGGCCTGATGGCGCAGGCCGGCCAGGCCGCCTGGCAGTGCCTGCTGCAGCATTGGCCGCAGGCGCGGCGGATCGGCGTGGTGGTCGGCGCTGGCAACAATGGGGGCGATGGCCATGTGCTGGCCCGTCACGCGCTGCAGGCCGGGCGCGAGGTGACAGTGATCGCCCTGCCGGGCAGGCCGCCCTCGACCGCGCTGGCACAGCGTGCAGCATCTGAATTCAGGTCCGGCGGCGGCACCATCACCGATTTCGACGGCATGCTGCCCGAGGCCGACGTCTGGGTCGATGCCCTGTTCGGGCTGGGCTTTGATCGCGCGCCGGAGGGTACGGCGCAGGCGTTGATTACCGCGCTCAACGCGCAGACTGCGCCGGTGCTGGCGCTGGATGTTCCCAGTGGCGTCGATGCCGACCGTGGGGCGGTGCCGGGCGTAGCAGTGCGCGCTGCACTGACCCTGCAGTTCATCGTGGCGCATCGCGGGCTGTATTCCGGCGATGCGCTGGATCATTGCGGGCAGAAGGTCCTGGCGCCCCTGCTGTTGCCCGCGGCGGCCTGGCAAGGCGTGGTACCCGCTGCGGAGCACTGGACGCAGGTGAGGTTGCGGGCCCTGTTGCCACCGCGCCGCGCCAATACCCACAAGGGCGAATCCGGGCACGTGCTGTGCGTCGGCGGCAACCATGGCAGCGGCGGTGCCATCGCGATGGCGGCCGAAGCCGCCTTGCGCGCGGGTGCGGGGCTGTTGAGCCTGGGCACCCGCCGCGACCACGTCGGTCCACTGCTGGCCCGGTTGCCCGAGGCCATGACCCATGCACTGGAAGATGGCGATGTGCTGCCGGCGCTGCTGGACAAGGCGAAGGTGGTGGCGATCGGGCCCGGTCTGGGCCAGGACGAATGGGCACGCGCCTTGTTTGCGCGGGTGCTGGCCAGCAACAAGCCATTGGTGGTCGATGCTGACGCCCTGAACCTGCTGGCGCAGGATCCCCGCGCGTTGCCCGATGCCATTCTCACACCGCACCCGGGCGAGGCCGCGCGCCTGCTCGGCTGCAGCACGGCTGAAATCCAGGCCGACCGCTACACCTGTGCGCACATGCTGGCCGAGCGCTTCCATGCCGTGGTGGTGCTGAAGGGCGCTGGCAGCATCGTGGCAGCGCCTGGGCAAACGCCCCGGTTGATCGCTGCCGGTAACCCAGGGATGGCCGCGGGAGGCATGGGCGACCTGCTCACCGGCATCATCGCCAGCCTGCGCGCGCAGGGCCTTGCGGCCTTCGATGCCGCGGCCGCGGGCGCGCTGCTGCATGCGCTGGCGGGCGATGCAGCTGCCGCCGATGGCGCGCGCGGCCTGCTTCCTACTGATCTGCTGGCGCCGCTGCGGCGACTGGCCAACCCGGACCTCTCCCCATGACCGAATTCTTCCTTGCCGACAGCGACGCCACCGAACTGCTCGGGCAGTGGCTGGCGGCCACCCGGCCGCCGCAGGCGCTGATCGAACTGCGCGGCGACCTGGGTGCCGGCAAGTCCACCACCGCCCGCGCGCTGCTGCGCGCGCTGGGCGTGCAGGGCGCGATCCGCAGCCCCACCTACACCCTGGTCGAGCGCTATCCGCTGGCCAGTGGCGGCGAGGCGTGGCACCTGGACCTGTATCGCATCGGCCAGGCCGGTGAGCTGGATTTCCTCGGCCTGGACGAGGGCAGCGCGGTGCTGTGGCTGGTCGAATGGCCGGAACGGGGCGCCGGCGCGCTGCCGCCGACCGACCTGGTGGTGGCGCTGGAGATCGAGGGGCAGGGACGACGCGTCCGTCTCACTGGGGCCAGCGACGTAGGACATGAATGGCTGGAACGGTTGCCGCAAGGGGGCGACTTGCAGGCCATTTCTGTCGGCTGACGAGAACAAAGACCGGCAGGTTACGGATTATTAAGGAAAAAGGTGTTGCATTCCGTTCAGCGCGGTGATTGAATCCTGAGCCATGCGCCCGGGGAACCGTCTCATCGCCATCTGTGCCGCCGTCGGACTGGGTCTGGCGAGCGTCAGTACGTGGGCGGGTGAAGTCCGACAGGTCCTGCTGAACACCGGCGCTACCGGCACCCGTGCCGAGATCTCGCTGGTCGGCAGTGGCGGCTACAAAACCCTGTCGCTGGCCGGCCCGAACCGCCTGGTGGTCGATTTCCCCGACTCCAGCGCCATACGCAACCTGAAGATGCCGGCCGCGCAGGGCGTGGTCACGGCGGTGCGTACCGGACAGCCGGTCCCAGGCACGTTCCGCGTCGTTTTCGACCTCGCCGAATCGGTGGCGCCGTTCCGCCCGCAGATGCAGCGCGAGGGCAATGAATCCAAGCTGGTGATCGAATGGCCGGGCGATGGCCCGGCCGTGGCCAGCCGCCGCCCGGCGGCGACGCCAGCCGTCCAGCCGCAGGCGCCCGCGGCGGGAGCTGCACCTGTACCGACTCCGGCCGAGAGCGCGCAGTCGCGCACCGATGCCGCGCGTGCCACGGCCCTGCTGACCGCACAGGTACAGCAGCAGGCCAGCGCCACTGCCGCCGCACCAGCCACGCCGACCCCGGCACCGACCACCGCGCCGGCCCAGGTTGCTGCGGCCGGTGTCACCGCCAGCAGCACGCCGTCGTCCTCGCCGGCCGCGATCCTCGCCGGCCAGCGCACCGCAGCGGTGGTGACCACGCCGCCGGCCACCGTGCCTACACCGGCACCGACGCCGGTGGAACCGCCGCGTCCTGTCATGCCCAGCGATGCGTCGCGTATCCGCATGCAGGCGGGCATGCGCCACCTGGTGGTGGCGATCGATCCCGGCCACGGCGGCCAGGACCCGGGTGCGATCGGCCCGACCGGCAAGCGCGAGAAGGATGTCACTCTGGCAGTGGCGCGCGAGCTGGCCCGCCAGGTCAACGCCACGCCAGGCCTGAAGGCCTACCTGACGCGCGACAGCGACGTGTTCATTCCGCTGCCGATGCGTGCGCAGAAGGCGCGTGCGAACAAGGCGGACATCTTCATCTCGATCCATGCCGACGCGGCCGAAAACCGCTCGGCCACGGGCTCATCGGTCTACGTGCTGTCGACCAAGGGCGCCTCTTCGCAGCGCGCCCGCTGGCTGGCGGACAAGGAAAACGCGGCCGACCTGGTCGGTGGCGTGCGCCTGCAGCAGACCGAAGGCACCCTGGCCAACGTGCTGCTGGACCTGGCGCAGAGCGGCTACATGAAGGCGTCCGAAGACGCGGCCGGCCACGTGCTGGGCGGCCTGAAGCGGATCGGCAACAACCACAAGCCGAACATCGAGCGCGCCAACTTCGCGGTGCTGCGCACCTCGGACATGCCGGCGATGCTGGTGGAAACCGCGTTCATCTCCAATCCGGATGAAGAACGCCGCCTGATGGACCCGGCGTACCAGCGCAAGATCGCTGGCGCCGTGCTGGATGGCGTGCACACCTTCTTCAGCCGCCAGCCGCCGCCGGGGACGTTGTATGCGGCCCGCGCCCAGGCCGAGATCGACGCGGCCGGCACCATGGCCGGCGGCAGCAAGTAAGCCGCCGAAGGCGGGTTGCTGCTTTCCGTAGAGTCGAGCCGCGCTCGACTGGGCCTTGTCGGTAGGCTCGACTGGGCCTTGTCGGTAGCCCCCAGTCGAGCATGGCTCGACTCTATCCTCGGCAGCTCCGCTATCATCGACCCATGAAGTCTGCTGCCCATCACCTCCCATGAGCGCGCCCGGTCCGCGCCCGATCCGGCCGTTGCCGGAGATCCTCATCAACCAGATCGCCGCTGGCGAAGTGGTCGAACGGCCCGCGTCGGTGGTCAAGGAACTGGTCGAGAACGCGATCGATGCCGGCGCCAGCCGCGTCGACATCGATCTGGAAGAGGGCGGTGTGCGCCTGATCCGCATCCGTGACAATGGCAGCGGCATCGCACCGGAGCAGCTGCCGCTGGCGGTATCGCGCCACGCCACCAGCAAGATCGCCGACCTGGACGATCTGGAATCGGTGGCAACGCTGGGGTTCCGCGGTGAAGCGCTGCCTTCGATCGCCTCGGTCAGCCGCTTCACCCTGGCCTCGCGCCGCGCGCATGACGAGCACGGTTCGGCGTTGCAGATCGAAGGCGGCAAGATCGGCGAGGTGACCCCGCGCGCGCACGCGCCGGGCACCACGGTGGAAGTGCGCGAGCTGTTCTACAACGTGCCGGCGCGGCGCAAGTTCCTGCGCGCCGAGCGCACCGAACTGGGCCATATCGAAGAGTGGCTGCGTTCGCTGGCGCTGGCACGGCCGGATGTCGAGCTGCGCGTGTCGCACAACGGCAAGGCCTCGCGTCGTTACAAGCCGGGCGATCTGTATTCCGATACACGCCTTGCCGAAACGCTGGGCGAGGATTTCGCCAACCAGGCCGTGCGCGTGGACCACAGCGGCGCCGGACTGCGCCTGCATGGCTGGATCGCGCAGCCGCATTATTCGCGCGCGAGCGCCGACCAGCAGTACCTGTACGTCAACGGTCGCTCGGTGCGTGACCGCAGCGTCGCCCACGCGGTGAAGATGGCCTACGGCGATGTGCTGTACCACGGCCGCCAGCCGGCCTATGTGCTGTTCCTGGAACTGGATCCGACCCGCGTCGACGTCAACGTGCACCCTGCCAAGCACGAAGTGCGCTTCCGTGATTCGCGGCTGGTCCATGATTTCGTCTACCGCACGCTGAAGGATGCGCTGGCCGATACCCGCGCCGGCATGTCGGCGCAGGAGATCGGTGCCGGTGCTGCGCAGCCGGTGGATGCCACGGCCATGCCGATGGCATCGAGCGCAGGCGCGTCGGGATTCGGGCTGGTGCGTGGGCCCGCGCCGGGTGCCGGCTCGGGAGGTGGTGGTGGCGGATTCTCCGGATGGCGCCCGCAGCAGCCGCTGGGCCTGCAGGTGGCCGATGCACCGGCTGCCTATGCCGCGCTGTATGCCGCACCGGCCGGCGCCGAGCGCGGTGCTGCGCTGCCGCCGATGCCGACCGAGAACGGACTGCCGGTCACCAGTGCCGACGCAGGCGTGCCGCCGCTGGGCTATGCGATCGCGCAGCTGCATGGCATCTACATCCTGGCCGAGAACGCCGAAGGCCTGATCGTGGTCGACATGCATGCGGCCCACGAACGCATCGGCTACGAGCGCCTGAAGAACGCGCACGATGGCATCGGCCTGCAGTCGCAGCCGTTGCTGGTGCCGATCACGCTGGCAGTGGGCGAGCGCGAGGCCGACACCGCCGAGAGCGAAGCTGAAACCCTGGCGGCGCTCGGCTTCGAGGTGACCCGTGCCGGCCCCGGTTCGCTGCACGTGCGCAGTATTCCGGCATTGTTGGCGCATGCCGAACCGGAAGGGCTGCTGCGCGACGTGCTGACCGACCTGCGCGAGCATGGCCAGAGCCGCCGCGTGGCCAGTGCACGCGACGAACTGCTTTCGACCATGGCCTGCCACGGCGCGGTGCGTGCCAACCGGCGCTTGACCCTGCCGGAAATGAACGCGCTGCTGCGCGACATGGAAATCACCGAACGGTCCGGCCAGTGCAACCACGGCCGACCGACCTGGGCCCGTTTTTCGCTGGCGGAGATCGACCGCTGGTTCCTGCGCGGACGTTGAGGGGAGCATCGATGCGTTATCGGGGAATGGCGGGCCTGCTGGCCGCCGTGGTGTTGGCCGCCTGCAGCCCGGCAACACCGCCGGTGCCGACGGCCGCTGAAGATCCGGCCTACGCGGCCGCGCAGCAACAATGGCGTGTAGCGCGCTACCAGGACCTGACCCGGCCCGATGGCTGGACGGCGCTGGTGGGCCTGCACTGGCTGCAGAACAAATCGCATTTCGTTGGCAGCGGCGCTACCAACGGCATCCGCCTGACGGTTGGCCCGGACAAGCTGGGCCTGCTGCGTCGCGAAGGGACGCAGTGGTGGTTCACGCCTGAAGCCGGTGTCGATGTCAGTCATGATGGCCTGCCGGTGCGCGGCCGCATCCGCGTTGACACCGACAAGGACGCGCAACCGACGCTGCTGGTCTTCGATGGCGGCAAGGGCCAGCTCAGCATCATCCGCCGGGGGCCGCGGGACGCGCTGCGGGTCAAGCATGCCGATGCGCCTGCGCGGCGTGACTTTGCCGGCCTGCAGTACTGGCCGGGCGGCGTGGACTGGCAGGTGCAGGCGCGCTTCATCGCGCACCCGCCGGGCAAGACCCTGCCGATCGTCGACATCACCGGCCTGACCACCGAGATGCCCAATGCCGGCGCGGTCGAGTTCGAACGCGATGGTCGCAGCTGGCGGCTGGAAGCGATCGGTGCGCCCGGGCAGCCGCTGTTCCTGATCTTCGCCGACCGCACCAGCGGCCGCGGCAGCTATCCGGCCGGGCGCTACCTGGATACCGATGCGCCCGCCGCAGACGGCACCGTGCGCATCGATTTCAACCATGCCTACAACCCGCCGTGCGCGTTCACCGCCTACGCCACCTGTCCGCTGGCGCCACCGGAAAACCGGCTGGACCTGCGCGTGGAAGCGGGCGAGAAGGCGTACCACCTGCCTGAAGGAGAAGGCTGACCATGCCGATCAAACACCTGTTCCGTGCCGCGCTGCTGATGGCGGCGTGCGCGATGGCACCCCTGGCCACTGCCCGCGATGCGCCGGGCACCACGGCTGCGGCCGCGACCGCGGCGGCGGCCAAGCCGCCCGTACCGCTGTTGTGGAAAGTCACCGGCCCGGGCGATGCACGCGTGTACCTGCTGGGGTCGTTCCACCTGCTGAAGCCGCAGGACTACCCGCTGTCGCCCGATGTCGAGCAGGCGTTCGAGGCCTCGCAGCAGGTGGTGTTCGAGCTGTCGCCGGAAGACATGCAGTCGCCGCAGCTGGCCAGCCGCATGGTGCAGGCCGCGACCCGCACCGATGGCAGCGAGCTGAAGCGTGATCTGGATGCGCCGACCTGGCAGAAGCTGCAGGCCTTTGCTGCCCAGAACCAGCTGCCGCTGGCGCAGATGCAGGGCATGAAGGCCTGGTTTGTCGGCCTGAGCATTTCGGTCGGGCAGATGCAGAAACTGGGCCTGGACCCGGCGCTGGGCCTGGACCGCCACTTCATGGAGCGTGCGCAGAAGACCGGCCGCAAGACGGCGGGCCTGGAGGACATCGATACCCAGATTGGCATGCTTGACGGGATGACGGTGCAGGAGCAGCGGCAGATGCTGGCCGAAGCGCTGGACCAGGCCGGCAAGGCCGATGAGCAGGCGCGGCTGCTGCATGATGCATGGCGTCGCGGCGACGAGCGCCTGCTGTGGACCAAGATGGCGGCGGAGATGCGCCAGCAGTATCCGCAGCTGTACCAGCGCATCAACACCGGGCGCAACGATGCCTGGGTGCCGAAGCTGCAGCCGTACCTGCAGTCCGGGCAGGGCGGTACGCTGGTGGTGGTCGGCACGCTGCACCTGCTGGGCAGTGATGGCGTGGTCGAGAAGCTGAAGGCCAAGGGCTACAAGGTCGAGCGCGTGTGCACGGGGTGCAAGGCGAAACGCTGACGCATCGTTGGCGCGATGCCAAACAGAACGGCGCGCCAGGGGCGCGCCGTTTTCGTATCAGCCGTAGCTGCCGTTCAGCGGCGGGTCTTGCCGCCGGTGCCGGTGCCCGGTTCGCCGGGCTTGTTGCCGGTGCCGGTTCCCGTTCCGGTACCGCCGGGGCGCGGGCCACCGAAACCGCTGCCCATGCTGCGCTGGAATTCCTGCCACAACTCCAGGTTGCGCTCGGTCAGCTGGTTCATCATCGCCCACGGGGTCTGGCCCAGCAGGTTGCCCATCTGCTGGCGGAACTGCTGCTGCTGGTCGAGGAAGACCTGCATGCTGCGCTCCAGATAGTTGCCCATGAAGCCCTGCAGGGAATCGCCGTAGAAGCGGATCAGCTGGCTCAGCAGCTGGGTGGACAGCATCGGCTCGCCGTCCTGTTCCTGGTCGGCGATGATCTGCAGCAGGACCGATCGAGTGAGGTCGTCGCCGCTCTTGGCGTCGCGGACTTCGAAGTCTTCACCATCCAGGATCAGCTGGCGCACGTCCTCGATGGTGATGTAGCTGGAGATCTCGGTGTCGTAGAGACGGCGGTTCGGATACTTCTTGATGATGCGGGTCGCAGCCATGAAGCGGTACTCGTCACAGTAGACGCGCAGCATGGCGCAGTGCAGCAGCGGTTGCAACCGCTCCAGCCCCCGCCAGGCTTGGCTTTCAGGGGCGATCATGTTGCGCAACAAGGGTTTGCGTGCTGCGCAGCATGACCATCGGCAGGGGCCGCCGGTGCATGCCGCGGCGCCCCCCTGCGCGGCTCACCAGCCCATGTGGTGGCCGCCGTTGATGTCCAGGTTGCTGCCGGTGATCCACGAGGCTTCCTCGGCCACAAGGAAGGACACGCCATAGGCGATTTCTTCCGGCTTGCCGAGGCGTCCGGTCGGGATGTCGGCGATGATCTTGGCGCGCACGTCCTCCGGAACCGCCATCACCATGTCGGTGGCGACGTAGCCGGGCGAAATGGTGTTGACAGTGATGCCGAAGCCGGCGTTCTCGCGGGCCAGCGAGATGGTGAAGCCGTGCATGCCGGCCTTGGCCGCAGCGTAGTTGGCCTGGCCGTACTGGCCCTTCAGGCCGTTGATCGAGCTGATCTGGATGACCCGGCCCCAGCCGCGGCGGCGCATGCCCTCGATGACCGGCCGGGTGACGTTGAACACCGAGTTGAGATTGGTGTTGATCACATCGTGCCACTGGTCCGCGCGCATGCGGTGGAAGGTGGTGTCACGGGTGATGCCGGCGTTGTTGACCAGGATCTCGACCGGGCCCAGCTCGGCCTCGACGGCGCGCACGAGTGCTTCGGCGCTGTCCGGATCGGAGACATCGCCCGGGAAGATCGCCACGTGGTAGCCGCGCTCGGTCATCGCCTGCTGCCAGGCGCGGGCCTTGGCCTCGTCGCGGTAGTTGGTGGCGACCCGGTGGCCCTGGTCGGCCAGGCGTTGGCAGATGGCGGTACCGATGCCGCCGGTTCCGCCGGTGACCAGTGCGACGCGAGATGTCATGGAGTGCTGTCCGGGTATCAGGTGGGGGAAGGGGGATTCTGCAACATCGGCGCGGAAAGTGCGCCGGCCGGCAACAGGATGTCGGTCCGCGGCAGCCGCGCCGGGTCGAACGCCCGTTGCGCAGCCTCCAGCAGCGCATCCCGCTCATCGGCGCCGTCCAGTGCGGCAGGCGCCTGGCCCAGCAGCTGCCAGAGCGCGCGCAATACCGGCACCGGCCGCGTGCTGTCCACCGGCAGCGACGCCAGCGACTTGGACAGTTTGTGCCCCGGTGCATCGAGCAGCAGCGGCAGGTGCCAGTAGCGTGGCACGGCCAGGCCCAGCGCCTGCTGCAGCAGGATCTGCCGCGCGGTGGAATCGAGCAGGTCGGCGCCGCGCACCACTTCGGTCACGCCCTGTTCGGCGTCATCGACCACCACGGCCAACTGGTAGGCCCAGCAGCCATCTGCACGGCGCAGCACGAAGTCGCCAACCTCGGCATGCACGTCCTGGTGCTGCGGCCCGCGCAGGCCATCATTGAAGTGCACGATGCTGCCGCGTGGCACGCGGAAGCGGACGGCAGGGTCCGGTCGTGGCTGTCGCGCAACGCAGCGGTGGTGGATGCCGCCGCTGGCGGCCAGTTCGCTGCGGCTGCAGTGGCAGACAAAGGCCAGATCGCTGGCCAGCAGCACGTCGAGCGCGGCCTGGTAGGCCTCCCCGCGCGCGCTCTGCCACAGGACCGGGCCGTCATGGGTGAGGCCGAAGGCGGCCAGCGCCTGCAGTTGTGCCTCCGCGGCGCCAGGCACCGTGCGCGGCGGATCGACGTCTTCAATGCGCAGCCGCCACAGGCCGCCGTGATGGCGGGCGAGCAGCCAGCTGCCGAAGGCGGCAAGCAGGGATCCGGGGTGGAGCAGGCCGGTCGGCGAGGGCGCGAAGCGGCCGCAGGAAATGGGGGAGGTCATGCTGGCTGAATCGTCGGTCAGGTTGGCGCTTGAATTCAAGCTGACCACACCGCAAATTGACTGGTATCGACCCCTTCCGAGCCGGATTTTCCCATGTTTACCCGCATTGCCCTGTTCCTGGCGACCAACTTCGCGGTCCTGATCCTCGCCAGCATCGTGATGTCGTTGCTGGGGGTCAATCCGAGCCAGATGAGTGGCCTGCTGGTCATGGCCGCGATCTTCGGCTTCGGTGGCTCCTTCATCTCGCTGCTGCTGTCCAAGTGGATGGCCAAGCGCTCCACCGGTGCGGTGGTGATCACCGAGCCGCGCAACCAGACTGAGCGCTGGCTGCTGGCCACCGTCGAGCGGCAGGCCAAGGCGGCCGGCATCGGCATGCCCGAGGTGGCGGTCTATGACGGCCCGGAGATCAATGCCTTCGCCACCGGTGCCAACCGCAACAACGCGCTGGTGGCGGTGTCCACCGGCCTGCTGCACAACATGAGTGAAGACGAGGCCGAAGCGGTGCTGGGCCACGAGATCGCCCACGTCGCCAACGGTGACATGATCACCATGGCACTGCTGCAGGGCGTGTTGAACACCTTCGTGATCGTGCTGGCCCGCGTGGTCGGCGGCATCATCGACAGCGCGCTGTCGGGCAACCGCGAAGGCGGCGGCCGCGGCTTCGCCTACTACATCATCGTGTTCGTGCTGGAGATGGTGTTCGGCCTGTTCGCCACGATGATCTCGATGTGGTTCTCGCGCCACCGCGAGTTCCGTGCCGATGCGGGTGGTGCCTCGCTGGCGGGCCGCCAGAAGATGATCGCCGCGCTGGAGCGCCTGCAGCTGAACCACGGCCAGAGCACGCTGCCGACCCAGATCGCCGCCTTCGGCATTTCCGGTTCGACGGCCAAGAAGCTGTTCATGAGCCACCCGCCGCTGGAAGAGCGCATAGCCGCGCTGCGGGCGTCGACGGCGGCGTAAGCCACCGCTCCACGGTAGTGCAGGAACGCCTGGCTTCGCGCCGGGCGTTTTTGTTTGCGCGATGCATTGCTGATGCCGGATCGTGCCCGGCGGATCGTTTCCGCGCCTGCGGGGAGGTGTCACTTTCTTTGCTCGTGCAAAGAAAGTAACCAAAGAAACACGCCGCCGGGGCGCGAGCCGACGTGCTGCGCACGCCGGTACCCTGCGCTCCTCGGCCCGTCGAGGGACGGTGCGGGAACTCGCTGCGCTCAGACACCCGCACCTCTTCGCCCTCGCCGGACCTGCGGTGCTCGGCTCGCTCAAGGCGGACCCAAGGTCAAATGCCACAGCTGCACCCAGTACATCTTCGCGACGCGTGGATGCTGTTGTTCTTGATCTTGACCTTCCAGTCCGCCTTGAGCGAGCCGAGCATCGCAGGGGAATCAGGGGCGAAGAGGCGCCGGTGTCTGAGCGCAGCGAGTTCGGCGCCGTCCCCTGATTCTCCGAGAAGCGCAGGGTACCGATGCGTAGCATCGGCTCGCGCCCTGGCGGCGTGTTTCTTTGGTTACTTTCTTTGCACGAGCAAAGAAAGTGACACCCCTCCGCGGTCGCGGAAACGACTCTCCGTGCGCGCAAACGAAAACGGCACCCTCGCAGGTGCCGTCTCCATGAACCGCATTACGCGAAACCTCAGAACTTCGCGTCGAACTCCGCCGCATAGCCGGTGTTGACCAGCATCTTCTGCAGCGACTCGGCCACCTTCAGGTTGCCGGCCACGATCTGGTGGGTCTCCGGGCCACGGTTGTCCATGCGGCCCAGGGTCGCGCCCTTGAAGTCGCAGACCTTGCCACCCGCCTCGCGGACCAGCAGCAGGCCGGCGGCGATGTCCCACGCCTTCACGCCGGCTTCGAAGTAGGCGTCGGCGCGGCCGCAGGCCACGTAGGCCAGGTCCAGTGCGGCCGAGCCGGTGCGGCGGATGTCCTCGCCGTGCACCAGCAGGGCGTCAACCGCCTTCAGCTGGGCGCTGGCACGGCTGCGCTCGCGCGGTGCGAAGCCGGTGTGGATCATCGTGCCTTCCAGGTCCTTGCGATCGGCCACGCGGATGCGGCGGTCGTTCAGCACGGCGCCAGCGCCACGGCTTGCGGTGAACAGTTCATTGCGCAGCGGGTCGAAGATGACCGCATCGGTCGGTTCGCCATTCTCGACCAGGGCGATCGACACGCAGTAGTGCGGCACGCCGCGCAGGTAATTGCTGGTGCCGTCCAGCGGGTCGATGACCCACATCTGGCGGCGCTCGCCCTGCACGCCACCTTCTTCGCCGAAGATGCCGTAGTCCGGGTAAGCGCGCTTGAGTTCCTTGACGATGACCTTTTCCGCGTCCGCATCCACTTCGCTGGCGTAGTCCATCCGGCCCTTCTGCACCACGTTCAGTGCCTCGAGCTTGTTGATGTTGCGCAACAGGACGTTGCCGGCGAGGCGGGCGGCCTTGACCATGACGGTGACGGCGGGTTTCTGCATGGCGTGGGCTCCCGGAAAGGCAGAAGAGATGGACTGGCGGGGGAAAAGAGCGGGTCCGGCGCAGTGGCCGGCCGCACAGTTTACCATTGGTCATCGTCCAGCTCGACCTTTTCCCTGTTCATGTCCCAGTTTCCCGCCGCCACCCGCCTCCGATTCGTCCTGGTCGGTACCCAGCACCCCGGCAACATGGGCGCTGCCGCCCGTGCCCTGAAGACCATGGGCCTGGCTCGCCTGGTGCTGGTCGCCCCCGAAAAACCGCTGGACGAGGAGGCTTTCCGCCGCTCGGCCGGTGCCGAAGACGTGCTGGGGGACGCCCCGGTGGTGGCCACCCTGGCCGAGGCCGTGGCCGATTGCCGACTGGTGCTGGGCTGCACCGCCCGTGCCCGCCGCGTCCAGCTGGAGGAGTACCTGCCGGCCGATGCCGCCGCCCGTGCGGTGGCCAAGGCGGGCGAGGGCGCCGAGGTGGCGCTGGTGTTCGGTCGCGAGCGCACCGGGCTGACCAACGAGGAACTGCAGCTCTGCCATGCGGCGGTGCATATTCCATCCGACCCGGCGTTCAGCTCGCTCAACCTGGCAGCCGCGGTGCAGGTGCTGGCCTATGAAACGCGCATGCAGCTGCTGGGCGCGCAGCCGGCCGCCGACGCCGAGCCGGGTTTCCGCGAACAGGCCGCCAGCCATGAGCAGATGGAGAGCTTCTTCGCCCAGCTCGGCGACACCTTGGACGAGATCGATTTCCACAAGGGCCGCGCACCGGAATCAGCGATGCGCAAGCTGCGCCGCCTGTTCCTGCGCAGCGAGCCGAGCGAGCAGGAAGTGCGCCTGTTGCGCGGCATCCTGGCCGACACCCAGCGCATGGCGCGACTGGCACAAGCGGGCAACAAGGACAGCTGACGACGTTCTCATTTTTTCGGGTAGTCTGTCCGGATACCCAGGGGGGATGAAGCCTGTGTCGGGTCTGCGAAGGGCAGTGCAGAGGGGACTGCTGAGCCTGGTCATGATCCTGCTGGCCGGGACGGTGCATGCAGCACCGGACCCGGTGCTGGTGCTGGGCCGGATCAGCGATGATCCCAAGGCCCATTACGAGCAGCTGCAGCCGTTGCTGGACTATGTGGTGGCACGCATGCATGACGTCGGCATCAAGGAGGGGCGGATCCTGATGGCGCGCGACCCGCAGCAGATGGCCAGCTATCTGCGGCGGGGGCGGGTCGACTGGGTCACGGAAACGTCGGGTACGGCAGTGGCACTCGGCCAGCGCAGTGGCGCGCGGCCTTTGTTGCTGACCGAGCGCAATGGTGTGCGTGAGTACCAGACCGTGTTCTTCGTGCGCCGCGACAGTCCGGTCCAGCGCATCCAGGATATGCGTGGGCATCGCCTGGCGTTGCAGAACACGGCGTCCACCAGTGCCTACCTGGTGCCGGTGATGACGCTGCTGCAGGAGGGGCTGGCGCCGCAGATCCTGGCCGGCGTGTGGGACATGCCGGGCCGGGACAGTGTGGGGTATGTGTTCGCGCGCAGCGAGTTGAACATCGCTACGTTCGTGCACAAGGGCGTGGTTGACGTGGGGGCGGTGAGCAGCGTGGACTGGAACGACGAGCGACGGATGCCGGCGGCATTCCGGCGCGACTTCCGCGAGCTGCTGCGCACCAGGCCCTACCCGCGGGCGGTGGAGATGGTGCGCGCCGACCTCGACCCGCGGGTGCGTGACCGGCTGCAGGACGTCCTGCTGCAGGCGGCCAGTGACCCGCAGGCGCAGGGGGCGTTGCATCGGTTTTTCGGTACTTCCGGTTTCCACCGCGTCGATGCGCATGCGCAGCAGCGGCTGGATGAATTGAAACAAGGATTGACGCGCGTGCGGATGGAAGTGGAATGAAGTGGCTCGGCTCGGGAATGCAGGCCCGGTTCCTGCTCGCGATGGGCGGGGCGATGGTCGTGGTGGTGGCGATCCTGGCAGTGTTGCTGGGGCGGCAGGCGGCGATGCAGGGCGAGGTGCGCAACCTCAGTGGTGGCGTCATCCATGAACTGTTCGACCGCAGCGTGCGCAGCCGCGGCGAAGCGATGGCGCGCGAGCTGTCCGACGCGCTGGCCAACCCGTTGTACTACCGCGACCTGGACCAGGTCGGTGCGCTGGTGCGCAGCACCGCACGGCAGCCGGTCGTGCGCTATGTGCTGGTGTTCGACGACCGTGGCCGGCTGGTGCATGACGGCTCGATCGAGGTGTCCGGCTTCGGCCAGCCGATGGCCGACCCGCTCGCTCCCAAGGCCGCGGTGGCGCAGGCGCTGGTGGTGCAGGAATCGCCCAAGGTGCTCGACAACACCATGCCGATCATGGTCGGCAACCAGCGCATCGGCGGCGTCCGCGTCGGCATGGCGCTGGACGAGGTGCAGCAGCGCGAACAGGCAGCCAATGCCACGCTCGGCGAGCGCCTGCAGCAGGTCGGCAGCCGCCACCTGGGCTGGCTGCTGCTGATGCTGGGCCTGCTGGTGGTGATCGGCGTGGCGGTGATCCTTTACGTGCAGCGCACCCTGGTGGCGCCGATCCGGGACCTGGCCGCTGCGGCACGCCGCATCGAGGCTGGCGACTACCAGGCGCCGCTGGCCGAGAACACCCGAAATGACGAGGTCGGCGAGCTGGTGCGCGGCTTTGCCCGGATGCGCGATTCCATCGCCCGCCATGACCGCGAGGTGCGGCGCATGGCCTATACCGATGCGCTGACCGGGTTGACCAACCGGCTGGCGTTCCGGGAAGCACTGGACCATCGCCTGATGGCGGCGCGCGCATCCAATCATCGGCTGGGCCTGCTGTTCGCCGATATCGACGACTTCAAGCGCGTCAACGATACCCTTGGCCATGAGGCCGGTGACGAAGCGCTGTTGCAGTTCGCACAGCGCATCGGGCGCGCGGTTGCCGAAGCGGGAGGCGATGAGGCGCTGCTGGCCCGCTTCGGCGGCGACGAGTTCGTGATCCTGGTCGGCGATGGCGACGTGGCCGCGAACGCCCGGCTGCTGGCCGAGGTGCTGGTGCGCGAACTGGGCAAGCCGCTGGTGGTACAGGGCAGGGAGCTGTTCCTGGGGACCTCGATCGGCGTGACCCTGTTCCCGGACGATGCCGCCGATGCGACCACGCTGCTGAAGAACGGCGACATCGCCATGTACCAGGCGAAGATGGCCGGCAAGAACTGCTACCGCCATTACAGCCGGGCGATGGACCATGCGGTCGAGCGCCGCGTGCACATGGAGCAGGAACTGCGCGGGGCCTGGGAGCGCGGCGAGCTGCGCCTGGCCTACCAGCCGATCTTCCGCATGCGCGACCGCCGCATGGTCGGCGTCGAAGTGCTGCTGCGCTGGCAGCATCCGACCCTGGGTACGATTCCGCCGTCGGTGTTCATCGAAGTGGCCGAGCAGAGCGGGCTGATCGAGATCATCGGCCCGAAGGTGCTGCGTGCGGCCTGCATGGAAGCCTCGCAGTGGCCACGGGGTGCGGGCGGCGACGATCTGTTCGTGTCGGTGAACGTATCACCGCGGCAGCTGCGCGGCGGCGAGCTGCCGGCGCTGGTTGCACAGTGCCTGCATGAGTCCGGGCTACCGGCCTCGCGCCTGCACCTGGAGCTGACCGAAACCGCAGTGATCGGCGACGAGATGGTTGCCGCGCAGCTGCTGGACAAGCTGCACCGCACTGGCGTGAAGGTCTGGCTGGATGATTTCGGAACGGGCTTCTCCGGTCTCAGCCACCTGCGCCAGGTGCCGGTGGACGGCGTGAAGATCGACAAGAGTTTCGTGGCCGACATGCAGCGCGATCCCGACGATCTGGCACTGACCACGGCCATCATCGCCATGGCCCACGCGCTGGGCATCACGGTGGTGGCCGAAGGCATCGAGCAGCAGGCGCAGTTCGAACTGCTGGTGCAACGCGGCTGCGATCTTGGCCAGGGCTACTGGCTGAGCCACCCGGTGACCGCCACCGAAGTGGTGCGGATGATCGAATCGGGTCTCTGACCGACGGTTGTTGTGTCGGGGTCAGATCCCTTTTCCGCAGGAAAAAGGGATCTGACCCCCTGCGGAATTACAGCGGGCGCTTGCTCGGGTCGCCGGGCAGTTCGCGCACCAGCTTGGGGATCAGGTAGCCGGACAGGCGTGCGGTCAGGCCGGCAATCAGCGCCTTGGCCTGGCTGTCGTCCACTTCGAAGTGGGCCACGCCCTCGACCCGGTCCAGCTGGTGCAGGTAATAGGGCAGCACGCCGGCGGCGAAGCTGCGCTCGCTCAGGTCCTGCAGGGCCTGCACGCTGTCGTTGACCCCGCGCAGCAGGACGGCCTGGTTCAGCAGCTGGGCGCCGACGCCGCGCAGGCGGCTCATCGCAGCGTCCACGCTGGCGTCGAACTCATTGGCATGGTTGGCGTGGACCACGATCGCCAGCGGCCACGGCAGGCTGCCCAGCCAGGCCAGCAGCTCCTCGTCCACGCGCTCCGGCAGCACGATCGGCAGCCGGGTGTGGATGCGCAGGCGGCGGATGTGCGGGATCGCGCGCAGCGCATCGGTCAGCTCGGCCAGCTTGTGCGTGGCCAGTGACAGCGGGTCGCCGCCGGACAGGATGACCTCGTCGATGTCCGGGTCGGCCGCGATGGCCGCTACGGCCTCCTGCCAGCCGCCCTTGGCGGCGTTTTCCGCGGCATAGTCGAAGTGGCGGCGGAAGCAGTAGCGGCAGTTGATCGCGCAACTGCCGGTGGCGACCAGCAGGGCGCGTCCACGGTACTTCTGGATGACGCCGGTGGCCTTCCTAGCGGCACCATCACCCACCGCATCGAAACTGAACCCGGGTGCCGGGCGCATTTCCTCGTCGACGGGCAGCACCTGGCGCAGCAGCGGGTCGGCCGCGTCGCCCACGCGCATGCGCGCCACGAAGCCCTCCGGCACGCGCAGCGCGAACTGGGCAATGGCCGCCTCCGAGACACCCAGCGCGGCCGGGTCCAGCTGCAGCCGGGCCAGCAGGGCGTGCGGGTCGCGCAGCGCCTGGCGCCAGAGCTGCTGCCAGCGCGCGGGCGCGCCTGGCGACTGGGGCCGGGGGAAGGCGGAAAGCTGCATGGAGAGGGGGCCTGCGGTTATCATGGGGGCAGAAAAACAGTCGCCCACCGGCACCCGGTGGGCTTTCCATTCTAACGGCTCGCCGCACCCGCGGCGTTTTTGCCACTCAGGAGTTTACGCATGGCCAGCTACGGCATGAACGACGTCAAGAACGGGATGAAGATCCTGGTCAACAACCAACCGGCCGTCATCATCGACACCGAATACGTCAAGCCGGGCAAGGGCCAGGCCTTCACCCGCGTGAAGTACCGCCTGATCAAGGACGGCCGTACCCAGGAAGTGACCATGAAGTCGACCGACTCGCTGGATGCAGCCGACGTCGTCGATACCGACATGAACTTCATGTACAGCGACGGTGAGTACTGGCACTTCATGGACCCGGAATCCTTCGAGCAGGTCCAGGCCACCAAGGCCGGCATGGGCGGCGCCGAAAAGTGGCTGAAGGGCGAAGAGTCCTGCGTGGTCACCCTGTGGAACGGTGAGCCGATCTTCGTGCAGCCGCCGAACTTCGTCGAACTGAAGATCACCGAAACCGATCCGGGCGTCCGTGGCGACACCTCGGGCGGCGGCGGCAAGCCGGCCACCCTGGAAACCGGCGCCGTGGTCCGCGTGCCGCTGTTCGTCAACCAGGACGAAGTGATCCGCGTCGACACCCGTTCGGGCGAATACTCCGCACGCGTCAAGTAAGGTTCCGGCCATAGGCCGACCTTGCGGTAGTGCCGGCCGCTGGCCGGGTACGCGCCAGCACATTCGCGCTGGCGCTCCCATGATCTGCTTCGGCAGATCATGGGCCCCGCTTCACGGGTCTCCAGACCCCGCCGCTTCGCGGCAGCCCCTTACTCAGGGGCGTGTCCCCAGAAGTATCTCGCCGCCCCCACAGCCAGTGAGCCCGCATGAGCGATAGCCCGCACCTCCCCGAAGCCTGCGACCTGCTCATCGAAGCCGGTTACGTCGTTCCGATCGAGCCGCATGCGGTGGTGCTGGAAGACCATGCCGTTGCCGTGCGTGGCAGCGAGATCGTGGCCATCCTGCCGCGTGCCGAGGCGCGCGCACGCTTCCGCGCCACCCAGGTGGTGAGCCGACCCGAGGCTGCGCTGATGCCGGGCCTGGTCAACGCGCACACGCACAACCCGATGACCCTGCTGCGCGGCGTTGCCGACGACCTGCCGCTGATGACCTGGCTGCAGCAGCACATCTGGCCGGTGGAAGCGGCGGTGATCGGCCCCGAATTCGTTGCCGACGGTACCACCCTGGCCATCGCCGAGATGCTGCGCGGCGGCACCACCTGCGCCAACGAGAACTACTTCTTCGGCGACGTGCAGGCCGCGGTCTACAAGAAACACGGTTTCCGCGCGCTGGTGGGCGCGGTCATCATCGATTTCCCCACCGCCTGGGCCAAGACCGACGACGAGTACTTCGCCAAGGCCGGCGAACTGCACGACCAGTGGCGCACCGATCCGCTGATCGGCACCGCGTTCGCGCCGCATGCGCCTTACACGGTCAACGATGCCAACTTCGAGCGGGTGCGGATGCTGTCCGACCAGCTCGACATGCAGGTGCACCTGCATACCCACGAGACCGCGCAGGAAATCAACGATTCGATCAGGCTGCACGGCCAGCGCCCGCTGGCGCGGCTGGATCGGCTCGGCCTGGTCAACGACCGCCTGATCGCGGTGCACATGACCCAGCTGACCGATGCGGAAATCCACCTGTGCGCCGAACGTGGCGTCAGCGTGGTGCATTGCCCGGAATCCAACCTGAAGCTGGCCTCCGGTTTCTGCCCGGCCTGCGCCCTGCAGCGCGCAGGCGTGAACCTGGCGATCGGTACCGATGGCTGCGCCAGCAACAACGACCTGGACATGTTCAGCGAGAACCGCACCGCGGCGATCCTGGCCAAGGCCGTGGCCGACGACGCCACTGCACTGGACGCGGCAACCACGCTGCGCGCGTCCACGCTGGGTGGCGCACGCGCGCTGGGCTTCGGCGACCGCATCGGCTCGATCGAAGTCGGCAAGCAGGCCGACCTGGTCTGCGTTGATCTGTCCGCGCTGGAAACACAGCCGCTGCACAACGTGCTGTCGCAGCTGGTGTACGCCACCGGCCGGCAGCAGGTCAGCGATGTCTGGATCGCCGGCAAGCCGAAGCTGGTGCAGCGCGAGCTGGTCGGCATGGACCTGCCGGGCATCATCGCCAACGCGCGCCAGTGGCGCGAGCGCATCCGCCATATCCGCGCCTGAACCCTGGCGCCGCAAGGACATCCCCCATGACTGCCCCCCACGCTTCCTCAAATTTCGATCAGGCCGAGCTGGACAAGTTCGCCGCGCTGGCCAACCGCTGGTGGGACGCTGACGGCCCGCAGAAGCCGCTGCATGCGCTGAATCCGGTGCGCCTGCAGTACGTGGCTGACCGCGTGCCGCTGCGCGGCGCCCGCGTGCTCGACATCGGCTGCGGTGGCGGCCTGTTGAGCGAAGCGCTGGCCCAGGCCGGTGCTGACGTCACCGCCATCGACCTGGCCCCGGAACTGGTCAAGGTCGCGCGCCTGCATGCGCTGGAAATCGGCGCCCAGGTCGATTACCGGGTGCAGGCGGCCGAGGATCTGGCCGCCGAGCAGCCAGCCAGCTTCGATGTGGTCACCTGCATGGAAATGCTGGAGCACGTGCCGGACCCGGGCGCGATCATCGAGGCCTGCAAGCGCCTGCTGAAGCCGGGCGGCCACCTGTTCCTGTCGACCATCAACCGCACCGCCGCCGCGTTCGCGGTGGCGATCGTCGGCGCCGAGTACGTGGCGCGCCTGCTGCCCAAGGGCACGCACCACTACCAGGAATTCATCAAGCCGGCCGAGCTGGCGCGCTGGCTGCGCGAGGCCGACCTGCAGCTGGTGGATGTCAGCGGCATGGCCTACGAGCCGTGGCGCAACCATGCCCGCCTGAGCAGCCGCACCGACATCAACTATCTGGCCTACGCGGTCAAGCCGGCATGACCGCCGCCCGCTTCCCGCGTGCGGTGCTGTTCGACCTGGACGGCACCCTGCTGGACAGCGCGCCGGACTTCGTCGCCACCTGCAACGCGATGCTGGCCGAGCGTGGTCGTGCGCCGATCGATCCGGCGGTGCTGCGCCCGGTGGTCTCCAAGGGCTCGCGCGCGATGGTCGGGGCCGCTTTCCCGGACCTGGATGCCGCTGCGCGAGATGCACTGATTCCGGAATTCCTGCAGCGCTACGAAGCGCTGATCGGCCAGCACGCGGTGCTGTTCGATGGCGTGGCCGGCATGCTTGCCGCGCTGGATGACGCCGGCACCGTGTGGGGCATCGTCACCAACAAGCCCGAGTACCTGGCGCGGCTGATCCTGCCGCAGCACGGCTGGCAGCAGCGCTGTGCAGTGCTGGTCGGCGGTGACAGCCTGGCCGAGCGCAAACCTCACCCGCTGCCGCTGCTGCACGCTGCGCAGGCCATTGGCGTTGCCGCCGAAGACTGCGTGTACGTGGGTGACGACGAGCGCGACATCATCGCCGCGCGGGCCGCGGCCATGCCGTCGGTGGCAGCCCTGTGGGGCTACCGCCTGCACAGCGACGATCCGCTGGCCTGGCAGGCCGACGTGCTGGTCGAGAACGCTGAACTTCTTCAACTGGCCAGTCTCTGGCCGACCCGGCCGGCAGCCCCGGCCCAGCCGTAAGGAATGGTGTAGTGAGCAGTACCGCGCTGGACAGTTTCCTCGACAAGTGGCGCAGCCGTTGGCCGGAATGGTCGGTGGCCGCCCCGTTCGTGGCCGAATCGCAACGCGAGCTTGCAGTGGCGTGGTTCGCGCTGCTGCAGGAGTTCGACGACATGCTCAACACCAGCGGCGATCCGCTGCCGGCCGACGCCAAGCTGGCGTGGTGGGGCGAGGAGCTGCGCAGCTGGGCGGGACATCGCTCGCGCCATCCGCTGGGCAGGCTGCTGGAGCCGGTGCGTGCACCGTGGGCCCAGTTGGCCGAAGCACTTCCGGATCTGGTTGAAGCGCGCACGGTCGCGCTGGATGCGGCCGGCGCCGAGCGCGCGCTGGCGAACTACGCCGAGGCCGTAGCCGCGGTGGAGGCGGCCTTGTTCGCTGACAAGCCGCGCACCGGCGCCGGTCGTGCGGTGCAGCTGCAGACCCTGGCGCAGCGCCTGCAGGACGCTGGCGTGGCGGGTGTGCCGCGCAGCCTGCTGGACGAGGACGCCAGCAATGCCGCACAGCGCTGGGCGCAGCATCTGTTGAAGGGGTGGGGCACCCGCGTGCCCGGCCCGCGCCCGCGCCGTGTGTGGTCCAGCCTGGCGCGTGCGCGGGTGGCGGCACAGGCCGCAGGCAAGCCGATCGAGGCCACCCCGGTGCGCACCCTGCTGCGCGTGTGGTGGGCCGCGCGCGGTTGATCCAACGTACCTGGTAGTGCCGGCCGCTGGCCGGCATCCAGCAGGGCGCGGAAGAGGATGAGGTTGCCGGCCAGCGGCCGGCACTACCGTTACTTGCGCTCCAGCACCAGCAGCGGGTCGATACGGGTCTCGAACCAGTTCATGCCCCAGTGCAGGTGCGGGCCGGTGGCACGGCCGGTGGCGCCGACCGCAGCGATCACCTGGCCCTGTTCAACCCGGTCGCCGACCTTTACGTCGATGCGCGAGAGGTGCAGGAAGTTGGAGCTGACCCCGAAGCCGTGGTCGAGCAGCAACGTGCCGCCGGTCAGGTACAGGTCCGGGCCGGCGAAGGTGACGATGCCGGCGGCCGGTGCTTTCACCGGCGTGCCGGTCGGCACCGCGATGTCCATGCCGGAATGACCGGCACCGGGCTGGCCGTTGTACACGCGGGCATTGCCGAAGCGGCCGCTGATGCGGCCCTGCACCGGCCAGATGAAGGTCTGGGTGAAGTCGGTGCGGTCGTCATCGCGGGCGCGTGCGGCGGTCACCTGCGCCTGTTCGCGCTTGATCCGCTCGGCAATCGCCGGCGGCGGGTTGACCGTCTTCGGCGGCACGCCATTGACCCGCTCTGTGGGCCAGTCGCGCGGCGTCACCGCAATGGTCGCGGTCTCGCTGCCACCATCGGGGCGCTGCACCTGCACGCGCAGCGGGCCCTTCTCGTCACGGCCGATGCCGAACACCACGCTGCCGTAGCCGCTCACCCGCAGCTGGCGACCGGCGTACTGCACGCGGCTGCCGGCGGGAACCTTGCCGATCACCAGTGCGCCCTGCGACGCACTGGCCGGGAACACCACGCGGCTGTCGATCAGGCTGCCAATGCCATCCTGCGCCTGCGCCGCGGGTACGGAAAACAGGGGCGCGGCCAGCAGCGACCCGATCAGAAGTGCCGAGCGCATCAGCGGTCGTAGGTCATGCGCTGGCCGGCGGGTTCGCCCACCAGGTTGCTGCCGTCCCACACCAGCTGGCCGTTGACCCAGGTGGAGGCGACGCGCGAACGGAAGGTGGTGCCCTCAAACGGCGACCAGCCGCACTTGGACAGCACGTCCTCGCGCTTGACCGTGAACGGCACGTCTTCGACCAGGACCAGATCGGCGAAGTAGCCTTCGCGCAGGAAACCACGTTCTTCCACGTCGAACAGCTGCGCCGGGGCGTGGGCGAACTTCTGCACCACCTGCTCGCGGGTCAGCTTGCCTTCGTGCACGCGCTCCAGCGCGGCCACCAGCGCGTACTGCACCAGTGGCAGGCCGGAGGGGGCCTGCGCGTAGGGCTTCTGCTTCTCTTCCCAGGTGTGCGGCGCGTGGTCGGTAGCCAGCACGTCCAGCACGTCGTCGGCCAGCGCAGCGGTGATCGCCTCGCGGTCGGACACTTCCTTGATGGCTGGGTTGCACTTGATCAGGTTGCCCTTGGTCGCATAGTCCGGGCGCGCGAAGTGCAGGAAGTGCACGCAGGTTTCAGCGGTGATCTGCTTGCGGCTGCCATCGGCGCGGATCAGCGGGCCCTTCTCGAACAGCGCCAGTTCATCGGCGGTGGAGATGTGCAGCACGTGCAGGCGGGTGCCGTGTTTGCGCGCCAGCGACATCGCCAGGCGGGTCGACTTGATGCAGGCTTCGCGCGAACGGATGTCCGGGTGCATGTCCGGGGTCAGCGCATCGCCGTACTTTTCCTGGAAGGCCTTCAGGTTGGCATCGATCATCGGCGTGTCTTCGCAGTGCGTGATGATCGGGGTCGGGCATTCGCGGAAGATCGCGTCCAGCGTTTCGGGGTTGTCGACCAGCATGTTGCCGGTCGAAGCACCCATGAACACCTTCACGCCCGGCGCCTTCTTCGGGTCCAGCGCACGGATGGCGTCCAGGTTGTCATTGCTGGCGCCGTGGTAGAAGCCGTAGTTGGCCCAGGCGCGGCCGCGCGCGAGCTCGTACTTGGCTTCCAGGATGGTCGAATCCAGCGTCGGCGGGTTGGTGTTGGGCATGTCCATGAAGCTGGTCAGGCCACCGGCCACGGCCGCCGCCGATTCGCTGGCGATGTCGCCCTTGTGGGTCAGGCCCGGTTCGCGGAAGTGCACCTGGTCATCGATCATGCCCGGGAGCAGCCAGCGCCCGGCCGCGTCCACCACCTGCTCGCCGTCGCGCGGCGCCAGCCCGTTGCCGATCTGCGCGATGCGGCCGTTCTCGATGCGCAGGTCGCCGTCGAAGGTGCGGCCTTCGTTGACCATGCGGGCATTGGTGATGAGGGTGGAGGACATGTCAGTGTTTTCCTGTGCAACGGCAAGAGGGGGCGTTGGGGGACTCGGGCACGGGGTCGAAGCCGCCGGGATGGAACGGGTGGCAGCGGCCCAGCCTGCGCGCAGCCAGCCAGCTGCCGCGCAGCGGGCCGTGCCGCGAGATCGCGTCCATCGCGTATTCAGAACAGCTCGGCACGAAACGGCAGCGGGGCCCCAGCAAGGGGCTGATGAAGCGCTTGTAGAAGCGCAGCAGGGCGATGAGCAGGCGCGAGATCACCCAGTCATCTTATGCCAGTTGGCATGAAGGCCGCATTTGTGCAGGATGGGCCGTTGGTCGCATGTCGCCGATGGCCTGCGACCGGTACCAGCACCGTCGGGTGCTGGCCAGGTTCCGTACCGCGCAAGGCGGTCCGTGTTCGTCGGACTGCCCATTGGGCGCCTTGGCTCCAGGACTGAATGGAGCAGGGTGCCGAGGTTGCTGCTGCGGGTCGGGTAGGCTATAAAGGCCCGCTTTCCCGGGCCCCGGGGAATCCAAGGAAGAGCGTTTCGTGGCTGCTAAAAAAACTGCAAAGAAGGCCGCAACGGCCGCCAAGAAAACCGCCAAGCCTGTTGTGAAGAAGTTGGCGGCAAAGCCCGTTGCCAAGAAGCCGGCGAGCAAGCCGGCGACCAAGGCAGCGTCCTCGCAACCGGCGGCCAGGAAGGCCACCGCAAAGAAAACGCCGGTCAAGGCAACCAAGCCGGTGGCGAAGAAGGCCGCTGCGCCCGCCAAGGCCAAGCCAGCCGCTGCCAGCAAGAAGGCGCCGGTGAAAAAGGCCGTCAGCAAGGCTGCGCCGGTGAAGAAGACCGTCGCCAAGCCGGTGGTCAAGAAGGCAGCAGCCAAGCCGGCGCCGAAGGCGGTGGTGAAGAAGGCTGCAGCCAAGCCGGTCGCCAAGCCGGCGGCAAAGAAGGTCGCTGCGGCCAAGCCGGTCGCCACGCCTGCCGCTGCAAAGAAGGTTGCCAAGAATGTTGCCGCACCGGCCGTAAAGCCGGCCCCGGCCCCAGTAGTGAAGTCCGCACCGAAGCCTGCTGCCAAGCCGGCTCCGGCCAAGCCTGTCCCGGCCAAGACCGTGGCAGTGGCAGCAGCCCAACCGGCCCCCAAGCCGGCCCCGGCCGCCGCTCCTGCCGCTTCGAAGGCCCCGCAATCCAAGAATCCCGTGCCCGTTTCGAAATCGCCTGCCAAAACCGCCGTGAAATCCGATTCCGCCCCGAAGACCGTGTCGCGCCCTGTCGGCAAGGTTGCCGTGGCCGTCGCCGCCCGCTCGGCAGCACCGGCCCCGCGCAGCAAGTACAAGGTGGTCGAATACAAGACCGACGAGGCCACCGGCCGCCCGATCCTGCCGGCTGGCTACAAGCCGTCCTCGGAAGAGGAATACATGAGCCCGCTGCAACAGGAGTATTTCCGCCAGCGCCTGCAGAACTGGCGCGCGGACCTGGTGGAAGAGTCCAAGCAGACCATCGAGAACCTGCGCGAGGAAGTGCGTGACATCGGCGACGAAGCCGAGCGCGCGACCCGCGAGACCGAGAACTCGCTGGAACTGCGTACCCGCGACCGCTACCGCAAGCTGATCGGCAAGATCGACAGCACCCTGAAGCGCCTGGAAGCGGGCGACTACGGTTACTGCGTCGACACCGGCGAAGAAATCGGCCTGGAGCGCCTGGAGGCGCGCCTGACCGCCGAGCGCACCATCGATGCCCAGGAGCGTTGGGAGCATCTGCAGAAGCAGCAGGGCGACTGATTCCTGATCGTTGTCTGGTCATGCAGAAAACCCGGCTTCGGCCGGGTTTTTTGTTGGGTTCGAGTTGGCTGTGTAGAGCGCCTTCCGGGTATCGGGTGGAGCCTGCGGGTGGGTCCGATGTAGAGCCGAGCCCACGCTCGGCTCAGGCCGAAGCCGGAGGGCAAGGAAGAGCAAAAGCAAAAGCAAAGGCAGCCAAGCATGGCTTGGCTCTATCAGGAGCGGTCATGCGTGCGCTCGCGGCTGTTGAGTCCGCCTTGTAGCGAGCCGAGCACCGCAGGGGAATCAGGGGCGAAGAGGCGGCTCTATCCTGTAGAGCCGACTGCTGGTCGGCTGGCTCTCCGCGTCGTCCCCTGATTCACCGAGGAGCACAGGGCACCGGCGCGCAGCGCCGGCTCGCGGATGGCGGCGCGTTTCTTTGGTTACGTTTCTTTTCGCGCGAAAAGAAACGTGACACCCCACCGCGGTCGCGGAAAGAGCCCGCCGGGCATGGCCCGCTATCGGCGCGTGGGCGCACGGAAATACGCAGCCGAGCATGGGCT
Source organism: Stenotrophomonas sp. YJH_SMC_123 (assembly GCF_059368215.1). Taxonomy (NCBI): domain Bacteria; kingdom Pseudomonadati; phylum Pseudomonadota; class Gammaproteobacteria; order Lysobacterales; family Lysobacteraceae; genus Stenotrophomonas; species Stenotrophomonas sp. YJH_SMC_123. The sequence goes on from NZ_JCAFRM010000002.1 coordinate 440,725, forward strand.
CGGCTCTACAGGCTCACTGCAGGTCGCGAAGATTCAACTTCCGCAGCGTCGGGTTCTTCCACGCGGTGATCCCGGCCACGCTCAGCACCGCGAACCCGCCCAGCACCACGGCCGGTACCAGGCCGAGCAGCTTCGCCATCGTGCCGGCATAGAACGCGCCCAGCTCGTTGGACGAACTGATGAAGATGCCGTTGATCGACGATACGCGACCGCGCATTTCTTCCGGCGTGGCCAGCTGCAGGATGGTCGAGCGGATCACCACCGAGACGCCATCGAAGGCGCCGTAGAACAGCAGGATCAGCGCCGACAGCCAGAAGTGCTGCGACAGCCCGAAGCTGATCACGCACAGGCCGAAGCCGGCCACCGCGAACAGCAGCACGCGGCCGGCATTGCGGTGCAGCGGGTGGCGGGCCAGCCACAGGCCCACGCACACCGAGCCCAGCGCCGGCATCGCGCGCAGGATGCCCAGGCCTTCCGGGCCGTGGTGCAGGATTTCGTGCAAGAACGCCGGCAGCATCGCCACCACGCCGCCCAGCAGCACCGAGAACATGTCCAGCGCCATCGCGCCGACCATGATCCGGTTGCCGACCACGAAGCGCGCGCCTTCGGCGATGCTCTTGAAGATCGGGGCGGCAGGGCCGGTGTGCACCGGCTCCTCCACTTTCAGCGTGGCCAGACAGGCCATCGCCACCAGCGCGAAGGCGGTGGCCACCGCGTAGGACAGGCCCTTGCCACCGAAGCCGACCAGCACGCCGCCCAGTGCCGGGCCGGCGATCATGCCGGCCTGGAATACCACCGCGCCCAGGCCGGCGCCACGCGCGAACTGGTCACGGGCCAGTACGCGGGCGAACAGGGCGTTGTAGATCGGCGACAGGAAGGCGCGGACCATGCCGGTCAGCGCAATGGCTGCGTAGATCGGCCACACGCCGTCGATCGGCAGCCAGCCCATGGCCACGCTGGTCAATACCAGTGCGGTGGCGATCAGTCCGCAACAGGCGACCATGCCCAGGCGGCGGCGCGGCAGGTGATCCACCAGGTAACCGGCGAACGGCGCCACGCAGAAGAACGGCAGCACCTCGGCCAAGCCGATCAGGCCCAGCGAGAACGGATTGCGGGTGACTTCGTAGATGTGCCAGCCGACGGTGACCGCGACCACCTGGTAGGACAGCATCGCGAAGATGCGGTACGCCAGCAGCCTGGCGAAACCGGGCCGGGACAGCAGGCCCAGCGCGCTGTCTTCGGCTGTGGCAGGCTCGCTCACGACGGGTCGCGCTGCAGCTGGGCCTGCGCGGTCTCGCGGATGAAGGCCAGCATCGCCGCCACGCCGTTGCTGCGGGTCGGCGAGAGGTGGCGGGCCAGGCCGATGTCCTGGATGTAGCTCGGCTCGGTAGCCAGGATCTCCTGCGCTGAGCGCCCGGAGTACACACGCAGGGCCAGGAAGATCAGGCCGGAGACAATCGCCGAATCACTGATGGCATGGAAGCGCAGCGACTGCGCGTTGCCTTCGGGCACGATCCAGACCATCGACTGGCAGCCGAGCAGGCGATGCTCTTCGGTCTTCCATTCTTCCGGGAAGGCCGGCAGCTTGCGGCCGAGGTCGATCAGGTACTGGTAGCGCTCGGACCAGTCGCCGAAGAAGCCGAATTCCTCGGCGATGGCGGCCTGTGCCTCGGCGGCGGTGGGTTCAAGCGGGAACGGGGAGTCGGTCACAACAGTCTCTACGGTGGGGGCGTGGCCGGCGTACCGGCCACGGGGCAGGGCGGGTCAGCCGCGCTTGCGCGACCAGCGTACGCCCTGCGGGGTGTCTTCCAGCACGATGCCTTCGGCGGCCAGCTGGTCGCGGATGGCGTCGGAACGGGCGAAGTCGCGCGCCTTCTTGGCAGCGGCACGCTCATCGATCAGGCCCTGGATGCGGGCATCGTCGCCGCCGTCGCTGGCCGCAGTGCCGAACCACTGCGCTGGATCGGCCTGCAGCAGGCCCAGTGCCAGTCCGGCGCCGAGCAGTTCACCCTTCAGGCGCGCCTGCTCGGCCGGATCGGTGGCACGACGCGCATCGGCGGCGATGCGGGCCACTTCGGCCAGTGCCTGCGGGGTGTTCAGATCGTCATCCAGGGTCGCCTCGACCGTGGCCGGGATCGCAACGACCGCCTCGACTGACGCCAGTTCGCGCAAGGTGCCGTACAGGCGGTCCAGGGTGCGCACCGACTGTTCGATCAGGCCATCGGACCAGTCCAGCGGTTGCCGGTAGTGGGCCGACAGCAGGGCCAGGCGCAGTGCTTCCGGCGGGTGCTGGCGCACCAGGTCGTGCACGCGCTCGATGTTGCCCAGCGACTTGCTCATCTTGGCGCCGCCGAAGTTGAGCATGCCGTTGTGCAGCCAGAAGCGGGCGAAGATCTTGCCGCCGTGGGCGCACTCGCTCTGCGCAAGCTCGTTCTCGTGGTGCGGGAACTGCAGGTCGACGCCGCCGGCATGGATGTCGATGGTCTCGCCCAGGTGGGCGGCGGCCATTGCCGAGCACTCGATGTGCCAGCCCGGGCGGCCACGGCCCCAGGGCGACGCCCAGCCGGGCAGGTCGTCGCTGGACGGCTTCCACAGCACGAAATCACCCGGATCACGCTTGTACGGGGCCACGTCGACACGGGCGCCGGCCAGCATTTCGTCCGGATCGCGGCGCGAGAGCTTGCCGTAGCCATCGAAGCTGGCCACCGCGAACAGCACGTGGCCCTCGGCAGCGTAGGCATGCCCGTTGGCGATCAGCTGCTCGATCATGGTGATGATCTGCGGAATGTGCGCGGTCACCTCCGGCTCGATGTCCGGCGGCACCACGCCCAGCGCGGCCATGTCTTCACGGTAGGCGGCGGCGAACCTGTCGGTGATGGTGCTGATCGGTACGCCCTGCTCGCGCGCGGCGGTGTTGATCTTGTCGTCCACGTCGGTGATGTTGCGCGCGTAGCGCAGGCCACCGAAACGGCGCCGCAGCAGGTCGGCCAGCACCCCGAACACCACCGGGCCACGGGCGTTGCCGATGTGCACGTAGTTGTAGACCGTCGGGCCGCACACATACAGGGTCGGACAGGCCGGATCGAGCGGGGTGAACGGTTCGAGCTGGCGAGTCAGGTTGTTGTGCAGGCGCAGGGTCATGGGGCTGTGGCTGGGGGACAAGCCTGTGATTTTAGAACGTGTCGGCCCCCTTTGGGGCACCCGTTGCCACCGGTGGACGCCGGGGCCACCCGGGGTGGGGTGGGCAGGAGCGGCGTGGACGGGTAATGTTCAGCCCCTTGCGCTCGCCACTGCCTACACTATTGCCGTGTCCTTGCTCCCGTCGCCAATGAAATCCACCGCGTTGCTGACCCTGGCCTGCCTGTCGGCGCTGCCCGCCGTGGTGCTGGCGCAGGAGGCCGAGCCCCGCAACCGGGTGGTGATCGTTGAGAACGTGAAGTTCGACTACGCCCAGGTGCTGAACGTGGAGCCGGTGTTCCAGACCCTGCGCGCGACCCGCACCGAGGAGCACTGCGAGCCGGTGTCGACCCGGACCCTGGCCCCGGTGAACGTGACCGGCGAGGAGCCGGTCGAGGACAAGGGCCGGATCAGCCGCTTCTGGGACTCGGTGCGCTCGATGTTCAAGCGCAGCGACGAAGAGGCCGTTGAGGAGCCCGGAGCCGAGACGCCGGCCCCGGCACCGGCCAACACTGGCCCGATGCTGACCCGCGACTGCCGCATCGTGCCGGTGGGGCGTGAATTCCGCCGGCCCATCGCCTACGACGTGGATTACGTCTACAAGGGCACCAAGTACCGTTCGCGGCTGCCGGAAGACCCCGGCAACCGGCTCAAGATCCGGGTGTCGATCACGCCCTGGGTCGGCCCGGAGCAGGGCACGGCCAGCAATCCCTGATTCTGGGACCCCGGCCCTTGCGCCGGCCTCGGCCGCATGCAAAGATGGTTGACCATGAAGCTCACCGACTTCCAGCACGACAGCAGCGCAGCCCGACAGGCGTCGGGCATGACCTCGCGTGCGCGTCGACCGGAACCCCACATCCTCGCTGGGTAACCGGAGCTTTTTGCTGTTCGTCCGAAAAAACCCAGCCCGCCGGCTGGGTTTTTTCGTTTCCGCGCTTCAAAAGTGCATCTTCTGAAAGCTGCAACTGCAATCTTCCCGCTCCACCTTTGATTCCTGTTTTCCCTTCCACCGCGTCGAAACCGGCGCCGCCACGCAAGGAAAGATGATGTCCCCCAAGCACTTCCTGAACACCCAGGACTGGAGCCGCAGCGATCTCGACGCGCTGTTGACCCAGGCGGCGCTGTTCAAGCGCAACAAGCTCGGCGACCAGCTCAAGGGCAAGTCGATCGCGCTGGTGTTCTTCAACCCGTCCATGCGCACCCGCACCAGCTTCGAACTGGGCGCGTTCCAGCTCGGTGCCCACGCGGTGGTGCTGCAGCCGGGCAAGGATGCGTGGCCGATCGAGTTCAACCTCGGCGCGGTGATGGACGGCGATACCGAAGAGCACATCGCTGAAGTGGCCAAGGTGCTGGGTCGCTACTGCGACATCATCGCCGTGCGTGCGTTCCCCAAGTTCATCGACTGGGCCTACGACCGCCAGGACATCGTCCTCAACAGCTTCGCCAAGTACTCGCCGGTGCCGGTCATCAACATGGAGACCATCACCCACCCGTGCCAGGAGCTGGCCCACATCATGGCCCTGCAGGAGCACTTCGGCACCCAGGACCTGCGTGGCAAGAAGTACGTGCTGACCTGGACCTACCACCCCAAGCCGCTGAACACCGCCGTTGCCAATTCGGCGCTGACCATCGCCACCCGCATGGGCATGGACGTGACCCTGCTGTGCCCGACCGCCGACTACATCCTCGACGAGCGTTACATGGGCTGGGCCGAGCAGAACGTGGCCGAGAGCGGCGGCTCGCTGAAGATCAGCCATGACATCGACAGCGCCTACGCCGGCGCCGACGTGGTCTACGCCAAGAGCTGGGGCGCGCTGCCGTTCTTCGGCAACTGGGAACCGGAGAAGCCGATCCGCGACCAGTTCAAGCACTTCATCGTGGACGAGCGGAAGATGGCGCTGACCAACAATGGTGTGTTCAGCCACTGCCTGCCGCTGCGCCGCAACGTGAAGGCCACCGACGCGGTGATGGATTCGCCGCAGTGCATCGCCATCAACGAAGCCGAGAACCGCCTGCACGTGCAGAAGGCGATCATGGCGGCGGTTGCCGGGCGCTAGATCGAACAAGGGGTAGAGCCGACCGTTGGTCGGCTGCTCCCGCAGCGGCGCATCCAATATTTCAGCCGACCAACGGTCGGCTCTACCGAATTCCCATCCCCCAAGTGGACCTGACCCCCATGAGCAACAAAGACGTCGTTCTCGCCTTCTCCGGCGGCCTGGATACCAGCTTCTGCGTGCCGTACCTGCAGGAGCGCGGCTACAACGTGCACACCGTGTTCGCCGACACCGGCGGCGTCGATGATGAAGAGCGTGACTTCATCGAGAAGCGCGCCGCCGAACTGGGCGTGGCGAGCCACCTCACCGTCAACGGTGGCCCGGCCATCTGGGAAGGCTTCGTCAAGCCGTTTGTGTGGGCCGGCGAAGGCTACCAGGGCCAGTACCCGCTGCTGGTCTCGGACCGCTACCTGATCGTCGATGCCGCGCTGAAGCGTGCTGCCGAGCTGGGCACCAACATCATCGCCCACGGTTGCACCGGCATGGGCAACGACCAGGTCCGCTTCGACCTGGCCGTGAAGGCGCTGGGCGACTACCAGATCATCGCGCCGATCCGCGAGATCCAGAAGGAACACACCCAGACCCGCGCCTACGAGCAGAAGTACCTGGAAGAGCGTGGCTTCGGCGTGCGCGCCAAGCAGCAGGCCTACACCATCAACGAGAACCTGCTGGGCCTGACCATGTCCGGCGGCGAGATCGACCGGTGGGAAGCTCCGGGCGAGGGCGCGCGTGGCTGGTGCGCACCGCGCAGCGAGTGGCCGGAGCAGGCCCTGACCGTGACCCTGAAGTTCGTTGAAGGCGAAGCCGTCGAACTGGACGGCAAGGCGCTGCCGGGCGACCAGATCCTGGCCCAGCTCAACAAGCTGTTCGCCCCGTACGGCGTGGGCCGCGGCGTCTACACCGGCGACACCGTGATCGGCCTGAAGGGCCGCATCGTGTTCGAGGCCCCGGGCTTGGTTTCGCTGCTGGCCGCACACCGTGCGCTGGAAGATGCGGTGCTGACCAAGCAGCAGAACCGCTTCAAGCCGGACGTGGCACGCAAGTGGGTGGAGCTGGTGTACGAAGGCTTCTACCACGACCCGCTGAAGACCGACATCGAAGCCTTCCTGAAGTCCTCGCAGGCCAAGGTCAACGGTGAAGTGGTGCTGGAAACCCGTGGTGGCCGCGTCGATGCGGTGGCCGTGAAGTCGCCGCACCTGCTCAACACCAAGGGCGCCACCTACGCGCAGTCGGCCGACTGGGGCGTGGAGGAGGCTGAAGGCTTCATCAAGCTGTTCGGCATGAGCTCCACTGTCTATGCGCAGGTCAATCGCGGTTGACCTGTGACGGGGTGCCGGCCGCTGGCCGGCGCCTCGCAACGTCGATGGAGGGTAGTGCCGGCCGCTGGCCGGCTCGTGGCACGGCTGGATCATTGCGGAGCCGGCCAGCGGCCGGCACTACCGATTTCGAACCCTACGGATATTCAGACACATGCTTGAACAGACGCTCGATCACCTGCAGGCCCTGGTGTCCTTCGACACCCGCAACCCGCCGCGTGCGATCACCACCGGTGGCATCTTCGATTACCTGCGCGACAACCTGCCCGGCTTCAACGTCGAGGTGATCGACCATGGCGCGGGCGCAGTCAGCCTGTACGCCGTGCGCGGGACGCCGAAGTACCTGTTCAACGTGCACCTGGACACCGTGCCGGACTCGCCGCACTGGAGTGCCGACCCGCATGTGATGCGCCGCCTGGACGACCGCGTGGTCGGCCTGGGCGTGTGTGACATCAAGGGCGCCGCCGCTGCGCTGGTGGCGGCGGCCAATGCCAGCGATGGCGATGCCGCCTTCCTGTTCTCCAGCGACGAGGAAGCCAACGATCCGCGCTGTATCGCCGCGTTCCTGGCCCGTGGCCTGCCGTATGAAGCGGTGCTGGTGGCCGAGCCGACCATGAGTGAAGCGGTGCTGGCGCATCGTGGCATCAGCTCGGTGCTGATGCAGTTCGCCGGCCGTGCCGGCCATGCGTCCGGCAAGCAGGACGCGGCCGCCAGCGCGCTGCACCAGGCCATGCGCTGGGGCAACCGTGCACTGGACCATGTGGAATCGCTGGCCTCGGCCCGCTTCGGCGGGCTGACCGGGCTGCGCTTCAACATCGGTCGCGTCGAAGGCGGGATCAAGGCCAACATGATCGCACCGGCTGCTGAGGTGCGCTTCGGGTTCCGCCCGCTGCCGTCGATGGACATTGATGGCCTGCTGGCGACCTTCGCCGGTTTCGCCGAACCGGAAGCCGCCGTGTTCACCGAAACGTTCCGTGGCCCCAGCCTGCCGGCCGGTGACATCGCCGAGGCCGAGAACCGCCGCCTGCTGGCGCGCGATGTGGCCGATGCGCTGGAGCTGCCGATCGGCAACGCGGTGGACTTCTGGACCGAGGCCTCGCTGTTCTCCGCCGGTGGCTACACCACGCTGGTGTTCGGCCCGGGCGACATCGCCCAGGCCCACACCGCCGATGAGTTCGTGACGCTGGAGCAGCTGCAGCGCTACACCGACGCCGTGCATCGCATCATCGCCGCCGGCGCCTGATCGACCCTACAACGCCGCCCGGCCCTGGCCGGGTGGAACTGCAACGCGGCGACCGCCGCCTGTGACGAAACCGAAATGTCTCCTGCCCTCCAGCCCCACCGCCAGACCCGCCAGACCATCGTGCGCCTGCTTTCCAGCATGGCCAGCGCGAAGGAGATCAGCCAGTACCTCAAGCGCTTCTCGCAGCTGGACGCCAAGCGCTTCGCCGTGGTCAAGGTCGGCGGCGCGGTGCTGCGCGACGACCTCGACGCGCTGACCTCTTCGCTGTCGTTCCTGCAGGAAGTCGGGCTGACCCCGATCGTGCTGCACGGTGCCGGCCCGCAGCTGGATGCCGAACTGTCGGCCGCCGGCATCGAGAAGCAGACCGTCAACGGCCTGCGCGTGACGTCGCCGGAAGCGCTGGCGATCGTGCGCCGGGTGTTCCAGCAGTCCAACCTGCGCCTGGTCGAGGCGCTGCAGCAGAACGGAGCGCGCGCCACCTCGATCACCGGCGGCGTGTTCGAGGCCGAGTACCTGGACGTGGACACCTACGGCCTGGTCGGCGAGGTGAAGAAGGTCAACCTGGCACCGATCGAGGCCAGCCTGCGTGCCGGGTCGATCCCGGTCATCACCAGCCTGGGCGAGACCGCTGGCGGCCAGATCCTCAACGTCAACGCCGACTTCGCCGCCAACGAGCTGGTGCAGGAACTGCAGCCATACAAGATCATCTTCCTGACCGGCACTGGCGGCCTGCTGGACGAGCAGGGCAACGTGATCGATTCGATCAACCTGTCCACCGAGTACGACCACCTGATCGCGCAGCCGTGGATCCACGGCGGCATGAAGGTGAAGATCGAACAGATCAAGGATCTGCTCGATCGCCTGCCGCTGGAATCGTCGGTGTCGATCACGCGCCCGGCCGATCTGGCCAAGGAACTGTTCACCCACAAGGGGTCGGGCACGCTGGTGCGCAAGGGCGAGAAGGTGCTGCGCGCCACCGCCTGGAACGAGCTGGACCTGCCGCGCCTGAAGGGCCTGATCGAATCCAGCTTCGGCCGCACCCTGGTGCCGGAGTACTTCGAAAAGACGAAGCTGCTGCGCGCCTACGTCAGCGAGAACTACCGCACCGCGGTGATCCTCACCGACGAGGCCGAGGGCGTGTACCTGGACAAGTTCGCCGTGCTCGACGATGCGCAGGGCGAGGGCCTGGGCCGCGCGGTCTGGAACGTGATGCTGGAGGAAACCCCGCAGCTGTTCTGGCGTTCGCGCCATGGCAATCCGATCAACCACTTCTATTACGCTGAATCCGACGGCTGCTACAAGCAGGACCACTGGAAGGTGTTCTGGTTCGGCGCCGACGGCATCGACCGGATCAAGACCTATGTCGACCATTGCGCCCGGCGCGCGCCGAGCCTGCAGGGCTGAACACATGAACCATGCCGACTGGACCAAGGTCCCTACGCTGGCGGGCACCCATGCGCGGCTGGAGCCGCTGCAGATGGGGCATATCGATGGCCTGCGCGGCGCGCTTGGCGATGGCGCGTTGTCCAGGCTCTGGTACACCCAGGTGCCCGATGCGAAGACCATGGCCGGCTACGTGCAGGCAGCGCTGCAGGCGCAGGCCGAAGGCAGGGTGCTGCCGTTCGTGGTGTTCGATGCCAACGACCAGATTGTCGGCACCACCCGCTACTACGATCTGCAAGCGGACGTGCCGCGCCTGAGTATCGGTTACACCTGGTATGGCGAGTCTGCGCAACGCACCGGGGTCAACACCGAGACCAAGCTGATGCTGCTCAGCCACGCGTTCGAGCGGTTGCAGTGCCTGAGCGTCGTGTTCGAGACCAGCTGGTTCAACTTCACTTCGCGCACCGCCATCGCACGCCTCGGCGCCAAGCAGGATGGCGTGCTGCGCAACCACAAGCGGCACGCCGACGGCACGCCGCGCGACACCGTCATCTTCTCCATCATCGATGCGGAATGGCAGGGCGTGAAGCGCCACCTGCAGTACCGCCTGGACAGCCACGCATGAACGATTCGACTTTCACCCTGGGCATCGTCGGGGCCCGCGGCCATACCGGCGCCGAGCTGATCAAGCTGGTGGCCGCCCATCCGCGCCTGGAACTGGCCTTCGTCTCCTCGCGCGAGCGCGCCGGGCAGCGCCTGTCCGACCACCACCCGGAATTCCAGGGCCAGCTGCAGTACGAGAACCTGGATGCCGACGCGGTGGCCGCCAAAGGCGTGGACGCGGTGATCCTGGCCCTGCCCAACGGCCTGGCCGCACCGTTCGTGGCCGCGCTTGAAGCCGCCAAGCCGGACACCGTCATCGTCGATCTCTCGGCCGACTACCGCTTCGACAACAGCTGGTATTACGGCCTGCCGGAGCTGACCCGCGGCCGCTACAACGGCCAGAAGCACATCAGCAACCCGGGCTGCTATGCCACGGCGATGCAGCTGGCGGTGCATCCGCTGCTGGACCTGCTGGCCGGCCCGCCGCAGTGCTTCGGTGTCTCCGGCTACTCCGGTGCCGGTACCACGCCGTCGGACAAGAACAACGTCGAACTGCTGGCCGACAACCTGATGCCGTATGCGCTGACCAACCACGTGCACGAGCGCGAGGTGTCGGTGCAGCTGGGCGTGGCCGTCGAGTTCATGCCGCACGTCGCGCCGCATTTCCGCGGCATCACGCTGACCGCCAACCTGTGGCTGAACCGCGTGCAGACCCGCGAACAGATCGTCGAGCGCTTCCAGCAGGCCTATGCCGGCGAACCCCTGATCGAAGTGGTGGATGAAGCGCCGTGGGTCAGCCGCATCGCCGGCCGCCACGGTGCCCAGGTCGGTGGCTTCACCCTGGCCCTGGGCGGCAAGCGGGTGGTGGTGGTGGCGACCCTGGACAACCTGCTCAAGGGCGCGGCCACCCAGGCCATGCAGAACCTCAACCTTGCGCTGGGCATCGACGAACTGACGTCGATCCCGCACTGAACACGCCTTCCGGAGCCCCCATGGCAGACCTTCTTTGGCAGAAGCCCGGCGTCGCTGTCGACGCCCAGATCCAGACCTTCCTCGCCGGCGACGACGTGATCCTCGACCGCGAGTTCTTCCTGCATGACATCGCTGCCAGCGCCGCGCATGCGCAGGGCCTGCAGCACATCGGCATCCTCAGCGCCGACGAGCTGGCAGGCCTGCTGCGCGAGCTCGACGTGCTGGCGCAGGATTTCCGTGAAGGCCGCTTCGTGCTGGATACGCAGTACGAAGACGGTCACTCAGCGATCGAAGCGCGTTTGACCGAACGCCTCGGCGACGCTGGCCGCAAGATCCACACCGGCCGCAGCCGCAATGACCAGATCCTGGTCGCCACCCGCCTGTGGCTGAAGGAGAAGCTGCTGCGCGTGGCCGGGCTCAGCACCGACGTGGCCAAGATCGCGCTGGACCGTGCGCAGGCCGAGAAGGACCTGCCGATTCCCGGCTATACCCATATCCAGCGCGCCGTGGTCTCTTCGGCCGGCATGTGGTGGGCCGGATGGGCCGAGGCCTTCATCGACAACGCCATCCGCGCCCGTGACACCCATGCGCTGGTCGACGCCAATCCGCTCGGCACCGCCGCCGGCTACGGGGTGAACCTGCCGCTGGACCGCGAGCACACCACGGCCGCGCTCGGTTTCGCGCGCATGCAGATCTCGCCGATCTACGCACAGCTGTCGCGCGGCAAGTTCGAGCTGGCCGCGCTGGAAGCACTCGGTGGCGCTACGCTGGACCTGCGCCGCATCGCCTGGGACCTGTCGCTGTTCACCAGCGCCGAGTTCGGCTTCGTCGCGCTGCCGGCGCAGTACACCACCGGCAGTTCGATCATGCCCAACAAGCGCAACCCGGACGTGATCGAGCTGATGCGTGCGACCCACGCCAGCGTCGCCGCCGCGCGCACCGAGATCGAGCAGCTGCTGTCGCTGCCTTCGGGTTATCACCGTGACCTGCAGTCGTCCAAGGGCGCCATCTTCCACGGCTTCGGCCGTGGCCTGGCCGCGCTGGAACTGCTGCCGGCGCTGCTGGCCAATCTGGAGTGGCGTGACGACAGGCTGCGCGCAGCGATCGATTCGGGCATGTATGCCACCGACGTCGCCGTGGAAGCGGCGGTGGCCGGTGTGCCGTTCCGCGAGGCCTACAAGGCCGCTGCAGCCGGTGCCGACAGCGCAGGGCAGGGACGTACCCCGGAAGGCAGCCTGGCTGCGCGTGTATCGCCGGGCTCGGCTGCCGATCTGCGCCTGGACGAACTGCGCGCACGCTGGCAGGCGCTGTCCTGATGGCGGGCACTGTCTATCTGGTGATGGCGATGCGCCGGCCGGACTTCAACGATGCGGCGGTGCAGCCGCACCGCGATTTCCTCGAGGCGTTGCAGGCACAGGGAAAGCTGCAGCTGACCGGTGGTTTCGCCGATGGCAGCGGTGGCGCCTATGTGCTGTGCAATGTCGAGAGCCTGGAACAGGCGCGGGCCATCGTCGCCACCGATCCGCTGGTGACGATGCACGCTTCCGAGCTGACCGTGCACGAATGGAATACCCGCTGAGGCCCTGACCGATGACCCTGCACGCCGCCACCGTCGCTTCGCCGTTCCCGCAACAGGCGCTGCCGCCATGGCGGCGTGCGGTGCTGAAGGTTGGCAGCAGCCTGCTGGCGGCCGATGGTGGCGGCCTGTCGCCACGCCACGCGCTGGGCCTGGCCCAGTTTGTATCCGCCAACGTACTGGCTGGGCGCGAGGTGGTGATCGTCTCCTCCGGCGCGGTTGCGGCGGGGCGCGCGATCCTGCCGCGGGCCGATGAACCCGGTGCGGCGATGGCGGCGCGCCAGGCCCTGGCCGCGCTCGGCCAGGCGCAGCTGATCGGGCTCTGGCAGCGCTTCTTCGAGCGCCCGGTGGCGCAGGTGCTGCTGACCCACGACGACCTGCGCAACCGCCGCCGCTACCTCAATGCACGCGCCACGCTGAGCGAACTGCTGCGGCTGGGTGCGCTGCCGGTGGTCAACGAGAACGACACCGTATCGGTGGACGAGCTCAAGCTCGGTGACAACGACAACCTGGCCGCGACCGTGGCCGCGCTGGTCGATGCCGATGCACTGTTCATCGCCACCGACATCGACGGCCTGTACAGCGCAGATCCGCGCACCGTGGCCGACGCGCGGCCACTGCACGACGTGCCGGAACTGAGTGACGATGTGCTGGCGATGGCCGGCGGCGCCGGCTCGCGCGCCGGCACCGGCGGCATGCGTACCAAGCTGGAGGCGGCGGCCAAGGCGGGCCGCCTCGGCATCGAAACCTACCTGTTCAACGGCCGCAGCAGCGATGTGGTGCGCGCGCTGGCGCAGGACCGCCTGTTCGGCACCCGCATCCACGCCGCACGCAGCCGCGAGGCTGCCCGCAAGCACTGGCTGCGGCACGCGCCGCTGGCCGAGGGCGCGATCGTCGTCGATGCCGGTGCGGCACAGGCGATGCGGGAGAAGGGCGCCTCGCTGCTGCCCGGCGGCATCACCGCTGCCGAGGGGGCATTCCGCCGCGGCGACATGGTGCAGGTGTGCTGGATCGCACCGCAGGGGCGTGTCTGTGTCGCCCGCGGCGTCAGCCAGTACGCGGCCGACGACGTGCGCCGGATCGCCGGCCATCATTCGCGCGACATCCAGGCCGTGCTGGGCTACAACTACGGTGGTAGCGTCGTCCATCGTGACGACCTGGTGCTGCCATGACCGGTTTGAAGGACACCCCGATGAGCGAAATCGAAGCCCAGGCGCGCGCCTGCCGTGATGCAGCGCAGATCGTTGCCGGCCTGGACAGTGCGGCGCGACGCATGCTGCTGCTGGCGATGGCGCAGGCCCTGGAAGTAAATGCCGGACTGATCCTGGCCGGCAACGCACGCGACCTCGCCGCCGCGCGCGACAAGGGCGTTGGCAGTGCCATGCTCGACCGCCTCGCACTGGACCCGCCGCGGCTGTTCGCGATGGCCGAGGCGGTGCGCGAGGTGGCCGCGCTGCCTGACCCGGTCGGCCAGGTGACGCGCGACGACGTACGTCCCAACGGCATCCGCGTGCAGAAGGTGCGCGTGCCGCTGGGCGTGATCGCGATGATCTATGAGGCGCGCCCGAACGTGACGGCCGAAGCCGCCGCGCTGTGCCTGAAGGCCGGCAATGGCGTGATCCTGCGCGGTGGTTCCGAAGCGATCCACTCCAATACCGCCATCGCCCAGGCGCTGGCCGGTGCATTGAAGGCCAACGGCGTACCGCCGGCGGCGGTGACCGTGCTCACCGACCTGCGCCGCGAGGCGATGCTGGAACTGCTGCAGCTGCATGAGCTGATCGACTTGGCCATTCCGCGTGGCGGCGAAGGCCTGATCCGTTTCGTGGCCGAGCACGCGCGCGTGCCGGTGATCAAGCATTACAAGGGGGTGTGCCACCTGTTCGTGGACGCCAGCGCCGACCTCGGCAAGGCCATCGACCTGCTGGTGGACGGCAAGTGCAGCCGGCCGGCGGCGTGCAATTCGCTGGAGACGCTGCTGGTGCACCGCGCCGTGGCTGACGCGTTCCTGCCGCGCGTGGCGCAGGCGCTGGGTGAGCGTGGGGTGCAGCTGCGCGCCGATGCGCAGGCGCAGCCGTTGCTGCCGGGCAGCACGGCGGCGACCGAGGAGGATTACGCCGCCGAGTTCCTCGATCTGGTGCTGGCGGTGCGCGTGGTCGATGATCTTGATGCAGCCATCGCGCACATCCGCACCTATACCTCCGACCACACCGAAGTGATCGCCACAGAGGACACCGGCCACGCCGAGCGCTTCGTCAACGCGCTGCGCTCGGCGGTGGTGATGGTCAACGCTTCGTCGCGCTTCTCCGATGGTGGCCAGCTGGGCCTGGGCAGTGAGATCGGTATTTCCACCACGCGCCTGCACGCCTACGGCCCGATGGGCTTGGAAGCCCTCACCGTTGAACGATTTGTCGTGCGCGGCGAAGGGCAGACGCGTACATAAGTGGATCCACGCCTCGCGTGGATGCTCTTCGCGGCAAACCCCGGTGCCGACCAAGGTCGGCAGCTACCAGGTCGTCGGGTTACACCACCTCGCGGCGGATTCCGACCGGCCGTGCGTGATCATCCATGTGCAGCGTGGCGGCCTTGCAGCCCATCAGGCGTTCGGCCAGCCCGGTGCTGGCGCCCAGATCGGCGGCCACTTCGTTGAGGCTGGCCAGGGGCCGCGGCAGGCGGCGTTCGCGGCCACGGAAGCGGGCGCGGTTGTACTCGGCCCAGGCGATCAGCAGCACGCTGGCGCACAGCAGCATCAATGGCAGCGCGACCAGCACGTACGGGTCGAACTGGTTCTGCCGTTCGTAGAGCTGCCGCCAGGCCAGCTGGCCACCGATCAGCCACGAGAGCAGGGTCACCAGGGGGGCCCACAGATAGAAGTAGAAGCCCCAGAACGCCAGGGTGACGAAGCCCCAGGCAGTGCGCTGGAAGTGTGGCTGGCGATGCGGCTTGCGGATCATCCGCGAGTCGAAGCGGTTGGACGGGCGTTGCGCGTTCATCGGATCCCCCGGTCAGGGCTGGTCCAGGTGGCGCGCTTGCTGCGACGGCGCAGCAGCGTCTTGGGCAGCGCCACCAGGGTGGTGGAAAGGCTGATCAGCCAGTACGCCATCGGGTACCAGATGACCCAGAAGTAATTGCGTCCAATCTGTGTTTCGTAACGCCGGTCGATGATCAGGCTGCTGGCGAACTGCAGCAGGCAGACCAGCGCCAGGATCACGCCATGCCACTCCGGCAGCAGGCTGGCGATATGCAGCTGCGGCGGCAGCTCGATGAACTTGCCCAGTGCCCACAGCAGCACGATGAACAGCATCGTGTAGGCCCAGACCACGCTCAACACGTACTCCAGCAGCACGCCCCACATGCGCCGCTCTTTCCAGTGCAGCACCGAGCGCGCGTGGCGCAGCATCACTTCCACGCCGCCCTGGGCCCAGCGCAGGCGCTGCCGCCAGAGGCCCTTGAGCGTCTCCGGCATCAGGATGAAGCACAGCGCATTGGGTTCGTAGCGGATGTCCCAGTGCGCGCGCTGCAGGCGCCAGCTGATGTCGATGTCCTCGGTCACCATGTCATCCGACCACCAGCCGACCTGGTGCAGGGCAGTGCGGCGGAAGCCGGCGATCACGCCGGAGATGGTGAAGATGCGGCCATACACGCGCTGTGCCCGCTTGATCATGCCGATGATCGAGGAGAATTCCGCCACCTGCAGGCGTCCGAGCAGGGTGGAGCGGTTGCGGATGCGCGGGTTGCCGGTGACCGCACCGACCCGGTTGCCACTGACCAGGTGCCAGACCATCCAGTGCAGTGCATGCTCTTCCAGCATCGCATCGCCATCGATGCACACCAGGTACTCCGAGCGTGCGGCCAGTGCGCCCATGCGCAGCGCATTGGCCTTGCCCAGGTTGCGGTCCAGGTGCAGCACGCGAAGCCGTGGATGCCTTGCCGCCAGCGCATCCAGCCGTGCGCCGGTGTCATCGCTGCTGCCATCGTCGATGGCGATCACTTCGTAATCGGCGGGGTAGCGCTGGGCCAGCGCCGCAGTGAGCGTGTCGTCCAGGTTTTCTGCTTCGTTGTGGCAGGGCACCAGCAAGGTCGCGAAGGGAGGGGCGATCATCAAGGGCGGATCGTTGCGCGGACGTGAGTGACGCTCGCGCCGGAAGTAGTAGTACAGGCCACCGGACATCCAGAAGAACGCCATCACCATCGGGTAGTAGAAGGCGAACTGGAACAGGACCTGCAGCAGCGGATGCATGTCCACGTCACTTCTCCGGGTACGGGAAGTTGCCGGCGGACATTGCCGCGCGGGCATCGCGGGTGGAGGGCTAGTCGGCGATGAAGTCATCGGGGTACCAGGCGAAGTGGTGCACGCCCTGCGCCTGCAACTGGCGGATCTGCGCACGCAGGCGCCCGGCGGGAATCGGCTGCCCGCTGCGCCAATCGACGGTCTGCAGCTCGAACAGCGTGTGCTGAAGCTGCGGGTCGTGCGCGCGTACCGCGGCCAGCAACTGGTCGAGCCAGCGCTCGGGGTGCCTGCTGCCTTCCATCCACGGCATCGCCATCAGCGCCGTCTGGTCGTAGGCCTTGTTGAACAGGTCCAGGCGCTGCGCGAACCAGGCTTCGCTCTGCGGGCGGAGTACCGGCTCGGCATACAGGTTGCGCACCGTTGCCAGTTTCGGCCGCCAGCGCTGCGCGCTGTTGCGCAGGGCCAGGGTGAAGTCGATCAGTGCCTGGGTACGTGCGCTGCCATCTTCGCCGGCCGCCAGGGCGGGCAGCTCGGTGTCGCGCAGGTAGCCGTCGTCATGGAACAGCAGGCCTTCAAAGTAGGAATTGACCGCCAGGTCCTCGTAGATGTCGAGCATGATCTGCCTGGCCTTCGGGTTGGTGAAATCCAACCGGTACATGCCGTCGGCATCCCCATTGCGGATCGCCAGCACCTTGCGCTGCTCCGGGTCGGGCAGTTCGAAGCCGAGCACTGGCAACCACGCGTAGACCTTCACGCCCGCGCGGGATTTCAGCTGCCAGGCGACGCGGCTGAACAGGTCCGCCCGCATCGGCATGTGCCGGTTCGGGAAATACAGCGCATCGGCGGTGTTGTTGCCGTCCGGGTCGGCAAAGGCCTGCAGATAGACATGGGTCGGCGCGATGCGCTTGACCCGCTCGATCAATGCATCGAGATTGCGTGCCTGCTGCGCTGGATCCGGGTCATACATGTCATCCAGATCGATCTGCAGGGCGCGGATGCCATCGAGCGCCACGTCTCGGCGCAGTTCGTAGGCCAGGCCTTCCACGGTCGGGTTGTTGCTCACCAGCAATCGTGCCAGCCCGTGCAGGTCGCGGGCCACTGGCGTGCTACGGCCTTCCAGGTCGAACGAAACCGGCATGCCCAGCTGCTCGGCGATGTCGTTGCTCAACTGGTTGTACGCGGCATATGGCCAGACGATGGCGCGCGGGCGCACGCCCAGGTGCTGCTGGATGCGCTGCACGCTGCGCGAAAGATCAGTGCGCAGGCGCTGCTCATACTGTGTCCCGCTCTCGTAGCTGCGCGTGGCCGGGGTGTAGATGCGGGTGACCACGGCGGGCGTGGAGTTTCCCTGCGGATTGGCAAGCACGCCGTGGTGCAGGTCGTCGGTATGGCTGGCCACTTCGATCAGGCCACTGTCGTGCATCTGCTTCAGCTGCGCCCAGGTCACGAAGTCATCGTGGCCGAACGGGCGGTAGCCGTAGTCGATGGTGCGGCCCGGTGCCATGTCCACGTAATCGGTGATCACCGCCACCAGGGCCGGGTAGTGGTAGGCCTGCAGCAGCGGGAAGGCCTTGTCGTAGACGCTGCGCAGGCCATCGTCGAAGGTCAGCAGCACCGGCTTGGGAGGCAGCGTGGCGCGGCCCTGCGAGGCCTCGATCAGCTGCGACAGCGAAACCGGGTGGTAGCCGTGCGCGCCCAGCCAGTCAAGGTGCGCGGCGAAGTTCTGCGTGCTCACCGCATAGGAATCGGCATCACCCTTGGCGGCCACCTTGTCGCGGATGTCGTGGTAGCTGAGGATCAGCAGGCCGTTGTCGATCGCATCAAGATGCAGGGGCTGCTGCGCGAACGCCGGTGGCACGCAGGCCAGCAGCAGGAGCACGATCAGTCGCAGGAAGCGGGCCATGTCAGTCTCCCCAGCGCAATGCGGCTTCGAAGCCGATATGGCGCTCGCGATGGCCGTCGTAGACCGGTCGTGACCACCGCACGCCATACTCGAACACGCGGCCAGGGCCCAGCTGCCACTCGTGCATGTAGGACACCGACGGCACCAACGCGCTGCCGAAGCCGTCCTGCCAGTAGTCGCCCAGCGAGACGGTCAGCCGGTGCCGGAAGTGGCGCTCGTAGTGCCGCCACAGCTGCTGGTCGATGCGCAGGCCGATCTCGACCATGCGGTCGCGCTTCGGGTTGAAGTAGGGCGCATCATCGCGGCTGCCGCGACTGGTGTAGGCACTGGCCAGGCCATCGACCAGCCAGCGTGGGCGGGTCAGCAGGCGCTGTTGGACGCTGGTGCCGAAAAGCTCGCGGTGGTTGCCGTCGTCATAGCGGAAGCGGCTCGCGCCGAACGTCCAGTGGGTGAGCTCGCTGCGCCGGTAGTCCACCTGTGCGCTCACGCTGTCGGCGGTGATGCCGGCCGCGCGCGCCTGCATCGAGGCCTCCGGGTCATTGCGTGCGACCACCACGCCGGCGTGCCAGGAATCGTTGAACTGCCAGCCGACGCCGACGCGCAGGCCGGTGTCGCCGATGTGATCGTTGGCGCGCAGGACCGCCGCTTCCGCATCCAGCTGCCCGAAGCGGTAACGCACGCCCGCACCCAGCCACAGGGGATCGATGCGCTGGTCCTGGAAGTCGGTCACGCGACGGTCGGCGAGGGCGAACAACCGCCAGCGGTCATCAAGGATCGGCGTCTCCACGTCCACGCCGTAGTGGCGGTCGTTGTTGCCCAGGGGCGAAGTACCACCGCCCCCGGAGCTGCGGCCGATGTCGGTCCATGCCTTCAGCTGCCAGCCGCGATGCGCGCGCCAGGCCTGGTCCATGCGTTCGACTGCCGGCTGGGTGGGGTAGCGTGCAACCAGGTCATCGTGCAGCGGCCGCGCCAGGTCGTCGCGCTGCAGGGCGACATAGGCCTCTTCCATGCCCAGCCGCGGTTCGATGTCCCGCGGATCGAGCGCGTGTGCCATCTGCTGGCGCTGCAGCGCCCGGCGTGGCCAGCCGCGCATCATGTAGACGCTGCCCAGCGCACTCTGCAGCCCGCCGTTGCCGGGTGCGATCTCGACCATCGACTCCAGGTCGTGCTGCGCGGTGTGCAGGTCGCCGCTGTAGGCGCGCACCATCGCCAGGTTGAGATCGGCCTCGTAGCGCGACCAGTTCGCGTACGGCGACTTGCCGTTGCTCCAGCGCCACGCCGGCTCCTTGTCGCGCCATGCCTGCAGCAGGTCGATGGCCTTTTCCTGCTGCTCGCTTTCCAGGTAGGCGTAAGCCAGTTCCGAATGCGAGGCGTCGCGCGTCGGGTCGCCAGCGACGGCCGCCTGCAGCACCGGGATGGCTTCTTCAGGGTGCAGGGTGCCCATCAACGAATCGCCCACTGCGGGCAGCACGTAGTCGGGCAGGGTGTGGCCTTCGGCCTGCAGTGCCCGCGCTTCCTCGCGGACCTGTGCATGGCGGCCCAGCCGGTTGAGCAGGATCAGACGGTCCATGCGGATCCGCAGTGGTGCCTGCGAGGGCGGGGTGCCTTCTCCGCCGAGGTAGCGCTGCATGCGGGCCAGGGTCGATTCGGCTTCTTCCAGGCGGCTGTCCTCGCTGCTGCTGTGGGCCAGGCTCCAGACCACCAGCTTGGCCAGGTAGTCGCCCTCCAGGCGCTGTTTCTGCGCAGCGTCGAACAGTTGCGGGCGCTGCTGGTACAGCTCCCACGCACGCCAGGCGTTGCCGATGTCGCCCAGCGTCAATACGCGCAGCTTGAACAGCAGGTCGTCGTTGGGTTGCTGTTGGCTGGCGCGCTCGATCGCGCCCAGGGCGTCCAGCCAACGCGCCTGGTCTCGATAGCGGCCGATCTCGGCCAACGCTGCTTCGCGGTCGGGCGGGGCAGCGCTGCTCGCCCAGGCCAGGGCGGTGCAGGCGAGGCCGACGCAGAGCGCCAGCCGGCGGTGGACAACCATTGGGGACCCCCTTGGCTTCCGAACCAGACAACCTGAAAAATGTGACGCACATCACATGCCAGCTTTTGGCGTGGCCGTGGCCCGCGTCACTCCCTTCGTGCATTCCCGCCCAGCGAAGACGGATACAACCCGGACAGCGACCTGCGATGTCTTGTCTGAAACGAAAGTCCCCCGCACACCGAGTGGTGGCCCGGGCGGCGCTGCCGCCCCCATGCCCGATGCCGGCACGCGGCAAGGATGGGCATTCGTGGGCACTATCCGCCCGGAATTGTCAGCCCGGCGTCAAAATGCGCAGACGGGCTGACGAATGGTAGGCGGGCCCGGTTGCGGGCCCCACGTGGCTTACCAGAGATCTTCCAGCTTGCGCGGCTTGCAGGCCACCCACGAAGCGCACAGCATCAGGGCGGCGCAGCCGAACAGGAAGCTGAACGGGAGGGTCCAGCCGTCGCTGACCGTGTGCAGCCAGCCGACCAGGAACGGGCCCAGGCAGCTGAAGCTGTAGCCCACGCCCTGCATGAAGCCGGACAGCGCCGCCGAGCCGGTCGGGGTGCGGGTGCGCAGGTTGATCAGGGTCAGTGCCAGCGGGAAGGTGGATGGGCCGACGCCGAGCAGGCAGGCCCACAGCAGGGGGGCCTTCATCGGTGCCAGCAGCAGGCCGGTGAAGGCGATCACGAACGAGAAAAAGCCAATCAGCACCAGCGGGAACGGGTTCTGCATGCGCACCGCCATCGACGGAATGACCAGCGATGGCAGCAGGCCCAGCGCCGAGAACACGGCGACCATCACGCCACCGAACGCGGGCGTGCCACCGGCCTCGACCACGATGCGCGGCAGCCAGGTGAACATCGAGTAGGTCATCAGCGAGGTCATGCCGAACATCAGCGTCATGCTCCAGCCCAGTGACGTGCGCCAGACCTTGCCATGCGGCTGCGCGGTCGGATCGGACACGTTGGACTGCGGCTTCGGCGCGCGCGTGGCCAGCACCAGCCACGGCAGTGCGGCAGCCAGCGCCAGCAGCGCCCACATGCCCAGCGACACGCGCCAGCCTGCGGCGTTGGCCACCGGCACCGCCAGCAGCGCCGGCAGCATCGTGCCCAGCTGCAGCACGCTGATGTAGAGCGTGCTCATGGTGCCGACCTTGTTGGCGAAATAGCGCTTCACCAGCGGCGGCACCACCACGTTGCCGATGCCCATGCCGGCCAGTGCCACCACCGAACCCAACAGCAGCGTGCCGACGTTGCCGGCGCTGGAACGCAGCAGCAGGCCGGCCATCGCCATCACCATCGCCAGCAGCGTGGTGCGCTCCAGCCCGAGGCGCCGCGCCAGTGCCGGCGTGGCCACGCCGAACAGTGCGAACGACGCGGTCGGCAGCATGCCCAGCACGCCGGTCATGGTGGCACCGAAACCGAACTGCTGGCCGAGCACGTCCAGCAGCGGGGTGATCGAGGTGACCGCGGTGCGCAGGTTGATCGCTGCCAGCAGGATCGCGGCGAATGCGAGGACGCGGCCGTGCAGCAGCGACGGCGAATCGGAAGGGGAGGAACTCATCGGTGGTCCTTGCAGGTGTCGCACGCCGGGGCAATGGCATGCAGCGCCGGCATCGGTCTACGCCGAAGCGGCAGGTGGGGGAGGGGCTGCTGTCGGGCCGGCAGCGCGGCCATTGTACGTGCGGGCTCCGGCAAGGTCCCGTCATGCGGGCGGCCAGGTGCCTGATACAAAAAAACCCGGAGGACAGTGATGTCTTCCAGGCTTCTTGGTGACCACCGAAGTGGTCGGGGAGACAGGATTCGAACCTGCGACCTCTACGTCCCGAACGTAGCGCTCTACCAGACTGAGCTACACCCCGAAGGGAGCCGCCTATTCTAGCGATTCACCCCGATGGCGGCAAGGGGTGAATGCTGTTTTCTTCACACTGCCGAAGCAGTGCCACTTCAGGGAACAAAAAAGCCTGGACGACTTCACCAGGCTTCAATGCGACCACCGAAGTGGTCGGGGAGACAGGATTCGAACCTGCGACCTCTACGTCCCGAACGTAGCGCTCTACCAGACTGAGCTACACCCCGAAGGAGCCGCCTAAGATACCGTGTGAAGGCCAAGGCGGCAAGGTTTTTTTACAGCTCAGCGACGATTTTCTTTCTCGATGCGGTTCTGCTCGCGGGCTTCGAACCACATGCCGTTGAGGATGGCCACCGTCGAGGCGAGGCCGGCACCGAGAATCCAGGCGAAATACCACATGATCAGTCTCCTTCATTCCGGGTAGGTGCCGACCGTTGGTCGGCACACGTGCAAGCAATCAATACGCGTTCGGGTTGTTGCCCATCTCTTCGGTGGTGGTCTTGCCCTTCAGCACGCGGTACACCCAGGTGGTGTAGGCGAGGATGATCGGCAGGAACACCGCCGTGGCCAGCAGCATGATCCACAGGGTCAGGTGGCTGGACGAGGCATCCCACACGGTCAGGCTGGAGGTGGGCTGGCTCGAGGACGGCAGCAGGAACGGGAAGATGGCGAAGCCGACGGTCAGGATGATGCCGGCGATGGCCGCACCGGAGGCGATGAAGGCCAGGCCGCCGCGGCGGGCACGCAGCAGCACCGCACTGGCCAGCAGGCCGGCCAGGCCGAGCAGCGGGGCCAGGATCGTGGCCGGCATCGTGCTGTAGTTGCGCATCCAGCCACCGGCGGCGCCGAGTTCGGCGGTCTTCAGCAGCGGATTGGTGGCGCCGTCGGTGACCACCTGCGAGGTGATCTGGTAACCCGGCAGGCCGAAGGCCACCCAGGCGCCGCCGACCGCAAAGAGCACGAAAGCGATGATCGCGGCGATGCTGCCGAAGCGGGCCGCACGCTCGGCCACCGGGCCGTCGGTCTTCAGCACCAGCATGGCGGCACCGTGGGCGACCAGCATCGACACGCTGAGCAGGCCGGCCAGCAGTGCGAAGGGCATCAGCAGGCCGAAGAACGAGCCGGTGTAGAAGATGCGCATGCTGTCATCGAAGTGGAACGGCACGCCCAGCACCACGTTGCCCACCGCCACGCCCATGATCAGCGCCGGTATGAAGCCACCGATGAACAGCGCCCAGTCCCAGGTGTTGCGCCAGCGCTCGCTGGGCATCTTGCTGCGGAACTTGAAGCCGACCGGACGCAGGATCAGCGCGAACAGGATCACGAACATCGCCAGGTAGAACCCGGAGAAGCTGACCGCGTAGAGCGGCGGCCAGGCGGCGAAGATCGCGCCGCCGCCCAGGATCAGCCACACCTGGTTGCCTTCCCAGACCGGGCCGATGGTATTGATCACCAGCCGGCGCTCAGCGTCGTTGCGGGCGACGAAGGGAAGCAGGGTGCCCACGCCCAGGTCGAAACCATCCATCACGGCGAAACCGATCAGCAGGATGCCGAGCAGCAGCCACCAGATCACGCGCAGCGTGGTGTAGTCCAGAAGAATGAAATCCATCTTGGTTCTCCTGCCTCAGGCCTGGCCGGCGGCCGGCGCCGAGGCATTGTGGGAAGCATGCGGCTGGGGCGACTGCAGCGACGGCAGCACCTCGTCCGGACCCTTGCGGATCGCCTTGAGCATCAGCTTGATCTCGACCACGATCAGCGCGGTGTAGATGGCAGTGAAGCCGGCCAGGGTCAGCACGATTTCATGCAGGGCCAGGCCCGACGCCGCATAGAAGGTCGGCAGCACGCCATCGACCGCCCACGGCTGGCGACCATACTCGGCCACGAACCAGCCGCACTCGATCGCGATCCACGGTGCCGGCAGCGTCCACAGGGCCAGCTTGAGGAACCAGCGCTTGTCCTGGAAGTTGTTGCGGCACGAGTAGTAGAAGGCCAGTGCGAAGAAGGCGATCAGGTAGAAGCCCAGGCCGGCCATCACGCGGAAGGTCCAGAACAACGGCATCACGCGCGGCACCGTGTCCATCGCCGCCTGCGAGATCTCCTGCGGGGTGGCGTTGAGGATGTCATCGCGATAGCGCTTGAGCAGCAGGCCGTGGCCCAGGTCCTGCCAGTGGCGGTCGAACATCTCGCGCGCTTCAACGTCGTTCTTGTTGGCGCGCAGGCGTTCCAATGCACCGTAGGCCAGCTGGCCGCCACGCACGCGGTGTTCGGCGCGCTCGACCAGTTCCAGGATGCCGGGAATCGGCTGGTTCAACGAGCGGGTGGCGATCAGGCCCATCAGGTAGGGGATCTTCACCGCGTAGTCGTTCTGGTGAGTCTCCTGGTTGGGGATGCCGAAGGCGGTGAAGTCGGCCGGCGCACGCTCGGTCTCCCACATCGCCTCGATCGCGGCCAGCTTCATCTTCTGGTGTTCGCTGGCGGCGTAACCGCTCTCGTCACCCAGCACGACCACCGACAGCGATGACAGCAGGCCGAACGCCGCGGCCACCGCAAACGAACGACGGGCCAGGTCCTTGTGCTTGTTGCGCAGCAGGAACAGGGCGCTGATCGCCATCACGAACACCGCACCGGTCACGTAGCCGGCGCTGACGGTGTGCACGAACTTGGCCTGCGCCACCGGGTTGAACACCACCGCCATGAAGTCGACCACTTCCATGCGCATGGTTTCCGGGTTGAACACCGCGCCGGTCGGGTTCTGCATCCAGCCATTGGCCACCAGGATCCAGATCGCCGACAGGTTGGTCCCCAGCGCCATCAGCCAGGTCACCATCAGGTGCTTGACCTTGCTCAGGCGGTTCCAGCCGAAGAAGAACAGGCCGACGAAGGTCGCTTCCAGGAAGAACGCCATCAGGCCTTCGATCGCCAGTGGCGCACCGAAGATGTCACCCACGTAGTGGCTGTAGTAGGACCAGTTCATGCCGAACTGGAATTCCATGACGATGCCGGTGGCAACGCCCATGGCGAAGTTGATGCCGAACAGGACGCCCCAGAACAGGGTCATCCTGCGCCAGATCTCCTTGCCGGTCATCACGTACACGCTCTCCATGATGGCCACCATGAAGGACAGGCCGAGGGTGAGCGGTACGAATAGGAAGTGGTACATCGCGGTCAGCGCGAATTGCAGCCGCGACAGTTCTACGACTGTCTGATCAATCATGGCCTGGCTACCTCGTTGGATAGTGCCGTTGCAGGTGGCGGGAAGGGTGGTCTACGACGTGAATGATGTGACCGACTACTTCAAACAGCCTTGATCCAGATCAATGTATGAACAGGTGCCCCGGTTGATCGTATGCCAACCTGATGAAGACTGCGACCGCCGGCCGCAGGGGCGGGCTATTGCCTGCGCCTACAATGCCGTGTCTCCCCCGCTGCCCGTGAAGACCTCTTGAGCGCTGCCGAAACGACCCCTGACGGCCTGTCCCCGGAAGCTGAAACCGCCCGCCAGCGGCGTGTGCGCACGGCCTGGCTGGCCGACCTGGCACGCTCCGCCCGGGGCCGCCAGCGCTTGGCCGCGCTGTGCATCAGCCTGTCCGGCGCGCTGTTGATCGGCCAGGCTGCCGCCATCGCCTGGCTGGTGCAGCAGGTGCTGGTGGAGCGCGTGCCGCTGGCCTCTGGCCTGCCGGTGCTGGCGGGATTGGCGGTGATCCTGGTGCTGCGCACCCTGCTGGGCAGCGCCACCCAGGCCGCCGCCGGTGACGTGGCCGACGCCGCCCGGCTGGCACTGCGCGAACGCGTGTTCGCGCGCCTGCTGGGCCAGGGCCCGCTCTGGCTGCGGCAGCGCCGCACCGGTGAACTGGGCGAACTGATGCTGCATCACGGTGATGCGATCGAGAGCTATTACAGCGGCTTCCTGCCGGTGCGCACCGAAGTGGTGGTGGTGCCGCTGCTGATCCTGGCCGCTGTCGCCTGGGTGGACTGGGTGGTGGCGCTGATCCTGCTGTTCACCGCGCCGCTGGTGCCGTTCTTCATGATGCTGGTGGGCTGGGGCGCTGAAGCCGCCGGGCGCGCGCAGCTGGGCGAGCTGGCGCGCATGAGCGGCCATTTCGCCGACCGCATCAAGGGCCTGGGCCTGCTGCGCCTGTATGGCCGCGGCGAAGCCGAACTGGCCGGCATCGAGGCCGCCGCCGAAGGCGTGCGCGTGCGCACCCTGAAGGTGCTGCGCATCGCCTTCCTGTCGTCCACCGTGCTGGAATTCTTCGCCTCGGTGAGCGTGGCGATGGTGGCGCTGTACCTGGGCCTGAGCTATCTGGGCATGATGTCGCTGCATGCAGCGGTGCCGACGCTGGGTGCGGGCCTGTTCTGCCTGCTGCTGGCGCCGGAGTTCTATGCGCCGCTGCGACGGCTGGCTGCGCACTACCACGATCGCGCCAATGCACTGGCCGCCGCCGCCGAAGTGGAACGCCTGCTGCAGTCGCTGCCGGACGAGCAGGGCCTGATCGAGAACGAGGTTGCGCCGCTGGCGGTGGAGCCGGCCGAGGCCGCCTTGCCGCCACTGCAGGCGCAAGGACTGGTACTGCGCCCGTTGGGGGCGCCGCAGGATGTGCTGCGGGATCTGGACCTGCTGCTGGAGCCGGGCCAGCGCCTGGCCCTGGTCGGTCCCAGCGGGTCCGGCAAAAGCACGCTGCTGGAGGCGCTGGCCGGTTGGTTGCCGCCGCGTGCCGGCAAGCTGCAGCTGCGCCCCGGCGTGCAGGTGGCCTATGCCAGCCAGCGACCGTACCTGTTCCACGGCAGCATCGCCGACAACCTGCGCCTGGCCGATCCCGGCGCCAGCGATGCGCGCCTGCGCGCGGTGGCCGAGGCCTCGCAGGTACTGCAGTTCGCACAGCGCCTGCCGCAGGGGCTGGATACGGTGATCGGCGAGCGTGGTTTCGGCCTGTCCGGTGGCGAAGCGCGCCGCATCGGCTTGGCCCGCCTGCTGCTGCGCGACCCGCAGGTGCTGCTGCTGGACGAACCCACCGCGTTCCTCGATGCCGATACCGAGGCGGCGCTGCTGCGCAGTCTGGCCGCGTATGCACGCGGGCGCAGCGTAGTGGTCGCCACCCACAGCCCGGCGGTGATCGCCTGGGCCGATCGTTGCCTGCTGTTGCCGGAAGGCCGCCTGGTCGAGCCGGCACAGGCGGTGCGCGCATGAGCCGTTCGCCTGATTCGCTGCGCGCGATATTCCTGCGGCACCGGCCGCGCCTGTTGCTGACCCTGCTGCTGCTGTGGACCACGATGCTGGCCGGCACGGCGCTGCTGGGCCTGTCCGGTGGTTTCCTCACGGCGGCCGCGCTGGCCGGTGCGGCCGGCCTCGGCCAGGGCTTCAACTTCTTCTCACCCTCGGCCGGCATCCGTGGCCTGACCATGGCGCGCATCGTGTCGCGCTACTTCGAAAAGCTGGTCGGCCACGATGCCACGCTGCGCATCGCCCGCGACCTGCGCGTGTGGTTCTTCCGCCGCGCGCTGCCACTGGCGCCGGCACGATTGGGCGCCACGCGCACCGGCGAGCTGCTGGCGCGGCTGCTGGGGGACATCGGCGAAGTGGATGGGCTGCTGGTGCGTGCGATCGGGCCGCTGGTGGCGCTGGGCGCGCTGTCGCTGGTGGCGGTTGCCTCGGCAGCGCTGATCCTGCCCTCGGCGGCGGTACTGCTGGCGGTGCTGGCGCTGCTGATCGCCTTCGGCGTGCCGTGGCTGGGCGTGCGTGGCCATGACGACGAAGAGGCCGATCGTGCCGCGCACCGCGCGGCGTTGCGCACCGCTGCATTCGAAGGGCTGGAGGGGGCCGGTGACCTGGCTGCGCTGCATGCCGATGCGGCTTGGCAGCTGAAGGTACGCGTGGCCGCCAAGCAGCTGGCCTCGCGTGATCGTCGTCGGCGTTGGCGCCTGATCGCGGCCTCGACCCTGCACGGCCTGGTGGCGGGGCTGGGCCTGGTGGCGATGCTGGCGTTGGCCCTGCACGCCGCCGAACAGCAGCACATCGCGCCGGAAATGGCCGCGGGCCTCGTCTTCCTGACCGTGGCGCTGATCGAACTTTGGGCCGGCATGGGCCTGGCCTGGCAGTCGCTGCAGTCCGGGCGCATTGCTGCCGACCGCCTGCAGGCCATCGTCGAACAACCGCCGACGGTGGAGGATCCGCAGACGCCGCAGCCGGTACCCCAGGCGGCGCGCGTGCATTGGGATGACGTGCACTTCCAGTGGCCAGGTGCCGCGCGGCCGGTGTTGTCCGGCCTGCAGCTGACCCTGGCGCCGGGGGAACGCATCGCGATCCGTGGCGACAGCGGCAGTGGCAAGACCACGCTGTCCAGCCTGCTGCTGCGGTTGTGGGATCCGCAACAGGGGCGAATCACCTATGGCGGACGCGACCTGCGCGACGTCGCCCAGGCCGAGTGGCACCGCCAGCTGGCCTGGCTTCCGCAGAACGCACCGGTGTTTGCCGGTACCGTGGCCGAGAACCTGCGGCTGGGGGATCCCGACGCCCGTGATGCCGCGTTGTGGGCGGTCCTGCGTCGCGTGCGCCTGGGCGACTGGGCCGAGCGCAACGGTGGCCTGCAGGCCTGGGTGGGCGAGAACGGCGCGACGATGTCGGCCGGCCAGGCGCGGCGGTTGGCACTGGCGCGCGCGTTGCTGCGCAATGCGCCGATCCTGCTGCTGGACGAACCCACCGAAGGCCTGGACGTGGATACCGCACGTGCGCTGTTGCAGGACCTTTCCGGGTTGCTGGACGGGCGCAGCCTGCTGATGATCACCCACGACGACCTGCCCGAAGGCGTGGTCGATGCGCAGTACCGGTTGCGCGATGGGGTGTTGGAGCGCGAAGTGCTTCGGTAGATGCCGACCTTGGTCGGCACATCCACGCATGGCGTGGATCTACTGTAGAGCCGAGCCCATGCTCGGCTCCGGAAGCAAGCCAGCCGAGCATGGGCTCGGCTCTACAGGCCGGTCAATGGGAGAACTCGCGCAGCATCACCGCGATCGAGGCCACGTTGGCCAGCACGCACAGCCAGAACACCCACTGGAATGCGGCTTTGCGATGCTTGTGGCGGAACAGCGCCTGGCCCAGCAGCGCGCCGGGCCAGCCTCCGGCGAAGGCCAGCAGCTGCAGGGTGCGCTCGGGAATGCGCCATCGCTTTCGCTGCGCCGCGCGCTTGTCATGGCCATAGAGGCCGAACGACACCGCACTGGCCAGCAGGCACCAGCCACCCAGCCACAACGGCAGCACACCGCTGATCATCAAGGCGGTCAGCGCGCCGAAGGCGGCCAGCGCGAGGTTACGCCGCCACGCCACTTACAGCGCGTCGAGGAAGCCGCGCACGGCCGGGCCGAAACGCTCGAAATCGACGAGGAAGGCATCATGGCCCTGTGGCGATTCCAGGCCGATGAAGCGCGCATCGGCACCGCCGGCACGCAGGCCGTCGGCGACCTGTTGCTGCTGCTGCACCGGGAACAGGATGTCGGTGTTGGCGCCGATCGCCAGTGCCTTCTCCACCCGGATCTTCGCCAGCCCGGCCAGCACGTCGCCGTCGGCGTACTCGGCCAGGTCGAACCAGTCCATCGAACGGCTCAGGTACAGATAGCAGTTGGGATCGAAGAAACGCACGAAGCGCCGTGCGTGGCCTTCCAGATAGCTTTCCACCTGGAATTCCAGCCCGAACGGATCGTCGTCGGCCTGGTCCGAATCCAGCCGCACGCGGCCGAAGCGGCCATCCCATTCCAGTGCCGAGCGGTAGGTGATCACGCCCAGCTTGCGCGCCATGCGCATGCCGGACTCGGGGTACTCGGCATCGTCGTAGTGGCCGCCATTCCAGCGCGGGTCGAGACGGATGGCCTCGCGCTGCAGCGAGCGGATCGCGATCGAGAACGGCAGCGCCTGCGCACTGCCGGAAATGTTGACGTGGCTGCGCGCGATGCCCGGGTGCAGCATCAGCACGGCCAGCGCGGTCATCCCGCCCATGGAATTGCCGACCACGCAGGCCAGCTGCGCGATGCCCAGCGCACGCACGACTTCGATCGCGGCGCGAGCGCCGTCTTCGATCGACAGCTCGGGGAAGTCCAGGCGGTAGGGCTCAGCGCTGGCCGGGTTGATCGAGGCGGGGCCGGTCGATCCCTTGCAGCTGCCCAGCGAATTCACGCAGACCACGAACCAGCGGCGGGTATCGATGGGTTTGCCGGGGCCAACCATCGCTTCCCACCAGCCCGGCGCAGGATTGGCCTCGTTGGCCGCCGCATGCGCATCCGGCGACAGGCCGGTCACGATCAGGATCGCATTGCCGGCGTCAGCGGCCAGCGTTCCCCAGGTCTCGTAGGCCACCCGTGCGCCGTGCAGGGCGCCACCGCGCTTGAACGGGAACGGCGAGGGCAGGGCGTGGAAGCGGGTGCCGGGCGGGATGAATTCGGTCATGCAGTCATTCTAGCGGGGCTGCATGTGGAGCTGGCGACACGCTGGTTTCCATGGATGGATGGACGCGGACCGGACCGTCGCATCCACGCATGGCGTGGATCTACTGTAGAGCCGAGCCCATGCTCGGCTGCGGTTGAGTTGCCGGCGCCGGGCAGCCGAGCATCGGCTCGGCTCTACAGGTCAAGGGAAGCGCAGCTCCACAACACCGTCGTGGGGCAGGCTTACCTTCACCGGAACGCTCTGCAGGTCGTCCTCGCTGCGGTTGGCGCTGCCGCTGCGCGAGATGCGTGCCACCACTTCCACTTCGCGATGGGCCGACAGCGGTGCGGTCGGCATCGGGCTGTCACCGTCGCCCAGCCCGACCGTGTCCGGGAATCCGCTCAGCGGCAGCTTGCGAGCGGCCACCGGCATCGGCGGGCCGCCGACGGCACGGGCCAGCACGAACACCTGGGTGCTGGCTGGCCACTCGGCGTTCTTCAGTGCCGGCAGCTGCACGCGCACCTGCAGCAGCGCCGGTGGCGCCGCAGCGCCAGCATCGGGCGCCTGGCCAGCGGCCTCGCGCGCGAGGGCGATCTGTGCCTGCAGCGCCTGCGCGGCACCCGGCTCCAGTCGTGGCAGCAGGCCGCTCCACACATCCGCGGCCTCGGCGTTCTTTCCGCGCTGGCGCAGGGCGATGCCCAGCAGCCAGCTGGCGCGCTCGGCATCGGGAGCCTGTGCGCGCGCCTGCTGCAACCAGGCCATTGCGGTGTCATCGAACTGCTTGCCGGCATCAGCCTGCGCGCGCGCCTGCGCGGCTTCCACCAGCACGCCCGGATCTTCCGGTGCCAATGCGGCGGCCCTCGCGAAGGCATCCGCCGCGGCTGCGGCGTTGCCCAGTTCGGCCTGCGACCGGCCCAGCAGCGCCCAGCCATCAGCCCGCTGCGGGTCTCGCTCCAGTGCGTCCTGCAGGGCCTGCACGCCATCGCGCAGGGTGGCTGCCGACGGCGTCGGCTGTACCTGTGCTGCACGCGGATCACCGATCAGCAGGTACAGGCAGGCACCGGCCACGCCCAGTGCGAACACGCCGACCACGAAACCGCGACGGCCGTGGTGGCGCAACGGCCACAGCACCAGTGCTGCCATCAGCGCAGCAACCAGACCGGCCAGCACCGGCAGCCAATGGTTCACCATTCGTCTCCTTCATCGGCCTTGCCGGCCGGCGCCGCGCCGACGGTGCGTCCACGTCGGCGGACGATGCCCAGCACCACCAGTGCACCGGCGCCGAGCACCAGCAGGGGGCCGCCCCACAGCAGCCAGGTGCCCGGCTGCAACGGTGGTTGATAGAGCACGAACTCACCGTAGCGCGCGACCAGGAACTGCTTGATCTGTGCGTCGTCGTGCCCCTGCTGCATCAGCTGCAGCACCTCGCGGCGCAGGTCCTGGGCGATCTGCGCGTTCGAATCGGCCAGCGACTGGTTCTGGCACTGCACGCAGCGCAGCTGCGCGGCCAGGTCATGGAAGCGGCGTTCCTCGGCGTCATCGCGGAACTGCAGCGGCTGCGGATCGTGCAGCGGCTGCTGGGCCAGCGCGGCCAGCGGCAGCATCAGGAGCAGCAACGCCAGCAGCCAGCGCATGGGCTCAGGGCGCCGTATGCAGGGTGTTGCCGGCACTGCCCTGGGCCTTCTCGATCTTCTGCAGCGCCGGGATCAGCTTCTCGTCGACCACGCGCTGGGTCATCGCACCGCTGTACTTCCAGCGCACGATGCCGCTGCCATCGACCAGGAAGGTTTCCGGTGCGGCGGTCACGCCCCAGTCGATCGCGGTGCGGCCCTCGACATCGCTGAGCACGACCATGAACGGGTTGCCCAGCTGTTCCAGCCAGTGCAGCGCGTCGGTCGGGTCGTCCTTCCAGTTGTAGCCGATCACGCGCACACGCTTGCTTTCCGCGAAGCGGGTCAGCACCGGGTGTTCTTCGCGGCAGGCCGCGCACCAGCTGCCCCACACGTTCAGCAGGTAGGGCGCGCCGCGCAGGTCGTCGCTGTGCACGATCATTTCCGGGTCGTGCAGCACCGGCAGCGCGAATGCCGGCGCCGGTTTGTCGATCAGTGCCGACGGCAGTACGTCGCGCTGCGGATCGCCTGATTTCATCACCCCGTAGATCATCAGCCCGAGCAGGCCGAAGAAGAACAGCACGCCGATCACGATGGCTACCGGCGGCAGCGGGCGGGAGGGACGCGGGGTGGGGGACTCGGACATGGGAACTCCTACGGACGACGGAAACGGCGATCGGCGGCGGTGATGAATCCGCCCAGGGCCATCAACAGCGCGCCCAGCCAGATCCAGCGCACGTAGGGCTTGATGTGCACCCGGACCGCCCATGCATTGTTGCCCAGCGGCTCGCCCAATGCCACGTAGACGTCACCATTGAAGCGTGCATCGATGCCGGCCTCGGTCATCACCTGGCCGCCGCTGGCGTACTGGCGCTTCTCCGGGTGCAGCAGGGCCAGCTCGCGGCCGTCGCGGAACACGCGCAGGTGGCCGCGGTCGGCGATGAAGTTGGGGCCTTCGCGATGGTCCACGCCTACGAAGCGCACTTCGTGGCGACCGACCACCAGCTGCTGGCCCGGTGCCAGCGCCACTTCGCGCTGCACGTTCAGCGCCTCCACCAGCAGCGCGCCGGCCACGAACACGGCAATGCCGGCGTGGGCGACGATCATGCCGAGCATTTCGGCGGTGAAGCGACCATTGCCGCGCAGGCGCTGCCAGACGAAGCGTGCGGTGCCGAGCGCGACCCAGGCCGCAGCGGCCACGCCGATGCCGGCCTTCCACCCGTTCTGCGGCGCCTGCCACCAGGCCAGCGCGCCCAGCAGCAGCGCCAGGCCCAGCCACGGTGCCAGCAGCGCGAAGGCGCGCGAGGGCTGGTCACGCTGCCATTTCACCAGCGGGCCGAACGGCAGCAGCAGGATCATCGGCGCCATCAGCAGCAGGAACAGGCTGCCGAAGTAGGGCGGGCCGACCGAGATCTTGCCCAGCGACAGCGCATCGGCCAGCAGCGGGTACAGCGTGCCGAGCAGTACCATCGCGCAGGCGGTGGCCAGCAGCAGGTTGTTGGCCAGCAGCAGGGTCTCGCGCGAGGTGGCGGTGAAGCCACGGCGTGGGTCCTCGGCGTCCACGCTCAGCTGGCTGGCACGCAGCGCGTACAGCAGCAGGCTGCCACCGACCAGCACCGACAGGAACACCAGGATGAACAAGCCGCGCGAGGGATCGGCGGCGAACGAATGCACGCTGGTCAGCACGCCGGAGCGCACCAGGAACGTGCCCAGCAGCGACAGCGCGAAGGCGGCGATCGCCAGCAGCAGGGTCCAGCTGCCGAAGGTGCCGCGCTTTTCAGTGACGGCCTGCGAATGGATCAATGCCGCACCGACCAGCCACGGCATGAAGCTGGCGTTCTCCACCGGGTCCCAGAACCACCAGCCGCCCCAGCCCAGCTCGTAATAGGCCCACCAGCTGCCCAGCGCGATGCCCAGGGTCAGGAAGCCCCAGGCGACGTTGGTCCATGGCCGCGT
Organism: Stenotrophomonas sp. YJH_SMC_123; assembly: GCF_059368215.1. Taxonomy (NCBI): domain Bacteria; kingdom Pseudomonadati; phylum Pseudomonadota; class Gammaproteobacteria; order Lysobacterales; family Lysobacteraceae; genus Stenotrophomonas; species Stenotrophomonas sp. YJH_SMC_123. The sequence continues at coordinate 475,024 of NZ_JCAFRM010000002.1, forward strand.
CCAGCGCAGCCAGCGTGCGTCCACGCGGCCTTCCAGCAGTGCGGCAACCGCGAAGGCGAACGGCACCGCGAAGCCGACATAGCCCAGGTACAGCATGGGCGGATGGATGATCAGCCCCGGGTCCTGCAGCAGCGGATTGAGGTCGCGGCCTTCCAGCGGTGCCGGGTTCAGGCGCAGGAACGGGTTGGAGGTGAAGATCAGGAAGGCGAGGAAGCCGACGCTGACCACGCCCATCACCGCCAGCACGCGCGCCTGCACCGGTGCCGGCAAGTGCCGCGAGAACAGCGCCACCGCGCCGGTCCACAGCGCCAGCACCAGCGCCCACATCAGCAGCGAGCCCTCGTGCGCGCCCCAGACCGCCGAGTAGCGGTAGACCATCGGCAGCAGCGAATTGGAGTTCTCGGCCACGTAGCGCACCGAGAAGTCCTGCTGCACGAACGCGGCGGTCAGTACCGCGAACGCGCCGGCGACCAGCAGCAGCTGCGCGAACGCGGCAGGTCGTGCCACCGCCATCCACGCCGTATTGTTGCGCTGCGCACCGACCAGCGGCAGGCCGGCCTGCAGCAGCGAGGCCAGCAACGCGCACAGCAGCAGGATCTGACCCAGTTCGGGCAGCACTCAGCGCACCTCGGGTGCCGTCACCGGCACGTCGTGCTTGCGATGGGCGTCGCCCATCTTGTCGGCCACTTCCTTCGGCACGTACTTCTCATCGTGCTTGGCTAGCACCTCGTCGGCGACGAAGGTGCCGTCCTGCAGGCGGCCGCTGGCGACCACCGCCGTGCCTTCGGCGAACATGTCCGGCAGGATCCGCGACGTGGTCACCGCCAGCTGCGCGTCGCCGTCGGTCACCTCGAAGCGCGCCTCCAGCGAGCCGACCGGTCGGTTGAAGGAACCTTTCACCACCATGCCACCGAGGCGGAAGCGCGACTGTGCATCGACATCGCCGCGCAGCACTTCCGAGGGCGTGTACAGGTAGGCGATGTTGCGCTCCAGTGCCATCGCCACCAGTGCGGTGGCCAGGCCGGAGGCGAGCAGGGCCAGCAGCACCCACACCAGGCGGCGGCGCTGTACCGGGGTCATCGTTCCAGCTCCGTCGACAACGGCGTCGCTGCGTCCTGCCTGCCGGCGCGGGTCTGCTGGCGCTGCTGGCGGGCCAGTGCCAGCCGGCGCGCCATGCGCAGGCGCAGCCACGAACCGATGGCATCGGCGCCGAGCACCAGCACGAACACCGCGTAGGCACCGATCACATAGGGCAGGTGGGTCATGGCTGGGCCTCCCGGGCCGGGCGTCCGGCATCGACGCGGCCGCCGACCCAGGCCTTGCCGGCCTCGCGGTCGAGATTGTCGGCGCGGGCCTTGGCCAGCACCGAACCGGCGAACCAGAACTTGGTGCCGATCACCATCCACCACAGCGGCGCGATCATCGCGCTGCTGATCGCCGATTCACCGAATACGTTGATCGACTGGCGCTGGTGCAGGCCGCCCCACCAGTCCACCGAGTAGCGGATCACCGGCAGCAGGCTGACACCGACAATGGCCAGCAGGCCAGCGGCGCGCGCGGCGCTGCGGCGGTCCTCGATGGCGTGGTACAGGCCGATCACGCCCAGGTACAGGAACAGCAGTACCAGTTCGCTGGTCATGCGCGGGTCCCAGTCCCACCAGGTGCCCCAGGTGCCCTTGCCCCAGATGCTGCCGGTCAACAGGGTGATCAGGGTGAAGCCGGCGCCCATCGGCGCGCAGGCCATGGCCAGGATCTCGCAGACCTTGATCCGCCAGACCAGTGCGATGGCCGCATACAGCGCCATCAGCGCGAAGACGAACAGGCTCATCCAGGCACTGGGTACGTGGATGTAGAGGATGCGGAAGCTATCCAGCTGCTTGGCTTCCGGTGGCACCACCAGCAGCGCCTGCCACATGCCGACCAGCAGCACCGGCACCGCCGCGAGGTAGAACACCCGCGACCAGCGGGCAGCGAAACGGTCGAACGTGGGGGGCGAACCGAGTTGGTGGAACCAGCGGACAATCGGATTCATGCGTGGCGGCTATCCAGCAGGGGTGGATTGGCTCTCAGCTCGGTCAACTCAGAGAAATACGTATTGCAGCGGCAGTGGCCAGCGGCGCCAGCACCAGCGCGACCAGCAGGCCGGCGCCCAGCATCAGCAGCGCACCGACCGGATCCTGTCCGCGTCCGGCTGCCGCCAGGCTGCCTGCGCCGAACACCAGCACCGGCACGTACAGCGGCAACGACAGCAGCGCCACGAGAATACCAGAGCGTCGGATGCCTACGGTCAGCGCGGCGACCACGCCACCGATCAGGCTCAGCAACGGCGTGCCCAGCAGCAACGATGCCAGCAACATCGGCAGCTGGTCATGCGGCAGATGCAGCATTTCGGCCAGCAGCGGGCTGACCACGATCAGCGGCAGCGCAGTGGTGGCCCAATGCAGCAGCACGCGCACCAGCACCAGCCAGGCCAGCGGCACCGGCGCCAGCAGCCATTGTTCCAGCGAGCCATCCTCTGCGTCGGAACGGAACAGCGAATCCAGCGACAGCTGTCCGGCCAGCAGCACGGCCAGCCACAGCACTGCACCGGCGGTGGCGGCCAACAGCTGTGGTTCGCGGCCCTGGGCCAGGGCGAACAGCACCACTACCAGCACCGCGAACAGCAGCGGTTGCAGCGCATCGCCGCGGCGGCGCCAGAGCAGGCGCAGGTCGCGCCTGAGCAGGGCGCCTGCGGTCTGCCACAGGCCCGGTTCGGTGCCCGGCGCGATCACGCGGCACCGCCGAGGTCGAGCTGGCGGGTGCGCACCGGCGGTGCGGCATAGGCACCGTGGGTGGTGACCAGCGCAGCGCCACCGGCGCGCAGGTGCGCCGAGATCATCCGGTTGACCAGGGTGATGCCCTCCAGGTCGAGGTTGGCATAGGGTTCGTCCAGCAGCCACAACGGTGCCGGCGACAGCCAGATGCGCGCCAGTGCCAGCCGCCGCTTCTGTCCGGCCGACAGATGCCGTACCAGGGTGTCCTCATAACCGGCCAGGCCGACGATGGCCAGCGCGTTGCCGGGCATCTGCCGCGCACGCCGTCCGTGCAGGCCGCACAGGAAATGCAGGTTTTCCAGCGTGCCGAGGTCCGGTTTCAGCGCTGGCAGGTGGCTGAGGTAGGCGACATAGCGCGCGCGCTCGGCATTGCTGGCCGGCTTGCCGTCGATCCGCACCTGGCCGGCACCGGGCCGGGCCAGGCCGGCCAGCACGCGCAGCAGGGTGGTCTTGCCGGCGCCATTGCCGCCCTGCACCAGCAGGGCTTCGCCGGCGTCCACATGGAAGTCCAGCGGGCCGAACACCGGCTCGTCATTGCGGGAGAAGCTCAGGCCGCTGGCAGCCAGCAATGCAGGGGTGTTCAAGGGGCAAAGGTCTTCATGCCGGAGTGCGGCGGCAATTGTAGCGGTGAATGCCGATGGCAGTGCCGGCCGCTGGCCAGCAATTTCGCTATCTGCCAGCCGAGGTTGCCGGCCGGCGGCCGGCACTACCGACGCGCGGATTGCGTAAACTCGCAGGTCTGTTCCCCCACAGCCCAGGCCGATGCAACCCACCACCAAGCTGCCCAAGGTCGGTACCACGATCTTCACTGTGATGTCCCAGCTCGCCGCCGAACACGGCGCGGTCAACCTGGGCCAGGGTTTCCCGGACTTTTCGGCGCCGCAGCGCCTGATCGACGAGACCGCCAGGGCGATGGCCGCCGGGCTGAACCAGTACCCGCCGATGACCGGCGTGGCGCCGCTGCGCCAGGCCATCGCACAGAAGGTGCTGGACTGCTACGGCGCGCAGGTCGATGCGGACAGCGAGATCACCGTCACCAGCGGTGGCACCGAGGCCATCTTCAACGCCATCCACGCCGTGGTGCGTGCCGGCGAGGAAGTGATCGTGCTGGACCCGGCGTATGACTGCTACGAACCGGCGATCGACCTGGCCGGTGCCAGGGCCGTACATGTGTCGCTCGATCCGCAGACGTTCGCGGTCAATTGGGACCGCGTGCGCGCAGCGATCACCCCGCGCACCCGCATGCTGATCGTCAACACCCCGCACAATCCGTCCGGTGCGATGCTGTCGGCGCAGGACATGCAGGCGCTGGCCGAACTGCTGCGCGGCACGCAGATCTACCTGATCTCCGATGAGGTGTACGAACACATCATCTACGACGGCCGTCGCCATGAATCGGCGCTGCGCTACCCGGAACTGCGCGAGCGCGCGTTCGTCATCTCCAGCTTCGGCAAGACCTACCACTGCACCGGCTGGAAGATCGGCTATGCGATCGCCCCGCCGGCGCTGACCGCCGAGTTCCGCAAGGTGCACCAGTACAACACCTTCACCAGCTTCGGCCCGGCGCAGCATGGCTTCGCCGCGATGATCCGCGACGAACCCGAACACCACCTGGAACTGGGCGCGTTCTACCAGGCCAAGCGCGACCGCTTCCGTGAGCAGCTGGCCGGTACCCGCCTGAAGGCGCTGCCGGTGCCGGGCGGCTACTTCCAGCTGGTCGACTATTCGGCGATCAGCGACCTGCCGGACCATGAGTTCGTGAAGTGGCTGACCATCGAGAAGGGCGTCACCGCCATTCCGCTGTCGCCGTTCTATGAGACTCCGCCGGCCGGCCAGCGCCTGGTGCGCCTGTGCTTTGCCAAGAACGAAGCGACCATGGACGCGGCGATCGAACGCCTGCGCCTGCTGTGATGTCAGTGGGGCCGGGTTCGGATCGGAAGAGATTCTTCGAGCTGCTTGAGTCGGAGTTCTTTCCGCGTCTGCTGCAGGAGGGATTCGTTCGCAAAGGGCTGACCTTCCGCAGGATTCGCACTCCGCTGATTCATGTAGTCGAATGTCAGGCCGGTTCCAGCGGGCAGTGGTGCTATTTGGAGATGGGGGCGCATCTGGATTTCTTGCCTCAGCACGGTGGCGGTGAGTATTCGCCAGCGACGATTGACGAATCCGGCTGTGTTTTCAGAGAGCGGCTTGCCGGGGACGGTGCAAGTACAGGCGGTGGCTGGGTCTATGGGGCTTCTGAGCAGGAGAGCACCACCTCAGTGAAAGCGCTTTGTTCCGCATGGGAGAGCGCCGGTAGCCACTTTTTCGCGGCTCACCAGGCTTTCCCGGACGACTATCAGGTCATGTTGGACGGGGCAAATCTTGAGCGAGCTCGGGCCATTGAGCTGCTCACCCTCGCGCGTGTGGCGGCCAATCTGCGGCGTAAGGAGCAGGCGTTGGCGCTGGCTCACTTGGGGTTGGAGCGGGCAGCTCCGGCTGCAAGCTCGCTCAGGGCGCAGTTGCGCCGGTTCATCGAAAGCGAAGGGTGATGTCGAATTCCATGATCGCGTCATTGCCACCTACTGCTTCTTCAACATCAGTGAATCCATGACAATGAATGACCTGCGCATTTCCCTCGTCCAGGGCGACACCCGCTGGCATGACCCGGCCGGCAACCGCGCCTACTACGGTGCGTTGCTGGCACCACTGGCGGGCAGCACCGACCTGGTGATCCTGCCGGAGACCTTCACCAGTGGCTTCTCCAACGACGCCATCGCCCAGGCCGAAGGCATGGACGGGCCGACCGTGGCCTGGGTGCGCGAACAGGCCAAGGTCTTGAACGCGGCAGTGATCGGCAGCGTGCAGCTGCGCGAGGGCAACGGCGTCTACAACCGCCTGCTGTTCGCAACGCCAGAGGGCGGCCTGCAGTACTACGACAAGCGGCACCTGTTCCGTTACGGCGGTGAGCACGAGCGCTATGCCGCCGGCCGTGAGCGCCTGAGCGTGGAATGGAAGGGCTGGCGGATCAATCCGCAGGTCTGCTACGACCTGCGCTTCCCGGTGTTCTGCCGCAACCGCTACAACGTCGAACGCCCGCAGCAGCTGGATTTCGACCTGCAGATCTTCGTCGCCAACTGGCCGTCGGCGCGCGCCTATGCATGGAAGACCCTGCTGCGTGCGCGTGCGATCGAGAACCTGTGCTTCGTGGCGGCGGTGAACCGCGTCGGCGTGGACGGCAACCAGCTGCACTACGCCGGCGACAGCGCGGTGATCGACTTCCTCGGCCAGCCGCAGGTGGAGATCCGCGAACGCGAACAGGTGGTGACCACCACCATTTCGGCCGAAGCACTGGCTGCACATCGCGCGCGTTTCCCGGCGATGCTCGATGCTGATGCCTTCCACCTGGACGAGCAGGCCTGAAACAGCACGACGGCGGCTGAATGCCTGCCACGCAGCGCGCGCGCCTGCATCCAGCGTGCACGCGCGCGCTGCTAGATTCGCCGGCAGTCCGACCGAACTGGAAGTCCTGCCATGAACAAGCCCTTCGCCCTGCTGCTGGCCCTGTCCGCTGCCACGCTGGCCCCGGCCGCGCACGCCGCCGGCAACCTCGATTGCCAGCTGCGCTACAACCTGTCCGGCTGGTCACTGATCTACAAGACCGCTTCCGGCAACGGCACGGTCAGCTGCAGCAACGGCACCAGCCTGCCGGTGCGTATCGAAGTGAAGGGCGGCGGCCTGACCGTGGGCAAGTCGAAGATCACCAATGGCCGTGGCAGCTTCACCGGCGCCGTCAGCGTCAACGAGCTGCTGGGCACCTACGCCTCGGTTGGCGCGCATGCGGGTGCCGTGAAGTCCAGCAACGCGCAGGTGATGACCAAGGGCGACATCTCGCTGGCCCTGTCCGGCACCGGCAAGGGCTGGGATCTGGGCGTGGACGGCGCCGCCTTCACCATCAGCCGGCGCTGAGCCGTGCCGGCCGCTGCAGCCACAGGGCAAGCAGGCCGCACACGATGAGTGTCGGCGCCAGCAGTTGCAGTGCGCCGACCACGGCCATCGCCACGCCGATCAACAGGTAGTAGAGCAGGCCGAACAGGGCGCCGGCGCTGCCCAGGCAGTGCGGGTATCCGCGCAGGGCCTGGCCCAGCACATTGGGAATGGCCAGGCCGAACCCGGCCACCACCGGTACCATCGCCGCGACCAGTGCCGGCTGATTGTGCAGCAAGGCAGCCAACAGCCCACCGGCCAGCACCAGCCCTGCGGCGAGCCGGATGCGCGTGGCAGAGGCAACGCCTGCGCGCAGCAGGCGAGCATTGCCCCATGCACCCAGCGCCGAGCCGAGCGCCAGCAGCGCGCCGCTGGCACCGAACCAAGCCAGCGGCCAGTGCAGGCGTTCGAACACGAACGGGCCCAGCGCGTACCAGCTGTACATCGCCACGTTGAACGCCATCACCAGCAGCGCCCGTGACCACATCCAGCGATCACGCAGCAGTTGCCACAACAGTGGCAGCATGGGAGTGTGCGCGACTTCCGCAGGGCGGCTCTCTCGCAGGCCCGTTGCGCATCCGAGCATCAGCAGGCTGACCATCAGCAGCAGGCCGGCCTGGACGCCGGCATAGCCATGGCTGTCCACCAGCAGCACACCCAGTGCCAGCCCGATCGCCGGGCTCAAGGCCAGCGCCATGCCGATCCACGAGAACGCCTGCGCCAACGCCGGACCCTTCAGGTGATCGCGCAGTACGGTCTGGGTTACCACCGAGGCCGCCGCCGCACCCAGTGCGGCCAGTGCCTGCGCCAGCAGGACCTGGCCGAACGTGCTGGCCAGCAGGCCGCCGCAGGCGGCCAGTACGAACACGGCCAGGCCGCAGAGCAGGGCAGGGCGACGACCGACATGGTCGGCCAGCCGCCCCCATAGCAGGACACCGGCGGCAAAACCGAACAGGTACAGGCTCATGGCCTGGCTGGCGGCGCCGGGGGGCAGTGCGAAGCGCCCGGCGAGGTCGGCCAGGGCCGGGCTGTACAGGGTCTGCGCCAACTGGGGGAACATCAGCAGCGCGATGGTGAGCAACAACAGGCGACGCGACATGCGGGTGCTCCGCAAACAGGGCCGCGTATTGTGGTGGCCGGCGTAGTGGCGCACTCTGTCGGTCCGGCCAGGAAATGGATGAAATCGGACATGGCGTGGCTGCAACCGGATGCGCACTTCGATGCGGATGCCTGGAGCGCACCGGTGCTGGGCATCGCGTCGTCGCTGGCCGATCATGATTCGGGTTGGCACCAGCACGCGCGCGCGCAGTTGCTGTACACCCGGCGGGGCTGCACGCGGCTGACCTTCGGCGACCGCATCAGCCTGCTGCCGCCCTCGCGCGCGGCATGGATTCCCGGCGGCCTGCGCCATCGCGCACAGATGCGCCAGGCCGTGGACTACCGCTCGCTGTATTTCGATGCCACGTTGTCGGCACGGCTGCCGCAGCAGCCGGCGATCATCGGCGTCGGTCCCCTGCTGCAGGCATTGCTGGAACCGATCGCGCAGGCGCCGTTCGACCATGACTGGCGGGCGCCACGCGCGCACCATCAATTGGCGTTGTGCGTGCTGGAGATCGCCGCCGCACCGATGGCGCCGATGGACCTGCCGCTGCCACGCGATCCACGCATCGCGCGCTGCCTGCCGCCGGCCGAGCAGCTGCCGCCTGAACTGGGTGAGCTCGCTGCGCGTGCGGGCCTGAGCATGCGCACGGTCGGCCGGTTGATGCAACGCGACACCGGCATGGGCTACCAGGCCTGGCGCCAGCAATGGCGCCTGATGCGCGCCATGGAGCTGCTGCTGCTTGGCCATCGCATCGGGCACGTTGCGCAGGACACTGGTTTTTCCGCCGAGAGTCCGTTCATCGCCTTTTTCCGCAGCATGACCGGCACCACGCCCGCCGCTTTCCAGCGCCACGCAAAAGGGGACGGAGGGGATTAAGTCGCTTTCGCCCTTCGACGCACGGCGTGGCGAAAACGACTTAATCCCCTCCGTCCCCTTTTCAAAGAAAAACCCCGGCCGGAGCCGGGGTTCTGCATTTCAACGTGGCTGCCGATCAGCCGCCGCGCGGGCCGCTGCGGCGCGGGCCGCCGGGACCGCGGTTGCCACCGGGGCCGCCCGGGCCTCGGTTGCCACCCGGACCACCGGGACCACGGTTACCACCCGGGCCACGGTTGTTGCCACCGCCCGGACCGCGACCGCCCGGACGGGCGCCGTGTGCCGGCTTCGGGCTGCCATACGGGTTGAAGCCCGGGGTGGCGTGGTCGGACGGGAAGCTCGGGGCGTTGCCCGGATGGCCGTACGGGTGCTTGTTGCCCTGGCCCGGCGAGCGGTTGCCGCCACCGGCCGGACGACCCTGGCCGCCTGCGCCGCCACGGCCTTCGCCGCCGAAACCGCCACGGCCCTGGCCGCCACCGGCGCCTGCGCCCGGGCCCTTCGGCTTGCCGTACGGACGGCCCTGGCCGCCTGCACCCGGACCACGGGCACCGGGGCCGCGTGCGCCCGGGCCGGCGTTGCGATGGCCGCTCGGGCCGGTGCTCACGCCATCCGGCACGTACCAGGTGCGGAACGCGGCCGGATTGCCTTCCGGCAGCGAACGATCATTCTTCGGCGCACGCTGCTTGAACGGCTTCTGCGACTGCTTGGCTGCCGCTTCACCGCTGACCGTCAGGCCGCCCTTGAAGCCGCCACCCTTGCCGCCGCGACCACGGCCGCGGTCTTCGCGGACGTTGTCGAAACGACGCAGCTCGCGGCCTTCGTCGGCGGTGTTGTGGCCGTTGACGTAGGCGTTGCCACGGCCACCTTCGCGCACGCGCACGGTGGTCTTGGCCGCGCGGCGCTGGCCGATCACCGGCTGCAGCGTCAGTGCCGACGGTGCGCCTTCTTCCAGCTTCAGCTGGGCGCGCAGGGCTTCAACCTGCGTGGTGCCCAGTTCCACCGAATGGCCACGGGCCAGTTCGCGCGGCAGGCTCACCTTGCCATAGCGGGTGCGCTTCAGGCGGCTGACCTGGCAGCCCTGCGACTCCCACAGCCGGCGCACTTCGCGGTTGCGGCCTTCCTTCACCACGACGCGGAACCAGTCGTGCGAATCGGTGCCGCCGATGCGTTCGATCTCATCGAACTTGGCCGGGCCGTCTTCCAGCGCGACGCCACGGGTGAGGCGGTCGACGATGGCGTCAGAGACCTTTTCCTCGCCTTCCGGCGCACGCACGCGCACCACGTACTCGCGCTCGACCTCGAACGACGGGTGCATCATGGCGTTGGCCAGCTCACCGTCGGTGGTGGCCAGCAGCAGGCCGGTGGTGTTGATGTCCAGGCGGCCGATGGCGATCCAGCGCGCGCCCTTCAGCGGCGGCAGCGACTCGAACACGGTCGGGCGGCCTTCCGGATCATCGCGGGTGGTCACTTCGCCTTCCGGCTTGTTGTAGACCAGCACGCGCGACGGCTCGGCCAGGGCGGTGGCGACGAAGCCGCGGCCATCCAGTTCGATCTTGTCGCCGCTCTTGACCGACATGCCGGTCTGCGCGACTTCACCGTTGACCTTGACCAGGCCTTCGGCGATGCGCTGTTCCAGCGCGCGGCGCGAGCCGAGGCCGGCCTGGGCGAGCACCTTGTGCAGGCGTTCTTCCAGCTTGAACTGTTCGGAGGTGGCTTCGCGCTTCAGCGAGAGCTTGTTACGGGGGGTGTCACTCATCAGTTTTGCTCCGGCCGACGGTTTCGAGGTCGGCCTCTGGTTCGGAATCGGCTTGGTCAACAGCCACGGTCGTCATCGCGACGGCGTTGTCTTCGCGTTCGTTCAGGGGCACCGCGCGCTCGCCCGGCGCGGAATCGGGGTGCCCATCATCGAGGGGCGAAGGTGCTTGCTCATCGGTGGCCGACGCAGGGGCTGCATCGGCGGAATCGGGGGTGTCACTGCCGGCCAGGCCGGCATCATCGTTCGCGGCAGCGCCATCGGCGCCGGCCGAGATGTCCGGACCCTCGGCACCGGCGACGGCCGGCGCATCGCGGTCCAGGGCAAGCTGCGGTTCCAGCTCGCCCAGGTCCTTCAGCTCCGACAGCGGCGGCAGTTCGTCCAGCCGCTTCAGCCCGAAGTAGTCCAGGAAGCCCTTGGTGGTGCCGAACAGCGCCGGTTTGCCGGGCACGTCGCGGTGGCCGACCACGCGGATCCACTCGCGTTCTTCCAGCGCCTGGATGATGTTGCTGCTGACCGCCACGCCGCGCACCTGTTCGATCTCGCCGCGGGTGATCGGTTGCCGGTAGGCGATCAGCGCCAGGGTTTCCAGGGTGGCACGGGTGTAGCGGGTCTTGCGTTCGGTCCACAGCCGGCTGATCCAGCCATGCACTTCGCCGGTGACCTGGTAGCGGAAGCCGGAGGCGACCTCGACCAGTTCCACGCCGCGGCCTTCGCAGGCCTCGCGCAGGCGTTCCAGCGCACGTTCGATGCTGCCCGGCGGTGCCGGTTCCTCTTCCGGGAACAGGTCCTTCAGCTGGGCCAGGGTGAGCGGCTGGCTGGAAGCCAGCAGGGCACCCTCGACAATGCGGTTGATCAGCGATTGATCCATCGGCAGTCAGCGCTCACTCGTCTGCATTGGCGTCGTCGTCGTTGTCGTCGAACTCGCTGCTGAACTGCAGCGGGGCATTGGTGTTGCCGGCCGCCAGCGACTTCACGTAGATCGGCGCCAGCGGTTCTTCCTGGACGATGTCCAGCAGCTGTTCCTTGGCCAGCTCCAGCACCGCCAGGAACGTGACCAGCACGCCCAGCTTGCCTTCTTCGGCGGTGAACAGCCCTTCAAAACGATAGAACTTGCCATCTTCCAGGCGTCCCAGCACTTCGCCCATGCGTTGCCGCACGCTCAGTGCCTCACGCTTGATGGCGTGGCCGCTGAACAGCTCGGCACGCTTGAGCACGTCGTGCAGGGCCAGCAGCATTTCCTTCAGGTCCACCGGCGGCGGCAGCTTCACCGTGGCACGTTCGGGCATGAAGGCATGTGCCACGGTGGTATCGCGGTCCTGGCGGGGCAGGGCGTCGATGTTCTCGGCGGCCTGCTTGAAGCGTTCGTACTCCTGCAGCCGGCGCACCAGTTCGGCGCGCGGGTCGGCTTCATCGCCTTCCTCGCTGACCGGGCGCGGCAGCAGCATCCGCGACTTCACCTCGGCCAGGATCGCGGCCATCACCAGGTATTCGGCCGCCAGCTCGAAGCGCAGCTCGCGCATCACGGTGATGTACTCCACGTACTGCCGGGTGATCTCGGCAACGGGAATGTCCAGTACATCCAGGTTCTGGCGGCGGATCAGGTACAGCAGCAGGTCCAGCGGGCCTTCAAAGGCATCCAGGATGACTTCCAGCGCGTCCGGCGGGATGTACAGGTCCTGCGGAATCTGCAGGACCGGTTGCCCATGCACCACGGCCAGCGGCATTTCCTGCTGCTGGGGGGCGGGCGGCCGGGTTGGCGGGTTCGCGTCGAGCGCGAGTTCGGAAGTCATCTAATGGAGATCAGGATTGCAACGGACCAGTCGCGGCACCGGGTTCGCCGGGCCAACGCCACGGAGCCCCAAGGCGCCAGACACGCCGGGATCGGCGCGATTCCACACATATCAAACAGCGGGACGCGCCGCGGTAAACGGCAGCGACAGAACTACGGGGAGGTCGTCTACGTGGCCCGGCCGGGTGGTCCGGTTTGAAGCAGCGGGACGGTCGTCGGGGGCTGCGTTGGCCGCAAAAACCGACGGGCCGCTGCATCCAGCCACGTGCAATGGAGTCTAGGGTAAGCCTTTGCCGCGCCAGTGTCCAGCCGGACCGGGGCGGGGGCTGCATTGGCTAGAATCTGCGGACCCGACAACGCAAGCGAGGAAATGCCGGTGTGGTATGTGATCGAAGGGTATGACGGCCAGGATGTGCTGGCGCAGCGGCTGCAGGCGCGGCCGGAACACCTGGCGCGGCTGCACGCGCTGCGCGACGAGGGACGCCTGCTGCTGGCCGGCCCGTGCCCGGCGGTGGACAGTGAAGACCCGGGCCCGGCCGGTTTCAGCGGCTCGGTGGTGATCGCGCAGTTCGAGTCGTTGCCGCAGGCCCAGGCCTGGGCCGATGCCGACCCGTACGTGGCTGCCGGCGTCTACACCCGCGTGCATGTACGCCCGTTCCGCAAGGTCCTGCCGTGAACGCGGAACGGATCGAGCGGATCCGTGATGCGCTGCAGCAGGCGCTGGCACCCAGCGTGCTCGAGATCGAGGATGACAGCCATCGCCATGCCGGCCATGCCGGCGCGCGCGACGGGCGCGGCCATTTCAACGTTCATGTGGTGAGTGAACGCTTCGCCGGACTGGCTCCGTTGGCCCGGCATCGCGCGGTCTATGCCGCGCTGGGGTCGATGATGGACACCGATATCCACGCGCTGTCCATCCGCGCACATACCCCGTCAGAACAGGGCTGAGCCCTTGTCCCGCACTGTCCTGGCGGGTCCGCAAGGGCCTGGCCACGGACAGGTTTTCATGTCCATTTCGGGACATTCGCCTAACGGACTGTTTACAAGCCCAGATGGAAACGCTTACATTCCGCGCCAATGCTGGTAGGTCCAAGCCGTGGAGGGCGGCTTCGTGAACAAGGCAGCTATCACAATCAAAGACGTCGCACGCGAAGCCCGGGTCTCCGTGGCCACGGTTTCCCGCGCGCTCAACGGGCATGAAAATGTCGCCGAACCGGTCCGCCAGCTTGTGCTGGAGGTGGCCGCACGGCTGCGTTACACCCCGCATGCCGCCGCCCGCAGCCTGAGCAGCCGCCGCACCAATACGGTGGGCGTGGTGCTGCCTGACCTGTACGGCGAATTCTTCTCCGAACTGATGCGCGGCATCGACGGCGTGGCCCGCAACCGCCGCCAGCACCTGCTGGTGTCCAGCTACCATGGCGACCAGGAACAGCAGGGCGCCGCCCTGCGTGCCATGCGCGGCCGCGTCGACGGCCTGCTGGTGCTCTCGCCCTATGCCGAGAGCCCGGGCTTCCTGACCGACAACCTGCCGCAGTCGCTGCCGACGGTGTTGATCAACACCTATCTGCCCGGGCAGGACCATCCGGTGCTCAGCATCGACGACCACGCCGGTGCGATGGCGATGACCCGCCACCTGCTGGACGCCGGCCACCGCCGCATTGCCTTCATTTCTGGCCCGGACCTCAACTTCGACGCGCGCGAGCGCCTGCGCGGCTTCCGTGACGCGCTGGTGGCGTTTGGCAGTGGCGCCGAAGGCATCGAGCTGCCCGGTGATTTCGACGAAGCTTCCGGCCATCGCGCCGGTCAGGAGTTGCTGGCAGCCGGAGCGCTGCCCGATGCCGTGTTCGCCGCCAACGACATGATGGCCCTGGGCTGCCTGTATGCGTTCACGCAGGCTGGTGTCCGTGTGCCGGCCGATGTTGCCCTGGCAGGTTTCGATGACATTCCACTGGCGCGTTTCGTCCACCCGTCGCTGACCACCATGCAGGTCAGCATCGCCGAGCTCGGCGACCGGGCCATGACGCGTCTGATGCAGTTGATGGACGGCACCTCCACGGATGGGACAGGGGACAAGCAGACCCTGGTTCCCCGCTTGATAGTTCGCGATTCCACCACTCCGCCATCCGGCCATTGAAGCCAGAGGCGTTCCTTCTTTTTTTGACTGATCGCAGGGACCGCGCAAGCGGTTACCGCCACCCGGAGATTGAGTTGATGATGCATACCACCTTCCGCATGCCGGCGCGCCGGCTGCTGAGCACCGCACTGGTCAGCTGCCTGATGCTGGCCGCCGCCCCCAACGTCATGGCGCAGTCGGCCAACGCCAGCCTGCGCGGCCAGGTTGCCGGCGCCCAGGCAGGTACCGAAGTGACCGCCACCAACGTGGCTACCGGTACCGTCCGCCGTGGCACCATCCGCGCCGACGGCAGCTACTCGCTGATGGGCCTGGACCCGGGTACCTATGACGTGGTCGCCAACGGCCAGACCCAGAAGGTCACCGTCACCGTGGCCTCGACCGCGACGCTGAACTTTGCCGGTGCCGCCAGCAGCACCCCCGGTTCGACCGCGGCCACCAACCTGGACACCGTCAACGTCGTCGCGCCGACCCTGCTGCAGGAAGTGCGCACCTCCGAAGTCGGCAAGACCGTCAGCCTGCAGCAGATCCAGACCACCCCGCAGGTGTCGCGCAACTTCCTGGAGTTCGCCGACGCGGTGCCGGGCATGATCTTCACCCGTGACGCCAAGGGCAACACCTCGCTGCGCGGCGGTGCGACCAACGCCGACGGCACCAACGTGTACATTGACGGTGTGGGCCAGAAGAGCTACGTCAAGGGCGGCGGCGTGGCCGGCCAGTCCGGCAGCGCAGGCAACCCGTTCCCGCAGCTCGCCATCGGTGAATACAAGGTCATCAGCGGCAACTACAAGGCCGAGTACGGCCAGGTGTCCAGCGCCGCGATCACCGCTGCGACCAAGTCGGGTACAAACGAGTTCAAGGGCGAGACCTTCTATCGTTACACCAACGACAGTATGCGTGCGATGACCCCGGCCGAACGCCAGCCGGGAAAGAGCAAGGAAGAATCGGCGGAGAAGGAATACGGCTTCGCGCTGGGCGGTCCGATCATCAAGGACAAGGCCCACTTCTTCGTGACCTACGAAGCCAAGCGTTTCGATCTGCCAGTGACCATCGCCCCGAATGGCGCGGTCACCAGTGCTGCATCGCAGCTGCCGGCGGCGGCCGCCGCCGGCCTGGGCCCGGCCAGCCAGCCGTTCAAGCAGGACCTGATCTTCGCCAAGATCGACGTCGAGCCGACCGACAACGACCGCATCGAGTTCACAGTCCAGGATCGTGACGAGAATCAGCAGCAGTTCAGTGACCAGACCTCCAAGGAGCATGGCAAGGTCACTGACAACACAGACCGTCGTTTCGCGCTGCGCTGGAATCACAGCGGTGAGCGCTTCTACAACGAGCTGATGGTCACCCACGAGAAGTCGTTCAACAACCCGCTGCCGCTGACCCTGGGCAACGGCTACGTGTACACCGCGGCGGACGGCCGTGACATTGACGGCAACACCCCGCAGGAACGCACCATTGTGGAAATCGGTGGTGCCAGCGCCTTCGCCTCGCAGGTGAAGGGCCAGAAGGGCTGGTCGATCGAAGACAACCTGACCCTGGACGGCTTGGAGTGGGCTGGCGACCACACCATCAAGATGGGCGCCAAGTACAAGAAGATCAATCTGTACGCCTCCGACGCGCAGCAGATCAACCCGCAGTTCTACTACACCGTGGGCAACCCGGAATTTGGCATTGATACGCCGTACAAGGCGCAGTTCACCAAGCCGATTACTGGTGTCAGTGGCGTGTTGCCGGAAGTACGCTCGAAGACCACGCAGATTGGCTTGTTCATTCAGGACGATTGGCAGGTCAACGACCACCTGCAGTTGAACCTTGGCCTGCGTTGGGACTACGAGAAGAACCCGACCTACCTGGACTTCGTGACCCCGCCGGAAGTGGTCAGCGCGCTCAATGCGCAGGATCCGCATGGCCCGGCCGGGCAGAGCTACGCGCAGACGCTCGCGTTGAGCGGCCTGAACATCAACGACTACATCAGCAACGGCCACAACCGCAAGGCATTCAAGGATGCCTGGCAGCCGCGGCTGGGCTTCTCGTATGACATCAATGCCGACGAGCAGCATGTGATCCATGGTGGCGCCGGTCGTTCCTACGACCGTGATCTTTTCGACTACCTGGCGTTGGAAACCACCAAGCTGGCCCTGCCGCAGCCGACCGTGTACTTCCGCGACCCGCGCAGCGGAGCCTGCCTGTACGGGCAGAACCCGTGCTTCGATTGGAACCCGAACCTGCTCAATGGCATCGGCAACGTGCAGGCCCTGCTGGGCAGTACCAGCAACGAAGGCCTGGAAGTGGACCTGCTCAACAACAACTTGAAGGTGCCCTACGCGGACCAGTTCAGCCTGGGCATGAGCAACCAGATCGGGGAGTGGCTGACCGACGCCACCATCTCGCGCACGCTGACCTATGATGGCTTCGCCTACACCTTGGGCAATCGCTTCCGCAACGGCAACTTCTTCGACAACCAGATGCTGTGTGGTGCCGAAAAGCCAACCTACGGCCAACCGTGGGGTTGCAACATCCCCGGCTTCGGCAGCCTGATCATTGGCCAGCAGGGCATCAAGACCCGCGCTACCCAGATCCTCCTGTCGGCGCAGAAGCCGTACACCAAGGAAAGTGGCTGGGGTACCTCGATCGCCTATACCTGGACCACTGCGCGCCACAACCGCAACATCGACGAGCACTACTCGTTCGATCGCGGCACCATCGGCGAATACCCATACATCAAGTCCAACGGCGCGCCGCGCCACCGTCTGGTGGTCACGGGCTCCTACGATGGCTTCTGGGGCATCACCTTCGGTGGCAAGCTGACCTTGGCCACCCCGGTGGCGGGCAACGACTGGTCCTGCGTGGCACAGGCCGGCAACCCGAACTGCCTGCCGACCCCGGCCGCCGGCTACCCGGGGGGCAACGGCCGCTTCCTGCTCGGCGGCAAGATCTTCGGCTACCGGTCGCTTGACCTGCAGGCGACCAAGACCTTCAAGCTGGCCGGCGATACCGAGTTGTATGCGCGTATCGACATCATCAACGTGCTCAACTTCGACAACTTCTCCAACCTGAACTACGTGAAGAGCGACGGCAAGCTGCTGGTGAGCTACAACGAGACCGGCGACATCGTCGGTACGCCGCGCCAGGTCAAGGCCGAAGTGGGCTTCCGCTTCTAAGCCCGGGCGGTGATGCATGACCCGATGCCGCCGGCTCGCTGGCGGCATCGGTGAAAACGGCAATGGCCGGCCCCGTGCCGGTCCATTGCCCACGCCGCTGCCGGCCAGGGGGCAGCGGCGTGGGCAATGATCGCGGTGTCAGGCCACGTTTTTCGTGGTTTTTTAAGCACACACCTTGTAAACGATTTCAGATCATTGGACGGTATGCTTTCCCATCGATCAGACCACCGGAGGAACCGCGCCATGCAGGCACGCCATCTGTTGTCCGCCGCAGCGCTGAGCCTGGCCGTGGCCGCCTGCCAGCCGGCCCAGCAGGAACCTGCCAAACCGCGCCCGCCGGTGATCCTGATCGAGGCCGATGCACCGCCTCGGCCCATGAAGCCTGAGCTGCCGCCGCTGTTCGATGACATCGAGCGCCGCACCTTCCAGTTCTTCTGGGATACCACCAACGAGGTCAACGGGCTGACCCCGGACCGCTACCCGTCGCGGCCGTTCGCCAGCATCGCCTCGGTCGGCTTCGCGCTGACCGCCTATCCGATCGGCATCGAGAACGGCTGGGTCAGCCGCAACCAGGCGATCGACCGCACGCTGACCACGCTGAAGTTCTTCCGCGACGTGCCGATGGGCCCGCAGCGCACCGGCAAGGCCGGTTACAAGGGCTTCTACTACCACTTCCTGGACATGCAGGAAGGCCGTCGCTACGACAGCTGGGTCGAGCTGTCATCGGTGGATACCGCGCTGCTGATGATGGGCGTGCTGTTCGCGCAGTCGTACTACGACGGTGATGATCCGCGCGAGAAGGAAATCCGCCAGATCGCCGATACGTTGTACAAGAAGGTCGACTGGCCGTGGCTGCAGCAGCGTGCACCGCTGATCTCGATGGGCTGGTTCCCGGAGAGCGGTTTCATCGACCACGACTGGATGGGCTACAACGAGGCGATGATGGTGTACATCCTCGCCCTGGGCTCGCCGACGCACCCGGTCAGCCCGGACGCGTGGACGGTGTGGACGCGTACCTACGACAACGACTGGGGCGTCTACCAGGGCCAGGAATACCTGTCCTTCGGCCCGCTGTTCGGCCACCAGTACAGCCACGTCTGGATCGACTTCCGCGACATCCAGGACGCTTACATGCGCGAGCGCGGCAGCACCTATTTCCTCAACAGCCGGTCGGCCGCGCTGGCCCAGCGCGAATATGCCATCGCCAACCCGATGCAGTGGAAGGAGTATGGCGAGAACGTGTGGGGCCTGACCGCCAGCGATGGTCCGCAGAACACCACGCAGGAGTACCGCGGCGAGCAGCGCCAGTTCCGCCACTACTCCTCGCGCGGCGCCGGCCTGCGCGAGAACTTTGATGACGGCACCATCGCCCCGACCGCTGCGATCGCCTCGGTGGTGTTCGCCCCCGAGCAGGTGATCCCGGCCACGCTGGAGATGCACAAGCGCTTTGGCGACTACATCTATTCCAGCTACGGCTTCCTGGATTCGTTCAACCCCAGCTTCAACTACGACATCCCGATCAAGACCGGTCGTCTGGTTCCCGATCGCGGCTGGGTCGCCAGCGACTACATCGCCATCGACCAGGGCCCGATCCTGACCATGATCGCCAACTACCGCGATGACTTCGTCTGGGAAGTGATGAAGAAGAACCCGTACATCCGCAAGGGCCTGGAGCGGGCCGGGTTCAGCGGTGGCTGGCTGGCGCCGGAAGGGTCGTTCCAGCCGCTGGAACTGCAGAAAGACGAAAAGGCCGCGGCAGCACGCGCGGTGGGTATCGCCGAATCACGCGCGGCTGCCGCGCAGGAACAGAAGAACAATGCCAACCGCACCACAGGCCAGGGCAAGTAGCCCGATGCCGAACTGGATCGACCGCCTGCGCCGCTGGGCGCTGCCTGCCCTGGCCGCGTTGGCCGTGGCCGGCTGCGCCCGTACCGAACCGGGCACCACCACCGTGCGCTTCTGGGCGATGGGCCGCGAAGCCGAGGTGGTCAGCGAGCTGATCCACGAATTCGAGGCCGAAAACCCCGGCATCAAGGTGGATGTGCAGAACATCCCGTGGACCGCCGCGCATGAGAAGCTGCTGACCGCGTTCGCCGCCGACGGCCTGCCGGACGTGTGCCAGCTTGGCAACACCTGGGTGCCGGAGTTCGCCGAACTCGACGCGCTGACCCCGCTGCAGCCGTTCGTGCAGCGCTCCACCGTGGTCGACCCGAAGGACTACTTTCAGGGCATCTGGGATACCAACGTGATCCACGGCGGGCTGGTCGGCGTGCCGTGGTACGTCGATACGCGCCTGATCTACTACCGCAAGGACCTGCTGGCCAAGGCCGGCTACGACCACCCGCCGCGTACGTGGCAGGAATGGGAAGAGCAGATGGCGGCGATCAAGCGCATGCAGGGCCCGAGCCGCTACGCGGTGCTGATGCCGATCAACGAGTTCGAGCAGCAGCTGTCGCTGGCCTTGCAGCAGCCCGACCCGCTGCTGCGTGACGACGACACCCGGGGCAATTTCTCCAGCCCGGGGTTCCGCCGCACGCTGGGCTTCTACGCCAACATGTTCGAGCAGGGCTGGGCGCCGAAGATGTCCGAGACGCAGATCTCCAATGTCTGGGACGAATTCTTCCGCGGCTTCAACGTGTTCTACATCTCCGGCCCCTGGAACATCCGCGAGTTCAAGAAGCTGCAGCCGAAGGAACTGGAAGGGCAGTGGGGCACCGCCGCGCTGCCGGGGCCGGACGGTCCGGGCGCGGGCATCGCTGGTGGTACCAGCCTGGTGATCTTCCGCAAGTCGCAGCAGAAGGAGGCGTCCTGGAAGCTGATCGAATTCCTGTCGCGGCCGGAAATCCAGGCACGCTTCCATTCGATCATTGGCGACCTGCCGCCGCGCCGCAGTGCGTGGAACACGCCGTCGCTGGCCAATGACCCGCTGGCGGCCGCGTTCCGCGATCAGCTGGAGCGGGTCAGGCCGACGCCGAAGGTGCTCGAATGGGAGCGCATCGTGCAGGAAATGCGCATCGTCACCGAGAAGGTGGTGCGCGGTGGCCTGCCGCAGGACAAGGCCGTGGAAGAGCTGGACCAGCGCGTGGACAAGGTGCTGGCCAAGCGCCGCTGGATGCATGAACAACAACGCCTGCAGGAGCGCGCCCCGTCGCCGCAATCGAGCAGCGCCGTGGCCGCCGGGAGCGCGCAATGAAACGTACTTCGCTGGCCGGCTGGATCTTCGCCGGCCCCTCGCTGATCGTGCTGGGCGTGTTCTTCGGCCTGCCGGTCGCCTCGGCGCTTGCACTGAGCGTGACCGACTTCGACCTCTATGCACTGGCCGATAGCAGCAACCTGCGCTTCGTCGGCCTGGGCAACTACATCGACCTGCTGCAGACGCCGATGTTCTGGAAGTCGCTGTGGAACACCACCTACTTCGTGCTGATCGGCGTGCCGTTGTCGATCGGCGTGTCGCTGGGCGCGGCGATGCTGCTCAATGCACCGGCCGCGCGCTTCAAGGCCCTGTTCCGCACGGCCCTGTTCGCGCCGGTGGTGACCACGCTGGTGGCGGTGGCGGTGATCTGGCGCTACCTGTTCCATACCAGCTATGGCCTGGTGAACTACGGCCTGGGCCATCTGGGCATCAGCCCGATCGACTGGCTGGGTGATCCCAACTGGGCGATGCCGACCATCATGCTGTTCGCGGTGTGGAAGAACTTCGGCTACAACATGGTGATCTTCCTGGCCGGCCTGCAGGCGATCCCGCATGACCTGTACGAAGCGGCGCGCATCGATGGTGCCTCGCGCTGGAAGCAGTTCCTGCACATCACCCTGCCGATGCTCGGCCCGGTGCTGCTGGTGGTCGGGGTGATTACCGTGTCCGGCTACTTCCAGCTGTTCGCCGAACCCTACGTGATGACCCGCGGCGACCCACTGCAGAGCACCGTCAGCGTGCTGTATTTCATGTTCGAGGAAGGCTTCAAGTGGTGGAACCTGGGACGCGCCTCCGCCGTGGCGTTCCTGCTGTTCCTGATCATCCTGGCGGTGACCACCGTGATGCTGCGTTTCGGCCGCAAGAGGCAGTTGGTATGAGTCGTGAAATCGGCCAGTCGCGCTGGTACCCGTGGATGATCAATGGTGCGTTGCTGGTGCTGGCCCTGGTCAGCCTGGCACCGCTGCTGTGGATGGTCTCGGTCTCGTTCATGCCGCAGGGCGAGGCCAGCCATTTCCCGCCGCCGCTGCTGCCTTCGAGCATCACCACGTACAACTACCATGAACTGTTCGCGCGCACCGGCATGGGCGGCAACTTCGCCAACAGCCTGCTGGTGTCGCTGGGCATCACGATCGGCTCGCTGCTGCTCAACACCATGGCCGGTTACGCCTTCGCCAAGCTCAACTTCGTCGGCCGCGAGCGCCTGTTCCAGGTACTGATGGCGGCGCTGGTGATTCCAGCGCAGGTGGCGATGCTGCCGCTGTTCCTGCTGATGAAGCAGCTGGGGCTGGTCAACAGCTTCGGCGGCGTGATCGTGCCGGCGCTGGCCAGCGTGTTCGGCATCTTCCTGGTACGCCAGTACGCACGTTCGATCCCGGACGAACTGCTGGAAGCGGCGCGCATCGACGGGGCAGGGGAGCTGCGCATCTTCTTCCAGATCGTGCTGCCGATGCTCAAGCCGGTGCTGGTGACCCTGGCGATCTTCACCTTCATGGGCGCATGGAACGATTTCATGTGGCCGTTGATCGTGTTGACCGACCAGGAGCACTACACTTTGCCGGTGGCGCTGGCCACCCTCTCGCGCGAACACATCATGGACGTGGAAATGATGATGGCTGGCGCGGTGGTCACCGTGGTTCCGGTGCTGGCGCTGTTCCTGGTGCTGCAGCGGTACTACATCCAAGGTCTGTTGCTGGGGAGCGTCAAGGGATGAAGCGAGCGATCGCCGTTGGACTGGGACTGTTGTGGACCTCCCTGGCGATCGCCGCACCACCGGCACTGCCGGCGCCGAAGGTGCTGGACGACTTCGACGATATGGGCGCCTGGAAACTGGTGCTGTCCGACCAGGTCAGTGGTTCGCTGCGGCCGGTCAGCGGCGCCGGCGGCGGCCGTGCCCTGTGCCTGGACTATGATTTCCACAAGGTCTCCGGCTACGTCGGCATCCGCCGCGCGCTGAACATCGACTACCCGGTCAACTACCGTTTCGGCTTCCAGCTGCGTGGTGATTCGCCGGCCAACGACCTGCAGTTCAAGCTGATCGATGCCAGCGGCGACAACGTCTGGTGGGTCAACCGCCCGGGCTACAGCTTCCCCAAGGCGTGGACACCGGTCGAATACCGGCGTCGCCAGATCGACAAGGCGTGGGGGCCGTCGCCCGAGAAGGAGATGGCGCGCAGCGCCGCGGTCGAGTTCACGATCTACAGCAAGGTCGGTGGCCGCGGCACGGTGTGCTTCGACAAGCTGACCCTGCAGGGCCTGCCACCGCAGGATGATTCGGCACTGGTGCCATCGGTCATCGCCGATACCGCCACCGCGCTGCAGGACCGCATGATCGATGGCAAGGGCGATACGTTCTGGATCAGCGGCGGGGTCAAGCAGCAGACCATCAGCCTGGACCTGCACAAGAGCCGCGAGATCGGCGGTGCGGTGATCGACTGGCTGCCGAACCTGGAAGCCAATCGTTACACCGTGCGGACGTCCGAAGATGGCCGGGACTGGCGCACTGTGCGCGAGGTGACCGGCGGTGCGGGTGGCCGCGACTGGCTGGCGCTGCCGGACACCGACGCACGCTACGTGCGTTTCGATCTGCTCGATGGCCCGAACTGGCGCTATGGCATCCGTGACATCACGCTCAAGCCGCTGGCGTTCGCCGCCACGCCGAACGCCTTCCTGTCCTCGGTGGCGGCCGACCTGCCGCGCGGTTCGCTGCCGCGTGCGTATGTGGGCGAACAGCCGTACTGGACCCTGCTCGGCCTCGATGGCGGCCAGGAACAGGCGCTGATCAGCGAGGACGGTGCGCTGGAGCCGGCCAAGGGCAGCTTCAGCATCGAGCCGTTCATCCGCCTCGACGGCAAGCTGCTGGACTGGTCGAAGGTGGCCACTACCCAGTCGCTGCAGGACCACTATCTTCCGATCGCCAACGTCGACTGGGTGCACGAGAAGGCCGGCCTGGCGGTGACCAGCTTCGTGCAGGGCACGCCGGAGCGCGCGCAGTTGATCGGCCGCTATCGGCTGAGCAATCCGGACAAGGTGGCGCACGAGTACACCCTGGCGCTGGCGATCCGCCCCTGGCAGGTCAACCCGCCGACCCAGCTCCTCAACACCGTCGGCGGCTTCAGCCGCATCGATGCGCTGGACGTGGGCGAACAGCTGGTACGCATCAACGGCGAGCCGCGCATCTATCCACTGCAGGTGCCCGATGCCCGTTTCGCCAGCACGTTCGATGGCAAGCTCGATGCGATGCATCTTGCGTCCGGAAAGTATCCGGCCACTACGGCAGTGAAGGACAGTACCGGCATGGCGTCCGGTGCGCTGCTGTATACGATCAAGCTGGAACCCGGGCAGAGCCGCGAAGTGGCAGTGGTGCTGCCGCAGACCGGGAGCTGGGCGCCGCAGGCGCTGGACGTGGCCAAGGCGCAGGCGCAGGTGGCCGAACAGTGGCGGCACGCGCTGGGCGTGGTCTCGCTGCAGGTGCCGGCGGCAGGCCAGGCCCTGGTCGACACCCTGCGCACCGCCGTGGCGCACATGCTGATCTCCCGGGTCGGCCCGCGCCTGCAGCCGGGCACGCGCTCGTACGCGCGCAGCTGGATCCGCGACGGCGCGATGATTTCCGAAGGCCTGCTGCGCATGGGGCGCAGCGATGCCGTGCGTGACTACATCAACTGGTATGCGCCTTACCAGTTCGAGAACGGCAAGGTGCCGTGCTGTGTCGATGCGCGCGGCAGCGACCCGGTACCGGAGAACGACAGCCACGGTGAGCTGATCTACAGCATCGCCGAATATGGGCGCTATACCGGCGACAGCACCTTCGCCGAGCTGATGTGGCCGCACGTGCAGGGCGCCTACAGCTACATGGAGCAGCTGCGTGCCAGCGAGCGTACCGAAGAGAACCGTGCGCGCAATCCGGCGTTCTACGGGATGATGCCGGCCTCGATCAGCCACGAAGGCTATTCGGCCAAGCCGATGCATTCGTACTGGGATAATTTCTGGGCGTTGCGCGGCTACAAGGACGCAGCATCGCTGGCGGCCCAGCTGGGCAAGGTCGAAGCGATGCAGATCGCCGAGTCGCGTGACCAGTTCCGTGATGACCTGCAGGCGTCACTGCTGTCGGCGATGCAGCAGCACAACATCGACTACCTGCCGGGCTCGGCCGAGCTGGGCGATTTCGACGCGACCTCGACCACCATCGCGCTGGCGCCGGGCGGCGAGCAGGGCCGGCTGCCGCAGCAGGCGTTGGAGGCGACCTTCGAGCGCTACTGGAAGGAATTCGTGGCCCGCCGCGATGGCAAGCGCGAGTGGAAGGACTACACGCCGTACGAGTGGCGCAACGTGGCCGCCTTCGTTCGCCTGGGCTGGCGCGATCGCGCCTGGCAGGCGACCGAGTTCTTCTTCAAGGACCGTGCGCCGCAGGCCTGGAACCAGTGGGCCGAAGTGGTCTCGCGCACGCCGCGCAAGCCGTTCTTCGTCGGTGACCTGCCGCATGCCTGGGTCGCCTCGGACTTCGTGCGCTCGGCCCTGGACATGTTCGCCTACAGTCGTGACATGGACGATGCGCTGGTGTTGGCCGCCGGCATCCCGACGGCCTGGCTGCAGGGCGAGGGCATCGCCGTGCAGGGCCTTCGCACGCCGCAGGGCCAGCTCAATTACCGCCTGCAGCGCAGCGACAAGCAGCTGGTGCTGGAGGTGCAGCCGGGCCTGGTGCCACCGGTCGGTGGCGTGGTGTTGCCGTGGCCGTACGCCGGTGATCCGGGCGAGGCGACCATCAACGGCGAAGCGGCCGAATGGATCAACAAGGAACTGCACGTGCACCAGCTGCCGGCACGGGTCGAGATCGATGTACCGGGCGCGGTGCGCCGCGCCGAGCGCAAGGGGCAGTAACGATGAAGCAACAAGGGGAGGGAGCGCGTGCGACGGTGCGCGCCCTGGGGCTGGCCATTGCATTGGCATTGCCAGGGCTGACGCTGGCGGCGGTGCCGCAGGTCGCATCGCCAGCGGTGGACATCGCCAGCGCGCCAGGCATGAGCATGGTCACCTTCAACCTCCATCATGACCGCGAAGACTGGCCAAGCCGCCGCCGTACCATCCTGGCCGAACTCAAGCGCCTGCAGCCCGATGCCATCGCGCTGCAGGAGGTGATCCAGCGCCGCAACGTGCGCAACCAGGCGCAGTGGCTGGCCAGCCAACTCGGCTACAAGTACGTATTCGTGTCCACCGATCCGGTGGGTGCGCCGAAGCGTTACGGCAATGCGTTGCTGACCCGGCGGCCGATCCTCGCCCAGGGGGACCATCTGCTGCTGCCATTGGACGACTACCGCACGGTGGCCCACCTGCGCATCGACGTCGACGGCACGCCGGTGAACGTCTACGCCACGCATCTCAACGAGCGCAACGACGAGAGTGGTCAGCGCATCCGCCGTACCCAGGTCGAGGACCTGCTGCGCTTCATCACCGCTACCTCGGCCGGCGCGCCGGTGGTGATCGCGGGCGACTTCAATGCGCTGGTGGACGCAGGTGACCTGAGCGAGCTGCGCAGCCATTACGGCGACAGCTATGGCAGCGTGCACGTCAACACCGACCTGGCCGGGGTCAGCACCTTGAACCGGCACTATTACCAGGCACCTTCGCGTATCGACCACATCTTCTTCCAGCAGGACCGGATGGTCGCGCGCGAAGCGAAGCTCCTGTTCGACCAGCCCGATGACAGCGGTCGCTGGGCCTCGGACCACTACGGCGTGTGGACCCGGTTGCAGTTCGCGCCGACGCGCTGATGTCCTGGTAGGTGCCAACCTTGGTTGGCACGGACGTGTCCGCGTTCGCTCGAACAACGGCGCCAACCAAGGTTGGCCTCTACCAGAGCGCTGCACGCGCCCGGCGCACAAACAGAAACGGCGGGGATCATCGATCCCCGCCGTTCCTTTTCACGCGACCAGATCGCGATCAGTTCGCCGGCGGTGTGCGCTTGGCGGCGTCTTCGTCTTCTTCGTCGGCCTTGGCTTCGGCCGCCTGGGCGGCGGCATCGGTGTGACCATCGGCGACCGGATCGATCGACGGCGTCACCACCGCATCGGCGACCGGGGCCGCAGCTTCCACCGGTGCGGCTTCAACTGCCACCGGAGCGACTGGCTGTTCGGCGACCGGTGCGGTCTCGACAACCGGCTTGGCTTCAACCGCGGGAGCGGCCTCCACCACCGGGGCGGCCTCAACGGCCAGCGGCTCGGCTTCAGCCACCGGGGACGCTGCAACAACCTCCGGCTTCGATTCCACGACCGGAGCAGCCTCGACCACGACCGGCTTCACTTCGACCACCGGAGTGGCTTCAACGGCCGGGGCAGCCTCAACCACGACCGGCTTGGCTTCGACCGCCGGTGCTGCAGCCACCAGCGGCTGGGCCGGGGTCGCCGCGTCGATGGCATCGAGCATGCTGGTCTGCACCGGCGAAGATGCCGGTTCGGCCTTGGCCACGGTATTGATCGGGGCCTGTACCTCGGCCACCACCGGTGCAGCGGCATCGACCACGGCGCTGCTCACCACCGCGACCGGCGCGGCGACAACAGCGGCGGCGGCACGGACCGGCTTTCCGGATTCGGCAGCGGTCGGTTCGACTTCGTCATCGAAATCGAATTCCGGTTGCGAACGGGCCGGCTGCGCAGCGGCGACCGGAGTGGTCCCGGCGACGCTGTCGTTGCTCTGCTCGGCGACATCAGCGGCATCGGTGTCATCACTGTCGTCCGCGTCGTCCTGATCATCGCCCAGGCCATCGCCGCCGGCAGCGTTCTCGGCGCCACCACGACGGCGGCGACGGCCACCACGACGGCCACGGCGGCGGCGGGTCGCGCCTTCACCGGCCTGCTCGCCGTTGGCGTCGACAGCAGCCTCTTCACCGGTCACGGCAATCGCCTCGGCCCCGTTGCCGGCGTTGGCAGTGGTGTCGGCCGGTGCAGTGGCTTCCGCCGGAGCGGAGGCGGCCGGCGCAACCGGCGCCACCGGCGCAGTGGCTTCCTGAGCGGTCACCCCATTGGCGGCGACCGCCGTGGCGGCCACGGCGGCAGCCGCGGTCACGGCCTCGGCCGGTGCCTCGGCGGTGCTGCGCTGCGGCTTCTCGGCCGGCTTGTCACCGTCCTGCGGCTGGCGCGGCTGCTTGGGCTGCTTCAGCTTCGGCTGCTGCTGGTTCTGGTTCTGGCCCTGCTGCTCGTTGCGCGGCTTGTTCTGCTGATGCGGCTGCTGGCCGTCCTTCTGCTGAGGCTCCTTCTGCCTGCCCTGCTGCGGCTGCTGCTGGGCATTGCCGTTGTTGCCGTTGCGGCCGTCCTTGCGCTGCTCACCGCGCTCCTTGCGGTTGCCGCCATCCTTCTGCTGCTGAGCGTTGCCGTTGCCACGGTTGTCGTCGCGGCGATCCTTGCGGTCCTTGTTGCGATCCTTGTTGCGGTCCTTGCGGCCGCCGTCCTGCTGCTGGCGGGCAACAGGAGCCGCCGGTGCCGGTGCCGGCGCCGGTTCGCCACCGAACACGCGCTTGAGCCAACCGATCACGCCGCCGCTCGGGGCCGCTGCAACCGGCGCTGCCACGACCGGGGCCGGTGCCGCTGCGGCCGGCTCCACTTCCTCGCGCACCGGGGCGGGGGAGGTGTGCTTGACCTGGGTCACCGCCGGCGGCGGGATGTTCAGCTGGCCCTTGGTCAGGGCATGCACCGGCAGCTTGCGCGGGGTGCCGCGCTGGTAACTGGGCTTGTTGCTCTCTTCACCCAGCTCGTTCTCGCGCAGGCGGGTGACGGTGTAGTGCGGGGTGTGCAGCTGCTCGTCGGCGACGATCACGATCGGCGCCTCGTGGCGCTGCTCGATCTCGCGCAGGGCACTGCGCTTTTCGTTCAGCAGGTAATTGGCGATCTCCACCGGCGCCTGGACCAGCACCTGCCCGGTGTTTTCCTTCATCGCATGCTCTTCGGCAACGCGGATGATCGACAGCGACAGCGACTCGACGCTGCGCATGCGGCCGTGGCCGTCGCAACGCGGGCAGACGATCTGGCTGGATTCACCCAGGCTCGGGCGCAGGCGCTGGCGGCTCATTTCCAGCAGGCCGAAGCGCGAGATGCGGCCAACCTGGACGCGCGCACGGTCGTACTTCAGCGCGTTGGCCAGGCGGTTCTCGACCTCGCGCTGGTGCTTGTTGGAGGCCATGTCGATGAAGTCGATCACCACCAGGCCGCCCAGGTCGCGCAGGCGCAGCTGGCGGGCCACTTCCTCGGCCGCTTCCAGGTTGGTCTGGAACGCGGTGTCCTCGATGTCGCTGCCCTTGGTGGCGCGCGAGGAATTGACGTCGACCGCGGTCAGCGCTTCGGTCTGGTCGACCACGATCGAGCCGCCCGACGGCAGGCGCACGTTGCGCTCGTAGGCGCCCTCGATCTGCGACTCGATCTGGAAGCGGTTGAACAGCGGGATGTCGTCCTTGTAATGCTTGAGCTTGCGCAGGGTCTGCGGCATCACCTGCTGCATGAACTCGCGGGCGTGCTCGTACATCTCCTCGGTGTCCACCAGGATCTCGCCGATGTCGGCGCGCAGGTAGTCACGCAGGGCGCGCACGATCAGGCGCGATTCCTGGTAGATCAGGAACGGAGCCGGCTTGCTCAGTGCGGCTTCGGCGATGGCGCGCCAGACATTGAGCAGGTAGTCCAGGTCCCACTGCAGCTCTTCCGCATCGCGGCCGACGCCGGCGGTACGGATGATCACGCCCATGTCGTCGGGAATGTTCAGCTTGTCCAGGGCGTCCTTCAGCGCGGCCCGGTCTTCGCCCTCGATGCGACGGGAAACGCCGCCGGCGCTGGGCGAGTTCGGCATCAGCACCATGTAGCGGCCGGCCAGCGAGATGAACGTGGTCAGGGCGGCGCCCTTGTTGCCACGCTCTTCCTTGTCGACCTGGACGACGATCTCCTGTCCTTCCTTCAGCAGCTCGCGGATGCCGGCCTTGTTGTGGTCGACACCGGCCTGGAAGTAGTCGCGGGAGATTTCCTTCAGCGGCAGGAAGCCATGGCGGCCACCGCCGTACTCGACGAAGGCGGCTTCCAGCGAGGGCTCGATGCGGAAGATCCGGCCCTTGTAGATGTTGGACTTCTTCTGTTCCTTCGACGGCTGTTCGATGTCGATGTCATACAACGACTGGCCATCCACGATGGCAACACGCAGCTCTTCAGCCTGCGTGGCGTTGATCAGCATTCGCTTCATTGTTGCGTTCCTCGCAAGCGGCTACCGCGCGGAACGCCATGGGGTTTCGCCTCTGGACACGGTTCGCCGCCCATTCGCGCAAGCGCGGGGAGGGCGGCTTGGGTTTCCAGCGCTACGACACCACGGCAGGCCGCGGGAGCGCTTCACTCTTATGGGTTTTGGGGTGTTACAGGCCGCAGGCAGCTGTCAGCCAGGCTGGAGCGCCACGCGGGACATGTTCAGCACGGTTGCGTGTCAGGCATCCGGCGATGGCCGGGAAGGCCGGTGAGCCGCTAACATGGCCGCCCCGCGGGCGGTGGTCGCGCACTGTGCCGGATTCGTCGGAAGCTGGGCTTCTGGCCCTGAGTAACTTCCAACGAAATCAATCCCTTATCTCGCCCCCCGAGTGTAACAGAATAAACAGCCTGATGACCGCCCAAGACCCCACCAAACCCGCTGGCGACAAGCCTTCCGTGCGCATGATCACCGTTCCCGCCGACCGCGCCGGCCAGCGCCTGGACAACTTCCTGCTCGGCCAGCTGAAGGGCGCCCCGCGCAGCCTGGTCTACAAGCTGGTGCGCAGTGGCCAGGTTCGGGTGAACGGTGGCCGCGCCAAGGCCGAACGCAAGCTCGAGGCCGGTGACGAGGTGCGCGTGCCGCCGGTCCGTCTCACTGAGGAAGGAGACAAGGCCGGTCCGCCGGAGGCGTTCATGCGCCGCCTGGAGCAGGCCATCGTCTTCGAGGACGCCCGCCTGCTGGCCCTGAACAAGCCGACCGGCGTGGCCAGCCACGGCGGCAGCGGCATCAGCTTCGGCGCCATCGAGACCCTGCGCGCGCTGCGCCCGGGGCAGACCCTGGAGCTGGTCCACCGGTTGGATCGCGACACCTCGGGCCTGCTGATCGTGGCCAAGAAGCGCTCGGCGCTGAGCGAACTGCAGGCCTTGCTGCGTGAAGACCACGGCGCCGGCATCCGCAAGCGCTACCTGACCCTGCTGGCCGGGCGCATGCCCGACGGCGTGATGACGGTCGACGCACCGCTGCACGTGGGCCTGCGCCAGGGCGGCGAGCGCCATGTGCAGGTCAATGCGATCGGCAAGGAATCGATCAGCCACTTCCGGGTGCTGGAACGCCGCGGTGGCCATTCGTACTGCGAAGTCCGCATCGAGACCGGCCGCACCCACCAGATCCGCGTGCACGCCCAGCATCTGGGGCATCCGGTGGCCGGTGACGACAAATACGGCGATCCAGCGGTCAACAAGCGGCTTCGTGAGCAGATCGGGCTGAAGCGCTTGTTCCTGCATGCGGCCTCGCTGGAGTTCGCGCTGGATGACGGCAAGAGCCCATACGTATTGAACGCGCCGCTGGCGGATGAGCTGGTCGAGGCGCTGGACCGGCTGAAGTAAGGATCTCCTGTAGCGTCGAGTCACGCTCGACTGCGCCTCGGTCGGGCCGCGCGGAAAGCCAGTCGAGCATGGCTGGACTCTACAGGGCGAGCCGGGAACCCCTCACCACTTGAACAGCACCAGGCTGATCGCCAGCGTGCCCATGCCGGCCACCAGTCCGTAAACCGTCTCGTGGCCCTTGGCATAGCGCTTGGCCGCCGGCAGCAGCTCATCCAGCGCCAGGAACACCATCACGCCGGCGATCAGGCCGAACACCCAGCCGAACGTGGCGTGCGACAGCGATCCTGACAGCAGCCAGTAGCCAAGCGCCGCGCCCACGGGCTCGGCCAGGCCGGACAGCAGGCTGGCACTGAACGCGTAGAACTTGTTCTGGGTGGCGAAGTACACCGGCACCGCGATCGCGATGCCCTCGGGAATGTTGTGGATGGCGATGGCGAAGGCCAGTGGCATGCCCACCGATGGGCTTTCCAGCGTGGCGAAGAAGGTCGCCAGCCCTTCCGGGAAATTGTGTGCGGTGATCGCAACCGAGGTCAGCAGCGCGACCCGCTTCAGGTACTCGCGGCTGTTCTCGCGGAACGCAGGGTCCTGTTTGTCCAGGCTGTCATGCGGATTGGGAATGAAGTGGTCGATCAGTACGATCACGATCACGCCCAGCAGGAAGGCCAGGGTGCCGTAGGTGAAGCCGGTGCGCTCGCCATACGCCAGTGCAAACGACGCAATGGACTTGTTGAGGATCTCCGACAGCGACACATAGACCATCGCGCCACCGGCAAAGGCCAGGCCGAACGCCAGCAGGCGCGGGCTGGGGCGGCGCGAGAACAGCACCAGCAGGCTGCCGATCGCGGTGGCCAGGCCTGCGGCAAGCGTGACCGCCAGTGCGATCCAGATGTTTTCAGGGGGAATCTGCAGCATCAACCCACGCGATCCTGGTCAACAGACAGCCGCCCCGGGCAGGGCCGGGGCGGCGAGGGCGAGGCGGGCGTCGGCAGGCCCCGTCGGGGTGTGTGCGATCAGCCGCCGCGGCGCAGGCGTTCTTCGATGGCGAAGCACTGGTCCGGCTTCGGCTGTGGCGGGTTGAAGCTGACAGGAACCTGGATGGTGGCCGGCACCGGTTGGCCGTTACGGGTGGCGGCCTTGAACTGCCAGCCCTGCACGGCGGTCTTGGCCAGTTCGTCCAGCTGCGGGTTGCCGGCCCCGGTCAACAGCGCAACCTCGCTCGGCTTGCCGTCGGTGCCGATGGTCACCTTGAAGGTGCTGGTGCCGCCCACGCCCATGCAGGCCAGTTCCAGCGGGTACTGCGGCGGCGGCGTCTTCACCGCGGCCACTTCGCTCGGCGGCGGCGGTGGCGGTGACGGCGGTTCGGACGCGCCACAGCCGGCCAGGCCGGTCGCAGCGATCAGGGACAGGCTCAGCAAACGTACGTTCATGGCAGTTGCTCCGTCAGGGCCGAAGTCTTGGCCGCGCAGATGAAGTCGTTCTCGCTCAGCCCGCCCACATCGTGGGTGGAGAAGCGCACGACCGCGCGGTCGTAGTGCACGCCCAGGTCCGGGTGGTGGTCCTCGCGGTGGGCGATCCAGGCCAGCGCGTTCACGAAGGCCATGGTGGCGTAGTAATCCTTGAAGCGGAAGGTACGCGACAGGGCCTGGTCACCCTCGCTCAGCTCCCAGCCGGGAACCTGCGGCAGCAGTTCGGCCAGGCGGGCCTCGCCGAGCTTGTGGTCGCTGCCTTTGCGCGGCACGCAACGGGCCTGGGCCAGTGGAATCAGGTCGGCCATGGGAATCTCCACCTCGTGTTGACTGAACAATGCGCCGGACGGTGTATAAACCGAATGAGCGGCTGACGCTTACTTGGCTAGAATAGCCTGATGATCCAGATCTCCGACACTGCCCAGACCCATTTCCGCAAGTTGATCGAACGCGAGGGCGTGCCCGGCATGGGCGTGCGCCTGAGCGCGGTCGACCCCGGTACGCCGCGCGCCGATGCCCGGCTGGAATTCGCCGAACCGACCGACCTGCTCGGTGACGAGTGGGCGGTGGACTGCGATGGTTTCACCCTCTATGTCGACGCCGGCAGCGTTGGCTGGCTCGATGGCGCCGAGATCGACATCGTCGCCGGCACCGCCGGTGCCCAGCAGCTGACCATCAAGGCGCCGCGCATCAAGGGCGAAGCGCCGGGTGATGCGGCCTCGCTGGTCGAACGCGTGCACTGGGTGGTGGAGAACGAAGTCAATCCGCAGCTGGCCTCGCATGGCGGCAAGGTGGCCGTGCAGGAAGTCTCGTCCGACGGCGTGGTGCTGCTGCGCTTCGGTGGTGGCTGCCAGGGCTGCGGCATGGCCGATGTGACGCTCAAGCAGGGCATCGAAAAAACCCTGATGGGCCGCGTGCCGGGCGTGACCGCCGTGCGTGACGCGACCGATCATGACAGCGGCCACGCGCCTTACATTCCGCGCGGCAACGTCGCCTGATCGCTGACGCGTGCCTCTGACCCGGGCCGAGCAACTCATTGATCTGCTGCTGGCGCGCCAGCAGCCCCGCGCCGTCCTCGAGAAGTCCACGCGCCTGCCCTATGGCTGGGCGCTGTGGCTGCGCTCGCTGGGGCCACTGCCGCGGCCGTTCCATGCCCGCGAGGTGATCGCAGTTTTCCTGCCGCGCCCGCTGCCGGGCCCGCCAGGCCAGTCGCCGCGGCTGTCGCCGTGGCAGGCGCTGCGCCGATTGTTCTGGCAGGACTGGGACGCCGCGCCGCGCGACCAGCGCTGGATGCGCTGGACCTCGGCACTGGTCAGTGCACTGCTGCATCTGCTGTTCTTCGTGCTGTTGCTGTGGGTGGCGGTGATCCGTACCAGCGCGCCGGACGAAGAGGGCACCGAGGGCGAGCGCGTGCAGGTGGAGTTCGTCGGCCGCGCGTCGCAGGAAGGCGGTGGCGATCAGCCGGGCGCCGAAGCGGCTGCGGCTGCGGCGGCAGGTCGGGTTGCGCCGGGCCAGGAGGCGGGCGCTGCCTCGGCCCCTGCGCCACGTCCGGTGGCTGCCGAAACCACCGCCTCATCCCCGGCATCCGCGCCGACCGCCAGCGTTCCACCACCACCACCGCCGGCCGACGCCGAGCCGGCGCCGGTGGCCGCGCCGCCGCCTTCGCCCGTCCAGGCCACCGAAGTCGCGCAGGCCAGCACGGATTTCGTGGTGCCGCCGGTCAGTGTGCCGCGCACCGAAGTCAGCGTCGTGCCGCGTGACAGCACACCCGCCGTGCGCGAGCGCAGCGTGCAGCCGGTGCAGGCGCCGCCGACACCAAGCCCGGTGCGTACCCCGGAACTGGCCGTGCGCACGCCGCAGGTGCGTGACATCCAGGTGCGCGAACGCGAAGTCAGTACGGTCGACGCGCCGGTCGCTCCCCGCCTGCTGCGCAGCGCGGAAGTGCAGGTGCGCGTGCCGCAGCAGGACGTGCAGGTGCGCGAACGTGAAGTGCAGGCCGTGGCCGATCCGCAGGTGCGGATGGCGGCGGTGGCCGGGCGTGAGCCCGCCGTACGCGCGCCCACTGGCCGCGACGTGCAGGTGCGGGAACGTGAAGTGGCCTCGGCACCGGTGGCAGCGCCGGCATCCTCCAGTGGCAGTGCCCCGGCGACGCCTGCGACTGCGGCCCAGGGCAGCGCGACGCAGGCGAGCAGCAGCGCGCGTCCGTCAGCATCCAGCAGCACACCCGCAAACGCGGGAGCGCGCCCGGCGCCTGATCCAGGCAACTGGGCGACACCTGCCAAGGGCGATGACTGGGGGTCTTCCAGCCGCAACCGCGACGGCAGCAGCAACGGTACCCGCCAGGCCAGTACCGCCGGCAAGGGCAGCGGCCTGTTCAATGCCGATGGCAGCGTGCGCGTGCCTGGCCAGGAGGGCGATGGCCATGCCGCGCGCGGTGCGCCCGGCGGTGCCAACGACGGCTGGAGCAAGGAGCGCATTGCGCAGTCCGGCACCTGGCTGAAGCGCCCGCCGTACGACTACACGCCGACCTCGTTCGACAAATACTGGGTGCCGCAGGAATCGCTGCTGGCCGAATGGGTGCGCAAGGGCGTCAAGGCGATGGAGATTCCATTGCCGGGCACCAACACAAGGATCTCCTGCGTCATTTCGATCCTGCAGGCCGGTGGCGGCTGTGGCCTGACCAACCCCAACATGCAGGACCAGCCGGCCGTGGCACGACCGCCGCCGGACATCCCGTTCAAGAAGGAACTGCAGGAAGACAATGGGAGCCGCTAGGCAGGGGGCCGCGCCGACGTGCTGGCCGGCCCGCGCTTTGGCCTCTGCCAAGGCGTCAGTGCATGCCGGCCAAGGCAGTGACCTTACGCGCTCTGCGACAGGAACACCCAGAACGGTACGTCGCGGCCGACCCAGTCACGGCTGGTCTCGTCCATCACGTCCAGCAGGGTGTCGAAGTCCTTCTGCGGACCGGCGCGCAGCGCGTCCACGTCGGCCAGGAACAGCGCGTAGCCATTGGCCGGCAGCCATTGCAGGTCGCGCAGGTTGTCCGACAGCGCATCCCAGTTACCGCCGAAACCGGCCGGGAAATCCAGCTGTGCGGCCAAACGGGCGAGCAGGGTGCGCTTGTCCGCGACGCCCTCCAGATCGATGCGGATCACTTTCAGGCCGGCATCGCGCATCGCCGCGGCCAGTGCGCCGATGTCGTCGCTGTCGATGGCGTAGACGCCGGCGTTGTTGATGTCATGCAGGCCAAGGCCGAAATCATCGTGGCTCATCACTGCGCTCCCTGGGCCGGTACGGTGAAGCTGCGGAATGACGCGTAATGGTCGTCGGTGTAGTACCACGCTTCCGGCGGATCGCCGCCGGTGACGATGCGACGCGTGCCACGCGTACGCGCGCCAGGGGTGTCGACGGTGTATTCGCGGTAGTAGCCGCGCGCGCGCTGCGGCAGTTGCTGCTCGCGGTTGCCGAAGGTACTGCCGTCCTGGCGGTGCGGGAATGGACCGCCACGCTGGATCAGGGCGATGGTCGCGCGCGCTTCGGCGGGCAGGAACGCGGGAAGTCCGCTGTCCTTGCCGGGCGAGGCGGTGGCCGGCGCGCGCGCGACAGGCGTGCCCTGCAGGTCGGGCGCGAACTGCGGCGCTGGCGGCCTTTGCAGGAAATGGTTGGCGACCAGGCCGAGCAGCAGCAGGGCGATGGCGGTGATCAGCAGCCGGGGGTTGCGCATGGGCAGGGGCGGGCGAGGGTAGTACACGCACTGTAGCGCCTGTGCGCTGCACGGTGCATGAGGAGCGCGCTGCGTCACTGCTGCGTAACAATTGCCGTCGTGCTCACTGGCAGGACGCAATTTCCTTTACATCCCCCTTGGTAATCTGGCGGTCTGTCCCCATCATTCACCGCGCACCGCCCGACATCGTCGGGTGCCCTCGCAATCAGGAGATGCATCATGGCCTACACCCTGCCCAAGCTGTCCTACGCCTACGACGCGCTGGAACCGCATATCGATGCGGCGACGATGGAAATCCATCACACCAAGCATCACCAGACCTACATCAACAACGTCAACGCGGCGCTGGAAGGCACCGAGTACGCTGACCTGCCGGTCGAAGAGCTGGTGAAGAAGCTCAAGTCGCTGCCGGAGAACCTGCAGGGCCCGGTGCGCAACAACGGTGGTGGCCATGCCAACCACTCGCTGTTCTGGACCGTGATGGCCCCCAATGCCGGCGGCAACCCGGTGGGCGACGTGGCCAAGGCCATCGACAAGGACCTGGGCGGTTTCGACAAGTTCAAGGATGCCTTCACCAAGGCCGCGCTGACCCGTTTCGGCAGTGGCTGGGCGTGGCTGAGCGTGACCCCGGACAAGAAGGTCGTGGTCGAGAGCACCGGCAACCAGGACAGCCCGCTGATGGAAGGCAACACCCCCATCCTCGGCCTGGACGTGTGGGAACACGCGTACTACCTGAAGTACCAGAACCGCCGCCCGGAATACATCGGCGCGTTCTTCAACGTCATCGACTGGAACGAAGTCGAGCGCCGTTACCAGGAAGCGATCGCCTGATCGCGTGACGGGATGACATGAGAAGGCCGGGGGAGACCCCGGCCTTTTCTGTTGCAGCAGTCGTTCGATAGTGCCGGCCGCAGGCCGGCAACCGTGCAGTACCGGGGGAGCCGGCCAGCGGCCGGCACTACCTATTCCGCAGTGGCCGTATCGCCCTGCAGGCGCAGGGTCGCCATCACACCCAGACGCAGGCCGGGCAGGTCGCCGTCGGCCGGCAGCAGGATCGGCTGCTGGCGGATGCCGCCGAAATGCTTGACCTGGAACAGCACATCCAGGCCGTGGCCGCTGCTGCCGCCCCCACTGGCCGCCGGCGCCTCGGCACGGCCGCCGGGATTGCGCCGGGCCGGCTGGAACCCCGGCGTGCTGCGCACCAGTTCCACCGTGCTGGCCGAGAAATCGCCGGCAATCAGGCTCGGCATGCCTTCGGCGGTGGCGCCGATCCAGGTCATCAGGTCGCTGGTCTGGTGCTGGCGGGCGCTGGCCTCGTCCGGGTCCGGGCGCAGCCGCGCCACATAGATGTTGACCAGCGCCTCGCCCAGCCTCAGCCGCATCATGCCGGCCGCGCTGAAGGTGCCGGGAGGATGCAGCAGGGTCACGCCGTCCTCGCTGACCGGCAGCCGGGTCAGCATGGCGTTGCCATGCCGCAGCGGCTGGCTGGGCGGATCGGCGGTAACAAAGTCGCAGCTGTAGCGCAGCCGGCTGGCCAGCCAGCAGGCCGGGTTGCGGCCCTGCTGCTGCAGCACCTGCTGCACCGAGATCACGTCCGGCTGCAGCTCGGTCAGCAGCTGTGCGACCTGCTCGCGGCGCTGCTTCCATTGCGCGTCATCGCGGCTGGGCAGCTCCAGCGCGGCGACCGTCAGCTGCCTGGGGTCGCTCTCGCTGGCAACGGCGGCCGGCGCCTGTGGTCGTGCCTGCGCCTGCAACGCCAGCAACAGCGCAAGGCAGCTGAGCAGGAGGCGGGCGTGGGCGAGGGGGCGCATAACGATAAGTTTACGCTTTTGTCGTGCAGGTGCCGTGACTTCCGGCAGGGCCTGCACTGCCTGCCATGGATTGGCACCGTTGTCATGCAGCCCTGCAGCGTGCTTCGCAAGCCCCGGTTCCGGTAACCTTGCGCCTTTCGCTTTGCAGGAATGCCTTACAGGATGAGCCACGACGCAGTCGCCCCCATCGCCGGCCAGGGAAAGATGCCGCGCCAGATTCCGTACATCATCGGCAATGAGGCCTGCGAGCGGTTCAGTTTCTACGGGATGCGCAACATCCTGGTGCAGTTCCTGATCACCTCGCTGCTGCTGCAGGAAATCACTGCCGAAGGCCGTGCCGGTGAAGCCAAGGACATCATGCACAGCTTCATGATCGGCGTGTATTTCTTCCCGCTGCTCGGTGGCTGGCTGGCCGACCGGTTCTTCGGCAAGTACCACACCATCCTCTGGTTCAGCCTGGTCTACTGCGCCGGCCACCTGTGCCTGGCGCTGTTCGAGAACAGCCGCGAGGGCTTCTTCCTCGGCCTGGGCCTGATCGCGCTCGGTGCCGGCGGCATCAAGCCGCTGGTGGCCTCGTTCATGGGCGACCAGTTCGACCAGAGCAACAAGCACCTGGCCAAGATCGTCTTCGACGCCTTCTACTGGATCATCAACTTCGGCTCGCTGTTCGCCTCGCTGCTGATCCCGCTGGTGCTGAAGAACTGGGGCCCGCAGTGGGCGTTCGGCATCCCGGGCATCCTGATGTTCATCGCTACCTTCGTGTTCTGGCTGGGCCGCAGGCGCTACGTGCTGGTGCCGCTGCCGCCGAAGGACCCGCATTCGTTCGCCAACGTGGTGCGTACCGCGCTGACCACGCGCGTGGCTGGCCAGGGCCGTCCGGGCCTGGTGATCGCCGTGCTTGGCCTGGCGCTGGCGGTGGCCTCGTTCGGCCTGGTCGGTTCGCTGGGCATCGTGATCTGCCTGTGCCTGGCGCTGGTGGCCATCCTTGCCGGCATCGGTGGCGGCACCTGGCTGCAGCTGGACCGCGCCCGTGGCCAGCATCCGGCCGAAGCCGTGGAAGGCGTGCGCTCGGTACTGCGCGTGCTGGTGATCTTCGCGCTGACCACGCCGTTCTTCTCGCTGTTCGACCAGAAGGCCTCGACCTGGGTCCTGCAGGGCCAGCAGATGCAGATGCCAAGCTGGTTCACCGCCTCGCAGATGCAGGCGCTGAACCCGCTGCTGGTGATGATCCTGATTCCGTTCAACAACCTGGTGCTGTATCCGGCCCTGCGCCGCTTCGGCTTCGAACCGACCGCGCTGCGCCGCATGACCGCCGGCATCGCCTTCAGTGGCCTGGCCTGGATCGTGGTGGGTGGCATCCAGGTGGTGATGGACGGCGGCAACGCCATGTCGATCTTCTGGCAGATGCTGCCGTACGCGCTGCTGACCTTCGGTGAGGTGCTGGTCTCGGCCACCGGCCTGGAGTTCGCCTACAGCCAGGCACCGCAGGCGATGAAGGGCGTGGTGATGAGCTTCTGGAACCTGACCACCACCATCGGCAACCTGTGGGTGCTGCTGTCCAACGTGGCGGTGCGCAACGACACGGTCACCCACCAGATCGCGGGCACGGGCCTGAGCGAGGCGGCGTTCCTGATGTTCTTCTTCGCCGGCTTCGCCTTCGTCGCGGCGTTGGCCTTCGGTTGGTACGCGAAACGCTATCGTATGGTCGACAACTACCGTAGCGCCTGAGCCTGACATGACCCCCGTCAATCTGCTGTTGATCGCCATCACCGCCATCCTGTCGTGGATGGCGTTCAACAACCGCAAGCTGGCCGACCGCCTGATCCTGTGGCCGCCGGCCATCGACCGTCACCGCCAGTACGACCGGCTGGTGACCTATGGCTTCATCCACGCCGACTGGTCGCACCTGATCTTCAACATGATCACCCTGTTCTTCTTCGGGGGATTCATCGAGAGCGTGATGGTGCAGCTGACCGGCAGCTACCTGACCTACCCGGCGTTCTACATCGGCGCGCTGCTGGTCTCGATCCTGCCCAGCTACCTGAAGAACCAGAAGAACCCGAACTACCTCAGCCTCGGGGCGTCCGGGGCGGTATCGGCGGTGCTGTTCGCCTTCATCCTGATCAAGCCGTGGTCGATCATCCTGGTGTTCTTCATCCCGGCACCGGCGATCATCTATGCCGCGTTCTACGTCGGCTACAGCATCTGGATGGACAGGCGCGGTGGCGACCGCATCAACCACAGCGCGCACCTGGCAGGTGCGGCGTTTGGCGTGATCTTCATGCTGGCCATGCAGCCGAGCATCTTCACCCACTTCCTGCGCGAACTCTCCAACCCGACCTTCCGCCTCGGCGGCGGTTGATGCGGGTAGCGGGGCGGATCGGGTCCGATCCGCCCCGGCCGGGTCAGGCTGCGGTCTGCTGGCCGTAGGTATCCAGCAGGCGGGCGAACACTTCCTCGCCGATGCGCTGGAAATCCTGATCCTCGGTCTGCCCTTCCACCGCCAGTTGCAGCAGGCCCTCCAGCAGGGCGCGGTCGGTATCGGAATGGGAATTGCTGGCGTGCATGGGAGCCTCCACGGTGGTGCGCATGGTCAACGGTCGCAAGGGTCGTGCCAGCCTGGCCGTACCCCTCCATAGGCGATAGCGGCCGGCCCGCCTCCAGCTTGAGGGCGAAAACTGACGTGAATGGACTGGACTTGCCCCTGTTCAGGCTTCACGCGATCATGGCGCCCGGCTGCGCACCATCCACGCAGTCGCCGCAGGAGACAGTTCCATGGCTTCGGTCACGCCCCCCGGTCTGGCCTATGAGGTCGAGCACGACCTGGCCAACCACCGCTTCACCGCACGTGTGCGCGGACAGCTGGCGGTGCTCGATTACCAGATCAAGCGCAGGCGCATGGTCATCACCCATACCGAGGTGCCCGAGCCGATCGCCGGCCGTGGCATCGCCGGTGAGCTGACCCGCGTGGCACTGCGTTTCGCGCGCGAGCAGAAATACAAGGTGGTGCCGGCATGTTCCTACGCCGAAGCCTTCCTGCAGCGCCACGAGGAGTACCACGACCTGCTCGTTGGCTGAACGCCAGCGGGTCACGCTTCAGCCATGGCAGGCGATGATGTACAAACATGAACAGGGGATCCCGATGAAGATTGGAAACAACCGGCCATTGCACGGCAGCGTGTTGGCCGGCGTGGTGGGCGTGCTGTTGCTGGCCGGTTGCCAGCGTGAAAGCGAGCCGGCACCGGCGACCGACGCGGCGCCCGCCGCCGAGGCGACGGCCGCGGGCGAAACGCCGGCCACGGAAGCGCCGCTGGATCTGCGCGACGTGATCGAGAACAACGAGCGCGAAGTGGTGGGCATCAGCTACCCGGCCGGTATCGACCGTTATCCGGGCTTGGCCCGCGCGCTGCAGAGCTATGCCACGAGTGCGCGCAGCGACCTGCAGCAGGCGCTGGACGGGCTGGGCAACGACAAGCCGACCATGCCCTACGAGCTGTCGCTGAGCTTCGAGAAGCTGCTTGAAACCCCGCAGCTGGTGGTGGTCAGTGCCGACGGCAGCCGCTACACGGGTGGCGCCCACGGCGAACCGCTGGTGGCGCGCTTCGTGTGGCTGCCGCAGCAGCAGCAGATGCTCAGCGCCGAAAAGCTTGTGGCCGATGCCAAGGGCTGGAAGGCGATCAGCGATTTCGTCGCCGACCAGTTGCGCGAACGCGTGGCCACCCGCCTCAGTGGCGAGGACATGGACCCGGCCCAGCTGCAGGAATCGCTGCGCAACGCATCGCGCATGATCGCCGACGGAACCGGCCCGCAGGCCGACAATTTCAGCCAGTTCCAGCCACTGACCGACGACAAGGGGCAGATCACCGCGCTGCGCTTTGTTTTCCCGCCGTACCAGGTGGGTCCATACTCGGACGGCACCCAGACCGCCGATGTACCGGCGGCGGTGCTGTTGCCGCACGTGGCCAAGGACTACGTGGAGCTGTTCGCACGCGGTTGACCGCAGTCGAGGAGGTGGCGTGGATACAGGGTTGCAGGAGCGGGTCGCCGGCCTGCTCCACGAAGCCGGGGTCCGCATCGGCGGCACCCAGCCACAGGACATCCAGGTACATGACCCGCGCTTTTTCGCGCGGGTCATGGGCCACGGCTCGCTCGGCCTGGGCGAGAGCTACATGGAGGGGTGGTGGGATGCCAACGTCCTGGATGAATTCCTCGTCCACCTGATGCAGGCGCACCTGGATGAACGGGTGCACGGCTGGCGCGAAGTGGCAGACGCGCTGAAGGCGCGCCTGTTCAACCTGCAGGCGGGACAGGGCAGTTACGAAGTCGGTCGCCGCCATTACGACCTCGGCAATGATCTCTACCAGGCCATGCTCGGCCAGCGCCTGGTCTACAGCTGTGGCTATTGGCGCGACGCCGACGACCTCGACGCCGCACAGGAGGCCAAGCTCGACCTTGTCTGCCGCAAGCTGGGCTTGCGCCCGGGCCAGCGCGTGCTGGACATTGGCTGCGGTTGGGGCGAAGCCCTGAAGTTCGCCGCCGAGCGCTACGGTGTCAGCGGCGTCGGCGTGACCATATCGCAGGAGCAGGCCGAGTTCGCGCGGCAGTTGTGCGCTGGCCTGCCGATCGAGATCCGCCTGCAGGATTACCGTGAACTGGACGAACCGTTCGATGCGATCTTCTCGATCGGC
The DNA here is from genome assembly GCF_059368215.1 of Stenotrophomonas sp. YJH_SMC_123. Classification (NCBI taxonomy): domain Bacteria; kingdom Pseudomonadati; phylum Pseudomonadota; class Gammaproteobacteria; order Lysobacterales; family Lysobacteraceae; genus Stenotrophomonas; species Stenotrophomonas sp. YJH_SMC_123. Next base: position 518,083 of record NZ_JCAFRM010000002.1, read on the forward strand.
ATGTTCGAGCACGTCGGTGACAAGAACTACGCCGGTTTCTTCGAAGTGGCCAAGCGCTGCCTGTCGCCACGTGGCCTGCTGCTGTTGCATACCATCGGCACCAACGTCTCACGGCATCGCACCGATCCATGGATTGCACGCTACATCTTCCCCAACTCGATGCTGCCGTCGGCGGTGCAGATCACCAAGGCGTTCGAAGGCCGTTTCGTGCTGGAGGACTGGCACAACTTCGGCACCGACTACGACCTGACCCTGCAGGCATGGCGGCGCAACGTGGAAGCAGCGTGGCCGCGGCTGGATGCGCACTACGACGAGCACTTCCGGCGCATGTGGCGCTTCTACCTGGCCGGGTCGATGGCCACCTTCCGCTGCCGGCACGCGCAGCTGTGGCAGCTGGTGCTGTCGCCGCAAGGCGTGCCGGGTGGGTACGTGGCGCCGCGTTGATGGCGTGGCTGGGGTCGGAGCCCTTTCCGTCGGAAAGGGATCCGACCCCGGGGTCAGATCCCTTTTCGCAGAAGAGGGCTCTGACCCCGACCACAACAAAAAACCGCCCGGTCTCCCGGGCGGTTTTCGTTTCAGGCGACAGCGCTGGCGATCAGTTGCCGGCGCCGGTCAGGCCACGCTTTTCCAGCAGCGGTTCGATCTGCGGCTCGTGGCCGGCGAAATCGCGGAACAGCTGCATCGCGTCGACGCTGCCGCCCTTGGACAGCAGGGTGGCGCGGAAGTGGTCGCCGTTCTTGCGGCTCAGGCCGCCGTTGTCCTTGAACCACTTCTGGGTGTTGGCGTCGAGCACTTCCGACCAGATGTAGGCGTAGTAGCCGGCCGAGTAGCCGCCCATGATGTGGCTGAAGTACGGGGTCTTGTAGCGCGGCGGAACCGGCGCGTAGTAGATGCCGTCCTTCTCCAGCGCGGCGCGCTCGAAGGCCATCACGTCCTTGGCCGCCGGCACCTGGTCCGGGCCGATCTGGTGCCAGTTCTGGTCCAGCATCGCCGCCCCCAGGTATTCGGTGGTGGCAAAGCCCTGGTTGAACTTCGATGCGGCAATCACCTTGTCCAGCAGGGCCTGCGGCATCGCCGAACCATTCTGGTAGTGCTTGGCGTAGTTCTTCAGGATGACCGGGTTGTCGGCCCACATCTCGTTGACCTGCGAGGGGAACTCGACGAAGTCGCGCGGCACCGAGGTGCCCGAGAAGTACGGATACTTCACGTTGGAGAACATGCCGTGCAGGGCGTGGCCGAACTCGTGGAAGGTGGTGTTCACCTCATCCCAGGTCAGCAGGGTCGGCTGGCCGGCCGGCGGCTTCGGGATGTTCAGGTGATTGGCGACCACCGGCTTGAAGCCGGTCAGCTTGGACTGCGAGACGTAGGAGTTCATCCACGCACCGCCGCGCTTGGAGGCGCGCGCATACGGATCGAAGATGAAGATCGCCAGCTGGCTGCCATCGGCGTCGAACACGTCGTAGACGGTGACGTCATCGTGGTAGACCGGCAGGTCGGTGCGCTGCTTGAAGGTCAGGCCGAATTCCTGGCCGGCGGCGTAGAAGACGCCGTTCTCGAGCACGTTCTTCAGTTCGAAGTATGGCTTCAGCTGCGACTCGTCGAAGTTGTACTTGGCCTGGCGCACCTTCTCGCTGTAGAAGGCCCAGTCCCACGGTTCCAGCTGGAAGGTCGGCTTGCGCGCGGCCTTCTGCTCCTTGTCGATCATCGCCTGCAGGTCGGCGGCTTCGCGCTTGGCATTGGCCACCGCGGCCGGAGCCAGCTTGCCGAGCATCGCGTTGACCGCTTCGGGGGTCTTGGCGGTCTGGTTGGTCAGGTTGTAGGCGGCGAAGTTCGGGAAGCCCATCAGCTTGGCCTTGTCGGCACGCAGCTGCATGATGCGCGAGACCAGCGCGGTGTTGTCGAACTCACCGCCGCGGCTGCCGCGGGTGGTCGAGGCTTCGTAGATCTTCTGGCGCAGGGCGCGGTTGGCCAGGTTGGTCAGCGGCGGCTGGCCGGTGGTGTTGAGCAGGGTGATCACGTACTTGCCTTCCAGGCCACGGGCCTTGGCGGCTTCGGCGGCGGCGGCGATCTGCTCCTTGGACAGGCCAGCCAGCTCCTTGACGTCGTCGACAGTGATTGCCGAAGCGTTCACTTCCGACTGCACGTTCTGGCTGAACTTGGTGCCCAGATTGGCCAGTTCGGCATTCATGTCCTTCAGCGTGGCCTTGTCGGCCTCGGACAGCTTGGCGCCGGCGCGCACGTAATTGTCGTAGTACTTCTCGACCAGGCGCACGCCTTCGGCGTCCAGGCCCAGCTGGCTGCGGGTGTCGTACAGCGCCTGGATGCGGGCGAACAGCTTGCCGTTCAGCGCGATCGCATCGCTGTGCGCGGCAAACTTCGCCGAGTAGTCGGCCTGCAGCTTCTTGCGGGTGTCGTTGGTATCGGCGCCGACCAGGCTGAAGAACACGGTGGTCGCACGGTCGAGGATGTCACCGCTCTTTTCCAGCGCGATGATGGTGTTGTCGAAGGTCGGCTTGGCCTTGTTGTTGGCGATCGCCTCCACTTCCTTCAGCTGCTGCGCCATGCCGGCGTCGAAGGCCGGGGCGAAGTCGCTGTCCTTGATCTTGTCGAACTGCGGGAAGTGCAGCGGCAGCGGGCTTTCGGCGAAGAACGGGTTGGCCTGCTGGGCATTGGTGCTGGCAGCCGGGGTGGCGGCGCCGGCCGAGAAGGCGGGCAGGGCAAGGCCGAGGGACATGGCCACGGCAAGGGCAAGTCGAGTGGTCAAGGTAGAAGCTCCGGTAAGGCAAACAAGGGCCCGAGGGTAACCCGGCCGGCGGCGACTGCACTTGTGTCAAAAGGCATGTTGCCGGGGCCGGGCGCGGGTACCATGCGTTCACCGCCCACGGCCCGCTGCCATGACCACTGCCTACGATTTCAGCTTCCGCGACCTCGACGGCCAGCCGCAGGCGCTGGCCCGGTACCAGGGCCACCCGTTGCTGCTGGTGAACGTCGCCAGCCGCTGTGGCTTCACCCCGCAGTACACCGGGCTGGAGCAGCTGTGGCAGGACTACCGCGAGCGCGGCCTGGTGGTGATCGGCTTCCCGTGCAACCAGTTTGGCGCGCAGGAGCCCGGTGATGCCGCACAGATCCGCCAGTTCTGTTCGCTGGACTATCCGGTCAGCTTCCCGCTGTCGGAAAAGATCGAGGTCAACGGCGAGGGGGCCGACCCGCTCTGGAGGTGGCTCGCGCGGGAGAAGCGCGGCGTGCTCGGCAGTGCCCGCATCAAGTGGAATTTCAGCAAGTTCCTGGTCGATCGCCAGGGGCGGGTGGTGTCGCGGCATGCGCCCACCACCCGGCCGGAGCAGCTGCGCGGCGAGATCGAAGCGCTGCTGTGAGGTCGTGCCGGCCGCTGGCCGGCAATCCCGTGGGCCAGGAAGAGCCGGCCAGCGGCCGGCACTACCGTTGCAGCATCATTTCTCGACGAACGCGCGCTCGAACACGTAGTGGCCCGGCTGGCCGATGCGCGGCGAAACCTGGAAACCGCGGGCATCGAGCACAGCACGCAGGTCGGCCAGCATCTGCGGGCTGCCGCAGATCATCGCGCGGTCGTTTTCCGGGCTCAGCTCCGGCAGGCCGAGGGTGCGCTGCATCTGGCCGCTTTCCATCAGCGAGGTCAGGCGGCCCTGGTTGGCGAACGGCTCGCGGGTGACGGCCGGGTAGTACCGCAGCTTGTCGCCGATCATCTCGCCCAGGAACTCGTGCTCACGCAGCTCCCTCTCGAAGTAATCGCGGTAGGCCAGATCCTTTTCGTAGCGCACGCCGTGGCAGAGGATCACCTTCTCGAAGCGCTCGTAGGTCTCCGGGTCCTTGATGACCGACAGCCACGGCGCCATGCCGGTACCCGTGCCCAGCAGGTACAGGTTCTTGCCCGGGTGCAGGTCGCTGATCAGCAGGGTGCCGGTGGGCTTCTTGCCGACCAGCACCTTGTCGCCCGGCTTGATGTGCTGCAGGCGCGAGGTCAGCGGGCCGTCCTGCACCTTGATGCTGAAGAACTCCAGATGCTCTTCCCAGTTGGCGCTGGCGATGGAGTACGCACGCAGCAGCGGCCGTGCCTCGGTTTCCAGGCCGATCATCACGAACTGGCCGTTCTCGAAGCGGAAGCCGCTGTCGCGGGTGGTGGTGAAACTGAAGTAGGCGTCGGTCCAGTGACGGACCTCAAGCACCGTTTCGGCGCCAAAAGCGGAGGACATGGGCGTATTTGTCAAAAGTCGTCGGGGGAATTCTATCTCAAATGAGACGGGTTCTCATTGGGCGGAACGAGAGGCGTTCTCAGCGGTAACCCGCCGCCTGCAGCTCGAACAGCTCGGCATAGCGGCCGCCCTGTGCCATCAGCTGGGCGTGGGTGCCACTGGCCTCGATCCGGCCATCGGCCAGCACCAGGATGCGATCGGCCATGCGGACCGAGGAAAAACGGTGGGAAATCAATACGGCGGTGCGATTATCCGCCAGTTCCCTGAACCGCTGGAACACCTCGAACTCACTGCGCGCATCCAGTGCTGCCGTTGGCTCATCCAGGATCATCACCTGCGCATTGCGCATCCATGCGCGGGCAATGGCGATCTTCTGCCACTGGCCACCGGACAGGTCCACGCCCTGCTTGAAACGGCGGCCGATCAGCTGGTCGTAGCCACCGGGCAGCTCCTCGATCACTTCCTCGGCCATGCCGCGGCGCGCGGCGTCGGCGATGCGCGCCCGGTCGTCCATGGCCTCGACCTGGCCGACGCCGATGTTCTCGCCGGCGCTGAGGTTGTAGCGCACGAAGTCCTGGAAGATCACCCCGAGGTTGGCGCGCAGGTCGTCCAGGTCGTAGTCGCGCAGGTCGCGGCCATCGAGCAGGATGCGGCCCTCGTCCGGTTCGTACAGGCGTGCCAGCAGCTTCACCAGGGTGGTCTTGCCGGCGCCGTTCTCGCCGACCAGGGCCAGCACTTCGCCGGCCTGCAGCTGGAAATCAAGGTGGCGCACCGCCCACTGTTCGGCATCGGGATAGCGGAAGCCGACGTTCTCGAACACGAAGCCCTGGCGGATCGGCTGCGGCACGCGTATGGCGCCTTCGCGCGAGTGGATTTCCGGCTCGATCTGGAAGAACGAGAACAGGTCGTCCAGGTACAGCGCCTGGCTGGCCACCTGCGAGAAGCCGATCAGCAGGCCTTCCAGCAGCTGGCGCAGGCGCAGGAAGCTGCCGGCAAGGAAGGTCAGGTCGCCGATCGAGAAATCGCCGCGCACCGTGCGCCAGGCGATGTAGGCGTAGGCGGTGTAATAGCCCAGCGTACCCAGCGCAGCCAGCAGCGTGCCCCAGAACGCCCGGCGCCGTGCCAGGGCACGGTTGGCCTGGAACAGCGCCACCGACAGGCGCCGATAGCGCTCGACCAGGAAGCGGTGCAGGTTGTAGATCTTCACTTCCTTGGCCGTTTCCACGCTGGCACCGAGCTGGCGCAGGTAGTCGAGCTGGCGGCGCTCGGGCGTCCATTGGAAGTTGAGGCTGTAACCGGCCGCGTTGAAGTGCGATTCGCCGATGAAGGCCGGCACCAGTGCCAGCGCCAGCAGCAGGATCAGCCACGGCGCGTAGACCAGCAGGCCGACGGCGAGGCTGGCCACGGTGATCGCGTCCTGCACCTGGCCGAACAGCTGGCTCATCAGGTTCATCCGGCCCATGGTCTGGCGCCTCGCGCGGTCCAGCTTGTCCTGCAGGTCCGGGTCCTCGAAGTCCTCCAGATCCAGCGTCGCCGCGTGTTCCATCAGCCGGATGCTGGTGACGTTGGCGAACAGTTCCGACAGCAGCGCGTCGGCATAGCTGACCAGCCGGCCGAGCAGGTCCGAGGCGATGGCCAGGCCGAATTCCAGCGCCAGCAGGCCCAGCAGCGGATTGAGCATGCCGCTGGACAGCGCCTCGCCGAGCGGCGGGAAACCGGCGTCGTGCTGGCTCAGGTGCAGGGCGCTGTCGATGATCAGCTTGCCGACGTACAGCATCGCCACCGGCAGCAGCGCACGGATCAGGCGCAGCCCCAGGCTGGCCAGGGTGAGCGCGGGGCTGGTCTGCCAGACCATGCGCAGGAACGGCGGCAGGTTGCGCATCGCCTTGAAGCGCTGGCGCAGGCTGGGTTTCTTCGCGGCGGCAGCGCCAACGGGGGGGATGGCAGGCATGCGCGTATTGTGCGCGCGTGATACGTGCAGGGGGAGTCAGTGCAGCCGTGTTGCCGGCACCGGGGTCAGATCCCTTCGCGAAGCGAAGGGATCTGACCCTCCTGCATCCACGCACTGCGTGGATCCACCGTGCCGACCAAGGTCGACACCTACCAGCAGCACCGATGAACTGTCGAAGGCGGGGTGGGTCAGGCCGGCAGCGGCGGCAGCAACCCCGCACCGAGGCGGTTCCAGGCATTGATCACCGCGATGCCCATGCTCAGGTCACTGATGCCCTTCTCATCGAAGTGCGGTGCCAGGGCATCGAACGCGGCCTGCGACGGCGCGCCGTCGGTCAGCCGGGTCAGCGCCTCGGCCCAGCCCAGTGCCGCGCGCTCGCGTTCGTCGAAGAAGCGGCTCTCGTGCCATGCCGGCAGCGTGTCCAGCTTGCGCGGCTCGATGCAGCCCTTGCGCAGCGCGGTGCCGTGCATGTCCATGCAGTAGCCGCAGCCGTTGAGCTGCGACACGCGCAGGAACACCAGTTCCATCAGGGTCGGATCGATCGAGCTGTCATGCACGGCCTGGCTGGTGGCCAGCAGGCCCTTGAAGGCCTCGGCGGCCAGGCGGGTGTAGGGGACGCGGGGAGAGGCGTGGTCGGACATTTTCGGCTCCACGGCGGCCACGGTGGCCGCCTTTCACTACCAGGACGCCGTACCGTCATCGCGCGTGACAACACCCGGCAGCTTTTCCGGATTCAACACGCTGTACACGTTGGCGATGCGGCCATCGACCACTTCGATGGTGGTGACCGAATGCAGGCGCTCACCCTGGAAGCGCAGGATCGCCGGCTCGCCGTTGACGTAGCCCAGCTGGGCGGGATGCACCGCGCCGCGGCGGGCGATGGCCCAGAACAGGCGGCCGATGCGTTCGGCGCCCAGCAGCGGCCGCACCGCCGCAGTGACCACGCCACCGCCGTCGGAAACCAGCACCGCGTTGGCGTGCAGCAGGGCCTGGATCGCGTCGCTGTCGCCGCGCTGCGAGGCCTCCATGAAGCGCGCCAGCAGCTGCCGGTGCTGGCTGGCATCGGCATTGAAGCGCGGTCGTCCGGCCTGCAGGCGTTGCCGCGCACGGTGCACCAGCTGCCGGCAGTTGGCCTCGCTGTGGCCGATCAGCTCGGCGATCTCACGGTAGTCGTGGTCGAACGCCTCCTTCAGCAGGAAGGCGGCGCGTTCCTCCGGGCCGAGCTGTTCGAGCAGGGTCAGGAAAGCGACCGAGACGTCGTCGGCCAGCGCATGCAGCTGGGCCGGACCGGGCGCCGGGTCCGGCTCCAGGGTGACCGCCAGCGGTTCGGCCAGCCATGGGCCGACGTAGTGGACGCGCTCGCGCTTGGCCGCACGCAGCCGGTCCAGGCCGAGCCGGGTGGTGGTGGTGACCAGCCAGGCCTCGGCATCGCGGACGGCCGCAGGATCGGCGCCGGACCAGCGCAGCCAGGCGTCCTGGACCACGTCTTCGGCGTCGGTGCGGCTGCCGAGCAGGCGGTAGGCCAGCGCCATCAGGCGCGGGCGGTGGGTCTGGAAAGCGGTTTCGGCGTTCATGTGGGCAAGGACGCCGCAGTGGCGCGTGGCGTGACAGAGCGTCGGGGGAATCTTGCCGGCCAGCGGCCGGCACTACCACCCCGGGGCCGGGGGAGGGGGTAAAATGGGTGGATTACCCCCGCCAGCCTCGAGCAAGCGAGCAAGACGTGACATCGATCAAGCAGGAAGACCTCATCCAGTCCATCGCCGACGCGCTGCAGTACATCTCGTACTACCACCCGGTCGACTACATCAAGAACCTTGCCGCCGCCTACGAGCGCGAGGAGTCGCCGGCCGCGAAGGAAGCGATGGCGCAGATCCTGATCAATTCGCGCATGTGCGCCGAGGGCCACCGCCCGATCTGCCAGGACACCGGCATCGTCACCGTGTTCCTGGAAATCGGCATGGACGTGCGTTGGGATGACGCCACCATGGGCGTGGAAGACATGGCCAATGAAGGCGTGCGCCGCGCCTACATGCACCCGGACAACAAGCTGCGCGCCTCGGTGCTGGCCGATCCGGCAGGCAAGCGCATCAACACCAGGGACAACACCCCGGGCGTGGTCAACGTCAAGGTGGTGCCGGGCAACAAAGTCGACGTGATCGTCGCCGCCAAGGGCGGTGGTTCGGAAGCGAAGACCAAGTTCGCCATGCTCAATCCGTCCGACTCGATTGTCGACTGGGTGCTGAAGACCGTGCCGACCATGGGCGCCGGCTGGTGCCCGCCGGGCATGCTGGGCATCGGCATCGGTGGCACCGCCGAGAAGGCGATGCTGCTGGCCAAGGAAGCGCTGATGGAGCCGATCGACATCACCGAGCTGCAGGCCCGTGGTGCGTCCAACCGCATCGAGGAGCTGCGCCTGGAGCTGTACGAGAAGGTCAACGCGCTGGGCATCGGTGCGCAGGGCCTGGGTGGCCTGACCACCGTGCTCGACATCAAGATCAACGACTACCCGACCCACGCGGCCAACCTGCCGGTGGCGATGATCCCGAACTGCGCGGCCACCCGCCATGCGCACTTCACCCTGGATGGCAGCGGCCCGGTGATGCTGGACCCGCCGTCGCTGGAAGACTGGCCGAAGCTGACCTACGACGCATCCAAGGGCACCCGGGTGGACCTGGATACGATTACCCCGGAAGACGTGGCCAGCTGGAAGCCGGGCCAGACCCTGCTGCTCAACGGCAAGCTGCTCACCGGCCGCGACGCCGCGCACAAGCGCATGGTCGACATGCTCAACAAGGGCGAGCAGCTGCCGGTCGATCTGAAGGGCCGCTTCATCTACTACGTCGGCCCGGTCGATCCGGTGCGTGACGAAGTGGTGGGCCCGGCCGGCCCGACCACGGCGACCCGCATGGACAAGTTCACCGAGCAGGTGCTGGCACAGACCGGCCTGCTGGGCATGGTCGGCAAGGCCGAGCGCGGCCCGGCCGCGATCGAGGCGATCAAGAAGCACAAGTCGGCCTACCTGATGGCCGTCGGTGGCTCGGCCTACCTGGTGTCCAAGGCGATCAAGGCGGCCAAGGTGGTCGGTTTCGCTGACCTGGGCATGGAGGCGATCTACGAGTTCACCGTGCAGGACATGCCAGTGACCGTGGCCGTCGACTCCGCCGGCGAATCGGTGCACAAGACCGGCCCGCGCGAGTGGCAGGCCCGCATCGGCAAGATTCCGGTGGTGGTGGAGTAATTCCCGCACGCTTCGGTCCGGACAACGGCGCCCCTGTGGCGCCGTTGCTGTATCTGGAGGCAGGATTAACACGCCTGTAGCCCTGGCTCTGCTACGGTCGGCACACCCTCGCACAGGACGTGTCCATGGCCCTGCATCGCTTCATCGTGGCCGGCGTGCTGCTGGCCCTGGCCGGCTGCAGCACCCCGGCGTCGTACGAAGGCGCGGATTTCCCTGCATCGGCGCAATGCCGCATGCAGTGCCAGGCCGGCTATCGCAGCTGCATGGCGCAGAATGACTCTCTCGGCAGCCGCCAGAGCAATTGCGAGCAGCGGATGGTGCCGGCGCCGGACAAGCGCTGCAAGGACGTGGACAACCCGGACCTGCGCCGTGCCTGCGAACTGAAGACGCATGACTGCACGCTGCGCGCGCCGATGATGTCCTGTGGCGAGCGCCGCGATACCTGCATGAGCAGCTGCGGCTGAGCGACGGCTCCCGCACGGGCGCATAATCGGCCGGCCCACCTGCACAGGATCCGCCGCATGAGCACCACGCTGTATGGTTCGACAAGCACCGCCGCTCTGGTGGTGCACTGGCTGCTGATCGAGCTCGACATCGAGCACGAGTTGGTGCTGCTGGATTTCGACGCGCGCGAGCACAAGTCGGCGGAGTACCTGGCACTGAATCCGGCCGGCGTGGTGCCGACGCTGCTGATCGATGGCCTGGTACTGACTGAAGCGGCGGCGATCGCCCTGTACCTGGCCGACCGCCATCCGGACGCCGGTTTGTTGCCGGCACTGGGCACGCCGCAGCGCGCCGATGCCTACCGCTGGATGTTCTGGTGTGCCAATACGTTGCAGCCGGCCTATCGCGCCTGGTTCTATCCGCACGAGGTGGCGGGCGAGGCAAACGTGGAGGCCAGTCGCGAGATGGCGCGACAGCGCCTGGAAGCGGCCTGGCAGCATGTGGCCACGCACCTGCTGGCGCATGGGCCCTACCTGCTGGGCGCCACGCCCTGCGTGGTCGACTACATGCTGGTGATGCTGATGCGCTGGTCGCGCAACATGCCCAGGCCCAGTGACACCTGGCCGTCGCTCAAGGCACATGCCACCTCGATGAAGGCGCGCCCGGCGTTCGCCGAGGCCTACCGCCGCGAAGGCATCACCGACTGGCGGTAACCAGAAAAGGGGACGGAGGGGATTAAGTCGTTTGTGCACAAACGACTTAATCCCCTCCGTCCCCTTTTCCGTTACAGGATCTCCAGCACCGTTTCCGGCGGGCGGCACAGCCGTGTGCCCTTGGGCGTGCGCACCACGGGGCGGTTGATCAGGCGCGGGTGTTCGGCCATCGCAGCCAGCAGGGTGGCATCGTCGGCATCTTCCAGCCCGAGTGCGGCGAACTGGGTCTCCTTGCTGCGCACCAGGTCGCGCGCGCTCAGGGCCGACTCGGCCAGCACCTGGCGCAGCGTGGCCGCGTCGGGCGGGGTGCCCAGGTACTCGATCACCACCGGGTCGAAGCCCGCATCGCGGATCAGCTTCAGTGCGCCGCGCGAGTTGCTGCAGGCCGGGTTGTGCCAGATCGTCACGTCCATCAGAACCACTCCAGCAGCGACACGCCCACGCCCACATAGGTGGCCTTGTGGTTGTAGTCGATCATGCTCTCGCCATAGCCGTCGAAGATCTGCACATGGCCACGCAGCAGATTGCTGATCGGAAAGCCGTAATCCAGCTGCAGTGCACCGTGGGAGCGGCTGCCGGTGCGCAGCGAATGACGCGCCATCAGCGCGACCTCATGCCCGTTGCGGTTCCAGATCAGGGTCGCGTCACCCCGGCCCATGTAATCCTCGATGTCCGGATTATTGTCTTCGCTGCGGCTTTCCGGGATGCGGTACCACGGGCGCAGCACCAGCGCCCAGTTCTCGCGATCCAGGCCGATGTTGAGCATGACCCGGTTCCAGCTGCGCGAGAGCGGATCGGCCCGTCCGTTGGACTGGTGGTTGAGGCTGATACCGGTCATGCGCCCGCGCCAGCCACCGATCGAGTAGCCGTTGCGGAACACCATCATCACTTCGGGTTCGTAGTTGGTTTCGCGGAACGGGCGCGAATCCTCGCTGTTGTAGGCCTGCCAGCGCGAACTCTGGGTGTAGCCAGCCCAGATGTCGCCGTTGTCGCCGAACAGGTTCTCGGCGATCTTGGTCTTGAAGCTGATCTGGAACTTCAGCTCGGTACTGTCGAGTACCTGCGGGGTCGTCACGCTGTTGGCCGGGTTCGGCGAATGCGGCGTGGTGTTGCGGTCGCTGGTCCAGAACGCCGGCAGCAGGTACACCGGCTTGTAGGCACGCAGCTGGAAGGGCCCCAGCTTGGAGTCCTCGGCCAGCTCCCAGCGGCTGTCCAGCAGCGAACCGCGGCCAGCATTGGCCAGCGCGCTGTCCGATGCCGCCGGACGGAACAGGTCGCTGACCCGCTCGCGCAGCTTTTCCTCGCCCTGGCTCACGCGCGCGGTCTGTCGTTCCTCGCGGCGCGCCTGCGCAGCCGATTCGGCGGCGGCATCGGCGGCGGCGGTGGCCTCCGGGGTGTGCCCGAAGAGGCGGTCATAGCAGGCCAGGCGGGCCGCGTCGGTGGTGATCGCCGCGCAGGCGGCCGGCGAGGTGTCGGCGCTGGGCGCGAACTCCTGCGCAGCCAACGGTGCACTGGCCAGGGCAAGCGCCAGCGGCGCCAGACGGGGAAGCAGCGTGGGGAGGGTCATTGCAGCAGGCCCTTCGATGGATACGGGAATCGCACAGTGTGGCGGCTGCACCGGATCGCGGCCAGCCCCACCGTTTATGCACGGCCACGGCGTGCGCGTGGCGTGAAGGCTAGGTGGCTCAGAAGAACCAGGCGAACGCGAACAGGCCCAGCATCGCGATCACCACCGCCAGTTTCAGTGCCAGGCCGAGCAGGATGCCGAGCCAGGTCGCCAGGCCCACCTTGGTCGAGCGGCCGAGTTCGCGGGTGTGCCAGTACTCGCCGAGCAGGGCGCCGAGCAGCGGTCCGGCAAACAGGCCGATGGGCATGAAGAACAGGCCGACGATGCTGCCGACGAAGGTGCCCCACAGGGCCTTGCGGCTGGCGCCGACGCGCTGCGCGCCGACCACGGTGGCGAGCACGTCCACCAACAGTGAAAGCAGGGTCAGCACGCCCAGCGCGACCAGGGTGGGCCAGCCGACGTGGGCGAAGCCGTCGGCCCAGGCCGCCAGCAGCAGCCCGATGAACACCAGCGGGATGCCCGGGAGGGCCGGCAGGATGATGCCGGCGATGCCGATCAGGACAAAAATGACCGCTAGCAGATATAAGATGAATGAGAGTCCCATGCTGTCCCGTATGGTGGCCGTTTTGGGGTTGACAGTGAAAGATTTTGCCAGTTGCTTTTTCGTTTTGGGCGGGTTAAGTTGCAGTCGCTGAGCTTGGCAAGGTCACCGTGGATCGTGGCCTGATGAAGCAAGATCTTTCCGATCCGCTGCATCGATGCACCTCGCTTCCCCCTTGCTTGTCAGCCGCCCACCGGGCGTTTCCAACAACAAGAGAGAGTCAAAGGGAGTTAGTGAGATGGCTGAGCGCGAGACCGGTACCGTAAAGTGGTTCAATGATGCGAAGGGCTTCGGCTTCATCAGCCGGCAGAATGGCGAGGACGTGTTCGTGCACTTCCGCGCCATCGAGACCCAGGGCTTCAAGAGCCTCAAGGAAGGCCAGACTGTGAGCTTCGAAGTCGTGCAGGGCCAGAAGGGCCTGCAGGCTGACAAGGTGCAGCCGGTGTAATACCCGCCGCCCGTCGGCATGAAAAAGGCCCGCGCAAGCGGGCCTTTTTCTTTGCCGTTGGCCCGGTGCAGGTCAGCGCAGGATGACCTTGCCATTGACGACGCGCACGTAGGTGTTCTCGCGGATGCCGCCGAGATCGCGCTGGTTGACCACGATGGTGCGGCCATCATCCATGCGCACGCTGATGTCATAGGTATCGCTGGTGACGTTCTTCTGGATCTGGTTGCCGGCCAGGGCACCACCGACCGCGCCTGCGGCGGCGGCGATGTTCTTGTTGCCACGGCTGCCACCGGTGTGGTCGGAGATTTCATGGCCGGCCACGGCGCCGACGATGCCGCCGAGGATCGCGCCGGTCGCGCTGGGCGCGGTGCGGCCCGAGGGCACGGTGTTGATGCGGGTGACGATGCCACAGTCAGCGCAACGGCCCTGGTTGTAGCCGCCATTGTTGCCGTAGCCGCCGTTGTTGTAGCCGTTGTTGTAACCACCGCCGCTGTAACCGGGCGAGGTGGCACAGCCAGCCAGCGCAAGGGTAGCGATGGCGCTGGCGGCGATGAGCTGGATCTTCATGGGGCGTCTCCTGGCCGTGAAGGCGGGTGGGTTGGGTGGTACTGCGTCGTGCAGCAGGGTGGACGAATCCTCTCCTTTCGAACGTGAACAACGCGCCAACCGTGTGCGTGCTGCCCGGCTGCAGGATGAATGCGGCTCAGCGGAAATCCTGGTGGCAGGCGCGGCAGTCCGCCTGCAGTGTTTCCACCAGCTGGGCGAGGGCCCTGCAGTCGCCGGGGGGTGAGGCCAGCGCCGTGTTGAGGTTGCCGCGCAGCTGGCTGGCGTGCTGCTGGAACTGCGCACTGTCCTTCAGCCCGGGAAACGCCTGGTCCAGGTCATTGGACAGCAGGCGCAGCACCTGCAGCCGCGGCACGCTGTCAGCCAGGCTGCAGCGGTTCTGCAGCTGGGCCTGCTGCAGCAGCTGTGACTGCCGCTGCATCACCTGCATCAGGCTGCCCGGGAACGGATCGCGACGCGCCTGCAGGGCGCGGCCGACCATTACCGTGGCGATCAGGCCGATCAGCAGGCCCAGGCAGAGCACGAACAGGTAGCGATGGGCGCTGGACAGGCGGCGGGGCGGGCTGGCATTCATGCGGGCACTCCGGGCGTGCAACGGTGGGTTCGACGCCGGCGTACTGCGGGCGCCAGCACCTGCACGTTAAAATAGCCCGATGAACGAACAGGTCAAACAACGCTTCGCCGGCATCGAACGGCTGTACGGCGTGGGTGCACTCGAGCGCCTGCAGGGCAGCCGCGTGGCGGTGGTCGGCATGGGCGGCGTCGGCTCGTGGGTGGTGGAGGCGCTGGCCCGTTCGGCCGTCGGCCACCTGACCCTGATCGATGCCGACGATATCTGCGTGTCCAACACCAACCGGCAGCTGCCGGCGATGGAAGGCAACTACGGCCGCAACAAGGCCGAGGCGATGGCCGAGCGTTGCCGTGCGATCAATCCGGACATCGGGGTCGACGCGGTGCAGGCATTCCTGACCGTGTCCAACATGGCCGAGCTGCTGGACCGGGGGTTCGATCTGGTGATCGATGCCTGCGACAGCTTCCGGGTCAAGGTCGAGACGATCGCATGGTGCCGCCGCCGCAAGCTGCCGTTGCTGACCGTCGGTGCCGCCGGTGGCCGTACCGATCCGACCCTGGTGCGCATCCGCGATGTCTCTCGCACCGAGCACGACGCCATGCTGGCGCTGATCCGCAAGAAGCTGCGCAGCGAATTCAACTTCCCGAAGAACGCCAAGCGCTATTTCGGCGTACCGGCGGTGTATTCGCTGGAGAATGTGAAGTACCCGCAGGCCGATGGCAGCGTCTGCGGCATCCGTCCGAACCTGGGCGCCGATGCGGCGTTGAAGCTGGACTGTGGTGCCGGCCTGGGCGCGGCAACCCACATCACCGGCGCGTTCGCCTTCGCGGCGGTTGGCAAGGCGCTGGAGATGCTGCTGGAGCCGAAGAAGGTGAAGGTGGATGCGGTCGAGGCCAGCGAGGTGTGATGGATCGTGCCGGCCAGCGGCCGGCACCTACCCGTTACATTACCGGCAGCGCGAACAATCGCCGCGCATTCTCCGTCGTGGCCTGGGCCACGGCTTCCAGCTCCATCCCGCGCAGTGCGGCCACGTGCCGGGCAATGGTCGCCAGCCGCGCTGGCTCGTTGCGCTGGCCGCGGATGCCGGCGTCGGGCTGGTCGGGCGCGTCGGTTTCCAGCAGCAACTGTTCCAGCGGCATCTCGCGCACCAGCCGCTGCAGCCGTTGCGCGCGATCGTAGGTCAGTGGGCCACCGAGGCCGAGCAGGAAGCCCTGCCTGTGCAGTTGCGCGGCCTGTTCCGGGCTGCCGGAAAAGCTGTGCACCACGCCGCGCAGGCCGCCGACGCGGCGGATGGCGGCGATCACCGCATCCACCGCGCGTCGCGCGTGCACGATCACCGGCAACTCGAATTCGCGGGCCAGTTCCAGCTGGCCGATGAAATACGCCTGCTGGGCGTCGGTGTCCAGCCCTTCGACAAAGAAGTCCAGGCCGCATTCGCCGATCGCACAGGGGCGTTCGCGCTCGATCCACTCGCGCAGCAGTGGCAGGTGCCCGGGCTGGTGATCGGCCAGGAACATCGGATGCAGGCCGTAGGCCGGGTACAGCCCCGGCGCCTGCTGGCAGACCTCACGCAGCTTCGGCCAGCTGGCCGCGGTCACCGCCGGTACCACCTGCTGGCGCACCCCCGCGGCCTGCGCACGCTCGATCACCGCAGCGCGGTCACGGTCGAACCCGCTGGCATCCAGATGGCAGTGGCTGTCAACCAGGATGCTCAACGCTGTTCCAGCGGCGGAGGTGTTGCGGCGTTGCGGCTCTTCCAGTTGGCCAGCAGCAGCGTGCCGAAGCCCAGCACCAGCTCATCGACGAACGGGATCGGGTCCGGGATGAACAAGGTCAGCACGAACAGGCCGGCGGTGAGCTTGAACAGGGTGGGGTAGCGCAGCCGGCGGGCCCATTGCAGTACCGGCAGCAGCATCGGGTTGGCCATGGCGGGAAGCCTCGTGGGGAATATGCAAACGCTACCACGGGCCCAGCATTTCCCGATGCTGAATGGGTTATCGGAATGAGCAGGAAATGTGGAGATTCCGTTCAGGCAGCGCATGCTGCAATCTGCCCCGAGAACGTTGCGGATGGTCCGCAAGGAGCAGGTCATGAAAAGCACAACTACAACTGTCCTGGTCGCAGCGGGCGCGCTGCTGGTCGGTGGCATCGCCACCGCCGCCTTCATGAAGAGTGGTGACAAGTCGCCCGATTCCATCAGCGCCGGAACCCCCAATGGTGAATCGCGCCTCGTTGAAGGTAACGCTTCTGACGACGGCGCACGTGGTGACAAGCTGGACCCGTCCGCGCCGCGCGGGCTTGAATATGCCGATGTGCTGAAGGTTGACCCGATCACCGAGAAGCAGAAGGCCTACGCCACCGTGATCGGCACCGATGCGGTGCGCGAAACGTCCACGACCCAGACTCCTCATGAAGTCTGCCAGGACGTGACGGTGCAGGAGCGCCTGCCGGAACGTGATGGCAACGTTGGCGGTACCGTGGTTGGCGCGGTGGTGGGTGGCCTGCTCGGCAACCAGGTCGGTGGCGGCAACGGCAAGAAGGCCGCGACCGCCGCCGGTGCCGTGGCCGGCGGCTTCATCGGCAACCAGATCGACAAGCGCCATGTGGGTGGCCGCGTGGTCAACCGCACCGAGCGCCAGTGCCACACCGAGACCGCCACCTCCGAGTCGAGCCGCGTCACCGGCTACAACGTGACCTACCGCAATGAGGACGGCACCACTGGCACCATGCGCATGGCCAGCAAGCCGGGCAACCGCATTGCCATGGGTACCAACGACGTGGTGAAGGGTTACAACGTGACCTACCGCTATGACGGCGCGGAGAAGACCGTGCGCATGGACAACAAGCCGGCCAGCGATCGCCTGCCGGTGGTCGATGGCCAGCTGGTCACGCAGACCGCTGCCGCCGGTGCCACTGCCGCAGCCACGCGCCAGTAATCCCGGCGCAGCATGCAGTACCTGACGGGCCGGCTCATGCCGGCCCGTTTCATTGCGACCGGCGATATTCATCCGCGCAGCGAAGCCATCCTCCATCATGGGTGCCCCCTTCGACATGGAGCCGGCATGAGCATCTTCGACCTGCGCATCGAAACCGAGCGGCTGATCCTGCGCCCGCTGCTTCGCGAGGACTACGAGCCGTACCTGGCGTTCTGCGCCGACGAGGCCACGATGCGTACCCTGGGCGGCGTGCAGCCACCCTCGGTGGCCTGGCGCGGTTTCTGCAGCCTGGCTGGCGCTTGGCAGCTGTTCGGCTTCTCGATGTTCAGCGTGATCGAGAAATCCAGCGGCGACTGGATCGGGCGGATGGGACCGTGGCAGCCGCAGGACTGGCCGGGTACCGAGGTTGGTTGGGGCATCCGTCATGCCAGCTGGGGCCGGGGCTATGCGCCGGAGGCGGCGGTCGCGGCGATCGACTGGGCGTTCGATACGCTGGGCTGGGCTGAGGTGATCCACACGATCGCCGAGAACAACGACAACTCGCGGGCCGTGGCACGCAAGCTGGGAAGCACCCTGCTGCGCATGGGGGAGTTGCCAGCGCCATACAACGACAAGCCCATGCAGATCTGGGGCCAGTCGCGCGAACAGTGGCGGCAACGCGCGCGCTGAGCGTGGCTTGGTAGTGCCGGCCGCTGGCCGGCAATCGCTTGGATCCAGCTGCATCGAGGATGCCGGCCAGCGGCCGGCACTACCAGCTGCATCGAGGATGCCGGCCAGCGGCCGGCACTACCAGCTGCATCGAGGATGCCGGCCAGCGGCCGGCACTACCGTGTAGTCATGCTGCACCCGCGCTTGGCATTCACTGGCATGCTTGCCAGACTGCACGCAGCCGGCCGCCGGCCGGATCCGAGGGAGCAGGCAATGGTGGAAGAGCGCGTCCCGTTGACGGTGCACGGCATGTCGGTGTCAGGCAATTGCCACAAGGTCCGCCTGCTGCTGGAGCAGCTCGGCAGCCGCTACCGCTGGGTGGAAGTGGACAGTGCCCACGGCCAGACCCACACCCCCGAGTTCCTCGCGCTCAATCCCAATGCCAAGGTGCCGTTGATCGTCCGCGACGATGGCCGCGTGCTGACCGAGTCCAATGCGATCCTTTTCTGGCTGGCCGAAGGCACGCCCTACCTGCCCACCGATGGCTGGGAGCGCGCGCAGGCACTGAGCTGGATGTTCTTCGAGCAGTACACGCACGAGCCGTGCGTAGCGGTCGCGCGCTTCATCCGCGGCTGGACCCCGCCTGGGTCGCCGCGCCGCGCCGAACTGCCACGCCTGCACGAGCGCGCCGCCGCTGCACTGGCGGTGATGGAGCAGCACCTGCGTGATGCGCAATGGTTCACCGGCAGTGGGTACGGCATCGCCGACATCGCGCTGTTCGCCTACACCGACGTCGCAGGCGAGGGTGGAATCAGCCTGCAGCCGTTCCCGGAAGTTCGCGCCTGGTTGCAGCGCGTGCGCGGGCAGCCGCGCTTCCTGCCGATGCCGGCGGTGACCGCCGAGGTCCGCGCCCGCTTCGAGGCCGCATGACTCTCACCAAGGTGATCCCCACAGGGTAGCGCCTGGCCAACCCCGGGCGGAATGCAACAACGACACGGAGGGTGTTCGATGTTCGCTGTGGTTCCAGATCCGATTCCCGCACGCATGCGCGTGCTCAACCGCGCCGACGTGTGCGACGCCAATTTCCTCGACGCGGTGCGTGGCTGGCGCGGTACCCCGCGCCCGCGCCCGGCGCCGGATGCGCCGATCCTGCCGGGCAGCACGCTTACCGCCGCCGCGTTTGGCGAGCTGTTCGATTCGCAGCTGGCCAGCCGCCAGCTGGACCTGATGGCGCGCGTGCTGCGCGTGCAGAACAAGGTCTTCTACACCATCGGTTCATCCGGCCACGAAGGCAATGCGCTGCTGGCGCGGGCCTGCCGGCATACGGATCCAGCATTCCTGCACTATCGCTCCGGTGCCTTCATGGCCGAGCGCTCACGCCAGGTGCCGGGGATCGACCCGCTGCGCGATGCCGCGCTGTCCTTTGCTGCCAGCGCCGATGACCCGGCCAGCGGGGGGCGGCACAAGGTGTGGGGCAGCAAACCGTTGTGGGTGCTGCCGCAGACCTCGACCATCGCCTCGCATCTGCCGAAAGCGCTGGGCACCGCGCTGGCCCTCGAAAGCGGCAAGCGGCTGGGCCACGAACTGCCGATTCCGGCCGACAGCATCGTACTGTGCTCGTTCGGCGACGCCTCGGCCAACCATGCCACCGCGCAGACCGCGTTCAACACCGCGATGTGGTCGGCCTACCAGAAGCTGCCGGCACCGGCCCTGTTCGTCTGCGAGGACAATGGCCTGGGCATCTCGGTGAAAACGCCTGAAGGCTGGATCGCCGAACGCTTCAGCGGTCAGCCCGGGCTGGACTATTTCTACGCCGATGGCCTCGACCTGGCCACCGGCCATGCGCAGGTGCAGGCGGCGGTGGAGCACTGCCGGCGTACGCGGCGGCCGACCTTCCTGCATCTGCGCACCACGCGCCTGATGGGGCACGCCGGCACCGACTTCGAGGTGGAATGGCGCGCGTTGCCCGAGCTGTGCGCGGCCGAGGCGCAGGATCCGCTGCTGCGCTCGGCACAGATCGCGATGGAATCGGGCTGGATGGATGCGGCCGCCATCGAGGTGGCCTACGAGACGATGCGCGCGCGCTGCATGGCCGCCGCCGCCGATGCCGAAGGACGGCCGAAGCTGCAGTCGCTGCGGGAAGTGATGGAGCCGCTTGCGCCCTATACGCCGGCTGCGGTGCAGGCCGAAGCACGGCGCGAGGTGCCCGCCGGAACGCGTGAAGCGCTGTATGGCGGTGCGGAGGCGTTGCCCGAACGGCAGGCGCCACGCCACCTCGCGATCCAGATCAACCATGCCCTGCAGGAACTGCTGGCGAAGTATCCGCAGAGCCTGCTGTTCGGTGAGGACGTCGCACAGAAGGGCGGTGTCTACACCGTCACCAAGGATCTGCTGCGCCGCTTCGGCCCACGCCGGGTGTTCAACACCCTGCTGGACGAGACCATGATCCTGGGCATGGCTCAGGGCCTGGCCAACCTGGGCATGCTGCCGATTCCGGAGATCCAGTACCTGGCCTATCTGCACAACGCCATCGACCAGGTGCGCGGCGAAGCGTGTTCGCTGCAGTTCTTCTCCAACGACCAGTACCGCAACCCGATGCTGGTGCGGGTGGCCGGGCTGGGGTACCAGAAGGGCTTCGGTGGCCACTTCCACAACGACAACTCGATCACCGCGTTGCGCGACATCCCGGGGCTGGTGGTGGGCTGCCCGTCGCGCGGCGACGATGCGGTGATGATGCTGCGCACGCTGGCCGCACTGGCGCGGGTGGATGGGCGCGTGGCGGTGTTCCTGGAGCCGATCGCGTTGTACATGAGCAAGGACCTGCACGAAGCCGGCGATGGCCAGTGGCTGTTCGACTTCCCCGCACAGGGCCAGTCGCTGGTGCCGGGGGAGGGCCGGGTCTATGCGCCGGAGGCCGGCGACCTGGTGATCTATACCTATGGCAACGGCGTGCCGATGGCATTGCGCGCATCGCGGGCGATCGAGCAGCAGCTGGGCTGGCAGGTGCGGGTGGTCGACCTGCGCTGGCTGGTACCGCTGGACGCCGGCTTCATCACTGCCCAGGCCGCCAGCGCACGGCGGGTGCTGGTGCTGGATGAAGGCCGCCACAGCGGCGGGGTGGGCGAGGGCGTGGTCACCGCGCTGGTCGAGGCCGGGTTCGGCCATCTGCCGTTGCGCCGGGTCTGTGGTGCCGACACCTACACGCCACTGGCGGGGGCAGCAATGTTCGGGCTTCCAAGCGACAATGCGGTGATTGGCGCCGCCCTCGACCTGGCGCAGGAACCCTGATGCATGTGTGGATTGGCGGGAATGTTGTTGCCGGCGCCGCTGGCGTCGGCCGAGGCGCTGCAGGCGCAGGCCCTGTCCATGGGCCAGGCGCTGCACCACCGCGGGCCCGATGATGGCGGCAGCTGGGTCGATGCCGAGGCGGGCATCGCGCTGGCGCATCGCCGCCTGAGCATCCTCGACCTGTCCCCGCTGGGCCACCAGCCGATGGCCTCGGCCGACGGCCGCTACGTGATGGCCTACAACGGCGAGGTCTACAACTTCGCCGCCCTGCGCGAGGAACTGGAGCCGCTGGGGCATGCCTTCCGCGGCCATTCCGACACCGAAGTACTGCTGGCGGCGATCCTGCAATGGGGCGTGGAAGACACCCTGCAGCGCTGCAACGGCATGTTCGCCATCGCGCTGTGGGACCGCCAGGAGCGTTGCCTGTGGCTGGCCCGCGACCGCGTCGGCAAGAAGCCGCTGTACTACGGCTGGGCCGGCGACACGCTGGTGTTCGGTTCGGAACTGAAGGCGCTCTGGCAGCACCCGGCGTTCGACAACGACATCGACCGCGATGCGCTCACCTTGCTGCTGCGGCTGGATTACATCCCGGCGCCGCACAGCATCCACCAGCGCTGCTACAAGCTGATGCCGGGCCGGGTGTTGCGCCTGGACGCGGCGGCCGTCGCTGCCGGCGCATCCGCGCATCGTCCGGAACAGGCACAGCGGCCGTACTGGGATGCGCGCGCGCGCATGCAGGCGGCGCTGGCCGCACCCTTCCAGGGCCGCATCGAGGACGCCGAGGAACAGCTGGACACGCTGCTGCGCGACGCGGTGGCGCTACGCATGGTGGCCGACGTGCCGGTCGGCGTATTCCTGTCTGGTGGCACCGATTCCTCACTGGTGGCGTCGCTGATGCAGGCCCAGAGCGGGCAGCCGGTGCACAGCTTCAGCATCGGCTTCACCGATTCGGGACATGACGAGGCGCCGCTGGCCCGGGAGCTGGCGGCCCACCTGGGCTGTGACCATACCGAGTTGTACGTCAGCGGCGCCGACGCGCTGGCGGTGGTGCCGCAGTTGCCGGCGATGTTCGATGAGCCTTTTGCCGACGCGTCGCAGGTGCCGACCGCGCTGGTCGCCCGGCTGGCGCGGCAGGGCGTGACCGTGGCGCTGTCTGGTGACGGTGGCGATGAGCTGTTCTTCGGCTATACCCGGTATGTACGCGCGCTGCGCAACTGGCAGATGCTCGGCCGCGTGCCGGGGCCGCTGCGGCGCTGGATGGGCGCGCGTGCGCAGCAGCAGGGCGAAGCCTCGCGCACCGGCGGCCTGGCCGCGCTGCTGGCCGAGACCGGTGCGCGTGGCATCGGCGACGTCTACCGCAACCGCATCTCGCGCTGGCGCGACCCGGCCGCGGCGGTGACCGGCGCGCGGGCCGCCGGCAGCTTCTACGACCTGGCCGATCCGCTGCACGGCGCGGGTACGCCGGCCGACGCGATGATGCTGGCCGATTTCGTGACCTACCTGCCGGACGATCTGTTGTGCAAGGTCGACCGCACCTCGATGGCGGTCAGCCTGGAGGCGCGCGCACCGCTGCTGGACTGGCGGGTGGCCGAGTTCGCCTGGTCGCTGCCGTTGGGCTTCAAGCGCAGCGAGACCACCAGCAAGGTGCTGCTCAAGCGCGTGCTGGGCCGTTACGTGCCGCATTCGATGGTGCACCGTCCCAAGCGCGGTTTCGGCGCGCCGGTCAGTGACTGGCTGAAAGGCGACCTGCGGCCCTGGGCCGAGGACCTGCTGCAGCCGGCGCGGCTGGAGCGTGAGGGCGTGCTGTCGGCGGCGGCGGTGCAGCCGCTGTGGCAGCAGTTCCTGGGAGGGCAGCGCAAGTGGCATACCCATCTGTGGAACGTGCTGATGTTCCAGGCCTGGCAGGCGCATTGGCGGCAGGTGCGCGCAGGCATTGTGGGCGGCTGATCTTCACCGGCCTGCACGGGCCCGGCGACTAGGCTGGGCCTCCCGCACCATGAGGAGTATGTCCCGATGTCCGTCCCCACCATCGCCGTGTTCGTCGGCAGCCTGCGCAAGGACTCGTGCAACCGCAAGCTGGCCCATGCGCTGGAGAAGATCGCCGGTGATCGCGCACGCTTCCAGTACGTGCAGATCGGCGACCTGCCGTTGTATGACCAGGACTTCGACGCGCAGTACCCGGCGCAGGGTACCCGGCTGAAGGACCAGGTGCGCGCCGCCGACGCGGTGCTGTTCGTCACCCCCGAATACAACCGGTCGGTGCCGGGCGTGCTCAAGAACGCCATCGATATCGGCTCGCGTCCCTACGGTGACAGTGCGTTTGCCGGCAAGCCGGCGGCGGTGATCGGCGCCTCCATCGGGCAGATCGGTACCGCCGTGGCCCAGCAGCACCTGCGCAACACCCTGGCCTTCCTGGACATGCATGTGCTTGGGCAGCCCGAGGCGTTCATCCACTTCAAGGAGGGCCTGATCGATGCCGACGGCACGATCCACAACGAGGGCACGCAGAAGTTCCTGCAGGGCTACGTGGACCGGTTCCTGGCGCTGATCGCGGTGCACGTCAAGGGCGATTGACGCCTGCGGGGTCGGAGTTCCCTGCGTCGCAGAGGGATCCGACCCCAACCACGCCCCGGGGTCGGATCCTGACGCGCAGCGACGGGCTCCGACCCGTGGCGCCTGATCTGCGATAATGCTCCGCTCGGGTGCCGCAATGGCGCCTGTCGCAGGCAGTGCGACGCCCCCACGCCAGTCTGGCCAGGCGCCGGCGGATATCCCCCGTTTCTCCACGGCTTATCCACAGGCTTGTCCATGGTCGCCGGGGTCGGCGCATGCCTACACTCGTCTGGCCCACTTTTGCAGGAAACACCGCAGCATGTCCGCTCGTCCCGGCTTCCGTTCCAACCGCAGAGAGCGCGGTGATGGCTTCGATCGCGATCGCGACGAGTCGCGCATCGACCAGTTGCGGGTACCGCCGCATTCGGTGGAAGCCGAGCAGGCGGTGCTGGGGGGGCTGATGCTGGCGCCCGAAGCGTATGACCGGGTCAATGACCAGCTGACCGAAGGCGACTTCTACCGTCGCGACCACCAGATGATCTATCGGGCGATCCGCGAGCTCTCCGAGCGCGAGCGTCCGTTCGATGCGGTGACCCTGGGCGAGTGGTTCGAGTCGCAGGGCAAGATGGAACTGGTGGGCGACGGTGCCTATCTGATCGAACTGGCCAGTACCACGCCGTCGGCTGCCAACATCGTGGCCTACGCCGAGATCGTGCGTGACAAGGCAGTGTTGCGCCAGCTGATCCAGGTGGGCACCGACATCGTCAACGACGGTTTCCAGCCCGAAGGCCGCGACAGCAGCGAGCTGCTGGCCTCGGCGGAAAAGAGCGTGTTCGCCATTGCCGAACAGGGCGCACGTGGTCGCACCGATTTCGTGGCCATGCCCGGTGCGCTGAAGGATGCATTCGAGGAGCTGCGCAATCGCTTCGAGAACGGCGGCAACATCACCGGCCTGCCGACCGGGTACACCGATTTCGATGCGATGACCGCCGGCCTGCAGCCGACCGATCTGATCATCCTCGCGGCGCGCCCGGCCATGGGCAAGACCACCTTCGCGCTGAACATCGCCGAGTACGCGGCGATCAAGTCGAAGAAGGGCGTGGCGGTGTTCTCGATGGAAATGTCGGCATCGCAGCTGGCGATGCGCCTGATTTCCTCCAATGGCCGCATCAACGCGCAGCGCCTGCGTACCGGCCAGCTGGAAGACGAGGACTGGAGCCGCGTCACCAGCGCGATCAAGATGCTGAAGGAAACCAAGATCTTCATCGACGATACGCCGGGCGTGTCGCCGGAAGTGCTGCGCTCCAAGTGCCGCCGCCTCAAGCGCGAGCATGACCTCGGCCTGATCGTGATCGACTACCTGCAGCTGATGAGCGTGCCCGGCAACAGCGAAAACCGCGCGACCGAAATCTCGGAGATCTCGCGTTCGTTGAAGGGCCTGGCCAAGGAATTGAATGTGCCGGTGATCGCGCTGTCACAGCTCAACCGCTCGCTGGAAACGCGTACCGACAAGCGCCCGGTGATGGCCGACCTTCGCGAGTC
This sequence comes from Stenotrophomonas sp. YJH_SMC_123, assembly GCF_059368215.1. Classification (NCBI taxonomy): domain Bacteria; kingdom Pseudomonadati; phylum Pseudomonadota; class Gammaproteobacteria; order Lysobacterales; family Lysobacteraceae; genus Stenotrophomonas; species Stenotrophomonas sp. YJH_SMC_123. Next base: position 543,376 of record NZ_JCAFRM010000002.1, read on the forward strand.
GGGCGCAATCGAGCAGGACGCGGACATGATCGTGTTCATCTACCGCGACGACTACTACAACAAGGAAAACTCGCCGGACAAGGGCCTGGCCGAGATTATCATCGGCAAGCACCGTGGTGGCCCGACCGGCTCGTGCAAGCTGAAGTTCTTCGGCGAGTACACCCGCTTCGACAACCTGGCCCACGATTCGGTCGGCTCGTTCGAATAACGGCCATGCCGGCCGCTGGCCGGCAATCGCCTTCCGGACGGTAAACCATTCGGAACGCAAGGATTCCGCATGTGGCGTGTAAATGACATGTAACGCGCCGCTTCTACGATTCCGCCGCTGCTGCCCTTCGACGCCGCCCTTCGGCGTCCAGCGTGCCCAAGGAATCCACCTCCATGTCGTCCCACGCTTCGCATCGCCGCAATCTGCTGGCCCTGCTGGTCTGTGCTTCGCTGCCGTCGCTCGCTGCCGCTGAACCCGCCCCCGCCTCCGACGCACCGTCGGCGACCACCCTCGATTCGATCTCGGTGATCGGCCGCGGCGAAGCCCGCCAGGTGCAGCGCGTGACCGCCGAGGACATGAAGATCCTGCCGCCCGGTGCGAACCCACTGAAGCTGCTGGCCAGCAAGCCGGGCGTTCACTTCGAGTCGGCCGATGCCACCGGCGCCTACGAATGGTCCACCACCATCAGCCTGCGTGGCTTCAACCAGAGCCGCCTGGGCTACACGCTCGATGGCATCCCGCTGGGCAACATGGCCTATGGCAACAGCAACGGCCTACATATCAGCCGTGCCGTGATCAGCGAGAACCTGGGCGGAGCCGAAGTGTCCACCGGCATCGGCGCGCTGGGTACGCCGTCCACCAGCAACCTCGGCGGCGTGTTCCAGTTCTATTCGATCGATCCGTCCACCGAGTACGGCGTGGTGCTGGCGCAGGGCTTCGGCAGCGACAGTGCGCGGCGCAGCTATGCGCGCCTGGAGACCGGTGAGCACCAGGGCTTTGCGGCCTACCTGTCCGGCGTGTACTCCGAAGGCGACAAGTGGAAGGGCAAGGGCTCGCAGGAGCTGAAACAGTTCAACGGCAAGGCCACCTACAATTTCGGAACGGACAGCAGGATCACCGCGCTGTTCAACGCCTCGCGCCGCGTCGAGGCGGACTACCAGGACCTGTCGCTGGAGATGATCAATCGCCTTGGCTGGGACTGGGACAACTACGCGCCGGACTGGGATCGTGCCGTCGCCGCCGCGCGCGGCAGGTTCACGGGCGGCGTCAACAGCCCCTGGGATGCGTACTACTCCGGCCACGGCCTGCGCAACGATGACCTGTCCAGCATCGCCGGCGATTTCGGCCTGAACGAGTCGATGCGGCTGAAGGTCAATGTGTACAACCACAGCAACCGCGGCCAGGGCCACTGGTTCAGCCCGTCCAATCCATCCAACCCGGGCACCAGTCGCGAGATTCCGATCTCGATCCGCACCACCGAGTACGCGATCGACCGTACCGGCGTGACCTCGGCGTTCACCTGGAACGTCGGTGGCCACGACCTGGAAGCCGGTCTCTGGTACGAGGACAACGGCCACAGCGTGCAGCGCAACTTCTACTACATCGACGGCCCGGTCACCGATGACTTCTTCCTGCGCAACCCGGACCAGCGCGTGTGGCACCAGCGCTACACCACCATTACCCGCCAGTTCTACGTGCAGGACCGCTTCCGCCTGTTCGATGACCGGCTGACCATCGACATCGGTGCGAAGTCGCCGCACACCCGCACCCGCGTGCGCACGCCACTGGGCAGCTATGCCAACAACAGCAGCCTGACTTCGAAGAAGGGCCTGCTGCCTCAGGCGGGTTTCAACTTCAAGCTCAACGAAGGCAACGAGATCTTCGGTTCGTTCGCCAGGAACATCGCCGCCTACGCGTTGGGCGTGGGCAGCCCGTTCAACGTGCCGCAGGCGGCGTTCGATGCCAGCGCGCAGGACTTGAAGCCGGAACAGTCACGCACCCTGGAACTGGGCTGGCGCGGCTACGGGAAGGGCTATGAAGCCTCGGTTGCGGTGTACGACGTCAAGTTCGACAACCGCCTGCTGGCGATCGCCCAGTGCGTGGGCATCCTCGGCTGCCCGGCGCTGTTCTCCAACGTCGGTTCGGTGACCAGCCGCGGCGCCGAGGCGACACTGCAGCTGAAGCCGATGCAGGACCTGGCCTGGTCCAACGCGCTGTCCTGGAATGACAGCACCTACGACAACGACTACGTGAACAATGGCGTGGTGCCGACCCGCGGCAAGAAGACCGTCGACACCCCCGAATGGATGTTCGCCAGCACCCTGGCCTGGACCCCGGGCCCTTGGGACATGCGCCTGTCGGCCAACCACGTCGGCAAGCGCTACGTGACCTATACCAACGACGAGTCGGTGCCGAGCTACTGGCTGGTCAATGCCTCCGTGGCCTATGACTTCGGCGCGCTGGGCCCGGCGCAGAACCTGACCATGGCGCTTAACCTGACCAACCTGACGGACAAGCGCTACCTGTCTTCGATCAACACCAACGGCACCTACGCCGCCGACCCGACCCGCAGCCTGGCGACCATGCAGGTCGGCGCGCCGCGCCAGGTGATGGCCACCGCCACCGTGCGCTTCTGATGCGCGGGCCTGTGGATCCGGAACGCCGTCGTCGCCTGCTGCGCATGGCGTGGCAGGGCACGGGGGCGGCGATCGCGCTGGCGGCGATGCCGGGGCTGGCCACGGCCGGCCCACGGCCGCGGCTGGGGCGTGATCCGTTCACCCTTGGTGTCGCCGCCGGTGATCCGGATCCACAGGGGGCCGTGTTGTGGACGCGGCTGGCGCCCGACCCGCTCAACGGCGGCGGCATGCCGTCGCGGGCGGTGCCGGTGCGCTGGTTCGTGGCCGAAGACGCCGGCATGCGCCGGCTGGTACAGCGGGGCGTCGCTGCCGCGGTGCCGGAGCTGGCCCATTCGGTGCACGTGGAGGTCAATGGCCTGCGCCCGGGCCGCGACTACTACTACCGCTTCGCCTGCGATGGCGATGAGGAAAGCGCGGTCGGCCACTTCCGCACCGCGTCGCTACCGGACACGCAGCTGCAGCAGCTGCGGCTGGCCCTGTGCACCTGCCAGGCCTGGAACAGTGGCTACTATCCGGTGCTGCGCGATATCGCACGGAGCGATGTCGACCTCGTGCTGCATGCCGGCGACTACATGTACGAATACAGCCCGCTGCAGAACGTGCGTGGCACCATGCTGGACGCGGCGCGTTTCAGTGGCGAGACGGTGAGCCTGGAGCGCTACCGTGACCAGTACGCGCTGTACAAGCTCGACCCGGATCTGCAGGCGGCCCATGCCGCACACGCCTTCGCGGTGATCTGGGACGATCACGAGGTGCAGAACGACTACTCGGGCATCCATCCGGAGAAGCCCGGCGTGTCGATCGAGGACTTCATCGTTCGCCGCGCGGTGGCCTACCGCGCGTTCTACGAACACCTGCCGATGCGCAGCACGCCTGCGGGCAATGGCGGCCTGCGCGTGCACCGGCGCCTGCGTTACGGCGATCTGGCACAGCTGACTCTGCTCGACTGCCGCCAGTTCCGCCCGGCCAATCCCTGCGGTGTGGGCGAGTCACCGCGCTGCGAAGCGGCGCTGGATCCGCGCATGAGCATGCTCGGCACGGGGCAGGAAGCGTGGTTCACGCAGTCGATGGCCGCCGCGCAGGGCACGCGCTGGAACGTGGTGGTGCAGCAGCTGCTTATGTCGCAGCTGCGGCTGGACGGCGGCACGCCACGCGAGCGCTTCTGGAACGACGCCTGGGATGGCTATCCCGCCGCACGCAGGCGTCTGCTGCAGGCGATGCAGGCAGGCGGGCAGGGCAACGCCATCGTGCTGGGCGGCGACTGGCATTCCACCTTCGTCAACGACCTGAAGCTGGATTTCGACGCGGCCAGCGCGCCGGTCGTGGCCACCGAATTCATCGCCCCGGCGATCAGCAGTGGCGGCGACGACACGCCGTACGGGCCGTACTACGGGCCATCGATTCCGCAGAACCCGCATATCCGCTATTTCGACGGCGACCGCCGCGGCTGGTGGGAGCTGCAGCTGAACCGGCAGACCGTGGACGCCGAGCTCCGCTTCGCCGACAGCGTGCTGCGCCCGGATGCCGCAGTGCGTACCGCGGCGCGATTCCAGGTGACCCATGGCCGCCCGGGCGCGGTGCAGCTCCTGTAGAGCCGAGCCTACGCTCGGCTGTCGCGCGCAGCGCGGGTTTTCTGTGATCGCAACGAAGAGCAGCCGAGCGCGGGCTCGGCTCTACAACGACGGCCCTGCACCGGATTTCATCGCCCCCAGCCCGGGTTTCGTCGCAAACCGTTTGCCGGCGGCAAGGGCGGGGCGCCAAGGTGTCCGCAGGCGGCAGGGTGCCGCCCCAAGGAGACCGTGATGAAGACCCTGTTCGCGCTCGGTGTGTGGTGCCTGCTGTTCGTGCTGTGCTGGCCGCTGGCGATCCTCGCCCTGATCGCCTGGCCGCTCGTGTGGCTGCTGAGCCTGCCGTTCCGCCTGGTCGGCATCACCTTCTCGGCGTTGTTCGCCTTCCTGCGCGCGCTGTTCATGCTGCCGGCGCGGTTGCTTGGCGGCCGGGCGGTTCCCGCATGAGGAGCGTGCTGCTGGCCGGTCTGGTCCTGTTGCCAGGCCCGGTGCTGGCCGCACCCCCGGCACCCCCGTCGGCGTGGCTGGAGCGCGAGCAGAGCGCTGCGGCTGACGAAGCCAATGCAGCGGCGGTCCCTGCGCCGAAAGCCGAGGCGCGCTGCCGGGTGGTCAAGCAATGGAAGGCCGGCGATACGGTGATACAGCACAGGGTCTGTGAGGATCCACCGAAGAAGCCGGCTGGAAAGGTGTAGCGCCGAGCCCATGCTCGGCGGCCTTTGCAGGGCAGCCGAGCGTGGGCTCGGCGCTACAGGGAAACGGGCAACAAAAAACCCCGCCGAAGCGGGGTTTTTCGTCTGCAGGTGAGTGCCGACCAACGGTCGGCACCTACCATGATGCCGATCAGTTCGCCTTGTGGATGGCGCGCTTGCTGACCGCCATCGCCGCGTCGTGGACCACTTCCGACAGCGACGGGTGGGCGTGGCAGATGCGGGCCAGGTCATCGGCCGAACCACTGAACTCCATGGTCAGCACGCCTTCGTGCACCAGCTCGGAGACGTTGGCGCCGACCAGGTGCATGCCGAGGATGCGATCGGTTTCGGCATGGGCCAGGATCTTCACGAAGCCTGCCGGCTCGATCATCGCCACGGCACGACCGTTGGCGGCGAACGGGAAGCTGCCGGCCTTGTACGGAATGCCTTCGGCCTTCAGCTGCGCTTCGGTCTTGCCGACCCAGGCCAGTTCCGGTTCGGTGTAGATGACCCACGGGATGGTGTCGAAGTTGACGTGGCCCGGCAGGCCGGCGATCAGCTCAGCCACCGCGATGCCTTCCTCGAAGCCCTTGTGCGCCAGCATCGGGCCGCGCACGCAGTCGCCGACTGCCCACACACCGTTGACGCCGGTGTGGCAGTGCGCATCGACTTCGATCTGGCCGCGCTCGTTGATCTTGACGCCGGTGCCTTCGGCCAGCAGGCCCTTGGTGGCGGCGCGACGGCCAACGGCCACCAGCAGCTTGTCCACGGTCAGGGTCTTTTCGCCTTCCGCGTCGGTGTAGGTGACGATGACTTCCTTCTTCTTGCCCTTGCCGGTGATCTCGGTCTTGGAGACCTTGGCATTGAGCTTGATGTCCAGGCCCTGCTTCTTGAATTCCTTGGCAGCCGCCTTGGCCACTTCGGCATCGGCAGCCGCCAGGAACTCCGGCATGGCTTCCAGGATGGTGACTTCAGCGCCCAGGCGCTTCCACACGCTGCCCAGTTCCAGGCCGATCACGCCGGCGCCGATCACGGCCAGGCGGTTCGGCACTTCGGTGAAGTCCAGGCCGCCAACGTTGTCGACGATGGTCTCGCCGTCGAACTTGGCGAACGGCAGTTCGATCGAATCCGAACCGGCCGCGATGATGACGTTGGTGCCCTTCAGCTCGACGATGGAACCGTCATGCTGGGTGACCTTGACCACGTTGCCCGGCTGCAGTTCACCGAAGCCGTAGTAAGCGGCGACCTTGTTGGCCTTGAACAGCATGCCGATGCCGCCGGTGAACTGCTTGACGATCTTGTCCTTGCGGCCAACCATCGCCTCGACGTCGATCTTGGCATCCTTGAAGCTGATGCCGTGGTCGCCAAAGATGTGGCCCATGTTCCAGAACTGGCGCGAGGAATCCAGCAGCGCCTTGGACGGGATGCAGCCCACGCGCAGGCAGGTGCCGCCGAGGGCCGGCTTGCCGTCCTTGCCCAGCGCTGCATCGATGCAGGCGGTCTTCAGGCCCAGCTGGGCCGCGCGGATGGCAGCGTGGTAACCGGCCGGGCCGGCACCGATGACGACGACGTCGAATTGTTCAGCCATTGAATTATTCCTTGATGCATTACCAGAACCCCTCCGCGCAGGCGCGGAGGGGCGGGAGGTGTCTTACAGGCCGAACAGCATGCGGCCCGGGTTTTCCAGCTGGTTCTTGATGTCCACCAGGAACTGCACCGAGTCCTTGCCGTCGATGATGCGGTGGTCGTAGGACAGCGCCAGGTACATCATCGGCGCGATCACGACCTGGCCGTTCTGGGCGATCGGACGCTCCTTGATGGCGTGCATGCCCAGGATGGCGCTCTGCGGCGGGTTGATGATCGGGGTCGACAGCAGCGAACCGAAGGTGCCGCCGTTGGTCACGGTGAAGGTGCCGCCCTGCAGTTCTTCCAGGCCCAGCTTGCCGTCACGGGCCTTCTTGGCGTAGTCGGCGATGGTCTTCTCGATGTCGGCGAACGACATGCGCTCGACGTTGCGCAGCACCGGCGTGACCAGGCCCTTCTCGGTCGAGACGGCGATCGAGATGTCCGAGTAGCCGTGATAGATGATGTCGTCGCCGTCGATCGAGGCGTTGACCAGCGGGAAGCGCTGCAGCGCGTTGGCGGCGGCCTTCACGAAGAAGCTCATGAAGCCCAGCTTGATGCCGTGTGCCTTGACGAACTCGTCCTGCAGTTCCTTGCGCGCCGCCGACACCTTGGACAGGTCGACTTCGTTGAAGGTGGTCAGCATCGCGGTGGAGTTCTTCGACTCCATCAGGCGCTCGGCGATGCGCTTGCGGATGCGGGTCATCGGCACGCGCTCTTCCGGGCGTGCGCCACCGGCCTTGCCGGCGCCGCCGTTGCGGGCGAAGTTGACGATGTCTTCCTTGGTGACCGCGCCGCGACGGCCGGTGCCGTCGACATCGGCCGGGTTCACGCCTTCAGTGATGGCGGTGAAGCGGGCGCCCGGCGGCAGCGCATCGGCGGCCGACTTGGCGGCCGGGGCCGGCGCAGCGGCAGCGGCCGGAGCCGGAGCGGCGGCGGCCGGAGCAGCGGCCGGAGCGGCCTCGGCGGTCGGTGCCGGAGCAGCTGCAACGGCGCCTTCCTCGATGATCGCCACGACCTGGCTGGAGGTCACGGTCGAGCCTTCGGCGAACTTGATTTCCTTCAGCACGCCGTCGACCGGCGACGGCACTTCCAGGACGACCTTGTCGGTTTCCAGGTCAAGCAGGTTTTCGTCGCGCTTGACGGCGTCGCCCACCTTCTTGTGCCAGGTGGCGATGGTGCCGTCGGCGACGGATTCGGGCAGTACCGGGGCTTTGACTTCGGTGGCCATTGCGGGAGCTTCCTGGTTTGTCTTCTAAATAGGGGGAGGATTATTCAGCGAACGTGTCGTTGAACGGGTTGACCAGTGCGTCGGCGATCAGCTGCTGCTGCTCGCGGACGTGGTCAGCCATGTGACCGGCAGCCGGCGAGGCCGAACGTGCGCGACCGGCGTAGTGCAGGTTCTGGCCATCGGCCAGGCAGAACTGCAGATGGTGGCGGATCTGGTACCACGCGCCCTGGTTCTGCGGTTCTTCCTGCGTCCACACCACGTCGGTGGCCTTGCCGTACTTCTTCAGTTCGGCCGCCAGCAGCGCACGCGGGAACGGATACAGCTGCTCCACGCGGATGATCGCCACGTCGTCCTGGCCACGCTTGATCTGGTCCTCCAGCAGGTCGTAATAGACCTTGCCCGAGCACAGCACCACGCGCTTGACCTTCTTGGCGTCTGCGTTGGCGTCGCCGATCAGGTGCTGGAACTCGCCGTTGGCCAGCTCGTCCAGGGTCGACACGGCCAGCTTGTGGCGCAGCAGCGACTTCGGCGACATCACCACCAGCGGCTTGCGGGTGGTCATGTGCAGCTGGCGACGCAGCATGTGGAAGGCCTGGGCCGGGGTCGACGGCACGACCACCAGCATGTTCTCCAGCGCGCACAGCTGCAGGAAGCGCTCCAGGCGCGCCGAGCTGTGTTCCGGGCCTTGCCCTTCATAGCCATGCGGCAGCAGCAGGGTCAGGCCGGAAATGCGGCCCCACTTGGCTTCACCGGCGGCGATGAACTGGTCGATCACCACCTGGGCACCGTTGGCGAAGTCGCCGAACTGGCCTTCCCAGATGCACAGCGTGTTCGGATCGGTGGTGGAGAAGCCGTACTCGTAGGCCATCACCGCTTCTTCGCTCAGCAGCGAATCGATGACGGTGGCCTTCTCCGGCGAATCCACCAGCTGCCGCAGCGGCATGTAGTAGTTGTCGGTCTTCTGGTCGTGCAGGATCGCGTGGCGATGCGTGAACGTACCGCGGCCCACGTCCTGGCCGACCAGGCGCAGTGCATGGCCTTCATCGAGCAGGGTGGCGTAGGCCAGGTTCTCGGCAAAGCCCCAGTCGCCCGGGATCTCGCCGGCGGCCATCTTGCGGCGGTCGTCATAGACCTTGGCCACGCGCGAGTGCAGCTGCACTTCATCGGGAATGGTGTTGATCAGCTTGGCCAGCTCGACCAGCTTGTTCTTCTCGACCTTGGTCGAGACCGGGTCGGACAGCTTGCCTTCCAGCAGCTTCGGCCAATCGACGAACAGCGGGCTGCTCGGCGGGGACTTCTCGACCTTGGCCAGCTCGGTGGTCACTTCACCGGCGTCCAGCTTCTCGCGGTAGGCATCGACCATCGCCTTGCCGGCGCCGGCGGCGATCACGCCCGCCTTTTCCAGCTGCTCGGCGTACATCTCGCGGGTGGTCGGGTGCTTGCGGATCACCTGGTACATCAGCGGCTGGGTGATCGCCGGTTCGTCGGCCTCGTTGTGGCCCCAGCGGCGGTAGCACATCAGGTCGATGACCACGTCCTTGGCGAACGTCTGGCGGAATTCGAAGGCCAGCTGTGCGGCGAACACCACTGCTTCCGGGTCATCGCCGTTCACGTGCAGCACCGGGGCGGCAATCATCTTCGCCACGTCGGTGGCATAGCGCGTGGAACGCGTATCCAGCGGGTTGGACGTGGTGAAGCCGACCTGGTTGTTGACCACGATGTGCACGGTGCCGCCGACGGCGAAGCCGCGGGCCTGCGACATCTGGAACAGTTCCATGACCACGCCCTGGCCGGAGAAGGCCGCGTCGCCGTGGATCAGGATCGGCATGACCTGCTTGCGTGCAGTGTCCTTGCGGCGCTCCTGGCGCGAGCGCACGGAACCGGCCACGACCGGGTCGGCGATTTCCAGGTGCGACGGGTTGAACGCCAGCGCCAGGTGCACCGGGCCGCCATCGGTGGCGACGTCGGCGGAGAAGCCCATGTGGTACTTCACGTCGCCGGCCGAGGCGTGCTCGTCGTGCTCGAACTTGCCTTCGAACTCGTCGAACAGCTTGCGCGGGTTCTTGCCCAGGGTGTTGACCAGCACGTTCAGGCGGCCACGGTGGGCCATGCCGATCACCACATCCTTGACGCCATCCTTGCCGGCGTTGCGGATGATGGTGTCCATCATCGGGATCAGCGAATCGCCGCCTTCCAGCGAGAACCGCTTCTGGCCGACGTACTTGGTGTGCAGGTAGCGCTCCAGGCCCTCGGCCGCAGTCAGGCGCTCCAGGGTGCGGCGCTGGGTGTCAGCGTCCAGCTGGTAGTTGCCACCGGCGGCTTCCAGCTTCTTGTAGATCCACTGGCGCTGCTCGACCTCGGAGATGTGCATGAACTCCGCACCGATCGAGCCGGTGTAGGTCGCCTTCAGGCGTGCCAGCAGGTCGCGCAGCTTCATGCGCGGCTGGCCGCCGACGCCGCCGGTGCTGAACTCGCTGTTGAGGTCGGCATCGGACAGGCTGTGGAACGGCAGGCCCAGATCCGGGGTATTGACCGGTGCGGCCAGGCCCAGCGGATCGAGGCGGGCGTCCAGGTGGCCGCGCGAACGGTAGGCGGTGATCAGACGACCGACATTGCGCTCGCGCTCGTCGCCTGCACCGTTACCGGTACCGGCCTTCAGCGCATCCTTGGCCGCGTCCGCAATGTGGGAGATGACGGCCGAGTGCGGAATGTCACCTGCTTCGCGGCCCTTGAAGCCGTCGAAGTAGGTTTTCCATTTGGGATCGACACTATCCGGGGAGACCAGGTACTGCTCGTACAGGTCCTCGACATAGGAGGCGTTGCCGCCGGCGAGTTGCGAAGATTGCGCAAACTGCTTCAGTTGATTGTCCACGATGGAGGGTGTTGATTCGCTTTGTGGGGTATGGCTTCAGAAGGACCCGGCAGGAAGATGAATAGCCCTGCGCGGGCGCGTTCAAACAGCCAAATTGTACCCCCAACCGGACACGAAGGGGCACCACCACAGGTATCCCGCGTCCGCCGATGCCGGTTCCAGACAGGTTCGGTCGGCTGTGCCGACTCAGATGCCGAGCGCACGCAGTTCGCTGCAGACGCGCGAACGGTCCCAGACACGCTGCAATTGCTGCTCGAACGGCTGCGAACGTGCTGGCAGCGCGATGCCGGCCTCGCCGTCGAGGCGATGGCCGATCAGACGAAAGTAGAAGTCGCCCGCATCGTTGAGCAGGCAGGCCGAGGCCAGCGCGCGGTCGACCGGATCGCTGACCTCGCGGAACTGGATCACGCTGGGCAGGCGCTGGGCCAGCGCCAGCAGCGGCGACCCGGCAGACGCGATCGCGGCGGCGTCGTGCACGATCACCCGCAGCTGCTTGTCGTGGCGGGCGGTGACGAAGCGGCGCAGGGCGGACTGTACCGGGGGCGCATCGAGCAGCCCCGGGTCCAGTTGGCGGCTGTGCAGCCACAGCTGGCGACGGGCGCGGTGGATGATGGCCGTGGTGATCGCCACCGCCTCGGCGCGGCTGTCGATGGCGCTGGCCACGCCCAGCCGGCGGCGCATCTGCTGGTGTCCGATGCCGGCTTCCTCGAACACCTCGCCCTCGGGCAGGAAGCCCTGGCGTGCATAGAAATCGCGCGCGGGCAGCTGGGCGTGCAGGTGCAGTTCGGCCAGGCCGAGCCGGCGCCCGGCCTCGACCAGGGCCGCCAGCAGGGCCTCGCCGACCCCGTTGCTGCGATGGGTGGCCAGCACGGCCATGCGGCCGATGCGGCCGTCCGGGGCCAGCCTGCCGGTGCCGACCGGCTGGCCGTCACTGTCCAGCGCCAGCACATGGGCACTGACCGGGTCCAGCGCATCGCGTTCCAGCTCGGCGGCGATGCCCTGTTCCTGCACGAACACGCGTTGGCGCACGTCGTGGATGGCAACGTGGGCGTCGGCGTGGCTGACCTGCTGGACCCGGATCATGACGATGGCTCAGGCCCGGCCGGTGCTGTCGTCTTCGTCGTCGTCCTCAAAGTTGACGATGACCTCGATACCGTCGTCGTGCACGGTCACGGAGTGGACATCGTCGGACACCGCGTCGGCGTCGATCGCCTCGACGCGGTCGCGGCCTTCGACGACCTCGCCGAGCACCACGGCATCCTCGCTGTCTTCCTCGTCTTCGGCCTCGTACACCTCATTCGGGTCGATCAGCTGGAACACACCACCGACCAGCAGCTGCTGGACCACGGCACGGCCCTTGTCGGACAGGCCGCGATAGGCGGCGGCGTCGAGCTGCTCGGCGCCGGCCAGTCGCTGCGCGTCCTTCACCGGCAGCGCGAAGTCCTGGCCGCTGACATACAGGCTGGCGCCACGCTTGGCCCGGCGCCAGGCCAGGCGGGCCCACGGGTGGCGCTGCAGCAGCATGCCCGAGGCCAGTGCTTCGACCACTTGCTCCGCGGCCGGCGCGGCCTGGTGGGCCATTACTTCGCCGGCGGCGCGGTAGGTGGTGATGAAGCGGCCGAACCAGTCACCCAGCTTGTCCGGGTCGTTCATGCGGATGGCGTTGAGGGCGGCGATCACCCGCGCCATCGCCACCGTGTCGATTTCGTTCGGGTCGGCCGGCACCTTCAGGTCGGCATCCTGGTAGCGGATGTTCTCATCGGCATCGGCGATCAGGGTGTCCAGATAGTCGCTGATCAGCTCGGCAGAAGACGGCGCACGCATGCCGAACGAGAAGGTCAGGCAGGGGTCTTCGGCGACGCCGTGGTGCGGCACGTTCGGCGGCAGGTACAGCATGTCGCCCGGCGCCAGCACCCAGTCGTGGGTGGGCTTGAACACCTTCAGCAGTTTCAGCTCCACGTCCGGGCGGAAGCCCAGCGGCGGCTGCCTGCCCTTGATCGATTCGCTGGCATCGATCTGCCAGCGACGGTGGCCGTGGGCCTGCAGCAGGAACACGTCGTACTGATCGACATGGGCGCCGACCGAGCCGCCGGTGGCGGCGAAGCTGATCATCACGTCATCCATGCGCCAGCGCGGCAGGAAGCTGAAGTGTTGGATCAGGGCGCGCACGTCCGGGTCCCACTTGTCCACGTCCTGCACCAGCAGGGTCCAGTCGTGGTCGGGCAGGGCGGGGAACACGTCTTCCTGGAACGGGCCGGTGCGCACGCGCCAGCCGTCCTGGGCCTTGTCGTGCTCGATCAGGCGCGCCAGCACACCTTCCTCGCAGGCCAGCCCGGCCAGGTCTTCCGGCTGTACCGGGGTCTGGAAATCCGGAAAGGCATTGCGGATCAGCAGCGGGCGCTTCTGCCAGAAGTCGCGCAGGAAGGTGGCCGGCGCCATGCCGAGCGGCTGGCCAGGGCGGGCGGTGACTTCGATCAGGGGGGCGGAGGACTTGCGGGCGGCCATGGGGGAATCCTTGCAGCGGAAAGCGGGAGGGGCGGCGTGGCGAGCCGCCAAGGGTTCCATTGTCCGCCGTTCGTCGGGATTGCGCACGTGCGGTGGTTTGTCGCGGGGTGTCCGGCCAACGGCGGAGCCCCTCGTGGCGGGGTCTGGGTTGGTCGCTGAAAGCAAAAGCCGTGTTTGGCCGGGCGGGTGGGCTGCGCGGGGGACGCTGCAAGTACGTCCCTGTAAGCTTGGCCGCCGCATCCATGCGGCGGACACCCCCGCGCAGCCCACCCGCCCGGCCCCTGACAGTTTCCTGCGCGGCCCGCCACGGAATGGAAGAAGAAGATCAAAGGCAACAGCGGGTCGCGCGCTGCGCTTGCTGATGTCAAAACAAAAGAGGGACGCGGCGAAGCCGCGTCCCTCCTTCAAATTCCGTCCCGACAACCCAATGCTCTTCGATCCGTCACCGGGAATCTGCCAGAGGTGGGGCGGGAGGGGCCAGCGGGACCGTTGGCGCCATGGATGGCGCCATCGAGCCCCCATGGATGGGTTCACGGCGTGTCCCGCTGGCCCCTCCCGCCCCACCCAGCTAGCAGCAATCCAGAGCCGCTCTTGACGTTGATTGCCGTTGCCGTTGCCGTTGCCTGCCGCAGGCAGCGCCCGCGGCCGCCGCCGCAAGCAAACCCCTTAAATCTTCTTCGCCAGCGACTCAGCCAGGCCGGTGTAGCTGCCCGGGGTCATCTCCAGCAGGCGCTGCTTCGCATCCGTCGGCAGCTCCAGCCCCTGCACGAACGCACGCATCGACTCGGCGGTGATGCCCTGGCCCCGGGTCAGCGCCTTCAGCTGCTCGTACGGGTTCGGCAGGCCGTGGCGGCGCATCACCGTCTGCACGGCCTCGGCCAGCACTTCCCAGGCCGCGTCCAGATCGGCGTCCAGGCGCTGCGGGTTCACTTCCAGCTTGCCCAGGCCCTTGGCCAGCGAATCCAGTGCCACCTGGCTGTGGCCGAACGCGGTGCCCAGCGCACGCAGCACGGTGGAATCGGTCAGGTCACGCTGCCAGCGGCTGATCGGCAGCTTCGCGCTGAAGTGCTCGAACAGCGCGTTGGCGATGCCGAAGTTGCCTTCCGCATTCTCGAAATCGATCGGGTTGACCTTGTGCGGCATCGTCGACGAACCAACTTCGCCTTCCTTCAGGCGCTGCTTGAAGTAGCCCAGCGAAACGTAGCCCCAGATGTCACGGGCCAGGTCGATCAGGATGATGTTGGCGCGGCGTGCGGCATCACCGATCTCGGCGATGTTGTCGTGCGGCTCGATCTGCGTGGTGTACGGGTTGAACACCAGGCCCAGGCCGGTCACGAAGCGCTCGGCGAAGGCTGGCCAGTCCACGTCCGGGTAGCTGGCGATGTGGGCGTTGTAGTTGCCCACCGCGCCGTTGATCTTGCCGGTCAGTTCGACCGCGGCAATCTGCCGGCGCTGGCGCTCCAGGCGCGCGACCACGTTGGCCAGTTCCTTGCCCAGGGTGGTCGGCGAGGCGGTCTGGCCGTGGGTGCGCGACAGCATCGGCTGGCCAGCCTCGGCGTGGGCCAGCGTGCGCAGGGTGCTGGCGATGCCGTCCAGGGTCGGCAACAGCACCTCGCGGCGCGCCTGTTCCAGCATCAGGCCGTAGCTGAGGTTGTTGATGTCTTCGCTGGTGCAGGCGAAATGCACGAATTCCAGCGCCGGGGCCAGCTCGGCGTCGTCCTTCAGCTGTTCCTTGATGAAGTACTCCACCGCCTTGACGTCATGGTTGGTGGTGCGCTCGATCTCCTTCACGCGCGCGGCCTGGGCCGGGCTGAAGCTGGCGACCAGCGCGCGCAGGCGGGCGATGGCAGCGTCGGAGAACGGAGCCAGTTCGACGATGCCCGGCTCGGCGGCCAGGGCCAGCAGCCATTCCACCTCGACCGTGATGCGGGCCTTGATCAGGCCGTACTCGGAGAAGATCGGGCGCAGGGCGTCGACCTTGCCGGCATAGCGGCCATCGAGCGGGGACAGGGCGAGCAGGGCGGAATCGGACATGTCGGCAGGGCTGGGACGAGCGGCGGGGCCGATATTCTACGACGTGCCGGCGGGGCGTGCCCTGTAGAGCCGAGCCCACGCTCGGCTGCTTCGGAGAATCCGGCGCCCCGCGGGCAGCCGAGCATGGGCTCGGCTCTACAACACGGCCCTGCGGACGGAACGATCTGGCCCGTCCTCGTCATCCCACGCTGCGGGCAAGGGAGTATCGTTGGCGCAGCCGCCAGCCCGGGAAGCGACACCCTGCCAGCCGCCGCTTCCCTTTCCCCAACTGAAGTAGTGCGGAGTTGATGCAATGAGCAGAGCTGCAAGCAAGGGTTTCAGAATCGAACACGACAGCATGGGCGAGCTGCAGGTGCCTGCCGACGCCCTCTGGGGCGCGCAGACCCAGCGTGCCGTGCAGAATTTCCCGGTGTCGGGCCAGCGCATGCCGCGCGGTTTCATCCGTGCCCTGGGCCTGGTCAAGGGCGCTGCCGCTGGCGTCAACGCCGAGCTGGGCCATCTGCCCAAGAACGTGGCCAAGGCCATCCAGACCGCTGCCGCCGAAGTGGCCGCCGGCACCTGGGACGCGCAGTTCCCGATCGACGTCTACCAGACCGGTTCTGGCACGTCCTCGAACATGAATGCCAACGAGGTCATCGCCACCCTGGCCAACCGTGCCGGCAAGGCGGGCAAGACCGCGGTGCACCCCAATGACCACGTCAACCAGGGGCAGAGCTCCAATGACGTGATCCCGACCGCGTTGCGCGTATCGGCGGTACTGGCGGCACATGAGCAGCTGCTGCCGGCGCTGGTGCACCTGCGCAAGACCCTCGACAAGAAGGGCCGCAGCCTGCGCAAGGTGGTCAAGACCGGCCGCACGCACCTGATGGATGCGATGCCGCTGACCTTCGAGCAGGAGTTCGGCGCATGGTCGGCACAGCTGGCCTCGGCACAGGAACGCATCGAAGACAGCCTCAAGCGTGTGCGCCGGCTGCCGCTGGGCGGCACCGCCATCGGTACCGGCATCAATGCCGACCCGCGCTTCGGCGCGCAGGTGGCCAAGGCGTTGAAGCAGCAGACCGGGTTCAAGTTCGACAGCGCCGAGAACAAGTTCGAGGGCCTGGCCGCGCAGGATGACGCGGTGGAACTGTCGGGCCAGCTCAATGCACTGGCGGTGGCGCTGATCAAGATCGCCAACGATCTTCGCTGGATGAACGCCGGTCCGCTGGCCGGGCTGGGCGAGATCGAACTGCCGGCGCTGCAGCCGGGCAGCTCGATCATGCCGGGCAAGGTCAACCCGGTGATTCCGGAAGCGACGGTGATGGCCTGCGCGCAGGTGATCGGCCACCACACCGCGATCACCGTGGCCGGGCAGACCGGCAACTTCCAGCTCAATGTCACCCTGCCGCTGATCGCGGTGAACCTGCTGGATGGCATTGGCCTGCTGGCCAATGTGTCGCGCCTGCTGGCCGACAGCGCGATTGCCGGGCTGAAGGTGCGTGAGGATCGCGTTGCCGAAGCATTGGCGCGCAACCCGATCCTGGTCACCGCGCTGAACCCGATCATCGGCTACGAGAAGGCGGCGGCGATTGCCAAGCGTGCCTACAAGGAGCAGCGTCCGGTGCTGGATGTCGCGCTGGAGGACAGCGGCCTGGATGAAGCCGAGCTGCGCCGCCTGCTGGACCCGGCCGCACTGACTGCCGGTGGCATCCACGCGGGGGGCGGTGGCGGCGGCGGTTGATCTGCCGGTCGTAGGGCCGAGCCCATGGCCGGCTGCTTCCTGGACCTGGGCCGAGCATGGGCTCGGTTCTACAAGAGGAAACGCCGCCCAGGGGGCGGCGTTTTTTCAGCGACGGTCGGCGACGATGTTGCCGAAGGTGTCGGTGTAGTCCTTGAACTCGGGGATGCGCTGGACCAGGTCGGCCGGGATCACTTCCATGCCTTCCGGCGGCTGGATCTTCACCGGCTGCATGTTGGGATCGGCCGGGGCGGCGACCAGGGTGTTCTGGCGCAGCACCTGCAGCTTGCCGAACATGGTCTGCAGCATCTGCTTCTGTGCCTCGTCCAGCGGAATCTGGATCTCGTCCACCTTCATCGAACCATCGCCGAGGATGATGATGTTCGGCGCCGGCGGGCGACGCACAGTGACCATGCCTTCGCTGACGGAGATCTTTGGCTTGCCGCGCTCGGCGCGGTGGTTGCGGTAATCCTTGTCACAGCCGACCAGGCCCAGGCAGAGCAGGGCGGCCAGCAGCAGGAACAACTTCTTCATGGCATTCGGTTGGGGGGCCTCCGGGGCCGCCATTGTAAGCCGGCCGGCGCACGACGGCCGGCAGCGGGGCGCCGCTGCCGGCCGGGTGCGCTGATCTGTCACAGGCCTAGCGTTGGACCACGGTGTCCTTGCCGCAGTCGTCGACGTCACTCTGGTCCATCGTTGCGTAGGGCTTGAACGCCGGCAGCTCGCGCGCCAGTGCCTGCTGGCTGGCCAGCATCGCCGGCAAGCGGTTGCAGATGCGCTTGGCCTGGGCTTCGATCTTCTCGGCCTCGGCATTGATCCGCTTCTCGATGCCTTCGCTGTCGCCGCTGAAGATGCCCTTCAGTGCCTCTCCGGCAGCGCTGGCGCCGAGCTTGGCGCCGGCCAGGCCGACATCCATGCCGTCCATCGCAATGGCGACGACGTGGCCGCGGTACTCCAGCAACCGCTGTCGCTGGGCCTCGTTGGCCGGCACGTCCTTGCCGTCGATCAGCAGGTGGCCATCCGGCGTGATCTCCGCACGCGGCTGCTTGTCGGCGGAGATGTTGATGTTGCCCTGGGTGATGTCCTTGCGGGCATCAACCATGGCCTCCTTGACCGTCTGGCCGACGCCGCTGGTGGCTTCGGCGACGCTTTTGCCGACGGTCTTGTCGGGCGTGGAAGAAGTGCCGCCGCAGGCGATCAGCGGCAGGCACAGCAGGGTGGCAGGCAGCAGGCGCAGCAGGTTCATGGCAACTCCCTCGAATTGGTCCGGTGGCGGTTACTTGTTGCGGGGCAGGGTGACCGTGCCGCCGACGTTGCGGTGGCCGACATCGCCGCTGCCGCTGTGGTCGACGGTCAGGCTGCCGCGCACGCCGTCGACCTGGATGTCGCCCGAACCATGGCTGCGCACGTGCACGTTGCCGCCGATGTCGGACAGATCGACATCGCCCGAGCCGACCACGCCGACCTCGACGTTGCCTTGCACGCGCTTGAACCCGATGTCGCCGGAACCGACCGTGTCCAGCCGGGCGTTGCCGCGGACATCGCTGATCTTCAGGTCACCGGAGCCGACGGTGCCGGTGACCGCATCGCCGCCAATGTTGCGCGCCTTGACGTCGCCGGAGCCGAGCGACAGCAGGTTCAGCGAGCCGCCACCGTCGATGTCCAGGTCACCCGAACCCACCGCTGCGTGGATGCTGCCGCGGGTGCCGCGAACGATCGCGTCGCCCGAGCCGACGTCCACGCTCAGCGATTGGGCGTTGTCCACGCTGGCATCGCCGGAGCCGACCTTGAGCTGCAGGGGCAGGTTGTCGGGCACGCTGCCGCGGATGTCGAGCCACGCATAGCTGTTGCCCAGGCTGATGCCGCTGTGGCGGCCGTCGCGGCGCAGGCTGACGACCAGCTTGTCGCCTTCCCTGCGCTGCTCCAGTACCAGCTGGTCCAGCCATTCCTGGCTGGAGGCGCAGGCGCGGCCATCGAGCTGGCCACCGCCCTTGCTGGCGACGACCTTCAGGTCATGCTGGTTCACCTCCAGCACCACCGCCTTGGCGCCGGCCACATCCAGCTTCAGCGTGCGGGCGGCGGTGAACTTGCAGTTCGGAGCATCGGCGGCCAGCGCCGACAGAGGCAACAGCAACAACGCAGAACAGGCGAGCAGGGAACGCATGGGTGGTGCCTCCGGGTGGATGGAATCAGATCTCGCCGGCGCGCTTGCGCAGGCGGATGGCGAGGACGATGAACACGACACCGACGGCGGCACCGATCCATAGTTCCGGCATCGCCAGCGACTTCAGCTGCGAGGCCGGGGACATCAGGCTGACCACCGATTCGAGATCGCGACGCGTGCCTTCCTCGGCGCTGAGGCGATACACCAGGTCGGTGCCCGGCACGCCGCCCAGCAGCAGTCGGCCAACGATGTTCTGCCAGAACCAGCCGGTGGTCAGGCCGATCAACGGCATCACCTTGGTGGTGCTGACAATGACGCCGGCGAACAGCGGCAGCATCACCGCCCACAGGAACGGTTTGGTACGGGCCCAGGCCGAGCACAGCAGCAGCCAGCCGGCGGTGGGCAGGGCCCACAGGGCGTAGACCGGAATCCAGGCCAGGTGACCGGCGGCCAGGGTCAACGGGCTGGCCGGACCCCAGATCAGGGTCATCGGGCTGCCACCGTGCATCAGCGCGACGATGCTGATCACCAGCATGAAGCCGAACATGGTGATGATGCCGGCGATCACCGCGATCAGCGGGGCCACGACCAGTGCGCTGATCACCTTGGACAGCACGGTCTGGGTGTCCGACAGCGGCAGCGACTTCCAGAACAGGATGCTGCGGTCGCGACGGTCGTCGTACAGGGCGCCCAGACAGTAGAAGAACACCACGAAGGCCAGCACCAGGAACGGCCAGGCCGAGCTGAGCACCAGGGTCAGGTCGAGGCCGTTGCCGAGGTCGGCCAGGTCCTTGGCGCTGATGTCCCGGGTCAGCAGGGCCAGGTCCAGGCCGTTGATGTTCACGCTCTCGCCGTCGACATGCAGTGCGCCGTTGCGTGCTGCACGGTTCAGTGCAAACAGGCCGAAGGCGATGCCGACGGTGCTCATCACCAGCGAGATCAGGCCGGCGATCAGCGGCGCATACAGGAAACCGCCACGGTTCTCCCAGTACTCGCGCTTGAGCAGCCAGCGCAGGGTGCCCATCGGGCTGACGGGGTGGTTGACGGCAGTCATGCGTAGGTCCCCTTCATGATGGCGACGAACAGATCGGCCAGGCCCGGGCTGCGGGTCTCGCCAAGGGTGGAGAGCTGGGTGCGCGGCACACCGTCGAACAGCATTACGGTCTTGCCGAACGTCAGGCTGCGCTCGTCGATCGGCTTCAGCGCACGCGCGGTCTCCAGCTGGTCGGCGTTGACCAGAAGCTCGGTGTAGCGCTGGCCGACATCGTCCATTTCTGCATCGAGCACGATGCGACCATCACGGATGAACATGACGTCGCTGAGGATGCGCTCGATCTCCTCCACCTGGTGGGTGGTGACGATGATGGTCTTCTGTTCGTCGAAATAATCTTCCAGCAGGCGCTGGTAGAACTCCTTGCGGTACAGGATGTCCAGGCCCAGGGTGGGCTCGTCCAGCACCAGGATGCGCGCATCGATGGCCATCACCAGCGCCAGGTGCAGCTGCACGATCATGCCCTTGGACAGTTCGCGCACGCGCTGCTTCGGCTGCAGCTTGGTGTTGGCCAGGAAACGCTCGCAGCGGGCACGGTCGAAGCGCGGATGGACACCGGCGACGAAATCGATCGCTTCACGGACCTTCAGCCAGCGCGGCAGCACGGCGACGTCGGCAATGAAGCAGATGTCGTTCATCAGCGCGTCGCGGTGCTGCCGCGGGTCGCGGCCGAGCACGCTCAACTCACCTTCCACCGAGGTCAGGCCGAGGATGGCCTTCAGCGCGGTGGTCTTGCCGGCGCCGTTGGGCCCGATCAGGCCGACGATGCGCCCGCTCGGAATGCTGAAGCTGGCATTGTCGAGGGCCACGGTGGTCTTGTAGGCCTTGCGCAGGCCTCGGGCGGTGATGACCGGTTCACTTGCAGTGCTATTCATCAGACTTTCCCCTGGGGCAGCAATTCGTCGAGGCTCAGGCCCAGGCGCTGGATGCGCTCCAGCACCGCCGGCCATTCTTCGTTGAGAAAGCGCTCGCGCTCGCTGCTGCGCAGCTGCGTGGCCGCCTGCTCGGTCATGAACATGCCCAGGCCGCGGCGCTTCTCGACCAGGCCTTCATCGGCCAGTTCCTGGTAAGCGCGCGAAACGGTGATGGGGTTGAGCTGGTAGTCGGCGGCCACCTGGCGCACCGAAGGCAGGGCATCGCCCGGCTTGAGGATTCCGTCGAGCATCATGGCGATCACGCGCTCCTTCAACTGACGGTAGATGGGAGCGCCGTCGCTCCACTGGATGTCGCTCATATTCAGCTCCGTGGGGTCAGCGGCTGTGCGAACGAGAAATACGGCATGGACAGGGAGCTGTGCAGCCGACGCGGGGGAGAGGGGGAGGGATCGGCGTTCCCGGCCGGCGAAACGGATGCATCCTGCGCACTGTCGGCGGAGGCGGGAGCGGTTGGCATGGCCAGCCAGGCCAGCACGATCAGGGTCGAAACGGCAGCGGCCGCGGGTGCGGTGAGGTTGCGACGGATCCGGGCGTTCATGGCTCCCCCTGTCTCAGGTGACTGGTGTTGTATGCAACTATAACACCGGCACGCCCACGTGCAACCCCTTGCCGTGCCCAACTGATGGCAGGGGTGGTCAAACCGCTGAAATATCCCCTTATCCCCTTGATTGAAAAGGGAAACGGAATTGTCGTGCGGGCCGATCACGCCCTGCCTTCCATTCAGCGTTGTCCATGCTATGTCATCCCTGCGCCGTTGAGGGTGGGTCCTCCCGGGAAAGGCCACGCCGCGCAAAGCCGCCGGCGCCCGCCGCAACAAGGGGCAACGGAGCCCGGTGCTATAGTTCGGCCGATTCCCGGCCGCTATCGGCCGGCCCTGTGAATGGCTACCGCGGACTGCTCTCGATGCCCCTGCCGACCGTTGTTCCGCGCCGACTGCGCGGCCTGTCCCTGTTGACCCTGCTGGTGGCCGGCCTGGCCGGTTCCGCCCATGTGCTGGCGGCCGATCTGCTGGACCTGGACTATCGCCCGCTGGCCAGCAAGCAGCAGGTCAACCTGCAGCAGCGCTACCACGGGCAGGTGCTGCTGGTGGTCAATACCGCAAGCAAGTGCGGCTATACCCCCCAGTACGAAGGCCTGGAGGCGCTGCAGAAGCGTTATGCCGGCCGCGGCTTTGCCGTGCTGGGTTTCCCGTCCAACGATTTCAAGGGCCAGGAACCGGGTGACGAGAAGCAGATCCAGGATTTCTGCACGCTTACCTATGGCGTCAAGTTCCCGATGTTCGAGAAGGTGCACGTCGTCGGTGCGGCGGCCACGCCGCTGTACCAGCGGTTGACCGCAGCCACCGGCGTGGCGCCGGGCTGGAACTTCCACAAATATCTGGTCGGCCGCGATGGCAAGGTCATCGCCCAGTTCGCCAGCAAGGTGACGCCGGACGATCCACAGCTGACCGCCGCCATCGACAAGGCGCTGGCCGTCGCTCCTACGCATTGATATCCGGCACGGATGCCTCGACATCGACGGCATGCGTGCGACAATGCTTCTTTTCGCGCCGACGTCGGCGCCCAGACACTTCCAGGAATGCAGCGAATGAAGATGGGAATGCGCGGCGCCGCGGCGTCGGTTCTGATTCTGGCGATGGGCACTTCGGGTGTCGCTCTGTCGCAACAACCGGCTGCCCCCGCAGCCGCCAAGGAGACCGCAACCTTGAATTCCCCCAAGCAGAAGCTCGGCTACGCCATCGGCCTGGACGTCGCCAAGTCGTTCACCCCGATCGCCGATGAGATCGATGTGGCCGCGCTGCGCACCGCCGTGGAACGTTCGTTCGAAGGCCTGCAGCCGCAGATCACCCAGGAACAGGCCAAGGCCACCGATGCCGCACTGCGCCAGGTCGTGATGGCCCGCAGCGGGCAGCAGGTGCCGGGCATGGCGCCGGGTTCGCAGCCGCCGAAGGTCGACCGCGTCAAGGTGTCGCAGATGATCGGTTCCTACTCGGTCGGCCCGTCGCTGGCACAGCTGAAGGACGACATCGATGTCGCCTCGCTGTTTGACGCGATCAGCACCGGCCTGAGCAAGGGTCAGCCGAAGATGACGGAAGCTGACGCGACCGCCACCATCCAGGCGTTCATGGGCAGCAAGCAGGCCGAAATGCAGGCCAAGGCCGCCGCTGCCGCGCAGACCAACCGCGAGGAAGGCAATGCGTTCCTGGCCAAGAACAAGACCCAGCCGGGCGTGGTAACCACCCCGTCGGGCCTGCAGTACCAGGTCATCCGCCCGGGCAGCGGCGAGCGTCCGCTGCCGAGCAGCAAGGTGCGCGTGAACTACGAAGGCAAGCTGCTCAACGGCACCGTGTTCGACAGCTCCTATGGTCGCCAGCCGGCCGAGTTCGGCCTGGACCAGGTGATCAAGGGCTGGACCGAAGGCGTCGCGCTGATGCCGGTCGGTTCGAAGTACCGCTTCTGGATCCCGGGCGAGCTCGCCTACGGTGAGAACGGCACCCCGGGTGGCCCGATCGGCCCGAACGCGACTCTGACGTTCGACGTCGAGCTGCTGGGCGTCCTGCCGTAAGCGACCACGGAGCCAGCACGGACATGCGCGTTGCGATTTTCGGTACCGGTTACGTAGGGCTGGTGACCGGTACCTGCTTGGCCGATGTCGGCCACCAGGTGGTCTGCGTCGATATCGACCAGGCCAAGGTCGATGGCCTCAACCAGGGCATCATCCCGATCTATGAGCCGGGCCTGGAACCGATGGTGAAGGCCAATCACGCCGCGTCGCGGCTGACGTTCACCACCGATGCCGCAGCCGCGATCGGCCACGGCCAGGTCGTGTTCATCGCCGTCGGCACGCCGCCGGACGAGGATGGCAGCGCTGATCTGCAGTACGTGCTGGCCGTGGCCCGCACCATCGGCCAGCACATGAGCGTGCCGACCGTGGTGGTCAACAAGTCGACGGTGCCGGTGGGCACCGCCGACAAGGTCCGTGCCGCCATTGCCGCAGAGCTGGCGGCACGTGGCGCCGACATCGCCTTCGACGTGGTGTCCAACCCGGAATTCCTGAAGGAAGGCGACGCCGTTGCCGACTGCATGCGTCCGGATCGCATCATCATCGGTGCGACCAGCGCCGAGTCGGTGGCGGTGATGCGGCGCCTG
The DNA here is from genome assembly GCF_059368215.1 of Stenotrophomonas sp. YJH_SMC_123. NCBI lineage: Bacteria > Pseudomonadati > Pseudomonadota > Gammaproteobacteria > Lysobacterales > Lysobacteraceae > Stenotrophomonas > Stenotrophomonas sp. YJH_SMC_123. The sequence goes on from NZ_JCAFRM010000002.1 coordinate 567,539, forward strand.
TATGCACCGTTCAACCGCAACCACGACCGCGTGGTGGAAATGGACGTGCGTTCGGCCGAGCTGACCAAGTACGCCGCCAACGCGATGCTGGCGACCAAGATCTCGTTCATGAACGAAATCGCCAACATCGCCGAACGTGTCGGCGCCGATGTGGAGCAGGTCCGCCAGGGCATCGGCTCGGATCCGCGCATCGGCTGGCATTTCATCTACCCGGGCGCCGGCTACGGTGGCTCGTGCTTCCCCAAGGATGTGCAGGCGCTGGCCCGCACCGCGCAGCAGGCCGGCCTGGAGCCTAAACTGCTGAACGCCGTGGAAGCGGTCAACGATGCGCAGAAGGGCCATCTGTTCGCCCTGGTCCAGCGCCATTACGACAAGGGCGAGGACGAAGGCGTGCGTGGCAAGACCTTTGCCGTGTGGGGCCTGGCATTCAAGCCAAACACCGACGATATGCGCGAAGCCTCCAGCCGACGCCTGCTGGCGCAACTGTGGGAAGGCGGTGCGACGGTGCGTGCCTACGATCCGGAAGCGATGCATGAGGCGCAGCGCATCTTCGGTGAACGCGATGACCTGGTGTTCTGCAGCAATGCCAGCGAGGCGCTGCAGGGCGCCGATGCACTGGTCGTGGTGACCGAGTGGAAGCAGTTCCGCAGCCCCGATTTCCAGACGTTGCGCGAGCAGTTGAAGGACGCGGTGGTGTTCGACGGCCGCAACCTGTACGAGCCGGCGGACGTGGAAGCAGCGGGCCTGGCGTATTACGGCATTGGCCGGGGGCGCTCGCTGCATGTCTGATCTGCTGCCAACCGAACGCGAGCAGGCGCTGGAAGCGCGCCTGGTCGAACTGGAAATGCGCGTGTCCTTCCAGGAACAGGCGCTGGCCGAACTGAGCGATGCGCTGGCCGATGCCCGCATGCAGGGCATGCGCAACGCCGACGTGCTGCGCGTGCTGCTGGAAGATCTGGGCAAGGTCCGCAACGCGCTGAATTCTTCCGATCCGGCGAGCGAACCGCCGCCGCCGCACTACTGATCCGAATCCTATGAGCGATACCCTCCGCGACCAGCTGATGGGCCTGGGCTTCAAGCCTGCGCCCAAGCCAGAGCGCAAGAATGATGGCCCCCGCCGTGATGGCCGCCCGCAGGGCAAGGGTGGCAACGGCAATGGAAAGCCGCAGGGCGCTGGCAAGGGCGAGCACAAGCCCGGCCAGCGTCGCGGTCCTGGCCATGGCGGCCCGGGCAAGCCCGGCCAGTCGCGTGGCCCGGGCCAGCAGGGCCCGCGCAAGCCGCGCAGCGCAGAAGAGATGGACCTGGCCAAGGCCTACGCCATCCGCGCGCAGAAGGAAAAGGAAGAGCGCATCGAAACCGAGCGCCTGAAGCAGGAAGAGGCGCGTGTGCGCCGCGAGGCCAAGGCCAAGCTGGAAGAACTGCTGAAGGACAAGGGCCTGAATGCCGAAGCGGCGGACATTGCCCGCCACTTCCCCTACGGCGGCAAGATCAAGCGCATCTATGTGACCGCCGAACAGCTGACCGCGCTCAACGCCGGTGAGCTGGGTGTGGTCCAGCTCAATGGCCGCTACCTGCTGGTGACCGCCGAGGTGCTGGCGCAGTGCGAGGCGGTGTTCGCCGCATCGGTGGCGCTGAAGGTCGATCCGAATGCGCCGGCCGAGGAAGATCCGTACGCGGACCCGCAGTACCAGGTGCCGGACGACCTGGTCTGGTAAACGCGTGACCGCCGCGGGCGCGCTGCCGTCGCGGCCGTGGGGGTAGGGATGACCGCTGATCCAAGCCGTGGCTACGTGCCGCACATTGACGGCCTGCGCGCGATCGCCGTGCTGGCCGTCATCGTGTTCCACCTGGACCCGGCCTGGTTGCCAGGCGGGTTCACCGGCGTGGATGTGTTCTTCGTCATCTCCGGTTTCGTGGTCAGCGCGTCGGTACACCGGCTGCCGCCGCTGTCGCTGGGGCAGTCGATGCTGCGCTTCTATGCGCGCCGCATCCGTCGCATCGCGCCGGCGCTGTTGGCCTGCCTGTTGCTGACTGCCGTGGCAAGCGTGCTGTTCATTCCCGAGTCCTGGCTCAGCGAAGCCAGTGACAGGACCGGACTGATGGCGTTCTTCGGCTTCAGCAACTGGGTGCTGGCAGCGATCGGCAACGACTATTTCGCACCCAGGGCCGAATTCAATCCCTACACCCACACCTGGTCGCTGGGCGTGGAAGAGCAGTTCTACCTGCTGTTCCCGCTGCTGTTCCTGGCTTGGGCGCGCGGTGCACGCGGGCGCTGGATCAGCCTGGGCCTGTTCGGCCTGGTCAGCATGGCGTCGCTGCTGCATGCGGCGGTGCTGGGTCTGCGCGAGGCGCCGCCATCGTGGGCGTTCTATGCCACCAGCACCCGCCTCTGGCAACTGGGGGTGGGCGTGCTGCTGTTCCAGCTGCTGCATGTGCGCGAATCGCTGGACCCGGCAACCGGCCAGGCACTGAAGCGCGCCGCGCCGGTGTTCTCCCTGCTGGCCATGGTGGCGCTGGGCCTGCTGGGGTGGGCGTTGTGGTCCGCGCGTGCCGGGCGGTCACCGTGGCCTGACGGCGTGCTGCCGGCCTTCGCCACCGCGGGCCTGCTGTGGGCGCTGCATCATCATCCGCAGGCATGGGTGGCGCGCCTGTTGGCCAGCGCCCCGATGCGCCGTATCGGCCTGCTGTCGTACTCGCTGTACCTGTGGCACTGGCCGGTGTTCGTGCTGATGCGCTGGACCGTGGGCCTGCAGACACCCTTGCAGATGACCGCCGCGATGGCGTTGGTGCTGCTGCTGTCATGGCTGTCGTGGCGCTGGGTGGAACAGCCGTTCCGCGGCACGTTGGCGCAGCGTCTGCGTCCCGGGCGTTGGGTGCTGGCCGGCGCGGTCGTACTGCTGTGCGCCGCCGGCATCCAGACAGTGCTCTACCTGCAGGCGCCGCGGCTGTCGTTGAGTACGGTCAGCCGGCATCCGACCGATTGGTACCCCAATGGCAAGAGCGTGGCCGGTGACTATCCCGAGTGCGCGCTGGTGGTCGCCAAGCATCGTTTCGAAGGCGGTAGTGCGCGCACCTTTGCCCGTGGAGACTGCGACCGCCCGCTACCGGTTGGCGCGCCGAAGCGGGTGTTCGTTGCTGGTGATTCGCATGCGATGGCCTACATCGAGCTGCTGCAGCGACTGGCCCTGGAAACCGGCTCGGCGGTCTCCCTCTATGGCCGCGGCGGATGCCCGCAGGTGAGCCTGCAGAAGTGGCGCGGTGCCGGTGCCGGTTGCGCTGATTTCGACGCCGCGGTGTTCGCCGATATCGCGCGGCGTGCGCAGCCGGGGGATGCCGTGGTGCTGGTGTCGTTGCGCGTGCCACGCCTTTCCGATCAGTTCGTGCTGTTCGATGCGCAGGCGCAGCTGGCGGGCGAACTGACGGCAGAGGCCGCGGCAGGACGCGACGCCGAAGTGGCCGAGGCGGTCGCGCAGTGGAGACCCCTGGCCGAGCGTGGCGTACGCATCGTGCTGGAGGCGCCCAAGCCAGTGCTGCCAGCGCCGCCCTATCGCTGCTCGGACCGCTTCAATGCCCGCAACGAGGTCTGCCGCAACGGCCTGGACAGCACGCGCGTCGCGATGGAAACGTTGCGGGCACCCATGCTGGGCAGCCTGCAGCAGGTGGTCGATGGACTGCCAGGTGGCGTGCTGTGGGACCCGATGCCGGTGCTGTGCGACGACGCGTTATGTCCAGCCCAGCGCGATGGGCGGCCGCTGTTCTTCGATGGCGATCATCTCAGTGCGCATGGCAACCGGGTGCTGCTGCCCTCGCTGCAACAGGTTCTGTTGCAGCGCTGAGCCGGGCAGGGGTCAGCGCGCGTGGTTGTTCCGTCGCGCACGTATGAGCGGCAGGCTCAGTGCGAAGAAACAGAGCAGGGCGCCAATCAGGGCGAAGCCGCTGCCGGCCAGGAACGCGGTGCGACCATCATCGATCTTCCACAGTTGGCCGGCAATGAGTGCGCCGAGCACACCGCCGACACCGGACGAGAATCCGTACAGCAGCCCCTGGCCATGCCCATTGAGGCGACCGGGGAAGTAGGTCGCCAGCATCTGCATCGCTGCTGCGAAGAACGCCGCAAAGCCCAGCGCGTGCGCGCTCTGCGCCAGCAGCATCACCGGCAGGTTTTCCGGGAACAGTGCGGTCACGGCCCAGCGCAGGCAGGAACTGACCAGCGCGATCAACAGCATCCAGCTGGCGTCATAGCGGCGGAAGAAGCGGCCGATGGTGAAGAACACGCCCACTTCGAAGACCACACCGATGGTCCACAACAGGCCCAGGGTGGAGGTGCGGTAGCCGTGATGGTCCATGTAGACCGAAAAGAACGTGTAGTACGGGCCGAAAGACAGTTGCTCCATGAAGGCGGCCAGGAAGAACGCCAGCACCGGCGGTCGGCGCACGATCTGCCAGAAGCCGCTGGCGTCGCCGCCGGTCTTGCCGACGCCGCGCGCGTAGTGGTTGCTGAAGGCCGAGGCGACCAGCAGCGCGAACAGTGGCAGCATCATCCACGGCAGCAGCCCGGCGTGGCTGGCCGTGCCGTCACCTTCGATCAGCCAGCCGAACAGGGTCACGACGGCGATGAAACCGAGCGAGCCCCAGACCCGGATCAACCCGTAGCGATGGCTGTCGTTGCCCAGATGGGTGAGGGTGATCGACTCGAACTGCGGCATCACCGCGTTGTAGAAGAAGCAGAACACCACCATCGCGGGGTACATCCACGCCTGTGGCAGCGGCAGCAGGAATACCGCGAAGCTGAGCAGGGTCAGCACGCAGCCCGCGCGCAGCAGGCGGATCGGTCGTGGCGATGCGGCCGCCAGCGAGGTCCAGGTGCTGGGCGCGATCACGCGGGTGGCGTACCACAGGCCCATCATCACGCTGATGGCCGTCACGCTCATGCCGCGCGCGGTCAGGAACAGGCTCCAGTACGGCGTGAACGCGCCCAGCGCCGCGTAGTAGAACAGGTAGAAGCTGGAGAGGCGTGCAACGGGAACGGTCATCGCGGAATGATGAGGCAAAAAAGGGGACGGGCAAAAAAGGGGACGGAGGGAATTAAGTCGCGAATGCATAAACGACTTAATCCCCTCCGTCCCCTTTTTGTGTCATTCGGGGTCGTAGTCGAGGTTGGAGGCCAGCCAGCGTTCGGCCTGGGCGCGGTCCACGCCCTTGCGGCGGGCGTAGTCGCTGACCTGTTCGCGGCTGAGCCGGCCGACCACGAAGTACTGGCTCTGCGGATGGCTGAAGTAGTAGCCCGAGACAGCGGCCGTGGGCAGCATCGCGAAGCTCTCGGTCAATTCCATGCCGGCGTTTGCTTCGGCCTGCAGCAGGTCGAACAGGCGCCGTTTCTCGCTGTGTTCCGGGCAGGCCGGATAGCCAGGCGCCGGCCGGATGCCGCGATACTGCTCGTCGATCAGGGCGTCGTTGTCCAGCGCCTCGGCGCGCTCATGGCCCCAGAATTCGGTACGCACGCGCTGGTGCAGGCGCTCGGCCAGCGCCTCGGCGAGGCGGTCGGCCAGTGCCTTCAGCAGGATCGCGTTGTAGTCGTCATGCTCGGCCTCGAAGCGCGCGACGTGCGCGTCGATGCCGATACCGGCAGTGACTGCGAACGCGCCGATCCAGTCCTGCTTGCCACTGTCGAGGGGCGCGATGAAATCGGCCAGGCAGAAGTCCGGGCGCTCGGCCGGCTTGTCTACCTGCTGGCGCAGGAAGTGCAGGGTGGTTTCGCCCTGCGGGTGCTGCACGCGGACGTCGTCGCCGATGCTGTTGGCCGGCCACAGGCCGAACACGGCCTTGGCCGTCAGCCACTTCTCGCCGACGATGCGCTCGAGCATCGCGCGCGCATCGCGGTACAGCTCGCTGGCCTGGGTGCCGACGATCTCGTCGGTGAGGATGGCCGGGAACTTGCCGGCCAGCTCCCAGGCCTGGAAGAACGGTGTCCAGTCGATGTAGTCGACCAGTTCGTCCAGCGGGTAGTCATCGAACACGTGCAGGCCGGGTTGTTCCGGTGCCGGTGGCGTGTAGCTGTCCCAGCCGCCCTGGAATTTCTGCGCGCGCGCATGTTCCAGCGTCACCAGGCGCTTGGCGTCGCCACGGTTGCGGTGGCGGGCGCGGATCTCGGCATAGTCGGCCTCGTTGGCCGCGACGAAGGCTTCGCGCAGGTCGCGTGAGATCAGCGACTGGGCCACGCCCACCGCGCGCGAGGCGTCCTTCACCCACACCGTAGGCGCTTTGTAGTGCGGGTCGATCTTCAGCGCGGTGTGCGCGCGCGAGGTGGTGGCGCCGCCGATCAGCAGCGGCAGGTCGAAGCCCTGGCGCTCCATCTCGCGGGCGACGTGGCTCATCTCCTCCAGCGACGGGGTGATCAGTCCGGACAGGCCGACCAGGTCGGCGTTGTGCTCGCGGGCGGCATCGAGGATATTCTGCGCCGGCACCATCACGCCCAGGTCGACCACCTCGAAGTTGTTGCAGGCCAGGACCACGCCGACGATGTTCTTGCCGATGTCATGCACATCGCCCTTCACCGTGGCCATGATGATCTTGCCATTGCTCTTGGCGGTATCACCGCTGCGTGCCTTCTCCGCCTCGATGTACGGCAGCAGGTAGGCCACCGCCTTCTTCATCACGCGTGCGGATTTCACCACCTGCGGCAGGAACATCTTGCCGGCACCGAACAGGTCGCCCACGATGTTCATGCCGTCCATCAGCGGGCCCTCGATCACGTCCAGCGGGCGGCTGGAGGCCTGCCGGGCCAGCTCGGTGTCTTCCTCGACAAAGGCATCCAGGCCGTGCACCAGCGCATGTGCCAGGCGCTGCGCCACCGGCTTCCCGCGCCAGGCCAGGTCCTCGGTCTTCGCCGCGCCCTTGCTGCCCTTGTAGCGCTCGGCGATCTCCAGCAGGCGCTCGGTGGCATCGCTGCGGCGGTTGAGGATCACGTCCTCGACGCGCTCGCGCAGCTCAGGCTCCAGCTCGTCGTAGATCGGCATGGCGCCGGCGTTGACGATGCCCATGTCCATGCCGGCGGCGATGGCGTGGTAGAGGAACACCGAGTGGATGGCCTGGCGCACCGTTTCGTTGCCGCGGAACGAGAACGAGACGTTGGAGACGCCGCCGGAGACGTGGCAGTGCGGCAGGGTCTGCTTGATGATGCGGGTGGCTTCGATGAAGTCCACCGCATAGTTGTCGTGCTCTTCGATGCCGGTGGCGACGGCGAAGATGTTCGGGTCGAAGATGATGTCCTGCGGCGGGAAGCCGATCTCGTCGACCAGGATGCGGTAGGCGCGGGTGCAGATCTCGACCTTGCGCGCGCAGGTATCGGCCTGCCCACTTTCATCGAAGGCCATGACCACCGCGGCGGCGCCATAGCGCAGGACCTTGCGCGCGTGTTCGCGGAACAGCGCCTCGCCTTCCTTCAACGAGATCGAATTGACCACGCTCTTGCCCTGCAGGCACTTCAGCCCGGCCTCGATCACGCTCCACTTGGAGGAGTCGACCATGACCGGGATGCGGGCGATGTCCGGCTCGGACATGATCAGGTTGAGGTAGCGGGTCATCGCCGCTTCCGAATCGATCAGGCCCTCGTCCATGTTGACGTCGAGGATCTGCGCGCCGCTGGCGACCTGCTGGCGGGCCACGTCCACCGCTTCTTCGTAGCGGCCTTCCTTGATGAGCTTGCGGAACTGCGCACTGCCGGTGACGTTGGTGCGTTCGCCGACGTTGATGAACAGCAGGTCCGGAGTGATGACCAGGGGTTCCAGGCCGGACAGGCGGGTAGGGCGGACAGGCGTCATGGCAGGCGTCGGCTCAACAGCAGGAGGGCGGGAAGTGTGGAACGGTGGCGGCGACATTCATGCGGCCTGCTCCTGGACACCGGGCAGGGCGCGCGGCGGCAGCCCGGCCACGGCGCGGGCGATCGCACGGATGTGGTCGGGGGTGGAGCCGCAGCAGCCGCCGACCAGGTTCAACAGGCCATCCTCGGCGAAGCCGCGCAGGGTGGTGGCCATCTCTTCAGGCGTTTCGTCGTACTCGCCGAAGGCGTTGGGCAGGCCCGCGTTGGGATGTGCGCTGACGTAACAGTCGGCGACCTGCGAGAGGGTTTCCACGTGCGGGCGCATCGCCTCGGCGCCCAGCGCGCAGTTCAAGCCGATCGACAGCGGGCGCGCATGCGCCAGTGACGCATGGAAGGCCTCGGCGGTCTGCCCAGACAGGGTGCGCCCGGAGGCGTCGGTGATGGTGCCGGAGATCATCACCGGCAGGCGTGCACCACGCGCGTCGAAGGCCTCCTCCAGCGCATACAGCGCGGCCTTGGCATTGAGCGTGTCGAAGATGGTCTCGACCATGAGGGTGTCGGCGCCGCCATCGATCAGGCCCTCGATGGCTTCGCGATAGGTGTCGCGCAACTCGTCGAAGCTGGTGTTGCGGAAGCCCGGATCGTTGACGTCGGGACTGATCGAAGCGGTGCGGCTGGTGGGACCGATCACCCCGATCACGAAGCGCGGCTTGCCCGGCGTGGCCGCAGCCACCGCATCGCAGCAGGCGCGTGCAACGGCGGCGCCGGCCTTGTTCAGCTCGTACACCAGGTGTTCGAGGTGGTAGTCGGCCTGGCTGACCGAAGTGGCGTTGAAGGTGTTGGTCTCGACCAGATCCGCCCCGGCATCCAGGTATGCGGTATGGATGTCGGCGATGACCTGCGGCCGGGTCAGCAGCAGCAGGTCGTTGTTGCCCTTCAGGTCATGGCCTTCAGGCGTGCCGTGGTCGCAGCCGGGACCGTGCGCATGGTCATAGCCACCGGCGAATCGCTCGCCGCGGTAGTCGTCTTCCTGCAGGCCATGGCGCTGGATCATCGTGCCCATCGCGCCGTCGATGATCAGGATCCGCTCGCGCAGGGCGTCGAGCAGGGCGTTGGCACGATCAGGATGCAACCAGGGCAGGGCGGGCATGGTGGTCTCGGGCTCAGGGCTTGTTGGCGATCAGCGAAATCACTTCGAAGTGGGGCGGACGCTTCTCGCGGGTGACCGTTTCCAGGCTGGACACCTGCAGGCCGGCCTTGTCGACGAACTTGCGCAGCTCCTTGTCGCTGAAGCCGAGGTTGACGTGACCATAGGCCTCCACCGCTGCCTTGTGCTCGTGACGGGCCAGGCTGCACAACAGCAGGCGGCCGCCCGGGCGCAGCACGCGTGCGGCTTCGGTTACGGCCTGCGCCGGCTTGCTGGCGTAGGTCAGCGCGTGCATCAGCACCACCAGGTCGAAGCTGCCGTCCTTGAACGGCAGGGCATGCATGTCACCCTCGCGGACTTCCACATTGGGCAGCCGGCGCAGGCGCTCGCTGGCAGCGGCGACCACGCGCGCGCTGGTATCGATGCAGATGTAGCGCTTGGCGTGGGGGGCGACCAGTTCGGCCAGCACGCCGTCACCGGAGGCGATGTCCAGCACGTCGCCGGTCTCCAGCAACGGCAAGGCGGTGCGCGCCAGCGCCTCCCAGGTACGGCCCGGAGAGTAGTGGCGCTCCATGTCGCCGGCCACGCTGTCGGCCCAGTTCTGGTCAGAGGCGCGATGGGCCAGCACTGCAGCCACGCGCTCGGCATCCTGGCGCAGCAACGGGTCGTCGCTTCCGTTGCTCAAGGCATGCCACAATGCACGCTGCGCCGGGTCCAGCTGGGCTTCGTCGAAACGGTAGTAGGCCGACACGCCGGCACGGCGGTCGCGGACCAGGCCGGCTTCCTTCAGGCGCGCCAGGTGGGTGGACACGCGCGGCTGCGCCAGCCGGGTGATTGCCGACAGTTCGGCCACGGTCAGCTCCTCCTGCTCCAGCAGCGCCAGCAGGCGCACGCGGGTGGCATCGGCGAACACCTTCAGGCGGGTCGACCAGTCTTCCAGATCCATAAATATCTACCTATCGCGATATAGAGATATATTCGCCGAGAAGGCCTGCCGCGGTCAAGTCGCCAGCGTACGGAAACAGCCGGCCCCCGGTACAATCGGAGCACCTGGGCGCGCCGTATGCGGCCCATAACTTCATGTACCCGGGAGGGTGTTGTGGATTTCAGCTTTACCGAAGAGCAGTTGATGCTGCAGGACGTGGCGCGGCGCATCGCGCAGGAAAAGATCGCCCCCAGCGCGGAGCACCATGACCGCACCGGCGAGTTCCCGCTGGACAACATCCGCCTGCTGGGCGAGAACGGCCTGATGGGCATCGAAGTGCCGACCGAGTACGGCGGTGCGGGCATGGACCCGGTTGCGTACGTGCTGGCGATGGTGGAGGTCGCCGCCGCCGACGCCGCTCACTCGACCATCATGTCGGTCAACAACTCGCTGTTCTGCAACGGCATCCTCACCCACGGTACCGAGCAGCAGAAGCAGACCTACGTGCGTGCCATCGCCGAAGGCACCGCCATCGGCGCGTTCGCGCTGACCGAGCCGCAGTCCGGTTCCGATGCCACTGCCATGCGCTGCCGCGCGGTGAAACAGGCCGACGGCACTTTCGTCATCAATGGCAAGAAGAGCTGGATCACCTCCGGCCCGGTGGCCAAGTACATCGTGCTGTTCGCGATGAGCGAGCCGGACAAGGGCGCGCGCGGCATCACCGCCTTCATCATCGATACCGACAAGGCCGGTTTCGGTCGTGGCAAGACCGAGCCCAAGCTGGGCATCCGCGCCTCGGCCACCTGCGAGATCGAGTTCAACGATTACGTGGCCCAGGCCGAGGACGTTCTGGGCCAGGAAGGCGAGGGCTTCAAGATCGCCATGAGCGTGCTCGATGCCGGCCGCATCGGTATCGCCTCGCAGGCCATCGGCATCGCCCGTGCCGCCTATGAAGCGACCCTGGAGTACGTGAAGGAGCGCAAGGCCTTCGGTGCCGCCATCGGCACCTTCCAGATGACCCAGGCCAAGATTGCCGACATGAAGTGCAAGCTGGATGCAGCGCTGCTGCTGACGTTGCGCGCGGCTTGGGTGAAGGGCCAGGGCAAGCGCTTCAGCAACGAAGCCGCCATCGCCAAGCTCACCGCCTCGGAAGCGGCGATGTGGATCACCCACCAGGCGGTGCAGATCCACGGCGGCATGGGGTACTCGAAGGAGATGCCGCTGGAGCGTTACTTCCGTGATGCCAAGATCACCGAGATCTATGAAGGCACCTCGGAAATCCAGCGCCTGGTGATCGCCCGCAACGAAACCGGGCTGCGCTGAGACGCAACGGCGGCGCCGCTGCAAGGGCGGCGCGGCCGGTCGATCCGCGCCACGCGTGGATGCGCTGTGCTCTTGGCCGAACGATGCCGGATCTGTTCCAATGCAGGCCGTTTCCATACGGTCTGCACAGATGATCTATCGTGGTTGGGGAATCCTGACACTGATCACGCCGATCGCAGCGATCCTGCTGCTGGCGTATTTCTTCCCGCACGCAGGCCCCAAGGGCAACACCCCACTCTCGCAGGTGTTGCTGGGTGCCAGCATTGGCGCGGCGGTGAACGTGCTGCTGGGCCTGTGGCTCAACCGGGCACCCCGGCAGAAGGGCGAAGTGGCGCCCCATCATTTCTTTTTCGTGCCGATGCAGTGGGCTGCACTGGTAATCGTGGCAGTGTGCGTGGTGGTCGCGCTGTTGCGCTGAGACGTGACTCGAACGGAGCCCACCAAGGTTGGCGGCTACCGGGCATGCCGTTGCCCTGGTAGATGCCAACCTTGGTGGGCATGAATTCAAAGGCGGCAAGAAAAAGGCCCCGGATCGCTCCGGGGCCTTTTCGTTTCAGCGCACTGCCGGATCAACGATCCGGGCGGTGTGCAGCATCCGCGTCGCGCTGGCGTTCCATGAACTCCTTGGACGGTTCATCCAGCTTGTCGCCCAGCATGCGGCGCACGACCACGAAGAACACCGGGATCATCAGCAGGCCGAGCAGGGTGGCGAACAGCATGCCGCCGATCACGCCGGTACCGATGGCGTGGCGGGAATTGGCGCCGGCGCCGGTGGAGATCGCCATCGGGATCACGCCCATGATGAACGCGAACGAGGTCATCAGGATCGGGCGGAAGCGCAGGCGGGCCGCTTCGATGGTGGCATCGCGCAGGTTCTTGCCGGCTGCGCGCTGCTCCACCGCGAACTCCACGATCAGGATCGCGTTCTTCGCGGCCAGGCCGATCACGGTGATCAGGCCGATCTTGAAGAACAGATCGTTGGGCAGGCCGCGCAGCATCGACAGGCCCAGTGCGCCCAGCACGCCCAGCGGCACCACCAGCAGCACCGCCACCGGGATCGACCAGCTTTCATACAGGGCGGCCAGGCACAGGAACACCACCACGATGGACAGCACCAGCAGCAGCGTGGCGGCATTGCCGGCCAGGATTTCCTGGTAGGACATGCCGGACCAGTCGTAGCCGAAGCCGGCCGGCAGGTCGTCGTTGACGATGCTCTCCATGGTCTGCATCGCTTCGCCCGAGCTTGTGCCCGGGGCCTGCGAGCCGACGATGTTGATCGCCGAGTAGCCGTTGTAGCGGCTCAGCGACGGCGGTGCCGACACCCATTCGGACTTGACCACCGTGTTGAGCGGGATCATCGCGTTGGTGCCATCGGCGTTCTGGGTCAGGGTGGAGGGGCTGTAGAAGCTCTTCAGCGACTCCTGGCCGGTGCGGTACGGGCCATCGGCCTGCATGGTCACGCGCTTGATGCGGCCTTCGTAGAAGAAGTCGTTGACATAGACCGGGGCCAGCATCAGCTGGATGGTGCTGTACACGTCCGACACCGACATGCCCATCGACTGCGCCTGCACGCGGTCCACGTGCAGCTGCAGCTGCGGGGCGTTCTCCAGCCCGTTCGGACGCACGCCGACCAGGGCTTCGGGCTTCTGCGCGGCCTTGCCCAGCAGGATGTTGCGCGCCTGGGTCAGCTGTTCGTAGCCGGCACCACTGCGGTCCTGCAGCCACATGTCGAAGCCGCCGAACTGGCCGAGGCCCTGCACGGTGGGCAGGTTGACCACGAAGATCTGCGCTTCCTTGATGCCGTAGAACGCGCCGTTCATGTTCTGGATGAACTCGGGCGCGGTGAACTTGCGTTCCTCCCACGGCTTCAGGCGGATGAAGCCCATGCCCACGTTCTCGCCGGAACCGACGAAGCTGAAGCCGGCCACCTGCAGCATGCCTTCATAGCCATCCTGCTTTTCCAGGATGCCACGCATCTGCGCGAACACTTCGTTGGTCTGGCCCTTGGTCGAGCCCGGCGGCAGCTGCACGATCGCCAGCGCATAGCCCTGGTCTTCTTCCGGCAGGAAGCTGCCCGGCATGCGGGTGAACAGGAAGCCGCACAGCGCGGTCAGCACCACGAACAGGATCATCCAGCGCGGCGCATGGCGCACCGCTGAGGTGATGTGGCCCACGTAGGTGTGGCTGATCTTGTCGTAGTACTTGTTGAAGGTGCGGTAAACGATGTTCGGGTTGTCGTTGTGCGTCGGCTTGAGGAAGGTCGCGCACAGCGCCGGGGTGAAGCCCAGTGCCAGGAACGCCGAGAACGCCATCGAGATGGCGATGGTCAGAGCGAACTGCTTGTAGATCTCACCGGCGGCGCCGCCCTGCAGGGCGGACGGGATGAACACCGCCGCCAGCACGACGGTGATCGCCACCACCGCGCCGGTGATCTGGGTCATCGCCTTCTGCGTGGCCGGCTTCGGCGCCAGGCCTTCCTCGCTCATGATGCGTTCGACGTTCTCGATCACCACGATCGCATCGTCGACCACGATGCCGATCGCCAGCACCATCGCGAACAGGGTCAGCTGGTTGATCGTGAAGCCGATCATCCACATGCCCAGGAAGGTACCGAGCAGGGCGACGGGGATGACCAGGGTCGGGATCAGTGTGGCGCGGAAGTTCTGCAGGAAGATCAGCATCACCAGGAACACCAGCAGGACCGCTTCAAACAGGGTCTTGACCACTTCCTGGATCGAGATCTTGACGAAGGTGGTGCTGTCGTACGGCGAGAACCAGGTCACCCCGGACGGGAAACTGGGCTGCAGCTCGTCCATCTTGGCGCGCACCGCTTCGGCCACGTTCAGGGCGTTGGCGCCCGGCAGCAGCTGGATGGCGAAGGCGCCGGTCGGCTTGCCGTTGTACTGGGTGTCGAAGCCGTAGTTGTTGGCACCGAAGGCGACGCGGGCGATGTCCTTGAGCAGCACGCGCGAGCCATCGGCGTTGGCGCGCAGGATGATGTTCTCGAATTCCTGCGGCGAGCTGAAGCGGCCTTCGGCCGAGACCGTGGCGGTGAAGTGCTGGCCTTCCGGCGACGGGTCCGAACCCAGCGCACCGGCGGCGAACTGTACGTTCTGCGCACGTACCGCGGCCAGTACCTGGCTGGCCGACAGGCCATAGCCCTGCATCTTCTCCGGGTTCAGCCAGATGTTCATGGCGTACTCGGAACCGAACTGCTGGGTGCTGCCGACGCCGGGGATACGCGAGACCTGGTCGAGCACGCGCGAGCCGACGATGTCGTTCAGGGCGTCACGGTTGATGGTCGGGGTATCGGACTGCAGCGCCACCACCATCAGGAAGCCGGCATTGGCCTTGGCCACCACCACGCCCTGCTGGGTCACTTCCGAAGGCAGTCGTGGCGTGGCCAGCGACACCTTGTTCTGCACCTGCACCTGGGCGATGTCCGGATCGGTGCCGGTCTCGAAGGTCAGGGTGATCTGCGCGCGGCCGTTGGAGGCCGACGAGGAGCTGAAGTACAGCAGGTGATCGATACCGGTCAGCTGCTGCTCGATCACCTGGGTGACCGATTTCTCGGTGGTGTCCGCGCTGGCGCCCGGGTAGGTCGCCGAGACGGTGACCTGCGGCGGGGCGATGTTGGGATAGGACTCCACGCCCAGGTTGAGGATCGCGATCACGCCGCTGAGCGAGATCAGGATCGCAACCACCCAGGCGAAGACTGGATGTTCGATGAAAAATTTAGGCATGACGGAAGGTTCCCGTTACTGCTTGTTCGAATCGGTGGCGGCCGGCTTGGCCGCATCGGCCTGTTCCGGCTTGGCCGCGTCGGCCGGTGCCTTGCCTGCCGCCGGTGCTGCGCCCGCCGGAGCGGCGCCGCCTGCGGCAGGCTTGCCGTTGGCGTCCTGCCCCGGGGTCCACGGCTTGGCCACCGCCGGTGCACCTTCCTTGACCTTCTGCACGCCGGCCACGATCACCTTGTCACCGGCGGCCAGACCGTCGCTGACCAGCCAGTTGCCGTTCTGCGCGCCATCGGTCTTCACGTTCTTGCGCACCACCTTGCCGTCGGCACCGACCACCATCACGTAGCCGCCGGTGGTGTCACGCAGCAGCGCCTGCTGCGGCACCAGGTAGGCATTGTTGCGCTCGCCCAGGTTGGCCTGGAAGCTGACGAAGGCGCCCGGCAGCAGGATCTGCTGGGGGTTCGGCAGCAGCGCACGCAGCGACACCGCACCGGTGGCCGGGTCGACCGTGGTCGAGGAGAAGTCCAGCGTGCCCGGCTCACCATAGGTGCTGCCGTCGGCCAGCTTGACGTTGACCGTGGCCTTGCCGTCGCCGGACAGCGCCAGCGAGCCCTTGGCCTGCTGCGCGCGAAGCTGGGTCAGCTCATCCACGCTCAGCGAGAAGTTCACATACAGCGGGTCGAGCTGGTCAACGGTGGTCAGCAGGGTCACATCGCCCTGGCCGACCAGCGCGCCCTCGGTGACCTGCTGCTTGTTGGCCACGCCACTGATCGGCGCGGTCACTTCGGCGTAGCCCAGGTTGATCCGCGAAGAGGTCACTGCCGCTTCGGCCTGCTTGACGGCGGCCAGGGCGGTGCGCTCGGCCGATTCGGCGTTGTCCAGGTCGGACTTGGAGACGAACTGCTGCGGCGCCAGCGAGCGCGCGCGATCGGCGGCGACCTTGGCATTGGCGTAGGTGGCGCGGGCCGAAGCCAGCTGGGCCTCGGAGGCGTTGAGCGAGGCACGCAACGGCGCCGGGTCGATCAGGAACAGGGTCTGGCCCTGCTTGACCTGCGAGCCTTCCTGGTAAACGCGCTTGAGCAGCACGCCGGGTACGCGTGCGCGGACGTCGGCGCTGCGGAACGGCGACAGGCGGCCGACCAGCTCGCGCTGCAGCGGCAGGGTCTGCGGCTTGGCGTCGATCACGCCCACCTCCGGCGGCGGGGGCGTCTGCTGTTCCGGCTTCTTGCAGGCAGCCAGCGCGACAGCAACGGCGCACGTCAAGGCAAGGGTGCGGAGTGGGGCGGTCATCAGGAGGAACTCCGGGGTTGGTTTGTAGACGGGGCCGGCGACGGCTGTGGCGCGAACGCGCGCAGGAAGCTGTCGACGGAGAACTCTGCCCAGCGCCGACGCAGGAGCGCGTCATCACGATGGGGGGTATGGAAGCGCTGTTTGTCGAAATCCTGACCGGCGATCATGCTCAGCAGCAGTTCGGCCATGAAGTGCGGGTCGTCATGCCGGAGCTGGCCTTGCATGCAAACGGTTTCAATCCATTCAGCAAGATGAAGCGTCAGCGCGCCGGCACCGTGCCGGTACAGCGTACGCGCCTCTTCGGGAAACTGGGCTGCCTCGGCTGCAATCAGCCGGCAGGCCTGTCCTACGTGCGGTTGGTTGAAATGCTCCAGGAAGTCGGTGGCGAACTGGAGAAGGCTGGCACGCAGGTCGTCACTGCGGAGTGCACGCAGCATGGCCCCGGTGGCGTGGCCGACGTGGCGCTGCATCACCCGGCGCAGCAGTTCCTGCTTGCTGCCGTAGCGCGAGTACAGGGTCTGCTTGGAGCAGCCGGCATGCTGGGCCACCGCGTCCATGCTCATCTGCATGCCCTGCTCGGCCAGCAGTCTGCGCACAGCATCGAACACGCGCTCATCGCGCGCGTCGAGGGCAACGGGGAGGTAGGCCGGGTTCACGCGGTGGACTATACCGTCCAGTTCAGGATTGTGGAATCGAATCGGCGTCGCCGCGTGTGTCTTCCGGTAACACGCTTTGCCGATCCTGTCGGCAGTGCTGAAGCAGGCGCCAGCTCCATACCGGAGCGAACTGAATAGGCGTCTAAACCGCAGCAAACCCGAATCTGCTTATTCCGTCCTGCAGCAAGGCCTTTTCGTGCGGTAGGGCTACAATTTCATTTTCCCAACTGAGCAAGCGCATCGCTCTGCCATGAAACCGCAAAAAACCGCAGCCAAGACCGTGAAAAACAAGACGAAACCAGCAGAGTCGGAGGTCGCAGTGACCGCTGGTTTCTCCCTGGAGCCGGTGTACACGGCCTTGCGCAAGCGCTACCCCGCGGCCGCACAGGCCGAAGCGGTGGCCTTCGCCACTGACTTCTACAAGCGCATGGAATCGGACGAGTTCCCGCACCACAGCGCTGAAGAGTGGGCCGCGCTCGCGGCTGAGACGCTGGAATTCGCCCGTGCCCGCAAGGCCGGCAAGGCCAACGTCCGCGTGTTCAATCCGACTGCGAAGGCCAACGGTTGGGAATCGCCGCACACCGTGCTGCAGATCGTCAACGACGACATGCCGTTCCTGGTCGATACCGTCACCATGTCGCTGGCCGAGCAGGGCGTGGGTGTCCACGTGCTGGGCCACCCGGTGCTGCGCTTCACCCGCGACAAGGCCGGCAAGCTGGTCAAGGTCGGCGAGGGCGATGCCGAGTCGGTGATGCTGCTGGAGATCGACCGCCAGCCGGCCGACGCCATGGCTGCCATCGAACAGGCCATCAACAAGGCGCTGGACGAAGTGCGTGCGATCGTGCGCGACTGGCAGCCGATGAAGGACAAGGCGCTGGCGCTGGCCGACGACCTCGGCAGCCGCCAGCTGCCGGTCGACGACGCATCGCGCAAGGAAGCACAGGAGTTCCTGCGCTGGGCCGCCGACAACCACTTCACCTTCTTCGGCTACCGCGAATACCGCGTCGAGAAGCAGGGCAAGGAAGAGGTGCTGGCGCCGCTGAACGACACCGGCCTGGGCCTGATGCGCGGCAAGGACAAGTCCGCCGCCCGTCCGGTCAAGACCCTGGCCGCGCAGGGCCTGAACACCACGTCCGGTCTGAAGGATGCGCTGATCCTGACCAAGACCAATGCCCGTTCGCGCGTGCATCGCGCTGGCTACATGGATTACATCGGCGTGCTGGAATTCGACGCCAAGGGCAAGATCATCGGCGAGCAGCGCTTCCTCGGCCTGTTCACCTCCAGCGCCTACAACCGCCGCCCGTGGGAAATCCCGCTGGTGCGCCAGCGCCACGAGCACGTGATGAAGCAGTCGGGCCTGGCCCCGGCCAGCCACAGTGGCAAGGCCCTGCGCCACATCCTGGAAACCCTGCCGCGCGAAGAACTGTTCCAGTCCAGCGAGGACGAACTGTTCCGCACCGCGATGGGCGTGCTGGGCCTGCAGGAGCGCGTGCGCAGCCGCCTGTTCCTGCGCCGCGACAAGTACAGCCGTTTCATCTCCGCGCTGGTCTACCTGCCGCGTGAGCGCTTCAACACCGACGTGCGCCTGCGCATCGAAGCGATGCTGAAGGACGCGCTGCACGGCGAGTACGTCGACAGCTCGGTGGTGCTGGGCGAATCGCCGCTGGCCCAGGTGCACCTGATCGTGCGCCCGAAGCCGGGTGAGATGCTCGACGTCGATACCGCCGAACTGGAGCAGAAGCTGGCCCAGGTGCTGCGCAACTGGCAGGACGACCTGCGCGAAGCGCTGGTGGCCCGCCACGGCGAGACCGAAGGCCTGCGCATCGCCGCTCGTATCGGCAAGGCGCTGCCGGCCGGCTACATCGAAGACAACAGCACCGCGGTTGCCGCCAACGATGTCAGCCAGCTCGACGCCCTGACCGGCCCGGACGACCTGCGCCTGAGCCTGCAGGCCGTGCCGCGCGAAAGCGGTGATGGCCTGCGCCTGAAGCTGTATCGCCAGCTGGACGACATTCCGCTGTCGGACGCGCTGCCGATGATGGAAAACATGGGCCTGCGCGTGATCGCCGAGCGTCCGTACCGCCTGTCGGTCGACAACGCCCCGGTGTACGTGCAGGACTTCGAGGTCGAGTCGACCGCCGGCGCGATCGATGCCGCCAGTGTCGATGAAGCCTTCGGCGAGACCTTCGCCCGCGTCTGGCACGGCGATGCCGAGAACGACGGCTTCAACCGCTTGGTGCTGGCTGCCGGCCTGCACTGGCGCCAGGTCGCCATGCTGCGCGGCTACTGCAAGTACCTGCTGCAGACCGGCGTGCCGTTCTCCCAGGCCTACGTGGAAGGCACCTTCGCGCGCTACCCGCTGCTGGCCCGCCTGCTGGTCGAGCTGTTCGAGGCCCGCTTCGATCCGGCCACCGGCCACGAAAGCAAGGACGACATCGCCGCCGGCCAGGCCCAGCTGAAGGCCCACTTCGACGTGCTGGCTGCCGGTGACGATGCCACCCTGAAGGTGCTCAAGACCGTGGTCGACGCCCGCAAGGGTGACCGCGACGCGCAGATGCAGGCCGCGCGCGATGCGCTGCTGAAGCTGATGGACCGCGTGTCCAGCCTGGACGAGGACCGCATCCTGCGCTCGTTCATGGGCGTGATCGACGCGACCCTGCGTACCAGCTACTACCAGACCGATGCCAACGGCCAGCACGGCCATGTCATCAGCTTCAAGTTCGATTCGGCGCTGGTGCCGGACCTGCCGAAGCCGCGCCCGTACCGCGAGATCTTCGTCTACGGCCCGCGCGTGGAAGGTACCCACCTGCGCTTCGGCGCGGTCGCCCGTGGTGGCCTGCGCTGGTCGGACCGTCGCGAAGACTTCCGTACCGAAGTGCTGGGCCTGGTCAAGGCACAGATGGTCAAGAACACCGTCATCGTGCCGGTCGGCGCGAAGGGCGGCTTCTTCGCCAAGACCCCGCCGGTGAACGGCGACCGTGATGCGATCTTCGCCAACGGCGTGGCCTGCTACAAGCTGTTCATCCAGGGCCTGCTGGACATCACCGACAACATCGTCAACAACAAGATCGTGCCGCCGGTGGATGTCGTGCGCCACGACATGGACGATCCGTACCTGGTGGTGGCCGCCGACAAGGGCACTGCGACGTTCTCCGACATCGCCAACGGCCTGGCCATCGCGCACGGCTTCTGGATGGGCGATGCGTTCGCCTCCGGTGGTTCGGTCGGTTACGACCACAAGGGCATGGGCATCACCGCACGCGGTGCGTGGGAGTCGGTCAAGCGCCACTTCCGTGCGCTGGGCCGTGACAGCCAGAGCCAGGACTTCACCGCGGTCGGCGTCGGCGACATGTCCGGCGACGTGTTCGGCAACGGCATGCTGCTGTCGCGCCACATCCGCCTGGTGGCTGCGTTCGATCACCGCCACATCTTCCTGGACCCGAACCCGGACGCGGCCACCACGTTCGTCGAACGTGAGCGCCTGTTCACCGTGCCGCGTTCGAGCTGGGCGGACTACGATGCCAAGCTGATCAGCAAGGGCGGCGGCGTGTACCCGCGCAGCCTGAAGTCGATCGAGATCACCCCGCAGGTGCGTGAAGCGCTGGGCCTGGACGAGAACGTCAAGGCGCTGTCGCCGAACGAGCTGATGAGCGCGATCCTGAAGGCACCGGTCGACCTGCTGTGGAACGGCGGCATCGGTACCTACGTCAAGGCCGCCAGCGAGCAGCACAGCGATGTCGGCGACCGTGCCAACAACGCGCTGCGCGTGAACGGTGGCGAGCTGCGCTGCAAGGTGGTGGGCGAGGGCGGCAACCTGGGCATGACCCAGCTGGGCCGCATCGAAGCCGCGCAGGCCGGCGTGCTGCTCAACACCGACTTCATCGACAACTCGGCCGGTGTCGACACCTCCGACCATGAAGTCAACATCAAGATCCTGCTCAACGATGTGGTGCGGGCCAAGAAGCTGACCGTCGAGCAGCGCAACAAGCTGCTGGCCTCGATGACCGATGAAGTCGCCGAGCTGGTGCTCAACGACAACTACCGCCAGAACCAGGCGCTGAGCCTGATGGAGCGGATGGCGGTCAAGCGCCTGGGTTCCAAGCAGCACTTCATCCGTACCCTGGAACAGCAGGGCCTGCTTGATCGCCAGATCGAGTTCCTGCCGTCCGATGCCGAGCTGTCGCAGCGCAAGGCGCGCGGCCAGGGCCTGACCCGTCCGGAACTGTCGGTGCTGCTGTCCTACTCCAAGCTGGTGGCATTCGCCCAGCTGCTGGATTCGGACATCCCGGAAGATCCGTACCTGTCCAAGGAACTGCAGCGCTACTTCCCGACCCCGCTGCAGAAGAAGTATGCCGACGCAATGGAGCGTCACCGCCTGAAGCGCGAAATCATCGCCACGGCCGTGACCAACCAGACCATCAACCGCATGGGCGCCACCTTCCTGATGCGCATGCAGGAAGACACCGGCCGTTCCATCGCCGAGGTTGCCAAGGCCTACACCATCAGCCGTGAAACGCTGGATGCACGCGCGCTGTGGGCACAGATCGATGCCCTCGACGGCAAGGTGCCGGAGTCGGTGCAGATCGACGCCCTGGAAGTGATCTGGAAGCTGCAGCGCTCGTTCGTGCGCTGGCTGCTGTCGCGCCCCGGCGCGATGCCCGGCATCACCGAAGCGGTCAACCGCTACCAGGGCCCGTTCAACGACATCCGCGTTGCCTCGGGTGTGCTGCCGGATTCGCAGCGTCCGACCTACGAAGCCCTGGTGGCCGAGTGGAAGGAAAAGGGCCTGCCGTCCGCGCTGGCGCAGCAGCTGGCCGAACTGCACTTCCTGGAGCCGGCGTTCGACATCATCGAACTGGCCCGTACCCGCAAGCTGAAGCCGGTGGACGTGTCCAAGGTCCACTTCCGCCTGGGCGATGCCCTGCAGCTGCCGTGGCTGTTCGAGCAGGTCGATGCGCTGGAGGTCAATGGCCGTTGGCACGCGGTGGCACGTGGCGTGCTGCGTGACGAGCTGGCCGCCAACCACCGCAATCTGGCGGGCCAGGTGCTGGGTACCAAGGGCAGCAGTGCCGAAGCAAAGGTGGCGGCCTGGATGGGTCGCGACGACAGCAGCCTGCGCTTCACCCTGGCGATGCTGGCCGAACTGGCCGAGCAGAAGACCCTGGACTACCCGACCGTTTCGGTCGCGGTGCAGCGCCTGGGTCAGCTGGCCGCGCATGGTGCGTAAGCGCATTCGCGCTGACGCCCCACGGTTTGCCCTGCAAACCGTGGGCCCCATGCCAACCATGCTCCCAGCCCCCCGCGCCGTTGGCGCGCCCCCCTGACTCAGGGGGGCTCCTGATCTGCAGCAGTTGGAGGAACGGCCCCGCGAAAGCGGGGCCGTTCTGCATTGCCGGGTAGTGCCGGCCGCTGGCCGGCAACCGCATGGACCACAATCGGGTGCAGCTGCCGGCCAGCGGCCGGCACTACCGGGTATGCTCTTGCTGGCACACCCACCCGGATCCACCGATGAGCGACACCCCCCGCATCGCTTTCCTGGCCAGCGCCACCGAACCTGCACAGATGGCCCGCGCCGCGATGGTCTCGCGTTATGGCGATCACGCGCCGGAGCAGGCCGACGTGCTGTGTCCGCTGGGGGGCGACGGCTTCATGCTGCAGACCCTGCATCGGCATGGGCACCTGGGCAAGCCGGTGTTCGGCATGAAGCTGGGCACCGTCGGCTTCCTGATGAACCAGTACCGCGGCGACGACGACGTGCAGGCCCGCATTGCGCGTGCCGAACCGGCCAACCTGCGCCCGCTGGAAATGGTGGCGCTGACCGAGTCGGGCACCAGTACCGGTTCGCTGGCCTACAACGATGTCTCGCTGCTGCGCCAGACCCGGCAGGCCGCGCATATCGGCATCGACCTCAACGGCCAGGAACGCGTGGCCGAGCTGATCGGTGACGGCGTGCTGGTGGCCACCCCGGCGGGCAGCACCGCCTACAACTATTCCGCGCATGGCCCGGTATTGCCGCTGGGCTCGCACACCATCGCGCTGACGCCGTTGGCCCCGTACCGGCCGCGTCGCTGGCGCGGGGCGATCCTCAAGGCCGATACCGAGGTGCGCTTCCGCGTGCTCGATCCGTACAAGCGCCCGGTCAGCGTCACGGCGGATTCGCACGAGACCCGCGACGTGGTCGAGGTGACCATCCGCGAGTCGAAGGACCGCCGCGTGACCCTGCTGTTCGACCCGGAGCACAACCTGGAAGACAGGATCCTGAGCGAACAGTTCGTTTTTTGAGGACAATGGGCGGCCGGCCCCGCCGACCGCTTGAAGGACCCCCACCGATGGGCGACAACTCCCCCCGTTTGCTGACCGTCGCGGTGACCTCGCGCGCGCTGTTCGACCTCGAGGAAAGCCATGCGCTGTTCGAAAGTGATGGCGTGGCGGCCTACGCCGAATTCCAGCGCCAGCACGAGGACGATATCCTCGGCCCCGGCGTGGCCTTCCCGGTGGTGCGCAAGCTGCTGGCGCTGAACCAGGGCGCCAGCCCGGAGAACCCGCGGGTCGAGGTGATCCTGCTGTCGCGCAACTCGGCCGATACCGGCCTGCGCATCTTCAATTCGATCCAGCACTATGGGCTGGGCATCATCCGCGCGACCTTCACCGCCGGCGAGCCGACCTGGCCGTACGTGAAGCCGTTCGGTACCGACCTGTTCCTGTCGGCCAACCCCGAATCGGTGCGCAGCGCGCTGCGTCATGGCATCGCGGCGGCAACCATCCTGCCCAAGCCGCCGGGCGAGACCGCTGCGGCAGCCGCCGACCAGATCGATACTGGTCGCCCGGCCGGCCAGCTGCGCATCGCCTTCGATGGTGACGCGGTGATCTTCGGTGACGAGAGCGAGCGCATCTCGCGCGAGCAGGGCGTGGAAGCGTTTGGCCGCCACGAGCGCGAGCGCGCCCGCGAGCCGCTCAGCGGCGGTCCCTTCCGTGGCTTCCTGTCGGCCCTGCATACGCTGCAGGAAGTGTTCCCGGCCGGCGAGAGCGCGCCGATCCGTACCGCGCTCGTGACCGCGCGTTCGGCACCGGCGCATGAGCGGGTGATCCGCACCCTGCGCGAGTGGGGCGTGCGCCTGGACGAGGCACTGTTCCTGGGCGGCCGTCACAAGGGCCCGTTCCTGCAGGCCTTCGGTGCCGACATCTTCTTCGACGATTCGCAGCACAACATCGACAGCGCCCGCGAGCATGTGGCCGCCGGCCACGTGCCGCACGGCGTCGCCAACGAGGGGTAGGGCGGACTCGACCGGTACGTGCCAACCGTTGGTTTGCACTGCCTAGGACCCATGCCCACCAAGGTGGGCATCTACCAGAGCCACATGCCCCGGTAGTTGCCAACCTTGGTTGGCGCTGCCGTCAGGCCACGGGTCCGATGAAGGGCTGCCCGACATTCCCAGCTGCAGGTCCACCACCTTCCAGCGCAGGCCCTGCGGCTCCAGCACCACCTTCAACGGTGGCTGGCCGGGGCCGCGATCGACGTCGATCACGAATCGGTCCAGTGCCTCGAAATGATGCTCGGCATGCTTCAGCGGCCGCGCCGGTTCGGTCGCACCGAAGGCATCGCCGCCCTGCAGTTCATTGCGGCCACGCTTCCACAGCACGTGGCCCTGCAGCATCGCGCCGATCCCGGTCGGGGTCACCATGGTCTCCACTGCGGCACCGCCAAGCTGGTCGCCCAGCCCATAGAGCAGGGCGCCGAACGGGCTGGATGCCATGTCGGGGCCGGCCTGGCGCACCAGGTAGTCGTTGAGCTGCGCACGCAGGCTGCTGCGCACGCGCGGGAAGTCGACGTAACGCTCCAGGCGGGCGGTGTCGCGCTGCTCGATGGCCTTGGACAGGCCATTGATGGTCATGTAGGGGCCGCCGAACCACCAGGCCGCGACGGCCAGGACCAGCAGCACAATGAGTGCGGTGAGTTTCTTCATGCCGACCAGACTGCCGCAATGGCGGCAGTGCCGGGTGAAGACTCAATGACTGGGCGAGCCACGGCCGTCACCGAAGGCATCGACCAGCTGTTGCCGTTCGGCCGGGGTCAGCGCTTCCAGCCGCGTCGCCAGCACCTCGTCGAGGCTGCGGGTGCGGGTGGTGCCAAGGATGCCGCTGGCCACGCCGGGATGGCCCAGCGCATAGGCGAAGGCGGTCTGGGCCGGGCGTTGGCTGCGGATCGCGGCCACTGCCCGGCGCATCTGGCGGGCACTGCGCATCAGCTGGCGGCTGCTGGGCTTCAGCCAGGCGCGCGCCAGGTACCAGCCATCGGCCAGCCGTGGCAGGCGCGGGCGCGCGGGCAGCAGGTGGCCCTGCGCCAGCACGGTCCCGGCCAGCACGCCGATGCCCACCGCCTGCAACTGGTCGATCAGCGGTTCGCGGTCCTGCTGCAGGGCGTTGTAGTCCAGCAGCACCACATCGAAGGCGTCGGGATGGGCGATCATCCAGCGCAGGGTCGAGGCCGAGTGGGTGTTGATGCCGGTGTGCCGGATCAACCCGCGTTCGCGCAGGCGCTGCAGCGCCGCCAGCAGGTCGTCGTTGATGTCGTGCTCGCTGGCGCCATGCAACTGGTAGATGTCCAGGTGATCCAGGCCGAGATTGCGCAGCGAAGCCTCGCAGCTGGCGGTGATGGCTGCCGGCGAGAAGTTGCGTTGCTCGGCGCCGCTGACGCCGGCCTGGCCGGTCAGCGTGCCGCCCTTGCTGGAAATCACCAGTGCGTCGCGCGGGTATTGTTTCAGCAACGGGCGCAGGATGCGGCCCAGCCGCGGCTCGGCGTGGAAACCGGAGTAGTTGTGGCCGGTGTCCAACAGGTTCACGCCCTGTGCCAGTGCATGCTCGACCACGTTCGCGGCCGATTGTTCCGGGAATCGGCGATGCCCCCAGAAGCCGGAACAGCCCAGGCCCACCGGCGAAACCGCCAGGCCGGTGCGGCCCAGCGTGCGGCGTTGCTGTGCCAATGGCATCAGAATTCCAGGTCCAGCGCCGCGCACAGGTAGTCGACGAACGGGCCGAGCGCGGCCAGATCCTTGCCCAGCGTGGACAGCAGGCGCGGACCGGTCATGGTGGCGTCGTCCAGCGAGCGCCACATCACCCAGTTGCGGTGCTTGAGGTCGTCGATGAACTCGAAGTCGGCGGGGAAGCCACGCGGCGGACGCACCAGCTTTTCGCTCTCCTCGAAATCGAAGCGCTTGCGCAGGCCCGGTGCGTGCGCGGCGGCCTTCCAGCTGCCCGGGTTGTCGAGGATGAAGTGGCGCACGCGGCGCTGGGTTTCCGGTTCCGGATGCCACAGGCCGGCACCGACGAAGCTCTCGCCCGGCTGCAGGTGCACGTAGAACGAAGGCGCGGCTACTTCACGGCGGCGCTCATGGAACAGGCGTGCGCCCTGCCAGGTCTTGTACGGTGACTTGTCGTTGGAGAAGCGCGCGTCGCGGTGGATGCGGAACAGCGAGCCGCCGACGCCGCGCGTATCGGCGCGGAAATGGTCGCTGACCTCGGCCAGTGCCGGCTGCAGGTCGCCCAGCAGGCGCAGGAACGGCTGCCGTACGTGGTCTTCATACTGCTGGCGGTGGTCGTTGAACCAGGCCTTGTCGTTGTGCCGCGCCAGGCTGCGCAGGAACCTGAAACTGGCGTCCGAGAAGTAGGCGCTCACAGTGTCTCCTGCAGGTGCTGGCCCCAGTCGCGCAGCGATTGCAGCAGGGCCTGGCGCCGCGCATCGTCGGGCGCTTCGGCGGCCAGTGCATCGAGCTGCTGCTGGTACTGGGGCAGGTTGAGTTCGCCCAGCCCGCCGTCGCCGAGCAGGCGCTGGCGGCGGTAATCCTGCCAGCGCTGGCGTTCCGCCGGCGCGAGGCTGCCGGGATGGTTGCGCGCGCGGTAGCGGAACAGCAGCTCCGGCAGGCGCGGGTCGCGGAAACGGCCTTCCAGCGCGGCCAGCTGCTCGGGCGCGGTGGTGCGTGCCAGCGCAAGCAGCGGTTTGTCGCCGTTGCCGAGGAAACCGTCGTACAGCGAGGCATCGACGTCGGCCACGGTGGCGACGCGGGGCTGGTTGTAGACCTGGCGCGCCTTCTCGGCCAGCTGCGGGGCGAACGCGCGCAGCCGTTCCACTTTGGCCTCGATCGCGGCCACGTCCAGGCCGAGGCGCGCGTGGTCATCGGCGCGCAGGTGGTTCCAGGCGATCAGCGCTGGCACCTTGTTCAGATGCACTTCCTTCAGCGGCACCCGCGCCACGCCTTCGGGCAGCTCGCTGGCGCGCAGGTAAAGGCGCTGTGCGATCACCTCCGCCGGCAGTTCCAGCAGGTCGTCGATCTCGCCTTCCAGGTCGAACACGATCACCCGGTTGTTGATGGTGGGGTGCACGGCCAGCGGCAGTACTGGCGCCGCGCACAGGCGACTGGCCGGGTAGCGCATGGAAATGTGCAGTACCGGCTTCATCGCGGCCACGTCCAGCAGGCCGCCGACGAAGCGCTTGTCACGCAGCTTCAGCGCGTACTCCCACAGGCGCGGCTGCGACTGCTTGAACAGGCGTGCCATGCCGATGGTGGCACGTACGTCGGACAGCGCTTCGTGCGCATCGCCCTCGCGCACGTTGTTGGCCTCGGCCAGGTGCTCAAGCTTGAACGAGGTGGCGCCGTCCTCGCGCAGCGGCCACTGGATGCCGTCCGGGCGCATCGCGCGCATCAGGCGCAGCATGTCCAGCAGGTCCCAGCGCGAATTGCCGTTGCGCCACTCGCGCTCGTACGGGTCGTGGAAATTGCGGAACAGCCCGTAGCGGACGAATTCATCGTCGAAGCGCAGCGTGTTGTAGCCCAGCGCACAGGTGCCGGGGCGCGACAGCTGTTCGTTGATGCGGTCGAAGGCCTCGGCCTCGCTGATGCCCTCGGCCAGGGCCTGCTGCGGGGTGATGCCGGTAACCAGGGTCGCCATCGGTGAGGGCAGCAGGTCATCGGCCGGGCGCACGAAGAAGCTGACCGGCGTATCGATCTCGTTGAGGTCGGCATCGGTACGGATCGCGGCGTACTGCGATATGCGCGTGCGCCGCGGGTCCTGGCCGAAGGTTTCCAGGTCGTAGAACAGGAAGCTGTCGGCCATCAGTGCGCGCCCTCCAGGACCGGCAGCTGCGCGTGGATCTGCGCTTCCAGCGCGGCCCAGTCGATGTTGTCCAGTGAATCGTGACCGGTGGTGGCGGCCACCAGCATGTCGCGTTGCAGTTCGGTGCGGCGCAGCGCCTCGGCGTAAGGTGTGTGCAGGAAGGTGACCATCGTGTAGTGCGGCACGAAGCGGGTCGGCCAGCGCCGCTGCAGTTCCTGCTCCAGTTCGCGCTGCAGCAGGAACGCAGGATCGGCGACACGGTCGCGCATCTCCAGGTAGTTCTCCAGCGCCATCTGCTGGATGGCACGTGCATTCGGCTTGCGCTCGGCTTCGAACGCGGCGAACGCGCCTTCCAGGTCATCCGCTTCCATCAGGTGGCGGGCCAGCGCAACGCAGTCCTCGAACGCGCAGTTCATGCCCTGGCCGTGGAACGGCACCATCGCATGCGCGGCATCGCCGATCAGTACGGCGCGACCGTGCTGGTGCCAGCGCTCCAGGGTGAGCGTGCCGAGCAGCCCCGGCGGGTGCTGTTCCCAGTCCGCGCGCAGGTTCGGGATCAACGGCAGGGTGTCGGCGAACTCCCGCGCGAACAGCGCCTCGGCCTGCGCGCCGGTGTTGACCGTGGCGAAGCTGGGATCGCCCTGGTTGGGCAGGAACAGGGTGACGGTGAAGGTGCCTTCGTGGTTGGGCAGGGCGATGCACATGTAATGGCCGCGTGGCCAGATGTGCAGCGCATTGCGCTCGATGCGGAAGCCGCCGTCGGCGGCCGGAGGGATCTCCAGCTCCTTGTAGGAGTGGTCGAGGAAGGCGATGTCCTCGCCCAGCGGGGCACGGCGGTTCATCGCTGCGCGCAGGGCCGAACCGGCGCCGTCGGCACCGATCAGGGTGTCGAAGCGGATGTCGTGCGGGCTGTCGTCGCGGTCATCGATGAAACGCGCGTAACCGGCGTCGAAATCAACGGTGTGCAGGCGCCGATGGAAGTGCACGGTGGCGCCGGCCTGCTCGGCCAGTTCCAGCAACGTGGTGTTCAGATCGCTGCGGTGGATCGACCAGATCACTTCGCTGTCATCACGGCCATAGCGCTGCAGCTGCGGTTCGCCGTCGCGGGGGTGCACCATGCGGCCGCGCATCATCACCGCGCGTGCCATCACTTCGTCCTCCACACCCGCCTGGCGCAGCGCATTGCGCCCACGCTCGGCCAATGCCAGGTTGATCGAGCGGCCACTCTCGTAATCAGCCACGCGCGGATCACCGCGGCGTTCGTACAGGGTGATGCGCCAGCCTTGCCGCGACAGCAGGATGGCCAGCAGGGACCCGGCCAGGCCGGCACCGATAATGCTCAACGAGCGGGAAGCATGTGCGATCAACGAACTGTCCAGCAGCAGGGGAGGGACCGGCTCAAAGGCCGGCCCAGGCTTCCACTTCCTCGACGAAGTGGTGCACGTCCAGGTAGCGGTTGTAGAGCGGGGTGGGCGAGATGCGGATCACGTCGGGTTCGCGCCAGTCGCCGAGCACACCGATGCCGCGCAGGTGCTCGAACAGTGCGCGGCCACGCTCGCGGCCACCGATCACGCGCAGCGACAACTGGCAGCCGCGGCGCTGCGGATCGGCCGGGGTGATGATGTCCAGCACCTGCGGCAGGCGTGCGCGCACCAGCGCCTCGAGCATCCCGGTCAACGCCAGCGATTTGCTGCGCAGCGCCTCCATGCCGGCACGTTCGAACAGGTCCAGAGAGGCGCGCAGCGGTGCCAGGCCGAGAATCGGTGGATTGCTCAGCTGCCAACCCTCGGCGCCGATGGCCGGGGTGAACTGCGGCGCCATCTGGAAGCGGGTGGCTTCCTCATGGCCCCACCAGCCAGCAAAGCGCGGCAGGGTGGTATCGCGGTGGTGGCGCTCGTGCACGAAGGCGCCAGCCACTGCGCCCGGGCCGCTGTTGAGGTACTTGTAATGGCACCACACGGCGAAATCGGGGGCCACGTCATGCAGGCGCAGCGGCAGGTTGCCGACCGAGTGCGCCAGGTCGAAGCCGATGCGTGCGCCCTGCAGGCGGGCGGCGCGGGTGATCGCATCGAGGTCGAAGGCCTGGCCGGTGCGGTACTGCACGCCAGGCCACAGCACCAGCGCCAGGCGCGGGCCGTGTTCGGTCATGGCGCGCTCGATGGCGTTCAGTGAAATCGTGCCGTTGGCTTCGTCCGGCTGCACTTCCACCAGGCACTCGGCCGGGTCGAAGCCATGGAAGCGGATCTGGGCTTCCACCGCGTGGCGATCGGTCGGGAACGCGCCGGCTTCCATCAGGATCACCGGGCGCTGCGTGGTCGGCCGGTAGAAGCTGACCATCATCAGGTGCAGGTTTACGCTCAGCGTGTTCATCGCCACCACTTCGCTGGGCAGCGCGCCAACCACGCGGGCCAGCTGCGCGCTCACCAGGCGGTGGTAGGACAGCCACTGCGTCGGGCCGGTGAAGTGGCCTTCCACCGCCAGTTCGCCCCACTGCTTCATCACTTCCTGCACCGCTGCCTGCGCGCCGCGCGGCTGCAGGCCCAGCGAGTTGCCCACGAAGTAGGTCTGCTCGCCGCCCTCATGGCGCGGAATCAGGAATTCACTGCGCAGCGGGCGCAGCGGATCGGCGGCGTCCAGGGCGATGGCGTGGGTGCGGCTGAGCAGGTCGGACATGGTCGGGCAACAGGCTGCAACGGGACCGCCAGTGTAGCGCCTGGGGCATGGCCCGGTAGCAGCCGGCCCGGCACCAGCGCCGTGTGATCCGGTAGTCGCCAACCTTGGTTGGCGCACGTACAAGAAAGCGCCCACCAAGGTGGGCATCTACCAGGGCGGGAGCGAGCAAGCGCCCACCAAGGTGGGCGACTACCGTTCGAGGGGCTCAGCCCACCGCCGGCGCCGGCAGCGGATCCACGTGCCCGCACTGGCTGCAGGTGCGCAGCTCCAGGCTGGCGTGATAGCGCGCAAACACCTTGGGCAGGTCGGTCTCGATGTTCTGCAGCGGGAAGAACTCTTCGTGCAGCTTGTGGTTGCAGCGCTCGCAGTGCCAGATCACGCCGTCCATCTCGTGCGGCAGGCGCTTGCGCTCGACCACCAGGCCGATGCCACCGGGCGGGCGCCGCGGCGAGTGCGGAACCTTTGCCGGCAGCAGGAAGATCTCGCCGGCGCGGATCGGGATGTCGCGCACCGCGCCGTCTTCCTGCACCTTCAGCACCATCTCGCCTTCGAGCTGGTAGAACCACTCGGGGCCTTCGTCGTAGTGATAGTCGGTGCGCGAATTCGGCCCGCCGACCACCATCACGATGAAATCGCCGTTGTCGATCATCTTGTTGCCCACCGGCGGCTTCAGCAGGTGGCGGTTCTCTTCGATCCAGGCGTGCAGGTTGATCGGCGAAGCGAGCATGATGGTCATCCGTAAGGGATCAGTCGCGCTTGCCCTTGCGCGGGATGTAGGACAGGGCCTTTTCATATGCAGGCTGCAGCTCTTCCTGCGAACCGACGTCGATGCCCATCTCGCGCACGCGTCCGTCCTTCAGGCTGTAGACCCAGCCATGCACCATCAGCTTCTGGCCGCGGGCCCACGCATCCTGCACGATGGTCGAGCGGCACAGGTTGGCCACCTGCTCGATCACGTTCAGTTCGCACAGGCGCGCGTGCTTGAGCTCATCGGTCTCGATCGCATCGAGGATGCCAGTGTGCTTCTGCATCACGTCACCGACGTGGCGCAGCCAGTTGTCGGCCAGGCCGACGCGGGTGTTGTGCAGGCAGGCATGCACACCGCCGCAGCCGTAGTGGCCAACGATCAGGATGTGCTTCACCTTCAGCTGGTCCACCGCGTACTGCACCACGCTCAGGCAGTTCAGGTCGGTGTGCGCGACCACGTTGGCGACGTTGCGGTGCACGAACACTTCGCCCGGGGCCATGCCGATGATCTGGTTGGCCGGCACGCGCGAATCGGAGCAGCCGATCCACAGGTATTCCGGGTGCTGCTGCTTGGCCAGCTGGTGGAAGAACTCGGGGTCTTCCTTCTCGATCCGGTCGGCCCAGTCGCGGTTGTTCTGCAGCAGCTTGTGGATGTCTTTCATGTTCGGGTCCCTGGCGTCGGGTGGGGGCGCGCCGCAGCCGTCCGGCTGCGTCGTCGCGGGAATCTGCGGCGTTCAGTCGCTGCGGGCGGCCTGTTCGCGGTGCCAGCGCATCCACTGCGCCAACTCGGTGGAAGAGGGGGTGCCCAGCTGTTCCAGTTCGGCGATCACCGCACGCTGGTTGGCGTCGGGATGGTTCTGGCTCAGCTTGAGCTTCATCTGCACATGTTCGACCTGGAAACGGAAGCCGACGATGGCGCGCAGCTCCGGGCCATGTTCGGCACGCGTGGCATCGAACTGCCAGGCCTGGCCGACGCTGGCTTCGAAGCGGTCGCTGATCGCGCCGACCAGCTCCGCCAGCGCGCCGGCATCGTCGAAGGTCTGCAGCTGGCCACGCAGCTCGGCAGCCGCGTAGTTCCAGGTCGGTACCCGCGCGGCGGGCTCCTTGTCCGGATACCAGCTGGCGGAGACGTAACCGTGCGGTCCATCGACCAGCACCTTGGCCGCGCCGCTGTGGCGCGACTGCGGGTTGGCGCGGGCCCAGTGGCCGCGCAGTTCGATCTGGTCGCCGTCACGCCGGTACAGCACCGGCATCCGGGTCAGCTCCGGCAGGCCATCGCTGCCGGGGGTGAGCACGGTAACGAACGGGTCGCGCGCCAGCAGGCGGTCCAGCCAGTGCAGGTCGGTCTCGGCGAAGGCGCGCGGGGTGAACATGCAGGGGTCAGGCGCGCCCGCCAAGTGACTGGATCATGCGGCCACGCAGGCCCTCGTCGCTGTCGGCCTGCGGCGGCTGCACTTCGTGCAGGCTGAAGCCGCGCACCAGTGCGTCCTCCTCGTCCAGGCCGTCGTACTCGACGAACTCGGCGTCGAACAACTGCGAACGGGCGGTGTCTTCGCTGTCGTAGCTCAGCGTGTTGCCATCGCTGTCGAGCACTTCGGCGGTGCCTGCCGGGCGAACGCGCAGGCGCGCCCAGATGAGGGTGTTGCCGAGGCTGGCCAGCCACCAGCTGTCGCGCGAGGCGGTGATGTCATTCATGAGCGTATTACCAGAGCGAGGCCAGCCAGAGCAGGGCGGCCATGCCCAGTCCGGCCAGCAGGGTCAGCAGCGATACCCAGGCCGGTGTCGCCAGCCCGGACAGCGAGCGGTCCGGTTGCTGCCGATAGTCGCGTCGCAGCAGCCAGGCCAGGGCATCGGGCTTGAGGAAGGCGCCGCTGCCGAAGCGCGCGGCGAGCGCCGGATGGCGGTCGCGCACGTGCACCAGGGTCAGCGGCCAGAAGATCACGAAGGCACTGAACCCGGCCACTGCAACGCCGACGAAACAGAGGGCGAAGAACAGGGTCATGGGGGCGGTACCTCCGTGGTCGTGTGGGGCTTAGAAGTCCGCGCTGCCCGGCGCACGCGGGTACGGGATCGCATCGCGGATGTTGGACAGCCCGCAGACGTACACCACCAGGCGTTCGAAGCCCAGGCCGAAGCCGGCGTGCGGCACCGAACCATAGCGGCGGAAATCGCGGTACCAGCTGTAGTGCTCGCGATCCAGGCCGAACTGGGCCATGCGCGCGTCCAGCACGTCCAGGCGCTCCTCGCGCTGGCTGCCGCCGATGATCTCGCCGATGCCCGGGGCCAGCACGTCCATCGCGGCAACGGTCCTGCCGTCGTCGTTCAGGCGCATGTAGAAGGCCTTGATGTGCTCCGGATAGTTGGTCACCACCACCGGGCGGCCGACGTGTTCCTCGGTCAGCCAGCGCTCGTGCTCGGTCTGCAGGTCCAGGCCCCATTCGACCGGGAAGTCGAACTTCCTGCCGGACTTCTGCAGCAGGCTGACCGCGTCGGTGTAGTCGATGCGCTCGAACGGTGCGTTGATGAAGTCTTCCAGCTTGGTGATCGCGTTCTTGTCCACGCGCTCGGCAATGAAGGCCAGGTCGTCGCTGCGTTCGTTCAGCACTGCGCGGAACAGGTACTTCAGGAACTCTTCGGCCAGGCGCGCGTCTTCGGCCAGGTCGGCGAAGGCGATTTCCGGCTCGATCATCCAGAACTCCGCCAGGTGGCGGGTGGTGTGGCTGTTCTCGGCGCGGAAGGTCGGGCCGAAGGTGTAGACCTTGCTCAGCGCCAGGCAGTAAGCCTCGACGTTCAGCTGGCCGGACACGGTCAGGAAGGTTTCCTTGCCGAAGAAGTCGCGGCTGAAATCGATCGCGCCCTTCTCGTCACGCGGCAGGTTCACCATGTCCAGGGTGGACACACGGAACATCTGCCCGGCGCCTTCGGCGTCGGAGGTGGTGATGATCGGGGTGCTGATCCAGTTGAAGCCGTTCTCGTGGAAGAAGCGGTGCACGGCCTGGGCCAGGCAGTTGCGGATGCGGGTGACCGCGCCGAACAGGTTGGTGCGCGGACGCAGGTGCGCCACTTCGCGCAGGAACTCCGGCGACATCGGCTTGGGCTGGATCGGGTAGGTGAGCGGGTCTTCGACCCAGCCGACCACGTCCAGCGTGCTGGCCTGGATCTCGAACGACTGGCCCTTGCCCTGCGACTTCACCAGCGTGCCGGTGGCGATGACCGAGCAGCCGCTGGTCAGGCGCTTGATCTCATCGAAGTTGGCCAGGCTGTCGCCGGCCACGACCTGGATCGGGGCGAAGCAGGAGCCGTCGCTCACATTCACGAAGGCCAGATTCGCTGAACCGCGCACCGTGCGCACCCATCCGCGTACCGTGACTTCGCCGCCTTCCGGGATCTTCCCGGCAAGCGCATGTTCAACGCTGACCACCGTCATGACTTGAATCCTCTGCTGATCGACTCGATCTGTGAACACGGGAGTTTACCGGTTGCAGCGTTCTGCTTGCGAGGCATTTTTCGTGGCAACGGCTCCTTATAATGTCCCCGTACCTCTGGAGTAGCCCCATGGCCGTCAGCCTGACCCCCATTGCCTTCGAGCGCGTGCAGCGCTTCGTCGCCCAGACCCCCGGCGCGCTGGGCCTGCGTTTCGGCGTGACCAAGACCGGCTGCTCCGGCTGGGGCCACGTGACCGACCTGGCCCGCGAAGAGCGCGAGGGCGACACGGTGTTCGAGCAGGAGGGCGTGAAGATCTACGTCGACGCCAAGAGCCTGGCGCTGGTGGACGGCACCGTGATCGACTTCGGCAAGCATGGCCTGAGCGAGACCTTCACGTTCAGCAACCCGAACGCCACCGCCGAGTGTGGCTGCGGCGAGAGCTTCACCACCGACGCCGACAAGGCCTGAGGGCCGGCCACCGGGCATGGCCCGGCGCTGACCAGGCGTGCTCTGGTGGGCGCCGACCTTGGTCGGCACGCTGGGCTCGGCAGGGACCCCACGGATGGAACGACCGCTTTTCACCTATCACCCCAGCGCCTACGACCTCTCCTTCGAAGAGGTCGAGGGGATCTGCGACTGCTGCGGCCAGGCGCGCGCACTGCGCTATCGCGGACCGTTCTATACCCGCCTCCGCCCGGATTACCTGTGCCCCTGGTGTATCGCCGATGGCAGGGCTGCGGCCAGTTACGAGGGCGAGTTCACCGGCTGGAGCGATATCGAGGGGGTATCCCCGGATCCGGCTGATCCGCCGCCGACCATCGCCCGTGAGCTGCTGCTGGAGGTCTGCGAGCGCACCCCGGGCTACTCCTCCTGGCAGCAATCGGTCTGGTTGAGCCATTGCGAACGGCCCTGCGCCTTCCTCGGCTACGCCGGCAGCGACGATCTGCTGCCGATCCTCGACCAGGTCCGGCCGGACGTGGCGGCGGTCAATCCGCGCGACGCCGACTGGGTGCTGGAGCATCTGAGCCGGGACGGGATGATGGTCGGCTGCCTGTTCCAATGCCTGGAATGCGGCCAGCATCGTCTTCACGTCGATCTGGAATGAGCACGTGCCGGACATGGGCCGGCGCTCCCGTTCAGGTTGCCCGGTTTGCGCCCGGTTGCCCGGTGGCGCCGCTTGCCGCATAATGCGCGGCTTCCTGCCTTCCCGGCGGGAATCCTTGCCCCACCGCGGTCTCAACGGCGGGGGGCTGTCCGGCCGCAAGGCCACATCCGAAAGGTAGAAAAAACATGAGTCGTCATTACGAAATCGTGTTCATGGTCCACCCGGACCAGAGCGAGCAGGTCCCGGCCATGATCGAGCGCTACAAGTCGCTGGTCGAGAACGGCAACGGCACCATCCACCGTCTGGAAGACTGGGGCCGCCGCCAGCTGGCGTACCCGATCCAGAACCTGGTGAAGGCCCACTACGTGCTGATGAACATCGAAGCCGACCAGGCCGTTCTGAACGAACTGACCGAAAGCTTCCGCTTCAACGACGCCGTTCTGCGCAACCTGGTCATCAAGCGTGACGAGGCTGACACCGAGCAGTCGCTGATCATGAAGAGCAAGGACGAGAAGGGTGACAAGCCGGAGCGCGGTGAGCGCCGTCGTCGTGACGACGAAGAAGGCGAGTCCACCACCACCGCTGACAACGAAGCCGGCGACGACGCCGCTTCCGCCGCCTAAGGAGCCTTCCCATGTCCAAGTTCTTCCGTCGCCGCAAGTTCTGCAAGTTCACGGCTGAAGGTGTGAAGGAGATCGACTACAAGGATCTCAACACCCTGCGCCAGTACCTGACCGAGAACGGCAAGATCGTGCCGAGCCGCGTCACCGGTACCAAGTCGAAGTACCAGCGCCAGCTGGCGACCGCCGTCAAGCGCGCCCGCTTCCTGGCCCTGATCCCGTACACCGACAACCACGACGTCTGATGCCCGGCGGGGCGGCCCGGTGCCGCCCCCGCTGTGCCAGCTATTCGGACAGCCTTTGTTGCGGGGCATCGCCTCGCTAACGAATAACTCATCTGGAGCAATACCATGCAGCTGATCCTCCTGCAGAAAGTCACCAACCTCGGCAACCTGGGCGACCTGGTCGACGTGAAGCCGGGCTACGGCCGTAACTTCCTCGTGCCGCAGGGCAAGGCCGTTCCGGCCACCGAGAGCAACAAGGCCGAGTTCGAAGCCAAGCGCGCCGAATACGAAGCCAAGGCCCAGGCCATCCACGCCGACGCTGACGCCCGCAAGGCCAAGCTGGACGGCGCGAGCGTGACCATCCCGGCCAACGCTTCGACCGAAGGCAAGCTGTACGGCTCGGTCGGCGCCCGCGAAATCGCCGATGCCTTCACCGCTGCCGGCCTGCCGGTCAGCAAGAGCGAAGTCATCCTGGGCGAAGGCGCCTTCCGCAACATCGGCGAGTACGACGTGCTGATCCACCTGCACGCCGACGTCGAGACCACCGTCAAGGTCGTCGTCGTCGCCGAAGCCTGATCCCACGCCGCAAGGCCTGGCATCACCGCAGAACGGGCGCCCGCAAGGGTGCCCGTTTTGTTTTATGGCTCCGTTTCGTGGCGTGCGGCCACGTCCGGCCGACGGGGTGGGGCTGGACAATGTTCCACGCCCATTCGTAGAACACGGCCACATCGGTATACTCAGGGCGTCACACCCGTTCCACGGGCATCGATCCCAGCAGGATCAATGACTTGGAGGGTAAACGCAGGCCG
The DNA here is from genome assembly GCF_059368215.1 of Stenotrophomonas sp. YJH_SMC_123. Lineage (NCBI taxonomy): Bacteria > Pseudomonadati > Pseudomonadota > Gammaproteobacteria > Lysobacterales > Lysobacteraceae > Stenotrophomonas > Stenotrophomonas sp. YJH_SMC_123. Next base: position 605,149 of record NZ_JCAFRM010000002.1, read on the forward strand.
CTTGCCGGCCCCAGTCCGGAACCCCTATGCGTCTTTCCACGATCAAGCTGTCCGGCTTCAAGTCGTTCGTCGATCCGACCACCCTGCACCTGCCGACCAACATGACCGGCGTGGTGGGCCCCAATGGCTGCGGCAAGTCGAACATCATCGATGCCGTGCGCTGGGTCATGGGCGAGAGTTCGGCCAGCCGCCTGCGTGGCGACTCGCTGACCGACGTGATCTTCTCCGGGTCCAATGCCCGCAAGCCGGTCTCGCAGGCTACCGTCGAGCTGATCTTCGACAACTCCGACCACACGATTTCCGGCGAGTACGCCTCGTTCAACGAAATCTCGGTCAAGCGCACGGTCAGCCGCGACGGCACCAGCAACTATTACCTCAACGGCACCAAGTGCCGCCGCCGCGACATCACCGACCTGTTCCTCGGCACCGGCCTGGGCCCGCGCAGCTACTCGATCATCGAGCAGGGCATGATCAGCCAGATCATCGAAGCGCGCCCGGAAGACCTGCGCGTGTACCTGGAAGAGGCAGCCGGCATCTCCAAGTACAAGGAGCGCCGCAAGGAGACCGAGACCCGCATCCGCCACACCCGCGAGAACCTGGACCGGCTGGGCGACCTGCGCGACGAGATCAGCAAGCAGCTCGAACACCTCAAGCGCCAGGCCAGGCAGGCCGAGCAGTACCAGGCCCTGCAGGAAGAGCGCCGGATCAAGGATGCCGAGTGGAAGGCGCTGGAATTCCGTGGTCTCGACGGTCGCCTGTCGAAGCTGCGCGAAGGCCTGTCGCAGGAAGAGACCAAGCTGCAGCAGCTGATCGCCGACCAGCGTGATGCCGAGGCCCGCATCGAGACCTCGCGCGCGCGGCGCGAAGAGGCCGCCGACGCGCTCAACACCGCGCAGGCCGCGGTCTACCAGGTCGGCAGCACGCTGGCGCGCCTGGAACAGCAGATCCAGCACCAGCGCGAGCTGTCGCAGCGCCTGCACAAGGCGCGCGATGAAACCCAGCAGGCCCTGGCCGAACTGGGCCAGCACATCAGCGGCGACGAGGCCAAACTGAGGGTGCTGCGCGAGGCAGTGGAGGCCGCCACCCCGCAGCTGGAAGCGCTGCAGGAAGAGAACGAGATCAAGCAGGAAAGCCTGCGCGAGGCCGAAGACCGGCTGGCCAGTTGGCAGCAGCGCTGGGAGCAGCACACCTCGCAGAGTTCGGAGGCGTCGCGCGCCGGTGATGTCGAGCGCACGCGCGTGGACTACCTGGACAAGCAGATCCTCGACGCCGACCGGCGTCGCGAGGCCTTGGCCGCCGAGCGCGCCGGGCTGGACGTGGACGCGCTGGAAGAGGCCTTCGAGCAGCTGCACCTGCAGCACGACACGCAGAAGGCCGCGCTGGATGAACTGAGCGAAGACGTCGAGCTGCGCAAGCAGGGCGTGGCGGCCGTGCAGGAACAGCAGCGCAATGGCCAGAACGAACTGGCCGAACTGCGCAAGCAGGCCAACGGCCTGCGCGGTCGCCTGGCCTCGCTGGAAACCCTGCAGCAGGCCGCGCTGGGCCAGGAGCAGGGCGCGGCCGTCGCGTGGCTGAAGGCGCGCGGGCTGGATTCGGCGGCACGTGTCGGCGAACGCCTGGACGTCGATGCCGGTTGGGAAAACGCGGTGGAAAGTGCGCTCGGCCAGCTGATCGAAGGCGTGCTGGTCGATGACCCGGGCAGCCTGGTCAACGCCCTCGGCGAACTCGGCGACGGCCACATTGCGCTGGTCGCCAGCGCGGATGCCGAGGTCAAGGCTGCACCGACGTCGCTGGCCGCACGCGTGCGTGGCCCGGCGGCGATCCGTCGCCTGCTGGCGCACCTGCATGGTGCCAAGGACCTGTCCGAGGCGGAGGCCCTGCAGGCCAGCCTTCCGGAAGGCGATTCGATCATCACCCAGAGCGGCGAGCGCCTGGGCCAGGGCTGGCTGCGCGTGTCGCGCTCCGGTGCAGCCCAGCAGGGCGCTCTGCTGCGCGAACGCGAGATCAACGAGCTGCGCGAGCAGATCGAGCAGCTGCAGGACCGCGAGGCCGAGCTGGAAGAACAGCTGGCCGGTTTCCGTGAGCAACTGCAGGCCGCCGAACAGCAGCGCGAGGACGCGCAGCGCGCGCTGTACCAGGCCCACCGCGCGGTGTCCGAGCTGGCCGGCCAGCTGCAGGGGCAGCAGGGCAAGGTAGAGGCTGCACGCACGCGCATCGACCGCATCGAAGGCGAGCTGAAGCAACTGCAGGAAACGATTGAAGCCAACAACGCGCAGGCGCGCGAAGCGCGCTCGCGGTTGGAGAACGCGGTCAGCAGCATGGGTGACCTGGAGTCGACCCGGCAGCGGCTGGAGGGCGAGCGCCGCCAGCTGACCGAGGCGCGCGACCTGGCCCGCGATGCTGCCCGTGCAGTGCGCGAGCGCTCGCATTCGCTGGCCCTGACCCTGGAATCGCAGCGTGCGCAGCTGGCCTCGTTGAGCCAGGCGCTTGAGCGCATGGGCACCCAGCGTGGGCAGTTGGATTCGCGGCTGGGCGAGCTGCATTCACAGCTGGACGAAGGTGATTCGCCGGTCGAATCGTTGCAGGCCGAGCACCAGAATGCGCTGGAAGAGCGCGTGCGGGCCGATCGCGTGCTGACCGAAGCGCGTACGTTGCTGGACGGCATCGACGCCGAGCTGCGCAATTACGAGCAGACCCGTCACCAGCGTGACGAACAGGCGCTGGCCCAGCGCGAGCGTATTTCGCAGCGCAAGCTGGACCAGCAGGCGCTGGTGCTGAGCGCGGACACCCTGCAGGGCGCGGTGGAGAAGGCCGGTTTCGTGCTGCAGGACGTGCTCAACGCACTGCCCGAGGATGCGCGCCTGGGCGACTGGGAGCAGGCCGTGCATCAGATCGACGCACGCATGCGCCGGCTGGAGCCGGTCAACCTTGCGGCCATCCACGAGTACGGCGAGGCTTCGCAGCGCTCGGATTACCTGGATTCGCAGCACACCGACCTGACTACGGCGCTGGAAACCCTCGAGGATGCCATCCGCAAGATCGACCGCGAGACCCGCGGCCGTTTCAAGGACACCTTCGACCGCGTCAATGCTGGCGTGCAGGCGCTGTACCCGCGCCTGTTCGGTGGCGGCCACGCCTACCTGGAGCTGACCGGTGAAGACCTGCTCGACACCGGTGTGACCATCATGGCGCGCCCGCCGGGCAAGCGCGTGTCCAGCATCTCGCTGCTGTCCGGCGGCGAGAAGGCGATGACGGCAGTGGCGCTGGTGTTCGCCATCTTCCAGCTGAACCCCGCGCCATTCTGCCTGCTGGACGAGGTGGACGCGCCGCTGGACGAAGCCAACGTCGGCCGGCTGGCCAACATGGTCAAGGAAATGAGCGAGAAGGTGCAGTTCCTGTTCGTCAGCCACAACAAGGCGACGATGGAGGCCGCGCACCAGCTCTCGGGCGTGACCATGCGCGAACCGGGCGTCAGCCGCCTGGTCAGCGTGGACCTGGAAGAAGCCGCGCGATTGGCGGGCGCGGCCTGACGTGCCATCCTAGTTACCTGAATGAACTAGCCGGAGAACCTATCGAATGTCCGACACGGCACTGTTGCGCATCGGCATCCTGGCCGCCGGCCTGCTGTTGATCGCCGCGATCTTCCTGTTTGGCCGTCCGAAGAAGAAGCCCCAGGGACGCCGCGTGGAAAGCGCGGAACCGGCCAGCGGCGAGCGCCGCGAACCGGTATTGGGCGAGGACGGCGTTGTCGTGGCCGATGGCCGCGTCGAACCGGGCATGGGCACGGAAGGCGAACAGGCCGAACTCGGCCTGGGCGATACCGACCCGGGCGCCAGCGATCTCGGCAAGCGCGCCACCCAGGATTTCGACAAGATCGTTTCGCTGTTCGTGGCCGCCCGGGCCGGCGAGCAGTTGCGCGGCGAAGACATCGTGGTAGCGGCGGAGAAGACCGGCCTGGTGTTCGGCCACATGAACGTGTTCCACCGTCTGGTGGAAGGCCATCCCGAGCGCGGGCCGATCTTCTCGATGGCCAGCATCATGAAGCCAGGCAGCTTCGACATGGCCAACATCCGTGCCATGGAAACCCCGGCCATCGCCTTCTTCCTGACCCTGCCGGCGCCGCTGACCGCGCTGGATGCCTGGGAGAAGATGCTGCCGACGGTGCAGCGCATGGCCGAACTGCTGGATGGCGTGGTGCTGGATGACAGCCGCAACGCCCTGGGTCGCCAGCGCATCGCGCACATCCGTGACGAGCTGCGCGCCTACGACCGCCAGCACCAGGCGCCGCCGCTGACCAAGACCCCGCGCTGGTGAGCGCCATGGCGTGCCGACCAACGGTCGGCACCCACAACAGTAGATCCACGCCCTGTGTGGATGGGGTCTACGCCGGTACGCCGGCCACCTTGGCAAACGCGCGGCGGAACGCGGCCATCTCGTCCTCGCTGCCGACGGTCACGCGCACGTGCTGCGGCCAGATCGGCCAGCTGCGCCCGATCACCACACCGTTGTCGGCCATCGCCTTGGCGAACGTGCTGCCGTCGCGTTGCACGTCGACCACGAAGCAGTTCGCTTCCGACGGCAGGCAGCTGAAACCACGCTTGCCCAGCCATGCGATGGTGGCCTGGCGCACCTTGGCGTTCTGCAGGCGACGCTGCGGAATCAGCTGCGGATCCTGCAGGCTGGCCAGCGCCGCCGCCAGCGCGGGCACCGGTAGCGGGTTGTCGCCGGGGCTGGCCAGCTCGCGCAGACGCTCGGGATGTGCGGCCGCCAGGCCCAGGCGCAGGCCGGCCATGCCGTACAGCTTGGAGAATGTACGCAGTACGATCAGATCGTCGCGCTGCGCCACCTGCGCGATCAGGCTGGGCTGCTCGCTGTATTGCAGGTAGGCCTCGTCGACCAGCACGCGGGTGGAAGCAGGCTTGTGGGCCAGCAGCCAGGCGAGCTCATCCGGTGGGCTGATCGAACCGGTCGGGTTGTTCGGATTGCACACGTACAGCAGCCCGGTCGGGCGCGCATGCGCGGCTGCGACCATCGCACGCAGGTCGTGTGCGCCGTCATTGCGCAGCGGCACCTTCTGCACGTGTGCACCATGTGCGGCAGCGACCTCGCCCAGGGTCTCGAAGGTGGGGTCGGCCACCACCAGTCCCGCCTGCGGGCCGGTCCACAACGTGGCGGCGCGGTTCAACGGTTCGCTGGAGCCCGGATAGAGGCGCACATGGTCGGCCGGGATACGGGCCTGCTCGATGAACGCATCGCGTACCTGTGCCGCCAGGGCGAAGCGGTAGCGGCCGCAGCTGGCGATGCTGTCGCGTGCCGCCTGCTGGGCAGCGGGGGAGGGGCCGTAGGGGCATTCGTTGAAGTTCAGTAGTACCGCGCCTTCGGCGGGGGCCGCACCGATGGCGGCCGCGGATTGGGCCTGGCCACGCAGGGGCAGGCCGCTGCCGGCGACGGCAAGGCTGGCACCGGCCAGCTGCAGGAAGCGTCTACGGGAGGCAGGCAGGGTCATGGGCAGGATTCCGATGGGGGCCGTCGCACGCTAGCGCCGGCGTGGGCGGGCGGCAAGGTGCTTTTTGTGGTGTCGAGCCATGCTCGACCACAGACGTGCCAACCAAGGTTGGCACCTACCGGAGCGGGGAGTGCCCGTCGAGCACGCTCGACGCTGCAAGGGCGGGGCGTTACAGGGCCTGACGGCCGGGCGCGGTAGAATCCCCGGCCATCCCAGAACCACCGGATCCCGATGAGCCCCAGCCCCGCCGAACGCGCCGAAGATCTCCGCCGGCAGATCGCCCAGGCCAACCGCGCCTACCACGAGCTGGACGCGCCGGAGATCCCCGACGTCGACTACGACCGGATGGTGCGCGAGCTGGAAGCGTTGGAGCGCGAGCACCCGGAACTGGCCCGTGCCGACAGCCCGACCCAACAGGTTGGTGCACGCCCGTCCGGCCGCTTCCCCGAAGTGCGCCATGCGGTGCCGATGCTGTCGCTGTCCAATGCCTTCAGCGATGAGGAAGTGGCCGACTTCGTGCGCCGCATCGATGAGCGCCTGGGCCGCCGCAGCCTGCAGTTCTCGGCCGAACCGAAGATGGATGGCCTGGCGATCAGCCTGCGCTACGAGGACGGTCATTTCGTACTCGGCGCAACCCGCGGTGATGGCAGTACCGGCGAGGACGTGACCGCCAACCTGCGTGAAATCGGCGATGTTCCCAAGCGCCTGCACGGCAAGGACTGGCCGGATGTGCTGGAGGTGCGTGGCGAGGTGTACATGGCCCGCGCCGACTTCGAGGCCTACAACGAACGTGCGCGCCAGCAGGGCGGCAAGGTGCTGGCCAACCCGCGCAACGCGGCAGCGGGTTCACTGCGCCAGCTCGATCCGAAGATCAGTGCGCAGCGCCGGCTGAGTTTCTTCGCCTACGGCACCGGTGAAGTGCAGGGCGGCGAGCTGCCGGACACCCATTCGGGCACGCTGGCCCAGCTCGGCGCCTGGGGCTTCCCGGTCAGCGGGTTGTGCAAGGTGGTGCAAGGCGCCGACGGCCTGCTCGGCTACTACCGTGACATCGGCGAGCGTCGCGATGGCCTGCCGTTCGACATCGATGGTGTGGTCTACAAGCTGGATGACCGCGCCGGCCAGCAGGCCATGGGGTTTGTCTCGCGTGCGCCACGCTGGGCCATCGCGCACAAGTTCCCGGCACAGGAACAGAGCACCACGGTGGAGGCGATCGAGATCCAGATCGGCCGCACCGGTGCCGCCACGCCGGTCGCGCGGCTGGCACCGGTGGCTGTGGCCGGCGTGATCGTGTCCAATGCCACGTTGCACAATGCCGACCAGATCGCGCGCCTGGATGTGCGTGTCGGTGACAGCGTGATCGTGCGACGTGCTGGCGACGTGATTCCGGAAGTGGTCAGCGTCATCCTCGACCGCCGTCCACAGGGCACCTCGCCCTGGCAGATGCCGACGCGCTGCCCGGTGTGCGGCTCGGAAATCGTGCGCGAGGAAGGCGCGGCCGCATGGCGCTGCTCGGGTGAGCTGTCCTGCCCTGCGCAGCGCAAGGAGGCCATTGCCCATTTCGCTTCGCGCCGTGCGATGGATATCGACGGCCTCGGCGACAAGTACATCGAAACCCTGGTCGACGCCGGCATCGTCAGGAGCGTGGCCGATCTGTACCGGCTCAACCGCGACCAGCTGTTGCACCTGAAGCTGGTGCTGGATGCCGAGGACCCTTCCGCACTGGCCGCCGCGCTGAAGCTGCACCTGCCGGCAGAAGGCAGCGGCGCGGTGCTCAATGCGGTGCTCAAGCTGGATGGCAACGATCCGGCGTGGCGCGCGCAGGCGCTGGCACAGCCGGCCAGCTTCGAATGGAACACGAAGAAGATCGCCACCAGATGGGCCGACAACCTGATCGCGGCAATCGACGCCAGTCGCGCAGCCACGCTGGAGCGCCTGCTGTTCGCGCTTGGCATCGAGCACGTCGGCGAGAGCACGGCCAAGGCGCTGGCGCAGTGGTTCGGTGACCTGGAACTGATCCGCCACCTGCCATGGCCGTTGTTCAAGCGCGTGCCGGACATCGGTGGCGAAGTGGCGCGTTCTCTCGGCCATTTCTTCGAGCAGCAGGGCAACCAGCAGGCCATCGACGACCTGCTGCAGGTCGGGCAGGTGCGCATCAGTGATGTGCACGCGCCCAGTGCCAAGCTGCGCGAAGGCCTGGATCTGGCGCAACTGCTGGTCGAATCGGAAATCCCCGGCATCACCCGCCTGCGTGCGGAGAAGCTGGTGGCTGCCTTGCCGGGTGCCCAGGCGGTGCTGGATGCCGAGCATGGCCAGTTCGTCAACGCCGGCCTGCCGGACGACACTGCGCGCGGTCTGGCCGACTGGCTCGATGCCGATGGCCATGGCGCGATGCTGCTGGCAGCCGAGAAGGCGATGCAGCAGATCCTGGCCAAGGCGCCGGCGCTGGCCGAGATCGTGGCCGGCCCGCTGGATGGGCAGACCGTGGTGCTGACCGGCACCCTGGCCCAGCTCACCCGCGATGCCGCCAAGGAACGCCTGGAAGCGCTGGGTGCCAAGGTTTCCGGCAGCGTGTCGAAGAAGACCAGCTTCGTGGTCGCCGGCACCGAGGCCGGCTCCAAGCTGGACAAGGCGCAATCGCTGGGCGTGCCGGTGTGGGACGAAGACCGCCTGCTGGCCTACCTCGCCGAACACGAATGATGACCCGCCGGGTGCCCGGCGCCCGGCATGAAAGACGAAGGAACACCGATGCAGACCGCCCCGCTGGATTTCCGCCTGGCCACCCGTGCCGACGAAGAACTGTTGATCGCGTTGATGCGCGAGTTCTACGCCGAAGACAGGATCGACTTCGATGACGCGCGCGTGCGTCGCGGCGTGGACGCGCTGCTGGCCGATCCGCGCAATGGCGAAGTGCTGCTGTGGCTGGACGAGGCCGGCGAGGTGGTCGGCTACGCGGTGATCGCGATGGGCTTCAGCCTGGAGCAGGGCGGCCACTTCATGCTGCTGGACGAGCTGTACCTGAGTCATCGCGCGCGCGGTCGTGGTCGCGGCAAGCAGGCGCTGGCCATCTGTGAACAGCGCGCTCGCGGGCGTGGTGTCAGCCGCCTGCGCCTGGAGGTGAACCACCACAACGAACTGGCCCGCCGCCTGTACCTGGCCAGCGGCTACATCGACGACACCCGCGATCTGCTGACCCTGCCGCTCGACCATCCGCGCCCGGAGGGCATCCTGTGAGCGAGGCCCTGCTGCGCGCGCTGCAGCAGCGCGCCACGCTCAATGCGCTGGTGCGCCGCTTCTTCGCCGAGCGCGATGTGCTGGAGGTGGAAACGCCGATCCTGTCGGTGGCAGGCAACACCGAGCCGAACATCGACAGCTTCCATACCGATTTCACCGGCCATGTCGATGCCGGTGGCCGTCGTCGCTGGCTGCGCACTTCGCCGGAATATCCGCTCAAGCGCCTGCTGGCGGCCGGTGTGGGCGACTGCTACGAACTGGGCCGGGTGTTCCGCAACGGCGAGGCCGGCGGCCGCCACAACCCGGAATTCACCATGCTGGAGTGGTATCGGGTCGGCTGGGACCACCACCGGTTGATGGAGGAAACCGCCGAGTTGGTCGGCCAGGCGCTGGCCCTGGTCGGACGCCGTGCAACGCTGCGTGTGTTGAGTTACCGCGAGCTGTTCCGGCAGCACGTGGGCCTGGATCCGTTCGAGGCCGATGAAGCCGCGCTGCGTGTTGCGCTTGGCGACGTGCACATCGACCCGGTCGGGTTGACCCGTGATGACTGGCTGGACCTGTTGATGACCCACCACATCCAGCCGCAGTTCGATGACGCGGTGATGACCGTGGTGCATGACTGGCCGGCCAGCCAGGCCGCGCTGGCCCGCATCCGTCCGGGCACGCCGCCGCTGGCCGAGCGTTTCGAGCTGTACCTGGGTGCAGTGGAGCTGGCCAACGGCTATCACGAACTGAACGACGCCCACGAGCAGCGCGCCCGGTTCCAGCGTGACCAGCAGCGCCGCCACGAACGTGGACAGGTGCAGCCGGCCGTGGACGAGGCACTGTTGTCGGCGTTGCCGTCGATGCCTGCCTGTGCCGGCGTGGCGGTGGGTGTCGATCGCCTGTTGATGGCGATGAACCGCACGCCACGCATCGCCGATGTGCTGGCCTACGACTTCGCCCACGCGTGATCCCCGCGTGTTGCTGAACATCGCAGGCTGAACGAAACGCGGGTTCGGTGCGCTTGCGTCGGTAAGCACGATGATGCTCTTATCACGGCCAATGCCGGACACTGGCATCCAGTTCATCCATTCCTGCTGGGGAAGGCTTTGGTCAAGTGGTTCGCGGTTGTCGCTGCACCGGTGTACTCCATTGCGCTCTGGGGTGCCTGGCTGCCGTCGCCGGCGTCGGCCCAGCAGGTGGGCTACGACGATGAAGTGGTGACCTGCGAATCACGCGACATGGGTTGGGTGCACTGCGATATCGAGGTTGCCAACGGCGTCGACCTGGTGCGCCAGCTGTCCAGCAACAGCTGCATCCGCGGCAGCGAGTGGGGCACTGACCGCAGTGGTGTGTGGGTCACCCTGGGCTGCCGTGCGGAGTTCCGCGCCCGGCGCGCAGCGGGCGCGGCGCCGCCGGCTGGCAGCTCGGGCAAGCGCCTGGTGCGCCGTGTGGTGCGCTGCGAATCCAATGGCCGTCCGCAGAGTTGCCCGGTACGACTCGATGGCGCGCCGGTGCGCCTGCTGCGCCAGTTGTCGGTGTTGCCGTGCCGCGAAGGGCAGGGCTGGGGCTACAAGCGCAATGAAGTCTGGACCAGCCGTGGCTGCCAGGGTGACTTCGAAGTGGCCGATGACGATGGCCGCTTCGTCGACATGCCGCGCCGCCTGACCTGCGAATCGAAGTCGAAGAAGCGGCGCTTCTGCGGTGCCAGCATCTCGGTTGGCGCCGTGGTCTCCGAGCAGCTGTCCAGCACGCCCTGCGAGGAAGGCAGTACCTGGGGCTGGAGCCGCAACGGGATCTGGGTGGACGGCGGCTGCCGCGCCGAATTCTCGGTGAATTGAGCCCGGGCAGGCTCCAACCCTGCGGGGCGTGGCCCTACAATGGGCCCATGAACACTGCCTCTGACATCGACTACGCCCGTTACGACCACATCCGCCCGATCCTGTGGACCGGCGATGCCCTGCAACTGCTGGACCAGCGCAAGCTGCCGTTCGTGGTCGAGCACGTGGTCTGCCATGACAGCGACGAGGTTGCCAGCGCGATCCACGCATTGACCGTGCGTGGCGCGCCGGCGATCGGCATTGCCGCTGCCTGGGGTGTCGTGCTGGCTGCACGCGAGGTGCAGGCCGCCGATGGTGCGCACGCCCTGCAGCAGCTGGAACCGGCCCTGCAGCGCCTCAATGCGTCGCGCCCGACTGCGGTCAACCTGGCCTGGGCGCTGGCGCGCATGCGCCGTTGCCTGAACGCCGCCGGCGCCGACTGGAAGGCGTTGCTGGAATCGGAAGCGCAGGCCATCGCCGAGGAAGACCTGGCCGCCAACCGCCACATGGGTGCACTGGGCGCGGGCCTGATCGAGGCTGGCAGCGGCGTGCTGACCCACTGCAATACCGGCTCGCTGGCCACTGCGGGGTTCGGTACCGCGCTGGGCGTGATCCGTGCCGGCATGGCCCAGCACCGCATCGCCCGCGTCTTCGCCGGCGAGACCCGGCCGTGGCTGCAGGGCGCGCGCCTGACCGTGTGGGAGCTGCAGCAGGATGGAATCGACGCCACCCTGATCGCCGATTCGGCCGCCTCGCACCTGATGAAGACCGGCGCCGTGCAGTGGGTGATCGTGGGCGCGGACCGCATCTGCGCCAATGGTGACACCGCCAACAAGATCGGCACCTACCAGCTGGCCATCGCCGCCCGCCACCACGGGGTCAAGTTCATGGTGGTCGCGCCGTCCTCGACCGTGGACATGGAGACCGTGGACGGCAGCCAGATCGAGATCGAGCAGCGTGATCCGGGCGAGCTGTACGGCGTGGGGGGTACCCGTACCGTCGCCGAGGGCATTGCCGCCTGGAATCCGGTGTTCGACGTCACCCCGGGCGAGCTGATCGACGCCATCGTGACCGAGCGCGGGGTCATCCTGAACCCGACCGCCGGGAACATGCGCACCGCCTTCGGCGGCTGAGGCGGGCAGGAAGGTCCCGGGGTCGGATCCCTTTTCGCAGGAAAGGGCTCTGACCCCAGGCAGGCCTCATCCACGCACGGCGTGGATCTACTGATTTCGCGCAGCCGAGCATGGGCTCGGCTCTACAGGGGCGGTATGGGGCCCTAAGTTCCTGATTTGTGCCGGTAAAATCCCCGTAAAGGGAGGCGGAAAACGGCCTGTTGTGGTAGTATCCACAGGTTGAATCGAGGTTCCGGCGCGACCCCCTCCCGCAGAGGGCTGCGCCGGACTGGACCGCTACCAGACAACGGAACCCGAATGGCAGAAACCGCCAAGGAAATCATCCAGGTCAACCTGGAAGACGAGATGCGCAAGAGCTACCTCGATTACGCCATGAGCGTGATCGTGGGCCGCGCGCTGCCGGATGCGCGCGACGGCCTCAAGCCGGTGCATCGCCGCGTGCTGTACGCGATGAACGAACTCAACGCGCACAGCAACAAGCCCTACTTCAAGTCGGCGCGTATCGTCGGTGACGTCATCGGTAAGTACCACCCGCATGGCGATCAGTCGGTGTACGACACGCTGGTGCGCTTGGCACAGCCGTTCTCGCTGCGCTACATGCTGGTCGACGGCCAGGGTAACTTCGGTTCGATCGACGGCGACTCCGCTGCAGCAATGCGATACACCGAGGCGCGCATGTCGCGCCTGGCGCATGAGCTGATGGCGGACATCGACAAGGAAACCGTCGATTTCCAGCCCAACTACGATGAGAAGGAACTGGAGCCGACGGTCATGCCGACCCGGTTCCCGAACCTGCTGGTCAATGGTTCGGCTGGCATCGCGGTGGGCATGGCGACCAACATTCCGCCGCACAACCTGAGCGAATCGATCAACGCCTGCATCGCGCTGATCGACAACCCGGACATCGATGTCGACGGCCTGATGGAATACATCCCGGGCCCGGATTTCCCGACTGCCGGCATCATCAACGGCACTGCCGGCATCGTCGCCGGCTACCGCACCGGCCGTGGCCGCGTGCGCATCCGTGCCAAGGCCGATATCGAAGTGGCCGACAACGGCCGCGAATCGATCATCGTCACTGAAATTCCTTACCAGGTGAACAAGGCGCGTCTGATCGAGAAGATCGCCGAGCTGGTCAAGGAAAAGAAGATCGAAGGCATCAGCGAGCTGCGCGATGAGTCCGACAAGGACGGCATGCGCATCTACATCGAGATCAAGCGCGGTGAATCTGCCGAGGTTGTGCTGAACAACCTGTACCAGCAGACGCAGATGGAATCGGTGTTCGGCATCAACATGGTGGCGCTGGTCGATGGCCGCCCGCAGTTGATGAACCTCAAGCAGATGCTGGAGGCGTTCGTCCGCCACCGTCGCGAAGTGGTCACCCGCCGCACCGTGTTCGAGCTGCGCAAGGCGCGCGCCCGTGCCCACGTGCTGGAAGGCCTGACCGTTGCGTTGGCCAACATCGACGAGATGATCGAACTGATCAAGACCTCGCCGAACCCGAACGAAGCCCGCGAGCGCATGCTGGCCCGCGTGTGGGAGCCGGGCCTGGTCGGTGCGATGCTGGGTGCGGCCGGTGCCGAGGCCTCCCGTCCGGAAGACCTGCCCAAGGGCGTGGGCCTGATCGAGGGCGGCTACCAGCTGACCGAGATCCAGGCCACCCAGATCCTGGAAATGCGGCTGCACCGCCTGACCGGGCTGGAGCAGGACCGCCTGACCGACGAGTACAAGCAGCTGCTGGAAGTGATCGCCGGGCTGATCCACATCCTGGAAGATCCCGACCGCCTGCTGCAGGTGATCCGCGAGGAGCTGGTCAACGTCAAGGCCGAATTCGGCGACGAACGTCGCACCGAAATCCGCCACAGCGAAGAGGACCTGGACATCCTCGACCTGATCGCGCCGGAAGACGTGGTGGTTACCGTGTCGCATGCCGGTTACGTGAAGCGGCAGCCGGTGAGCGTATACCGCGCACAGCGCCGTGGTGGCCGTGGCCGCAGCGCGGCGGCGACCAAGGAAGAGGATTTCATCGAACAGCTGTGGCTGGTCAACACGCACGACACGCTGCTGACCTTCACCAGTTCGGGCAAGGTGTTCTGGCTGCCGGTCTACCAGCTGCCCGAAGCCGGTTCCAACGCCCGCGGCCGTCCGATCATCAACTGGATCCCGCTGGAGCCGGGCGAACGCGTGCAGGCTGTGCTGCCGGTGCGCGAGTACGCCGATGGCCAGTTCGTGTTCTTCGCCACGAAGAACGGTACGGTCAAGAAGACCCCGCTGAGCGAGTTCGCCTTCCGCCTGGCCCGCGGCAAGATCGCGATCAACCTGGACGAGGGCGATGCGCTGGTCGGCGTCGGCTTGACCGACGGCCAGCGCGACATCCTGCTGTTCGCCTCCAACGGCAAGACCGTGCGCTTCGGTGAGGACAAGGTCCGCTCGATGGGCCGTACTGCCACCGGCGTGCGCGGCATCAAGATGCCGGCCGGCGAGGAAGTGGTCAGCCTGATCGTGGCCGAAAGTGCCGGTGGCAGCGAGGACGAGAACGAGGACGACAGCGGTGTCGAGGAAGCCGCTGCCAATGGCGACGCGGTGATCGACGGCGCCGACGACGCCAGCGTTCAGTACATCCTTACCGCCACCGAGAACGGCTACGGCAAGCGCACCCCGCTGCCGGACTACCCGCGCAAGGGCCGTGGTACGCAGGGCGTGATCGGCATCCAGACCACCGAGCGCAACGGCAAGCTGGTCGCCGCAGTGCTGATGGGCTCCAGCGACGAAGTCCTGCTGATCTCCGATGGTGGCACCCTGGTGCGCACGCGTGGCTCGGAAATCAGCCGCGTCGGCCGCAACACCCAGGGCGTGACCCTGATCCGCCTGTCCAAGGACGAGAAGCTGCAGGCGGTGGAGCGCATGGATGCCTCGATCGACGAGGACGAGGATGAGGTGGCAGTGCCTGGCCCGGCCCCGGCCGCGACCACGACCGATGGCGCCCCGGCGGCTTCCAGCAGCGAGGACGCCGCGCAGGAGTGATCCTGCCGCAAGGTTGAGCTACGCGACGACGCCGGCCCTGTGCCGGCGTCGTCGTATCCGGATGCCGCACATACGCGCGCGCTTCACGTCCGCGGTGGGATAACGGCGCATGCTGCCCCCGGAGATCGACGATGTCCGCCACGCCGCCGTCCGCTCCTGCTCCCGTCCGCGCCTCCCGGCATCCTCTCGTTACCGTGCTGTCGCTGCTGCTGGTCCTGCTCGGCCTGGTCATCGGCGGGCTCGGCGCGTGGTTGCTCAGCCTGGGCGGCTCGGCGTACTACGCCATCGCCGGGGCCGGCCTGCTGGCCAGTGGCCTCCTGTTGTTCGGCAATCGCCGCAGCGGCGCGCTGCTGTATGCGCTGGTGTTCGCCGGTACGCTGTTGTGGACCTGGTGGGAGTCGGGCAGCGACTACTGGCGCTGGGTACCGCGGCTCGGCCTGGTGACCGCGCTTGGCATCGTGCTGGCGCTGCTGGCGCCCACCCTCCACCAACCGGTTTCCAGGCGCCTGTCGCGCAGCGTGGCCGGCGTGCTGATGCTGGTGTTCGTCGCTGCCTTCGGATTGGCGTTCGCGCCGCACGGCGAAGTGGACGGGCACCAGCCGTTCCCGGAAGGCGCGGCCAGCGTCGGGCTGGAACCGACCCGCGACACCACCGGCCTGCAGCCGGCCGACCAGCCTGCCGAAGGGGACTGGCCGGCGTGGGGGCGCAGCAATGCCGCCACCCGCTATTCGCCGCTGCAGCAGATCACCCCGGCCAACGTGGCCACGCTGCAGCTGGCCTGGCAGTTCCGCACCGGCGATATGCCGAAGAAGCGCTGGGGTGCGGAAACCACGCCACTGAAGATCGGCGACCGTCTGTACCTGTGCACCGCCCGCAACCGCCTGATCGCACTGGATGCGGCCAGCGGCAAGGAAGTGTGGCGGTTCGATCCGAAGGTAAAGGACGCTTCGATTCCATACACCGCCGCCTGCCGTGGCGTGAGTTATTACGAGCAACCGGCCACGCCGATCCTCGCCGATGCCGCATTGGCCGATGCCGCTGCTGATCTGGCGTTGCCGGAACCGCCGCCCAGTGCCACCCGCAGCGCTGCACCGGGCAGTCGTCCGGCATGCTGGGCGCGCATCATCGAGGGCACGCTGGACGGGCGCATCATCGCGGTGGATGCCGACAGTGGCCGCCCCTGTGCGAATTTCGGCAACAACGGCCAGGTCGACATCACTCTGGGCATGGGCGAGGTGCCACCGGGCTATGTGTCGATCACCTCGCCACCGGCCATCGTGCGCGGGGTGATCGTCACCGGCCACCAGGTGCTGGATGGTCAGCGCCGCGACGCGCCGTCGGGCGTGATCCAGGCCTACGATGCGATCACCGGCAAGCTGCGCTGGGCGTGGGACATGGACCAGCCCGAACGCAGCGGCTTGCCGCCGCATGAGCAGACCTACACGCGCGGCACGCCGAACATGTGGACCACCGCGACCGGTGATGAGGCGCTGGGGCTGGTCTATCTGCCGCTGGGCAATTCCGCTGGCGATTACTGGAGTGGCTCACGCACGGAAAACCAGAACCGCTACGCGACGTCGCTGGTGGCGATCAATGTGGCCACGGGCAAGCCGGCCTGGCATTTCCAGGCGGTGCGCAAGGATGTGTGGGACTACGACCTGGGTTCGCAGGCCAGCCTGATCGATTACCCGACGGCGGCTGGCAAGGTGCCGGCGCTCCTGCTGCCGACCAAGCAGGGTGATCTCTACATCCTTGACCGCCGCAACGGCCAGCTGCTGACCGCCGCCGAAGAGCGCAGGGTGCCGGTCGGCGGTGTCGAACCGGAACAACGCTCACCCACGCAGCTGTTCTCGCTGTATCACACGCTGCGCCGGCAGCATGACCTGACCGAGCGCGACATGTGGGGCATCACCCCGGTCGACCAGCTGATCTGCCGCATCCAGTTCCGCAAGGCGTACTACGAAGGCTTCTACACCCCGCCGAGCAGTGATCGCCATTCCATCGAATATCCCGGCTACAACGGCGGTTCGGATTGGGGAAGTGTGTCCATCGATACACGCCGCGGCGTGATCGTGGCCAACTACAACGACATGCCCAACTACAACCGGCTGGTGCCACGCGCCGAGGCCGACAGGCTGGGCTGGCTGCCACGCGAGAAGGTCCGGTTCGACAAGGGCGGCGCCGAAGGCGCGGGCGACCCACAGGTGGGCACGCCCTACGCCATCCAAGTGAACGCCGGTTGGCGCCTGCCGTTCACTGGTCTGCTGTGCAAGCAGCCACCCTATGGCGGCATCCGGGCCATCGACCTGCGCACCGGCAAGCTGCTGTGGGACCGTCCGTTCGGCAGTGCGCGCGGCAACGGACCATTCGGCATCCGTTCCGGCCTGCCCATCGAGATCGGCACGCCGAACAATGGCGGTTCGGTAGTCACCGCCAGCGGCCTGATCTTCATCGCCGCCGCCACCGACGACCTGCTGCGCGCCATCGACCTGAAGACCGGCAAGGAGCTGTGGCATGCCAAGCTGCCCGCGGGTGGCCAGGCCAATCCGATGGTGTACGCGCAGGGCGGGCGCCAGTACGTGGTGATCATGGCTGGCGGCCACCATTTCATGGAAACCCCGAACGGCGATTACGTGATGGCCTACGCGCTGCCGAAATAGCGCTGCCGGCCTGAATGCGACCTGCGGGCTGTGACCGCTGTCGCTGAAGTTGCGCTGGCGACCGGGCAGCATCCATCATCGGAACAGGACGGGGCCGGCCAACGCCCCCAGGGAAGGAAACGCATGCTGACCTCCGAACGCCTGCCGGGGCGTGCCACCCGGCTGCTGGCAGGACTGCTTCTGCTTGGCCCTTGCCTGTGGGCAAGCGCGCAGGCGTCGCCCCAGCCCGCCGCACGCAAGGTGCCCAGCGGTGCCGAACTGATCGCAGGCGATGCGCGCTCTCTGAGCCCCGCTCATGCGCCTTGCATGGCGGCCGCAGGCACCGCGCTGGACGCCCGTCGCCGTTGTGCCGACGCTGAACTCAAGGTGCACGACGATGCACTCAATGCCGCCTACAGCGCGGCGCGCTCCACACTGACCGCCAGTGATCAGCAGGTGCTGCGCGATCTGCAGCGGCAATGGCTGCGCCAGCGCGACAACCGGTGCCCGGAAGGCAGCACGGCCGTTGCCCAGCTGGATTCACAGCAGTGCCGCACGCACATGACCCTGCTGCGTGCCCGCCAGTTGCAGGGCGGCGGTGCGGCGGCGCTGGTGGCGGAAGCCAAGGCGGCCCCGGCGCCGGCGCAGGCCGCTGTGCATGCCGCCGATGCCGCGCCCGACAAGCAGGGCAGGATCGTCCTGCGGCCCGGCGAGGGCAGGCTCACACCGGCACTGCAGGTGGTCTTCCAGGTGACCGATTGCAGCGGCACCGACAGCGTGACGACCTGCCAGGTGCGAAGCATGGGCGTGACCCGTGGTGGGCGCAACGTGGTGGTCACGGACGTGCAGCCGCGCCTGACCCGCGCCGGCACCGGTGCCCAGGGTGCGACCGCCGTGCTGCTGACCGTTTCGGATTTCAATGGTGATGGCGTGCCGGACCTGCAGGTGTGGCAGGACAACAGCGGTGTCTACAACGTTCCGGTGCATGCGTTCTACCTGTTCGATGCCAAGCGCAACCGCTATGTGCGTGCCAAGGCGTTGGAAGCGGCCATCGGTGGGCGCGACATCGACCATATCGACAATGGGCGGTTCGTGCTTCGCGCGAAGGTCAGCCCGTGCGAGCGCGAGGACAAGGTCATCCAGCTGCGCGGAACCGGCACGCGCACGCTGCTGCAGCGCCGCTATGACACCTGCAGGGGCGAGGCCCCTACCGAATCGGACCTGCTGAAGTAGGTCTTCCCCCGACGAATGGATGCGTTCCGGAACTGGAGAGCTGAAGGATGAGCGAAGGCTATGGAAAAGGTGGGTCGGGCTTCGGCCTGACCCGGGACCAGTCGGTCGAGATGATCGTGCGTACCTGCATCGACAACGGCGTTACCGACCATCGGCAGATTGCCTATGTGCTGGCCACGGCGCAGCACGAATCGCGTGATTTCGCCGCGCCCGAGGAAGACTGGGGCAGGAAGCAGGCGGTGGACCTGCGCTACTTCGGCGGCGAGGAGTATTTCGGCCGGGGCTTTGCCCACCTCACCCACGTCAACAACTACGAGCGGCTGGGCGAGGCGCTGGGGATGGGCCGCGAGCTGGTCGAGGATCCGGAACGGGCTGCCCAGGCAGACATCGCCACCAAGGTGCTGGTGGTGGGGATGCGCGACGGCCTGTTCGGTGCGCGGCTGTCCGACAACGTCAACGCCAACCATGCCGACTACCGGCAGGCGCGGGCCTCGGTCAATGGCGGTGAGCTGAACAACGGCAGTCCCTATCCAGACGCCATCGCCACACGGGCCACTGAATGGGAATCCCAGGTTGCCGGCCTGGTCCAGCGTGTGCAGCAACCAGGCTTCCAGATGCCGGTGCCGACCCCCCAGGCGCCCACCGGGGCGATGGACCTGCACCGGGGTGACGCCAACCAGCACGTGCTGGAAGCGCAGCAGTACCTGCAGCGCTTGGACGTCCGCAACAACGCCAATGCCGCGATCAAGCCCGACGGTGATTTCGGCGCCTCCACCGAGCAGGCCGTGCGCCGCTTCCAGACCGAGCGGGGTATCAGCCCGGCCAATGGCCGCATCGACGCTGCGCTGCTGGAACGCATGCGCAGCGACACGCTGGCGGTCGATCCGGACTTCAAGCGCCGGACGGTGACCGACCTGACCGGGCCGCTGGCCGACGGCAACCTGAGCCCCGGTGAGAAGGGCGAGCCGGTGTTCGAAATGCGCCGGCAGCTGGAGGCGTTGGGGTACCTGACCGAACCGAACCCACGTGCCGAGCGCGATGCGCGCACGTTTGATGCCGGCATGCAGGCGGCCATGCGCAACTTCCAGCAGGACTATGGCCTGCCGCTGCGCCCCGGCGGCGTCATCGACGCGGATGCGCGCCGGCAGTTGAACGATGCCGCCGTCGCTCGCGAGCATGCGCCGACCACCGAGTTCGACCGCGCGGAGAACTGGCCGCCGCAGCGTCCGCCCTATACGCGGGCGGAGTTCCAGCCGGAGCAGGTGCAGGCGCGGCAGCAGGCAGCGGCGAATGCACCGGTCGCTGGTCCGGCCGCGCCGGAGCCCGCACCGCAGCCCAATGGCATGGAATCGCTGTCGCCCAGGGACGCCGCGCTGTTCGAGCGCATCCGCCAGGGGGTACCTGGCACCATCGGCGACGAGCACGTCATGCAGGCAGTGCTGGAGTCCAAGCGCAACGGCATCGATGATGCCGCGCGCGTCGACCGGGTGATGATGGCCGGAGACCGCCTGTGGGTTGCCGGGTTGATTCCCGGTGAGCGCGCCAGTGTGGATACGGCACAGCCGGCGCGCTCGATGGAGGAAACGGTGAATGATCTGGCCGGTGACAACCGGCAGCGCGAGCACCAGCTCACCCTCGAAAGCCGCCAGCATGAGAACCGCGGGCCTTCAATGGCCTGAGCCTGCGGCAGCGACGTGCCCGCAGTGGGTCCGTCGCTGCCGGCAGGGTGTTTACAGCGTCACCACCACTTTGCCGATCTGTTCGTTCGATTCCAGGTAGCGGTGGGCGTCCTGGATCTGCGCGAAGGGGAACACCTTCGCGATCTTCGGCGCCAGCGTGCCCTTGTCCAGGCCATCGACGATGAACGCCTTGGCACGTGCCAGCGCGGCATCGTCGGAGACGATTTCCGAGTACAGGTAGCCCTTCAGCGTCAGCGACTTGCCCAGCACGTTGAACAACGGGAACGGGGTGGGTTCGCTGCTCAGCGCGCCGTATTCCAGCAGGATGCCGCCACGGGCCATTGCCTCGGTCAGCGGCACGAACTGCGGGCCACCGATCGGGTCGAACACCACGCGGGCGCCGGCACCGCCGGTGATGCGCGCCACTTCGGCTGCCAGGTCCTGTTCCTGGGTGGCGATGACATGGGCGGCACCGGCATCGAGCAAGGCCTGGCGCTTGCCCGTGCCACGGGTCACCGCAATCGGCGTGGCACCCACTGCATTGGCGATCTGGATCGCGGCCAGGCCGACGCTGCTGCTGGCAGCGGTGATGATGACGGAATCCCCGGCGGCCAGCTGCGCCTGCTCCAACAGTGCGCCCCAGGCGGTGACGTACTGCATCCACACCGCAGCCGCCGTTTCGAAGCCCAGCGCCTGCGGGTGCTTGACCACCAGTCGTGCCGGCACGTTGGCCAGCTCGCCGTAGGTGCCCCAGCGGGCGATGTCCAGCGGCGGCACCACGCTCACCGCATCGCCAGCAGTGAATCCGCTCACCGCACTGCCGACCGCCTCGACCATGCCGGCCGCTTCATAGCCCAGCCGGCTGGGGAACTGCGCCTCCTGCAGATAGGCGCCGTTGCGGAACATCACCTCGGCACGGTTCAGGCCGATGGCCTTGACCCGGATCTGGACCTCGTCGGCGGCGGGGGCGGGAACATCGATGTCGTCGATGCGCAGCACATCGGCGCTGCCATATTCGTGGATGCGGACAACCTGGCTCATGGGGGGCTCCTGGGCAAGGCCGGCGCTGGGGCCGGCGGAAAGGTGGAGGCTACTGTGCGCGTGGCCTGCCTCCAGAATAAGGGGTAATCTGGCGTTTCATTGAAAACCAATTGTTTGCAATGGACCTGATCGCTCCCCTGCGGACCTTCGTCAAAGTGGCCGAGGTCGGCTCCTTCGCCGCTGCCGCCGACGCGCTGGGCCTGTCGCCGCAGCTGGTCGGCAAACACGTGCAGTCGCTGGAACAACACCTGGGCGTGCGCCTGCTCAACCGCACCACGCGCAAGCAGAGCCTGACCGACTTCGGCCAGGCCTATCTGGCGCGTGCGCGGGTGATCCTGGAGGAGGTGGAAGGCGCCGAGCAGCTGGCCGAAGTAGCGCGCGGGCGGCCGATGGGGCGCCTGCGCGTCAGCGCACCGGTCACCTTCGGCGTGCATGCACTGGGGCCGGCGGTGGTGGCCTACCTGCAGCAGTACCCGGACGTGCAGGTTGATCTGAACCTGTCCAACAGCCTGGTGGACATCGTCGAGGACGGCTTTGATCTGGTATTCCGCACCGGTGATCTGGCCGACAGTGGGCTGGTGGCGCGACGGCTGGGGCCGTATCCGCTGGTGCTGTGTGCATCGCCGGCGTACCTCGCATCGCGCCCGGCCATTGTCCATCCGGCCGATCTGAGTCGGCACGAGTGCCTGGGCTTCGCCCATTCGATCATCCGCACGCGCTGGAGCTTCCGCGATGCTGACGGCAGCGTGCTGAGCGTGCCGGTGTCCAGCCGCTTCATGGTCAACCAGGCCGAGCCGCTGCTGACCGCGGCAGTCGGTGGGCTGGGGTTGATCCTGCAGCCCCATGAAATGCTTGCCGCCGCGCTGGCGCGTGGTGAACTGGTGGAAGTGCTGCCGGACTACGTGCCGGTGTCGACGTGGATCAACCTGGTGTACCCGCGCGACCGCCAGCTGACGCCCAAGCTGCGCAGTTTCCTGGACTTCTGCGTGGCACGCTTCAGCGAGCAGACGATGGCACGGCGATAGCACGGCATCGGTTGGCATTCCTGTGACTGCCTGCGAAGGATCGCCCTGAGACGATTGGCCGGTTGCCGCTGCGTAGCGCGCGCTTGCTGCTGGGGCTGGCGGCATTGCTGTTCGCCGCCAAGGTGATTGCGCAGCAGACGCCTGCGCAGGCGCTGGCCGCATGGGAAGCGCAGGGGCGTGCGGATGGCCTGGCGCGACCGGATATCGAATGCCAGGATTTCCTGCAGGCGATGGGCCGGAAGCCTGCGGGACTGGAATACAGCGGCTGCAGCCAGGACGACGCGTCCTGCATCAAACCCATGCAGGCCCACTACCGCGTTCCAGGTACCCAGGCAGTGAAGGTGGAAGCCTATCTGCGCGAGACCTTTGCCATGCCTGCATTGCGCTACGCCTGTTGCGGCTGGAGCAATGGCGCGCCGTACTACTGGCGCGACGGCCCGGATGCGGTGAGGTACCAGATCGGCATGGGCGTGGAATCGCTGCCGCATGAGCGGGGCGATTGGCATCGCATCGAGGCGTTCATCGTCACGGCTGAGGTGCTGCGGCAGGGTCCCTGGCATGGATGCAGCGGGCGGTTCCATGATCTAGGATGCGCCCAGGGATACCCGCAAAGGAACTGCCATGAAGGCTGTTGGATGCCTGCTGCTCTGCAAAGTACTGGCCTGTTCGGTGCTGATGACGCTTTGGGCTGTTCCGGCAGTGGGCGCCGCCTCCAGCGTGCGTGCACATCCGCATGCGCAGGACGCCATCGGTGACTGGCTTGCGGCCTTCAATGCGGGCAGCCTCGAGGGGTTGCAGGCATTCGCCGATAGATACGCGAAGAAGCAAGGCAGCGGTCCCAAGGACTATCTCGAGTTCCGCGAAAGCACAGGCCCCTTGCGCGTACTCGAATCAACCGAGAGTGCACCCGGCCAAGCGAAGCTGCTGGTGATGGGCCAGATGAACGAACGCGCGATGTGGGTGACCGCCGTCATGGACCCGGCCAATCCGTCGCACCTGATGCAGTTCCAGATCGAGGGCACTGAAACGCCGGACAAGCACAAGCCGGCACGGGTTGCATTGCCTGCCCTGATGGCCGACGTCACAGCAAAGCTGGAGGCGCTGCGGGCACAGGACGCGCTGTCGGGCGCGTTGCAGGTGGCACAGAATGGGAAGGTGCTGCTGGACTGGCGCGGTGGTGATGCCGATCGCAGCACTGGAATTGCAGTGGGCGTGGAGACGCAGTTCCGCCTTGCGTCCTCCAACAAGATGTTCACCGCCGTGGCCATCCTGCAGCTGGTGCAGGATGGCAGGCTCAGTCTCGATGACACGATCGGCAAGCACTTGCCGGACTATCCGAACAAGGCTGTCGCCAGCAGCGTGACCGTGCGCGAGTTGCTGTCACACACCAGTGGCCTGGGGGACTTCTTTGGCGATGGTTTCGAACAGTATTCCGCGTCCCTGAAGACGCTGGATGACTACGTGCAGCGGTTCGCCAGGGATGCGCCGCAGTTCACGCCCGGCAGCCAGGACAGCTACTCCAACTATGGCTTCATCGTATTGGGACGCATCATCGAGGCGGTATCGGGGCAGTCGTACTACGCATATGTGGAGGAGCACATCCTGCACCCGGTGGGCATGACCGGCACCGGCTTCGAGCCGGAAACAGCGAGCGTTCCAAAGCGTGCCGTCGCTTACACGAAGCACGATGGGCAATGGGTCCGTGAAACGAAGTCGCTGCCCTGGCGCGGCATGTCGGCCGGTGGTGGCTACAGCACAGTGGCCGATATGGTGAAATTCGCCGAGGCACTGCAAGGCGGGAAGCTGGTTTCACCTGCATTGCTGCAGCAGGCCACCACGGCGCAGAACCACAAGGGCTGGTATGGCTTTGGTTTCGTGGTTCAGGGCGAGGGCAGGGAGCATCAGTACGGCCACGAAGGCGGTGCGCCCGGATCGAACAGTGCCATCGTGGTGCTGCCGGCGCAGGGCTATGTGATCGTTGGCCTGGCCAATGTCGATCCGGATGCGATCGGTAATGTGGTCAACTACATCGCGCGAAGGTTGCCACTGTGAATGCGGCAGGTGCCGTTCATTCCGGTACCCGCACCATCTTCGTCATCAAGTGTTCCACCACACCCGCCGGGTCCGCAGTGCGGCCGACATGCGTGCTCGACATCTGCACAACCGAGCTGCGCTTGGCGGTGAGGAAATGAAAGCGGGCGCGCGCGGGCAGCTTTGCGATGGGTCCGGCGCTGGCGTCGCCACGGCAGATAGCCACGATTGCATCCAGCCATGGCTGCAGCGCGTCCTGGTCCAGCGCCGGCGCGAAGGCACGCAGGCGCTCAGGATCGATTTCGATGGCCGCCTCCAGATGGCGCGCGCCAGGGCAGGAGACGATCACCCCGACATTGATGAATTCCTCGCGTTCCACCCGCGGCACGACGCGGATGACCGCATAGTCATACGTGTGCAGCGTGGGCACGGATGGCCTCCTGCACGAACACTGCACGCACTTTCAGGCGGTGCTTGAGATAGTCGATATAGCCCTGGCGATAGGCCTGTGGGCTGTCGAACGCCGGTTCGTCCACCAGCCAGCTGTCCGGCACCAGGCCAACGATGCGCTCGATTTCGGCATCGGTCAGGCACGCAGCCAGTTCTGCGTCCACCTCGGCAATGCGGCTGGCGAACGACAGCAGCACGTGGTCGCGGATCAGCACGAACGGCTTCTCGCAGGCATCGCCGGCGCTGGCCCAGTCGTGGTGGAAGTACATGGCCGCACCGTGGTCGATCAGGTACAGCTTGCGATGCCATACCATCAGGTTGGGGTTGCGGGTGGTGCGATCGACGTTGCTGGTGAATGCATCGAACCAGACGATGCGCGAGGCCAGCTCGGCATCCACAGGCATCGCGGCCGGGTCGTAATTGATTGCACCGGGCAGATAGTCCAGGCCCAGGTTCAGGCCCTCGCTGGCGCGGATCAGCTCCTGGATTTCCGGGTCGGGCTCGGTGCGGGCGAACTCGCGGTCCAGCTCGACGAACAGGATTTCCGGAATCGGCAGGCCCAGCGTGCGTGCCATCTCGCCGGCGATCAGCTCGGCGATCAACGCCTTCGGGCCTTGGCCGGCTCCACGGAATTTCAGCACGGCCATGCCGTCGTCGTCGGTCTCGACCACGGCGGGCAGGGAGCCGCCTTCCCGTAACGGGGTGATGTAGCGGAGGGCATGTACGGTGCGCATGGACGCATTCTAGCGTCCTGCCAGGGCAGGCGTGCCGCAGCAGAGCGGGGCGCCAGCTTAATGAACGGGTACCGCGCGAACCGCTTGTTGCAGGTCGCCTGCAATCTTCACTTGTTCCTTCCGCGTGGAGTGGCAGCATTCGTTCCAACGGAGCAACGCACCCGCGTGTGACCTTCAACAGGAGGCGCTCATGCCACTACAGTGCAGCTGTCACGCTTCACCGTGTATGCAACGCAACGCGTGGTGTTGATCTTGACCTGACACGGTCACGCCATCGGCGCAGATGGCCATCCGCCGCAGTTCCAGCCAAGTTCCAGACACCTTTCACCCATCGCACCCCCGCGTTGCCCGGTCGGGCCTGCGATCCAGCTACTTGCGCCCCGAGAGAGATTCCTGCGTTGCCGTCGACGCTGGCAGCGTGGGACCGCCGAACCCACGCTATCCCCACAGGCTTTGGAGGTGCACCGATGAACGACGAATTCAATGCCATGCTGCCCCCACTGGACGATGCCAAGGCCGAGGAAATGATCGGCAAGGTCGTGCTGGTGGGTGTCACCCGCTATGGTGGCGACGGCCAAGTACAGGGTCTGGAGCAGTACGCGGGCACCGTGCTGCGCATCAGCGCCGACGAAGGCGTGGTGCTGGCCGACGAAGACGATGGTCATGAGCGCTACCTGCCGCCCATGCTCGACCAGTACCAGCGGGCCGAGCCAGGCGAATACCGCATGCGGAACAGTGGCATGATCGTGGTCGACCCCGATTACCTGACCGCCTGGGACCTGCACGCCCAGCAGTGACGACAGACCACGCCTGGCAGATGCCGGTCCATCGCCGGCCTCTCCGGGCGTGTCCCACTTTGCCCCATCCGGCCTCTAGCCCTTCCGGCCCATTCACCCCATCCCCTGCGGTGCTAGATTCGGGTCCATGCCCGATTCCGGGTACCCATTCACACCCAGGGGATAAGGATGCTGATCCGTCGAACCTCTCTGGCGGCGGCTGTTGCCGTTGCCACCGTCGGCCTGTTGGCCGCTGGCCCGGCCTCGGCCGACTACGCCAAGCCGCCGGAACACCTGCTCAAGGTGCTGAAGGCACCGCCACCGCCGGCGCCGAACGTGGCCCCGGGCGGCCAGCGCCTGCTGCTGACCACCGCGCAGACCTATCCCTCGATCAGCCGCGTCGCCCAGCCCTACCTGAAGCTGGCCGGCGTGCGGCTGGAGCCGAAGAACCGCAGCCGCCATGACACGCCGGGTGGCTACGGCATTCCGGCCTGCGTGGCCGACTTCACCCTGGTCGACATCGGCAGTGGCAAGGAGACCAAGGTCAACCTGCCGCAGGGCTGTGCCACCGGCGCGCTGTGGTCGGCCGATGGCAGCCATTTCGCCTTCCAGAATGCGGTCGATACCAGCGTGCAGCTGTGGGTGGGCGATGCGGCCACCGGGCAGGTGAAGCAGGTGCCGAACGTGCAGCTGAACCCGATCTTCGGCTACACCGTGCAGTGGCTGGGCGGCAGCCAGAACCTGCTGGTGAAACTGGTACCGGCCAACCAGGGCCCGGCACCGTCCAACGGCGGCGTACCGACCGGCCCGGATGCACAGGAGTCGCTGGGCAGCAGTGGCGAGAGCAGCACCTATGAGGCCCGCGACACGCTGACCAGCGTGCACGACGAAAAGCTGTTCGCTTACTACGGTGCCTCGCAGTTGGCCGTGGTAGATACCGCCGCAGGCAGCGTGCGCCCGGTCGGGCAGCCGGCACTGTTCAACGAAGTCAGCGCCGCGCCCGATGGCGTGCACGTGCTGACTGAATCGATCAAGGCACCGTATTCGCACGCGGTGACCTACCAGCGTTTCGCCAACGACGTGGCCGTGCTGGATATCAGCAGTGGCCGCAGCACGCCGATCGCCAGCCTCCCGCTGGCCGACCGCGTGCCGGTGCACGGCGTGCCGGAAGGCCCGCGCGGTTTCGACTGGCGCGCCACCGATCCGGCTACCCTGGTCTACGCCGAAGCGCTGGACAAGGGCGACTGGAAGGTCAACGTGCCGCATCGCGATCGCGTGCTGATGCTGAAGGCGCCGTTCAACGGCAAGCCGACCGAAATCACCCGCACCGCGCAGCGCTTCGAAGGCTTCGCGTGGACCGCCGATCCGGCCGTGGCCTTCCAGTACGAGAACGACGAGAATCGTCACTGGATGCAGACCCGCATCGTGGATGTGGACCAGCCGAAGAAGGAAGGCCGCCTGCTGTGGGACATGTCCAGCGATGAGCTGTACGGCAACCCTGGCAATCTGGTCTTCACCCGCCTGCCGAATGGCGCGCAGGTGGTGCGCCGTGAGGGCAACCATGTGTTCCTCAGCGGCCGCGGTGCCTCGCCGCAGGGCGACCGTCCGTTCCTCGACCGCCTCGACCTGGCCACGTTGAAGAGCGAGCGCCTGTTCCGCAGCAGTGCAGACGCCTACGAACAGTTCCTCGGTTTCAGCAACACGCCGGGCCGCTACCTGACCTGGCATCAGTCGGTGATCGATCCGCCGAATGCCTTCGTCCGCCAGCAGGGTGAGGCGGTGGCTGATGCGAAGGCCGGCGAGGCGCAGTTCGCGTCCACTGCGACCGCACTGACCAAGCTGGTCGACCCGACACCGGAAGTGCGCCAGATCAAGAAGCAGCTGGTGACCTACAAGCGCGCCGACGGCGTGGACCTGTCGTTCACCCTGTACACGCCGCCGGGCTACAAGGAAGGCCAGCGCGTGCCGGCGATCCTGTACGCCTATCCGGCCGACTTCGCCAACGCCGCGCAGGCGGGGCAGGTGTCCGGTTCGCAGCAGACCTTCACCCGCCTGCAGCCGTACCGCCTGATGCTGCTGGCCGGCTACGCGATCATCGACAACGCCTCGTTCCCGATCGTGGGCGATCCGAAGAACGCCTACGACACCTACCTGGAGCAGCTGGAAGCCGACGCCAAGGCGGCGGTGGACAAGGCCGTGGACATGGGCGTGGTTGACCGCAACCGCATCGGCGTGACCGGCCACAGCCACGGCGGCCTGATGACCGCCAACCTGATCGCGCACACCAAGCTGTTCAAGGCCGGTGTGGCGACCAGCGGTTCGTACAACAAGACCTTTACCCCGTTCGGCTTCCAGAACGAGCGTCGCTCGGTGTGGCAGGCGCAGGACGTGTACCTGAAGGCCTCGCCGTTCTTCTATGCCGACAAGATCAAGCTGCCGCTGCTGCTGGTCCACGGCGAGGACGACGCCAACCCGGGCACCGAGCCGTTCCAGTCGCGCAAGCTGTACCAGGCGATCCGCGGCAACGGCGGCACCACCCGGCTGGTGATGCTGCCGAACGAGCCGCACTGGTACACCGCGCTGGAATCGAACGAACAGTTGGTGGCGGAAATGCTGAACTGGTTCGATACCTACGTGAAGAACGCCAAGTGAAGGAACAGGAAGGCCGCCTCAGAGCGGCCTTCCTCCATTCTGTAGAGCCGAGCCCATGCTCGGCTGCCGTTCGCCGGAACCCCAGAGGCAAGGCAGCTCCATGAAGACTTGGTTGTTGGGACTGACAGCGGTGTGCGCATCGTCTGCGGCGATGGCGGCACAGCCACAGATGAGCGTCGATGTGAGATACGACTGGTACGGCTGGGGCTCGGTATCGGAGCACTGGGTGATCCGGCGCGATGCCTATGGCCTGACCACCCGCGTGCAGGTGGTGGAGAGGCCCGACGGCAAGGCGCGATTGCCGGAGCTGCTGCCGTTTGGCGCCATGGCGGCGCTCGACACCGCGCTGCAGACCGCCCCGCTGACCAGGGCGGCCGCGGTGCAGCGGATCGCTTCGCGGCTGGATCGCGCCGAAATACTGTCCCTGGACCCGGGGCTGCACAGCTTGGACACGGATGCCTGCTCGTTCGCACAGCAGCGCGCGTGGGCGCGCAAGGCGCTGTCCGGACGGAGCCTGCAGTCGCGTGTCGACCGGCATTTCTCCGGGCTCTGGACCGATGATGTGCCGATGATGACGGTTGTCGTGAGCCGGCCGGGGCGTCCGGATGTGGTGCTGGTGTCGACCTCACAGAAGGTAATGATGCTGCCCTGGAAACGCCTGCCCTCGGTGGTTTTCGAGCAGCAGGACCTGGACAACGCGCAGGAGCAGTGGCACCCGGAACTGAGCGAAGCGGTGATTGCCCTGCTGCCGGAAGGGGAAGACTCACGCAGGCGTTTCCAGACGCGCTGGTTGCATGACCGGCTGCGCAGGGATCTCGCGATGGAGTCGCTGGACTGTGGCGCCAGGGGCAGGGAATCCGCCATGTGATCAATTGCGCATGTCCTGAAATCAACCGTGGAGACACGGTAACGGCGTGTTACCGGCACATTCGCACGCCACGCAAATGATCTAGGCTGAACCTGATAGCTCGTTTCAGGTCACTGCGATGAAAGCCATTCTCCTTGCTGCAACGTTGTCGTTGGCCCTGGTTTCAACCGCCCATGCCCAGTCGTTTCCTGCTGAGCTGACGCAATTGGGCATCGTCGCCGGCATGCCCTATGCCAAGGCCAAGCGCCTGCTGGATGCGGCAGGTTGGCAGGCGAGTCCGGCACAGGGCGCCCCCGAGTCACTTGAGGGCTTTCCGGAAGTCGGATGCCAGAAGGGCGGAAAGCAGTGCGCGACAATCTTCGAGAAGGGCGGGCAGCAGATCGCGGTGCAGCTGGGCACTACCTTGGCAGGGCAGCCGTTCGTGCAGGGCGCTGATTGAGCGTCTGCCACTCTCACGCCAGCGGTAGGCGATCCTGCGCGCGTGACAGCCGGTCATGCAGGTCACGCACATGCTCGGCCTTGGCATGCACCCGGGTGGTATCACCGAAGCTGCGCAGGTAGGCGCAGGCGGCGAAGCCGGCACTCTTCTTTTCGTAATCGGCAATCCAGGCCAACCGGTCCGGGTTGTTGGCCTGTTCGGCTGACCACGCAGCCACCGGTGGCCTGATGCGATAACGCAGGCCGACGCGCCACGGCTTCGGTGTCAGTCGGGCACGGAAGCAATGCTGCAGCCGGCACATGCGCGCGTACAGGGTGTCGGTGCCCAGTGCCTTGAAGAATGACTGGAGCTGCTCGTCCTCGGGTGAGAACGTGGCATGCATCGCCAGCACGCGCAGCCCCGCCGGGGTGCGGTAGACGCGCAGATGCCAATCGGGATGCTGCTCGCTGAAGGCGTCCACGCGCTTCAGCGCAAGCCCTTCAGCACCGCCGGCAGCGGCCAGGCGCTGCTTCCGCCGCATCAGCAGTGCCGCGTTGACCAGCAGCACTGCCGCCACGCCCAGTACCAGGCCCACCAGCCAATGCCAGAGCACGGTGCCGATGACGGCGCCGGCAAGCAGTACGACCGCCGCGACGATGGCCGGTATCACGCATCCAGCCGGTGGCTGCGCATGGTCGATGTCGGCGAACAGCACGTCGGGGCTGTTGAGGCACAGCGCGCCATAGCTGTTGCGGGTGATGATGACATCGCCATCGCGCTGTACGATCTGCTCGCGGATCGGCACGCCCTCCACACCGTAGTTGCTGCGCACTTCGCGACGCGGCAGCACCTGCCCGGCGATGATGGCGTTGAGGGCTTCATGGGCACGTGCGTCGGCGTGGGCCTGGGCTTGGGCAGGCCCCTCGTCGGACCAGCCGAAGCGGCGCACGACCATCGGCCGGCCACGGAAACGGGCCTGCAGGCGGGCTTCGGCCCAGTACGCGGGAACGATCATCATCGTGCGGTGCTCCATCATCCATGGCAGGTGCCTGAGTGAGTCTGGCACAGCCCCGAAGGGCCTGCATGTGCCCGCTGCGGTGGCCGGGGCGGAGTGGTAGATTGCGCGCTTCGCATGCACTCCACCAAGGACGGAGCGATGTCCAGTTTCCTGCGTTGCCTGCTTGCCCTGGCCTGTGCCGGGGCGGTCGGCGTGGCGTCGGCGGGAACCCCGCCGGGGCCGCAGATCCTCACCACCGATGCCAGCCGCTTCTACGCGCTCTACGACAGCACCGGCGGCAAGCCCAGCATCGCCCAGCTGGCCGGTTACCTGGCCGAAGGCAGTCCGGGCTTGGGTGAACTGGCGAAGGCGCGCCGGGTCACGCCCGAGCGTATGGCCGAGGCCATTGCCAGCCAGCCCGGGGTGTATGCGCAGGGACGCGGTTGCCTTGCAGAGCTGCCGGCGGTGAAGCAGCGCCTGGTGCAGGTGTTCGGCAACCTGCAGGCGATCTATCCGCAGGCCGCGTTTCCGCCGGTGACCATCGCGGTCGGCCGCGGCCGACCGGTCGGGTTGACCTCCAAGAGCGGGGTGATCATCGGCCTGGAAGCGCTGTGCGCAGCCGATTTCATGAATCCCAATGTGCAGGACCGCTTCGTGCACGTGATCGCGCACGAGTACGTGCACATCCAGCAGACCGGCCTGACCGACGTCGAGCCGGGCGACCCGCATGCGACGGTGCTGCGTGTTTCACTGGGCGAAGGCATCGCCGAGTTCATCGGCGAGCTGATTTCCGGCAATGTCGGCAACGGTCGCCACGCGGCCTGGACCCGTGGCCGGGAAGTACATATCGAAAGCGCCTTCGCACTGGATGTGGACAGCACCGATCTGTCGCCGTGGCTGTACAACTACAAGCCCGGTTCGCAGGAACCCTATGATCTGGGCTACTGGGTGGGCTATCGCATCGCCAAGGCCTATTACCTGCAGGCCGAGGACAAGCGTGACGCGGTGCGTGCGCTGATCCAGCAGGACAACCCGAAGGCGATCCTGGCCGCCAGTGGCTGGACGCCAGGCATGTGGATGCCGGCCAAGGTGACAGGCGTGGCGGCGCGGTCGGCGGCACGCTGAGCGCGGGGCCGCGCGCTAGACTGGCGCAGACATTCAACGGAGAGACCCCATGCGTTCCTTGTCCGCTGGCTTGGCCGCGGTTGCCCTCGGTAGCGCGATGAGCGCCCATGGGATGGCGGCCGACGTGCCCGCCATCAACCCGTTGTTGGTGGAACCTGTCGAGCGACTGCGCCCGGACGAGGTGCGCTTCATGCAGCAGCGCCTGGCCGATTGGCCGGAACTGCAGCGTTACCGCGATGCCAACGCGCGATTGCCTGCCGCCGTACCGGGGCAACCACGCGTGGTGCTCTTCGGTGACTCGATCACCGAAGGCTGGGGCAGGGAGGGCAGCGCGACGTTCTTTCCCGGCAAGGGTTGGCTCAATCGCGGGATCAGCGGCCAGACCACGGCGCAGATGCTGGTGCGTTTCCCGCAGGACGTGCTGGCACTCAAGCCGCAGGTGGTGGTGATCCTGGCTGGCACCAACGACATCGCCGGCAACACCGGCCCGTCCACGCAGGCGATGATCGAAGACAACCTGCACGCGATGGTGGACCTGGCTCGTGCACATGGCATTGCCGTGGTGCTGGCATCGGTGCTGCCGGTCAGCGATTACCCGTGGTTGCCGGGCACGGCACCTGCGCCCAAGGTGCGCGCATTGAACGCGGCATTGAAGCGCTATGCCGATGCGAAGCAGCTGGTCTATCTGGACTACTACACGCCGATGGCCAATGCCGCTGGAGGGCTGGATCCGCAGCTGGCCGACGACGGCGTGCATCCCACCGCGAAGGGCTATGCGGTGATGGCGCCGTTGGCCGAGGCGGCGGTCAAGCGCGCAATGGCGCTGGAGTAGGCACAGTACCCGCACTGCACAGGATCCAGCCCGCCAAGGTACAGTGGCGCCGAAGCTGGCCACGCCGCGTGGCCGCCAGGGACGATGGGGTGGGTGATGCGGAAGGGAATCCAGGGATGGCTTTGCCGCAGTGGCGCAACGATGGCCTTGCTGCTGGCCGCCGTGCCGGCGTTCAGTGCAGACACGGCGGTGCCTTCGCCGCTGACGCGTGAACCGGTGGGCGGCGTTTCGTTGGCCGAATGGACCGCCCGCTGGTGGCGCTGGGCCGACGCCCAGGGCGGCGCGCCCTATCTCGACCCGGATGGCCGTGTGTGTGATCTGGGCCAGGAAGGCCCGGTCTGGAACCTGGCCGGCACCAATGGCCGTTTCCGGCCACATCGCGAATGCGTGGTGCCGGCTGGCAAGTACCTGTTGCTGCCGATCATCAACATGGCGCACTACCAGGTGGATGAGGCTGTGTCCTGCAAGGAGCTGCAGGCGGGGGCGGCGGTCAACAACGATTACCTGATCAGCGCGGTGGTGCTGCTGGACGGCCAGCCACTGGGCGACATGCGCAGGCATCGGGTCCGCAGCGAAGGCTGCTTCCGCATGGATGCCGGCGACGAACACTCTCGGCTGGCCGCCGCCGACGGCTACTGGGTAATGCTCAAGCCGTTGCCGCCGGGCCGGCATACCCTCAGCGTGGGTGCCAACTACGGCGTGCCGGATGGCGGCGCATACAGCCGCATGCGGCAGTCCTTCGAGTACGTGCTGCACGTGGGAGGGCGCACCCAGGTCGTGTCGCGCGAACCGCACGCGGTGCCGGTGGCGGCCCCCTGAAGCTCAGGCGTCGTCCTGCTTCAACGCCGCATCGGCGGCCAGCAACGCTTCGGCGGCCGCACTGAGCGGCGGCGACGGCGGGGCGACCACGCCGATCGCTTCCATCATCTTCGGCATGCCCAGGAACTGCCGCGCACGCCGGTCGTAGATGCCGGTGACCAGCAGCGCGCGCGTGGCGATCTTCTGCTCGGCGCCGATCAGCACGCGCTGCTCCATGATGCCGCGCGAGCCGACCCAGCCCACCAGGCGCGTTTCCAGGGTGAAGCGCTGGAACGGCTTCAGCTCGCGACGGAACTGGATGGTGCCGGCGCCTACGATGGGCGCCCACTTCTCGCGCAGCGCCACCCGGCCCAGGCCCATGCGCAGGATCAGGTCCAGCCGGCCCAGATCGAAGATGTTCCAGTAGCGACCGTTGGTCATGTGCAGGTTGCTGTCCAGATCGTTGGGCAGCACCCGGAACTGCAGGCGCGAGACCCCGAACGGGGCCTCCAGCTTCGGCCGGAACAGGCTGTACAGCAGCAGGTGGAGCAGGCGGAACCAGAGATTCATGGTTATGACGACTGTTATAGAATCGCCGGTACGCTAATCTATGACGACTGTCTTAGCAAGGAGCCCGCCGTGAGCCCGCGTCCCTCTGATGCGCCACAACGCGTGATTGATGCTGCGGCACAGATGCTGGCGCGCGTGGGTCTCAATGCCACCAGCATCCGTGAGGTGACCAAGCTGGCCGAGGCACCGCTGGGCTCCACCTATCACCACTTTCCCGGCGGCAAGCAGGAGTTGCTGGCGCGCGCCACCCACATGGCTGGCGACAAGGTAGAAGCGCTGCTGGTGGAGCTGCTGAAGGGGGGGGCGGTGCAGGGCCTGCAGCAGTTCCTGGCGATGTGGCGTGAGCGCTTGCTGCGTTCCGGGTTCCGCGCGGGCTGTCCGGTGCTGGCCGCGGCAGTGGAAGAGCCGGTGGAGGCCGTGCCCAGCCAGGCACGCGTTGCCGCTGCCGAAGTGTTCGCGCGCTGGCAGGGGCACCTCGCCTCGGCGTTCGTCGCTGAAGGGCGCGCCCCCGCAGCGGCGGGCGAGCTGGCCAGCCTGGTGATTGCCAGCGTGGAAGGCGCAGTGGCGATGTGCCGCGCACTGCAGGACATCGCCCCGTTCGACCAGGTGACCGCGCAGTTGCTGAAGGCGGCCGCGCGTCCTTGATCCGGCTATCCGCGTGCGGAAGACGCGCAGCAGGTCATCGGAAGATCATCAGATAGCCCCAGCCGAGCACGATGGGCAGGAAGGCAGCGATGGCCGACGCGCCCAACCAACGCAGGTAGCTGCGGGAGGCGGGGGATCCCTGCCGCTTGAGGGCCCAGGCATGCGTCGGGAGCACCAGCAACGCCTGCACCGCAAAGGTGGCCACGGCGGCAAGCCATGCCACCAGGACGCCGAGGCAGCCATCGCTGATGCAGCGGCTACCAAACCACGAACCCCAACCGGCGAGGCCAATCATTGGAACGAACATCACGAGGGCGGTGGAGCGGGTGAGCTGGTAGACGTGCATGCCGTAGAGCATACTTTTTCGTGGCGGAAAGTCATGATCCAGCCGCCGGCGCGCGGGTACAAGGCCGGCGCCAGTGCGGCCTGTGGGTGATGGACCCACGGCCCCATCGCGCTGGAATCCGTCCACCACCGCCTACGCGTGCCCGGCAAGGATGTCCGCATGCAGTATCAGGTTCCCGAGGTCCCTTGCCGCGCTGCCTCCCGCCCCCTCGCGGCGGCATGAAGCGCTCGCGCCATTTTTCACGCAGTCCACTGAAATTGCCCGTAAACCACGGCAGCGAAGTCGTGCGTGCGCGCCGGTACCTGCAGCAGGGGGGTTGGCCACGCCTGCAGATGGCCCTGATCGTCGCCCTGACCGGTGCGGCCGGATTCCTTGCCTCGTACCTGCTGCGCCTGGCCGGCATCGACGCGATGTTGCTTCGCTACCCGATGGCCGTGTTGCTGGCCTATGGCGTGTTCCTGCTGCTGGTGTGGATCTGGATCCGCTGGCGCTGGGCAGCGTACTGGAGGGACTGTCGCCGGATGTGGGCGGTGGCAGCCCATCGCCTCGCATGCAGGGCATGCAGGAACAGGGATGGTGGCGGGTATGCGTGTCGCATACGATCTGGCCGCTGCTCGGCCTGCTGCTGTTTTTCGCCGTACTGGGCTGGCTCGCGCAGGAATGCGTGCCGGGTGCGAGCCATCTGCTGCAGGTCATCCAAGGGGGGGGGAGTGCGGTTGGCTCCTTCATATCGCCTGGACCCGCCCCGTTTTCAGCTGCACTGAACAGTAGGCTATGATCGCGGTCGGCCGGGATTCGTGTCCCGGCGGTGTCACCTATCGGGAGCTTGTCGTACTGCATCTGAAACAGGGGCGCTGGATGGCCGGACGCCCACTGGGACACACAACCACTGACGAGGAAGAGCGCATGGATGTCGCTGCACGCAGGAACAGGACGTTGTTTCGTTGGATCATGGTGACGCTGCTGGCGGCGTTGTTGCCGTTTGCAGCACTGGCGCAGCCCGCAGCCGGGCAGGCCGATGGCGCCGAAGCCGCCACCGCCGCGGAAGAGGCGCAGTGCCGCGCCTGTACCTATGAGCGCATTGGAACCAAGGTCGATATCGGCCTGGTGGCACTGGTGTCGCTGCTGGTGGTGGGCCTGCTGACCGCGGCGTCGCGGGAATGGGGCACTACCTCGCAGCGCTGGACCTGCCGCACGCTGGCCCTGCTGCTGGTGGGTGTCGGTGTGGCGTTGCTGTGGTGGGCTGGCAGCGTCGTCTACCTGGGCTACAACCCGTGGCAGGAAATGGCCGCCCCCGTCGATGGCTCGCTCACCTCGACACTGCTCAGTACCTCGCCGAAGTGGTTGGCGGCACTGGTGCTGATCGGCTTGGCGCCTTCCATCTGGAAGCGCAGCGAGCGCCTGCCGGCCTGGCGTATCGGCTGACACTGGAACGGCGGCGCCGGATCACACCCGGCGCCGCCTGCGGCAATCAGTCAAAGCGCCAGCGCATGCCCGCATAGACGCCACGACCTTCGCCCGGGGTCGAGCGCGCGACATCCTTGCCGGCGTCGTCGTAACCCGGCGTGACCGTAGCGGCGTAGTGGCGGTTGCCGAGGTTGCGCATCTCCACCCAGGCCTGCCAGCGGCCACCGGGTGCG
This sequence comes from Stenotrophomonas sp. YJH_SMC_123, assembly GCF_059368215.1. Taxonomy (NCBI): domain Bacteria; kingdom Pseudomonadati; phylum Pseudomonadota; class Gammaproteobacteria; order Lysobacterales; family Lysobacteraceae; genus Stenotrophomonas; species Stenotrophomonas sp. YJH_SMC_123. Next base: position 642,344 of record NZ_JCAFRM010000002.1, read on the forward strand.
TCGTAGCCGATGCGGCTGCCGAAGATCACATGGCTGTCGGCCCAGTAGCTGTTGGCGTAGTCGACGGCGATGCGAGAGGCGTATTCGGTATTGAGCGCGGCGTACAGGCCGGATGCATGATCGAAGCGCAGCTCGGCCTGGTAGGCGTGGCGCGGCAGGCCGGGCAGGCGGTTGCTGCCGAAACGCGCGTCGTGGCGGTAGCGGAAATCGCTGAAGGTATAGGCCTGGCGAAGCGACAGCCGGCCCGGTGCAGCCTGCCACAGCGTGCTGTCCAATCCGGCCTCGATGCCGCGGTGAACGGTGGGGCTGGCGTTGTTCTCGGCGATGAACAGGTTCGGCACCGGTTGCAGTTCAACGCTCAGCAGTTCGTGGTTCACGTGCGCGTAGTAGCCGGTCAGTTCCCAGCGGCCCAGCGCCGCGTCACCGCGCGCGCCCAGTTCCAGCGTGGTGGCGGTCTGGTTCTGCATCGGCACCGGCGCGCGCTGGCGGCCGGTAGACGGGCCATTGCCTGGCCCGAAGTACTGGTTCGAGCCCCAGATCATCGACCACGGGTGCGGCGCCTCCACCGAGCGGCTGAGGTTGCCGAACCACTGGGTCTGGGCGCTGTGCTGCCAGGTGAAGCCCAGTCGCGGCGCATGGTCCCAGTCGTGGTCGCGCAGGCGGCCACCGCTGCTCGGCCAGGTCACCTGCACATCGCGACGGGTGTTGATCAGTGCCAGCCCGGCCTGCATGCGCAGGCGGTCATTGAAGGTGAGGGTGTTGCCGACGTGCAGCGTGCTGTCGGTGCCGTGGTGCCGGAAGTCACGCGTGCGCGTGCCGGCGGCATAGCCGTTGCTGGCAAAGCGCAGCGACTCGCGCACATCGGCGTCCAGATCGTGGGTGACGCGCAGGCCGACCGTGGTTTCGCTGTCCAGGCCGAACAGCCGGTGGCGGCGGCGGTAGTCCAGCGTGGCGTTGAGGTTGGCGTAGTCCAGCTGCTGCCGGTACAGGCTCTCGTTCAAGTCCATCGGGTACGTGTGATAGACCAGCCCGGCCTGCAACGAGGAGTCTTCATCGATCTGCAGCGTGGTGACGTTGCCCACCCAGGTGCTGCCCGGCTGCGGGCGACGCGCATCGATGGCCAGGTTGGCCGCATTCGCGGCACGCGGATCGTTACGGATCTGATCGCGGGTCAGGCGACCGGGCGTTTCATGATTGGTTTCGCGGTAGCGCACGAAGAAACGCGTCTGCAGGTCGGGCGTGATCTGCCAGCCGATGTTAGCCATCGCGCCCTTGCCGTCGCCGCGCGCATGACGCTGGTAACCGTCGAATTCGGTATCGGTGTAGGCCAGGAAGTAGTCGACATCACCACTGACGCCGCCCCAGCTGATGCCGCGCTTCTGGTAGCCACGGCTGCCGGCTTCGTAGTGCAGCTGCACGCCCGCCGAATCACGACCGCTGCGGCTGACGTAGTCGATGGCACCGCCCAGCGCCAGCGCGCCACGCTCGAAGCCGTTGGCGCCGCGCAGCACTTCCACGCGCGACAGCCACAGCGGTTCCAGCAGCTCGTAGGGCGTGCCGCCCGGGCCGGTCAGTGGCAGGCCGTCGATCGACACCGCAATGCCCGAGGCGTGCGCGCCCGGGCCCCGGTTGATGCCCGAGCCACGGATCGAGATCTTGGTGCCCTCATTACCCGGCGACTGCGCGCTGATACCCGGCTGGTAGGCCAGCACATCGGCGCTGGTGGATAGTCGGCTGTCGGCCTTGGCCACGTCGATGACGTTGCTGGCGCCGGGGATGCGCTTCAGGGCCTCGCGCGCCTGCGCGCTGGCATCGGCGGCAGCGGTGACCTGCACGGCATCGAGGGTGGTGGCCTGCGGGGCGGCGGCGGCGGTGGAAGCCAGGGCGAGGGAAACAGCCAGGAACAGCAGCGACGGGTGGGGGCGGTACGACGGAAGCGACATGCGGGAATGCTGTAAACCACGAAAGTTGCGCGCAAGTTAACAGGTCGGCAGCGCCGCGTCACCCGCCGGCGGCGTATGGCCGCCCGCCGTGTTCCTGTAGAGCCGAGCCCACGCTCGGCTAATCGCGCGCAGCGCGGGTTGTCTGCCATCGCGGCGAAGAGCAGCCGAGCACGGGCTCGGCGCTACAGCAGGGTTTATGGCGAGGGCTTCGCCAGCTTCTTGGCCTTCGCGTACAGCCGATCAGCCGCTTCCCTCTCCCCCAATGCAGCGTGGCACTCGGCCAGGCTGTCCCACGTGTTGGCGGACTGCGGATACAGCTCGGTGTTCAGCGCGAACACCTTCAGCGCCTTGCGTGCACCGAGGCTTTCGCGGATGGCATAGCCATCACTGTTGATCGCACGTTCCAGTTCGCCGTTGGGAACGCCATTGCTGTCGCGCAGCCAGCTACGCATCTGCGGTTTCGCATCGGTGCTGTCATCCAGCGCATAGCCGATCAGCCGCTCGGACAACACCGCATGCGGAAACTCCCCGGGCGCAACCACCGCCATCGCGCTCTCCACCAGCGTGCTGGACCAGACATTGCGGGCGCTGCCATTGGTCAGGTACACGAACACCCAGTAACCGTTGGCCAGCGTGCCCTTGTAGGCCAACCGCGCACGAACGCGGGTGCCGCCATCATGACCGACCTGGGTGTAGCCATCGCTGCGGGTGGTATCCCAACCGGTGGAGAAGAAATTGCTGCCGCCACCGCTCAGCTTCTGCGGCTGCCAGAGTTTTTCCAGGGTCGCCGTGCGCACCAGCTTGCCGGTCGCCAGCGCCTGCAGGAAACGGTTCATGTCGCCCACGGTGGTCTGCAGGTCGGCATGCCCCCAGCCGTAGTTGGGCCAGGGATCTTCATTGGCCGGTTGCAACGCGCCATCCTTGCCGATGTACGGCACCGCCGCGCGCTCGACCGGCACGTTGGCGATGCCCCATGACGTGCTGGTCATCTTCAATGGCTGCAGGATGCGTTCGCGCGCGATGGCCGGGTAGGGCGTGCGGTAGTGTGCTTCCAGCAGCGCTGTCAGCACCAGGTAGTTGGCCTGGGTGTACTGCACGCGGCTGCCGGTGGCGAACTGCATCGGTGCCGCACCGGCCACCTTCAGTGCCGCGCCAAGGTCAGGCGCTACACCGGGGTAGCCCTTGCTCACCCAGCGGTTATCCACCCGGTCGTAGTACTCGCCGATGCCGGAGCTGTGGTTGAGGAAATCACGCACGTGGATCGCCTGCCATGCAATCGGCAGGCCCGGCACGTAGCGGCTGGCCGGCGCATCCAGATCCACCTTGCCCTGATCGACCAGTTGCATCACCAGCGTGCTGGTCAGCAGCTTGGCCATCGACTGCGCGGCGAAGATGGTCTCGACGGTGGCAGGGGCATGGGCAGCGGGATCACGTTCACCGCTGGCGCCCTGGTAGAGCACCTGGCCGTTGTGTGCGACCAGTACCGCCTGGCCGGCGATGCCGTAGCGCTCGCGGTTGCTCTGCAGTTGGGCGTCTAGCTGAGTGGAGAGATTGGTGGGGACGTCACGCGCCGAAGCGGGCGGGATCGCAAACAGCGTGCAGAGCAATGCGGCAGCGAGCGTGCGGTACATCGCGGTGATCCATCAGCGGTGATGGCGCATGTTGGTCACGACCGACGAGCGGGTCAAGGCCGCCGATTCCCGCATCGGGGAGAGCCGGCCAGCGGCCGGCACTACCACACGTTTCGGTAGTGCCGGCCCCTGGCCGGCACCTCCGTGATCAGCCGAGGATCCCAGGCAGATCCAGTCCCTTTTCCTTCGCGCAGTCGATCGCGATGCCATACCCCGCATCGGCATGGCGCATCACGCCAGTGGCCGGGTCGTTCCACAGCACGCGGCCAATCCGCTTCGCCGCCGCTTCGGTGCCATCACAGACAATCACCATGCCGGCGTGCTGCGAGAAGCCCATGCCCACGCCGCCACCGTGGTGCAGCGACACCCACGTCGCGCCGCTGGCGGTGTTGAGCAGGGCGTTCAGCAGCGGCCAGTCGGACACCGCATCGGAGCCGTCGGCCATCGCTTCGGTTTCGCGGTTCGGCGAGGCGACGCTGCCACTGTCCAGATGGTCGCGACCGATCACCACCGGCGCCTTCAGTTCGCCGTTGGCGACCATCTCGTTGAACGCCAGGCCGAGTCGATCGCGATCACCCAGGCCGACCCAGCAGATGCGTGCCGGCAGGCCCTGGAACTTGATCTTCTCGGCGGCCATGTCCAGCCAGCGGTGCAGGTGCGGGTTGTCCGGAATCAGTTCCTTCACCTTTGCATCGGTCTTGGCGATGTCTTCCGGATCACCGCTCAGTGCGGCCCAGCGGAACGGGCCGATGCCGCGGCAGAACAGTGGACGGATATAGGCCGGCACGAACCCCGGGAAATCGAAGGCATTGGCCACGCCTTCTTCCAGTGCCATCTGCCGCAGGTTGTTGCCGTAGTCCACGGTCGGCACGCCCAGCGCGTGGAAGCCGAGCATGGCGCGGATGTGGTTGGCCATCGATGCACGCGCAGCCTTCTCCACTTCCTTCGGTGCACTCACACGCTTCTCGTCCCACTGCTCGACCGTCCAGCCCTGTGGCAGGTAGCCATTCACCGGGTCGTGTGCAGAGGTCTGGTCGGTCAGCAGGTCCGGCTTCACGCCGCGCTTGAGCAGTTCGGCCAGCACATCGGCAACGTTGCCGAGCAGGCCCACCGACTTCGGCGTGCCGGCCTTGCACGACTCGTCGATCAGGCGCAGCGCTTCGTCCAGATTATCGGTCCAGGTGTCGAGGTAGCCGGTGCGCAGGCGCATGTCGATGCTGCTCTTGCGGCACTCAACGGCCAGGCAGGAGGCGCCGGCCATCACGGCAGCCAGCGGCTGTGCACCACCCATGCCGCCGAGGCCACCGGTGAACAGCCACTTCCCGGTCAGGTCGCCGCCGAAATGCTGGCGCCCCATTTCCACGAAGGTCTCGTAGGTGCCCTGCACGATGCCCTGCGCACCGATGTAGATCCAGCTGCCGGCGGTCATCTGGCCGTACATGGCCAGGCCTTTCCTATCCAGCTCGTTGAAGTGGTCCCAGTTGGACCAGCGCGGCACCAGGTTGGAATTTGCGATCAGCACGCGCGGCGCGTCGGCGTGGGTGCGGAACACGCCTACCGGCTTGCCCGACTGCACCAGCAGGGTCTGGTCGTCGTCCAGGCGCTTGAGCGTCTCGACGATGGCATCGAAGCTTTCCCAGTCGCGCGCGGCGCGGCCGATGCCGCCGTACACCACCAGTTCCTGCGGGCGCTCGGCCACGTCCGGGTGCAGGTTGTTCATCAGCATGCGCAGCGGCGCTTCGGTCAGCCAGCTTTTGGCGTTGAGCGTGGTGCCGGTCGGCGCGGCAATGGTGCGGGACGGGTCGTTGCGGGTCATGCGGCGCTCCGGTTCGTAGCGAATTCAAGGCAGGCGTTGAGCACCTGCGCCAGGGTGTGGCGCAGCGGTGCGGCGTGGGCGGGGTCGAGCGGGGTGGGCCAGCTGTGTTCGTCCACCTGGCCGGGCAGCGGCTCGTGCATGTAGCCGCGGCAGGCAAGTTCCATCTGCAGGCTGTGCACGCCGCCCGGGATGTTGCTGTAGTGGCGGGTGATCCAGCCGCCCTTGAAGCGGCCGTTGCGCACTTGGCTCATGCCACTGAGCGCCAGCAGGTTCTCCACCACATCGCTCAAGGCGTTGTCGCAGGAGGTGTCCGGTGCACCGGAGGGGCCGGCGGTACCCAGGTTGAACTGCGGCAGCTCGCCTTCGAACAGGTGCGGGATGTGTGAGCGGATCGAGTGCGCGTCGTACACCACCACGGTACTGTGGTGTGCGCGCAGGCGCGTGATCTGCGCCGCCAGCGCATCGTGGTAAGGCAGGAAATACGTGTCGCGGCGACGGGCGATTTCCGCTTCGTCCGGTTCGCGCCCGGCGTGATACAGCGGCTGGTTGTCGAAGGTGGTCAGCGGGCACAGGCCGGTGGTGTTCTGCCCCGGATACAGCGAGACGCCGCTGGGATCGCGGTTGAGGTCGATTACCGAACGCGAGATCGCCGAGCGCACCGTGGTCGCGCCCATGCCACGCACGAAGTCGTACAGGTCGTGTACCCACCAGTCTGCGTCGCGGCGGGCCAGCCACGGTGAGTGGTAGTCGCCGATCAGGTCGTGCGGCAGCTCGCTGCCGGTATGCGGGAAGCTGACGATGAGGGGGGCATCGCCCTCGTGCACCGTCAGCCATTCGGGATGGGTATTCATGCCTGCGGTTCCACGGTTGGCAGCAGGTCGGTCAGGCCCTGCGCCAGCGCGCCGCTGCGCACCAGATTCGTGGCGGTCACCATGTCCGGATGGAAGTAGCGGTCTTCTTCCAGTGTCGGCACCTGCGCACGCAGGGTGGCGCGCACGCTTTCCAGCGCGGCACTGGAGCGCAGCGGGGCGTGGAAGTCGCAGCCCTGCGCAGCGGCCAGCAGTTCGATGCCGATCACGTTGGCCGCGTTCTCGGCCATCTGCATCAAGCGGCGCGCACCGTGCGCGGCCATCGACACATGGTCTTCCTGATTGGCCGAGGTCGGGATCGAGTCAACGCTGGCGGGGTAGGCGCGCTGCTTGTTTTCCGAGACCAGCGCCGCGGCAGTCACCTGCGGAATCATGAAACCGGAATTCAAACCGGGGCGCGGGGTCAGGAAGGCGGGCAGGCCGGACAGCGCCGGGTCCACCAGCATCGCCAGGCGGCGCTCGCTGATCGAACCGATCTCGCACACCGCCATCGCCAGCATGTCGGCCGCGAAGGCCACCGGCTCTGCGTGGAAGTTGCCACCGGACAACGCTTCGCCGGTATCGGTGAACACCAGCGGATTGTCAGAGACGCCGTTGGCTTCGATTTCCAGCGTGGTCGCGGCCTGGCGCAGGATGTCCAGCGCCGCGCCCATCACCTGCGGCTGGCAGCGCAGGCAGTACGGATCCTGCACGCGCACGTCGTTGTCACGGTGTGATTCGCGGATGTCCGAGCCCTGCATCAGCGCGCGCAGAGTGGCGGCGGTGGCGATCTGCCCGCGCTGGCCGCGGATCGCGTGGATGCGCGGGTCGAAGGGCGTGTCGGAACCCTTGGCAGCTTCCACCGACAGCGCGCCGGTCACCAGTGCGGCCTGGAACACGGTTTCGATCTCGAACAGGCCGGCCAACGCATAGGCGGTGGAGAACTGGGTGCCGTTGAGCAGCGCCAGGCCTTCCTTCGCGCCCAGTTCGATCGGCTGCAGGCCGGCACGTGCCAGTGCGTCGGCTGCCGGTAGGCGCTCGTCACCGATGAAGGCTTCGCCTACGCCCAGCATCACGCTGGCCAGGTGCGAGAGCGGCGCCAGGTCACCCGAGGCACCCACCGAGCCCTGCGCGGGCACCACCGGCAGCACGCCCTTGACCAGCATCGCTTCCAGCAGCAGCAGGGTTTCCTCGCGGATGCCCGAAGCACCCTGCGCCAAGCTGACCAGCTTCAGCGCCATCATCAGGCGCACCACGCTGGCCGGCATCGGCTCGCCCACGCCAGCGGCATGCGAGAGCACGATGTTCCGCTGCAGCGTGGCCAGATCTTCGCGCTCGATGCGCACGCTGGCCAGCTTGCCGAAGCCGGTGTTGATGCCATACACCGGCGCGCCCTTGGCGACGATGGCGGCCACCGCCGCCGCACTGGCGCGCACCACCGGCAGCGCGGCCGGGTCCAGTGCAAGCGGCGCACCGCGATAGACCTGCCGCCACTGGGCGAGAGTGACATGGCCGGGGCGAAGAACCAGGGTGTTGCTCATGTGTTGCTCCAGGAGGCAGGCAGGTCGGGCTGTCCGCGCACCACGCGCGCGTGCAGCGGGTTGAATCCAATGCGATAGACCAGGTCGGCGGGGGCATCGATGTCCCAGATCGCCAGGTCGCAGTCCATGCCCACCGCCAGGCGGCCGATGCGCTCGCCATGGCCCAGTGCGCGCGCCGCTTCACGGGTGAAGCCGGCGATGCACTCGTCCACGGTCAGGCGGAACAGGGTGGCGCCCATGTTCATCGCCAGCAGCGGGCTGGTCAGCGGCGAAGTGCCCGGGTTGCTGTCGGTGGCCAGCGCCAGCGGTACGCCGGCCGCACGCAGTGCGGCGATCGGCGGCAGGGTGGTATCGCCGGTGAAATAGAAGGCACCGGGCAGCAGCACGGCGACGGTACCGGCAGCGGCCATCGCGGCGATGCCGGCATCGTCCAGATGTTCGACATGGTCGGCCGACAGTGCCCCGAAGCGGGCCGCCAGTTCGGCGCCATGCTGGTTACTCAGCTGCTCGGCGTGGATCTTCACCGACAGCCCGTTGGCGCGCGCCGCTTCAAAGACCTGGCGCGCCTGCGCCGGCGAGAAGGCGATGTTCTCGCAGAACACATCCACCGCTTCGGCCAGGCCTTCGGCGGCGATGGCCGGAATCATCACGTTGCACACCTCGTCGGTGTATTCCTGTGCTTCGCGGCCTGGCGGAACCGCGTGTGCGCCGAGGAAGGTGGTTACCACGTTGACCCGGCATTCCTCGCCCAGCGCACGCGCCACCTGCAGCTGCTTGCGCTCGTCGGGCAGGGTCAGGCCGTAGCCGGACTTGATCTCGAGGGTGGTCACGCCCTCGGCGCGCATCGCCAGCAGGCGTGGCCGGCTTTCGCGGGCCAGCTGTTCCGGCGTGGCGGCACGGGTGGCGCGCACGGTGGAAACGATGCCGCCGCCGGCACGGGCGATCTCGGCATAGCTGACGCCCTGCAGGCGCTGCTCGAACTCGTTGGCGCGGTTGCCGGCGTAGACCAGGTGGGTATGGCAGTCGATCAGGCCGGGCGAAATCCAGCGGCCTTCGCCGTCGATGCGGGTGGTCGGCTGCAGGTGGGCATCGCTGCCGGCCGCGCCGACATGGACGATGCGGCCGTCGGCGCAGGCCAGGACGCCATCGCGGATGACACCCAGCCCTTCGCCATCGAGGGTGATCAGGTGGACGTTGGACCAGAGGGTATCGACGTGCATGGCATCCACAACGCGGCTGTGCTTATATGTCTATACAATATAGGCGTCCATTTCGGGTTGTCCAGCCATGTCCGATTCGCGTTCCCCGCACAGTTTCCATGCCGCCCACGCCCTGCTGGCCGAGGGTTGGGTCCGCGATGTCCGCCTGCAGGTGCAGGACGGTCGCATCGCGGCCATCAGCACGGGGCAGGGCGCGCAGGCGGGCGACACCCGGGTCGGCATCCTGGTGCCGGGCCTGCCCAACCTGCACAGCCATGCCTTCCAGCGCGGCATGGCCGGGCTGACCGAGATCGGCGGCGGCGACGGTGACAGCTTCTGGAGCTGGCGCGAGCTGATGTACCGTTTCCTGGCCCACCTGCGCCCAGACGCGGTGCAGGCCATTGCCGCCCAGGCCTATATGGAAATGCTGGAAAGTGGCTTCACCCGCGTCGGCGAGTTCCATTACCTGCACCACGATGCCGACGGCCGGCCGTATACCAACCGCGCCGAGATGAGTGCGCGGATCGCCGCCGCCGCCGACCAGACCGGCATTGGCTTGACCCTGCTGCCGGTGTTCTATGCACATGCCGATTTCGGCGGGGCGGCGCCGAATCCAGCGCAGCGGCGCCTGATCCACGACGTGGACGGCTTCGCGCAGCTGCTGGAGGCCGCCAAGCCGGCCTTGGCCGCGCTGCCCGACGCGGTGCTCGGCATCGCACCGCACAGCCTGCGTGCGGTCACCGGCGAGGAACTGAGTGCGTTGCTGCCGCTGACCGACGGCCCGGTGCACATCCATATCGCCGAGCAGGTGCGCGAAGTGGAGGCCTGCCTGGCCTGGAGCGGCCAGCGCCCGGTGCAGTGGCTGTACAACCATGCGCCGGTGGATGCGCGCTGGTGCCTGGTGCATGCCACCCATATCACTGATGACGAGCGCGCGGCCATCGTCGCCAGCCAGGCCGTGGCCGGCCTGTGCCCGATCACCGAGGCCAACCTGGGCGACGGCCTGTTCCCGATGCAGGCGTTCGCGCGCGAGGGCGGGCGCTTCGGCGTCGGTTCCGATTCCAATGTGCTGATCGACGCGGCCGAAGAACTGCGCCTGCTCGAGTACGGCCAGCGGCTTACCCTGCGCGGTCGCAACGTACTGGCCCCGGATGCCACCCGCAGCACCGGCCGCTTCCTGTTCGAAGGCGCACTGCACGGTGGCGCACAGGCGCTGGGCGTGGCCGCCGGCCTGCAGGTCGGCGCCAGTGCCGACCTGGTTGAACTGGACGCCGCACACCCGGCGCTGCAGGCGCGACAGGATGACGCATGGCTTGACAGCTGGGTGTTCGCCGCACGTAATGGCGCGCTGCGATCGGTCTGGCGCCATGGCCGCCAGTGCGTGGCCGAGGGCCGCCACCTGCAGCGCGAGGCGATCACCAGCGCCTTCGCTGCCGCCCTGCGCGGCGTGCTGGGCTGATCGCCTACCGCCACCGAGACCCCATTACGTGAAGGCCAGCAAGTCCGCCACGCTCAACCAGCGTATCCGCAGCGATCTGGAAAGCCGCATCCTCAGTGGAGAGTGGGCGCCGGGCTTCCGGATTCCGTACGAGCACGAGTTGATGGAGCAGTACGGATGCTCGCGGATGACGGTGAACAAGGTGCTGACCGCACTGGCCGAGAGCGGCATGATCGAGCGCCGCCGTCGCGCGGGTTCGTTCGTGGCGCGTCAGCCACCGCACCTGGAGCAGGTGGCGCTGGAGATTCCCGATATCGCGATGGAAGTCGGCTCGCGGGGACATCAGTACGCCTATCGACTGCTGCAGCGCGACCTGCGCCTGGCCGATGCCGGCAATGCCGGCGAAGTCGAGCTGGCCGGCAGCGAAATGCTGCTGGCGATGCGCTGCCTGCACCTGGCCGATGGCCGCCCGCTGGCACTGGAGCACCGCCTGATCAGCCCGGTGGGCGTGCCCGAGGTGTTGGAGGTCGACTTCAGCACCACCGCCCCGGGCAGCTGGCTGCTGCAGAACGTGTCCTGGACCCGTGCCCAGCATCGCATCAGTGCCTGGGGCGCGGATACTGCCACCGCCAGGCTGCTGGATGTGAAGCCCAGTACCGCCTGCCTGGTGATCGAACGCCTGACCTGGCGTGGCGAACAGCCGATCACCCGCGTTCGCCAGGTGTTCCTGGGGGATGCCTGGGACCTGGTGGCGCGCTTCGCGCCGGGCGCGCGATAGGGATTCCATCCACGCATGGCGTGGATCTACCCTGCCGAAACGACTGTCGCCTTGAACTCTGTCGGGGCGTGTGTGCGATGTGTATCGTCGCTGCATGAAGAGCAGGGACCTCATCCGGGAACTGGAAGCGGCAGGTTGGATCTGTCGTCGGATCCGCGGATTCCATCATGTATTCGTGCACTCGCAGCACCCTCACATCATCACCGTTCCTCACCCAAGGAAGGATCTGGGGAAAGGGCTGGTGCAGGCGTTGCGGAAGCTCGCAGGACTGACGTAGGAGGGCCCATGCGATATCCAGTCTTGATCGAGGCAGGCGATGAGCGCACCGCGTGGGGTGTGGTCGTTCCAGATCTGCCGGGGTGCTTCTCGGCGGCCGACACGCTTGACGATGCGCTCAGCGCTGCCGAGGAAGCTGCACTCGCCTGGATTGATGCGGCCCTGGATGAGGGGCGCTCGATTCCGACACCTTCCGCGCCGCAGAAGATCGCCGCCGAGGCATCCAAGGACCTCCGTTGGATTCTTGCGTACATCTGCATTGATCCGGCTCTGCTGGACGATACCATCGAGCGGGTCAATATCAGCCTGCCACGCCGGATCCTGGCGAGGCTGGATGCGCAGGCCAGAGCGGCGGGTGAATCGCGCTCCAGTTACATCGCCCATCTCGCGGCATTGGGCTGAGCTGGCGCCATGTGGAGCCGAGCCGATGCTCGGCTGCTGTTCGCGTGTGGCTCAACTCTGCAAAGGCATCCACGCGTGGCGTGGATCTACCAAGGGGTCGCGCATCGGGGTTCAGTAAATCCACGCCACGCGTGGATGCGGCCCCATCAGTACGTGGCGCACTGCCGCCAGCGCACCGGCTCATCCACGCCGGGGCGGGCGTTGAGCTGGATGCGCACGTTGCGCAGGGCGGGGTAGTGCAGCACTTCCTCGCAGACCTGCGGCCAGACCTTTTCCAGTTCGCCGGTGCGGTTGATCGCCAGCGTCTGCCGGGTCAGCCAGACACCGCTGGCGATGCCGGGCTTGCCGGCCAGGGCGCGGGCCAGATCGGCCTGGAAGCGCTCCAGCGTGGCGGCATCCGGGTTGGGATTGCTGCGCGCGTCGGCTGAGGGCGCGGCTGGTGCAGGCGCAGCGGCCGGCGGCGTGGTGGCGGGGGCCGGCGCCGGTTCGGGTGCCGCTTCAACCACAGGCGCAACCGGCGCGGGGGTATCCGCCACCTCGGCAACAGGCGCGGTGTCCTGCACATGCAAGCCTTGCAGGCTCAATCCCACCAGCAGGCCCAGCGTGACCGCGCCGAGCGCGGCAATGGCGATCCGGCGCAGGGCTTCATGGCGGGCGCTGGCGCGCACACGGGTTTCGATTTCCGCCGGCAGGTAGGGCTGCAGCAGCGGCCACAGGCGTGGACCGTCCAGCACCTCGACCGCCTGCTTCTCGGCAGCGCTGCGCCCGTCGCGTTCCATCCGGCCTTCGGTCAGTAGCACGCCACCCTTGGCGCCGGCCAGGCGCGCGGCCGCACCCAGTTCGTTCACTGCGGCGGTGCCGATGCGGTAGGCCAGGCCGTGCTTGCACGACACCAGCCATTGATTGGGGCCATCGCTGAGCAGGAAGTCGCTGCTCGGCTCGCGGGCATCTTCGGCCGGATCGATCAGCTCACGCAGGCCGCGCTGTTCGCGCAGCATGCGCTTGACCAGAACCGAGAATTCGCGCCAGTGCATGCCTGCCAGAGCCTGCAGGCCGAGTTGCATCTCCTTCTGCCGCCGCTTGATCCACCACAGATAGACAACGGCCAGGGAACAGGTAAGCAGGGCCGACAGCAGGGCCAGGATCCAGGGGAGCATGCAGGAGTAGGGCGGAAGGGGCGAAAGCGGAGAGCGACAGTGTAAAGGTCGCGGTGCCCGGCTGGGTCAGGATGTTCCTGACAGGAAGCGTGATGGAGCGCGCAGATCGGTATACGGCGGACACGAAAAACCCGCCAATCCTGAAGCCGTGAGGGGAGGGAACAAACGGCAGCCGAAGCGATTGGCGGGTTGCTCGCGATTGTTAATCAAAATTTATTGCATTGCAACAATTGCGCTCAGGGAATGCTGTCCGGCGATTGATGGCTGCCCGGGGCGGGGGCATCTGCACCCGAAGCTGCCCGGTTTTCCAGCCTGGCCAGGCGCGCGTGCAGGGCATCGATGCGGGCTTCCAGCGCGGTCACCTCGTCGGCAGTGGGTACATGCAGGCGCTTGAGCACGCCCTGTACCTGGTCATCAAAGGCCTTCTCGACCTTGTTCCAGGTGCCGGAGGCCTTCTCGCGGGCCTCGTCCAGTGAGGTTTCGACGTTGTCACGCCAGCCCGGGCCCTGTTCGCCGCTGCGTTCACGGCGGCGGGCTTCCCAGGCTTCGCCTTCCTTCACCAGGCCGTCGAAGAAGCGGCTGCCCTCGGCCTGCGCGCGCCCCAGCGCACCCAGCCCGGCCAGCCAGACCTGTTGCGCCGAATCGCTGAGCTTGCGCGAGAAGCGCTCGGCCTGGTCACCGAAAGAGGCGTCGTCGTTGCGGCGGTCGTCGTTCTCGTAGTGGTTCATCGCACTTCCCGTGGGAGTTGGGCCTGCCCCGAGAGTAGCGCGCGGTGGCGTTGCACGGCCGTGATGGCCGCCGCCAGGATTCAGCCCAGCTTTTCCTTCAGCACGCGCTGGATCTCGCCTTCGACCATGCCCTTCATCGCCGACAGCAGGAAACCGAGCTTGGCGGTCACGCGCACGGCGCCCGGCTGCAGTTCGATCGCACCGTCCACACCGCTGCCGGAGAAGTTCAGGACGTCGGCGGTCCAGGACGACTTCAGGCCGAAGCGCTCGGACAGCTTGGCAGCGACCTGTTCGATCGCGGCGCGCGCCTGTGCGTCGGGCAGGGCGTGGGCGTGGCGGACATCGATGGTGGACATGCAGGCTCCTGGCGCAGGGCGGGGATGATCAAAGAGGGCGAGCATTGTGCGCATCAAGGGCCGCCGCGCCAAGCACTCATCGTGGGTTCTTCTTCGTTGGCGACCAACCTGCTAGGCTGCGCCGCGTGCAGAACCTGCTAGTTCACTTCAGTCAGCAACAACAGCCCGACCAGCCCCTGCGGCCCGGGGTGCAGCGCATCGTGCGCCAGGCCAACGGCAGCGTGCGGCTCGGTGATGCCGGCCACGGCGCCCTGCTGCTGGCCCAGTTCTGCATGGACGATCGCGGCCTCTGGCTGCAGGTCGGCAATGGCATCCGCGGCATCCACGTCAATGGTCGACCGGTGCGCCGGATGGCCCTGCTGCGCGCGGGCGATGCGGTATACGTGGATGGCGTGGAGATGGTGCTGCAGGGCGAAGTCGAGAGCCTGCTGCAGGCGCCTGCGCCGAAGAACGAGGATGGCAGCGACGAGCAGCAACGACTGCTGCGCGGTGTCGGTGGCCTGCACCATGGCCGCAGTTTCACCCTGTCGCAGGCCCGCCTGATCGGCCGCGGCAACGAGGCCGACATCGCCATCGATGACCCGGCCTTCGCCGAACAGCATGCCCGCGTGGAAGTGCACGGCGAGCGCGTGCTGCTGCGCGACCTGGGCAGCGCCGACGGTACCCGGGTCAACGGCGTGGCCGTGCGCCACTGCTGGCTGCAGGCCGGCGACCAGGTCGTGTTCGATGGCCAGCACCGGTTCGTGCTGGAAGTGCCGCACGATCCGCGCCGGCGGCCGCTGCCCGCCGAGGACGACGCCAGCCACGAGGCCGAGCAGGCGCCGGTGCTGCCGGCCGCGCCGCGCAGGGTCCGGCGCTGGCCGTGGCTGCTGGTGAGTGCGCTGCTGCTGGCCGCACTGCTCAGCCTGCTGCTCTGGTTCGGCGCGCGCTGATCTGAATCCGCTGGGTCCGCGCCCTGGTGGGTGCCGACCTTGATCGGCACGCTCCGTCGGCGGGCTTGACGCCTGGCAGCACACGGCTTTGGTAGGTGCCGACCTTGGTCGGCACGCTTGTTCGGCGGGCATGACGCCTGACGGCGTACGCCGACCAAGGTCGGCGACTACCGGGGCTTTGCTGCTGATCTGAATCCGCTGGGTCCGCGCCCTGGTGGGTGCCGACCTTGGTCGGCACGCTTGTTCGGCGGGCATGACGCTTGACGGCGTACGCCGACCAAGGTCGGCGACTACCGGGGCTTTGCTGCTGATCTGAATCCGCTGGGTCCGCGCGCTGGTGGGTGCCGACCTTGATCGGCACGCCTCTTCGGCGGGCATGACGCCCGACGGCGCATGGCTTTGGTAGGTGCCGACCTTGGTCGGCACGCTTTTTCGGCGGGCATGACGCCTGACGGCGTACGCCGACCAAGGTCGGCGACTACCAGCGCCACGCCGGCGGCGAATGGATTCCAATGAAACCAAATTTCCCTTGCCGCACTAGGCCGCAAGGCTGGTGCACTGCGGCATACTAGGGGTCTTGCCCCACAGGTGTGACATGACGCGCGCGTTCAACTTCAGTGCCGGCCCTGCGACCTTGCCGGAATCGGTCCTGCGCCAGGCGCAGGCGGAAATGCTGGACTGGCATGGTAGTGGTGCCTCGATCGTGGAAATGAGCCATCGCGGCGCGGAATTCATGTCCGTGGCCGCCGAGGCCGAGGCCGACCTGCGCCGCCTGCTCGATATCCCCGACGACTACGCGGTGCTGTTCCTGTCCGGTGGTGCCACCACCCAGCAGGCGCTGATCCCGCTCAACTTCGCCAGCCCCGGCCAGCGCGCCGACTACGTGGTCAGTGGCCATTGGGGAAAGACTGCGGTCAAGCAGGCCGGCGTCTACGTCGACGTCAACATTGCCGCCAGCAGCGAGCCCGACGGCTATCGCACGCTGCCGCCCCGCGCCGACTGGCAGCTCTCGCCCGACGCCGCCTATGTGCACATCACCGCCAACGAGACCATCCACGGCGTCGAGTTCCGTGATGTGCCGGATACCGGCGATGTGCCGCTGGTGGCGGACTTCAGCTCGTCCATCGCCAGCGAGCCGCTGGATGTACGCCGCTACGGTGTGATCTATGCCGGCGCGCAGAAGAACCTGGGCCCGGTCGGCATCGCAGTGATGATCGTCCGCCGCGATCTGCTCGAGCGCACTGGCCAGCCGCGCGCGGACATCTTCGATTACCGCTCGCATGTCGCCCGCGATTCGATGCTCAACACCCCGCCGACCTGGAACTGGTACCTGGCCGGCCTGGTGTTCAAGTGGATGCTGGCCGAAGGCGGCGTGGCCGAATTCGCCAGGCGCAATGCCGCCAAGGCGGCACTGGTGTACGGCGCCATCGATGGCTCCGGCGGCTTCTACCGCAACGAGGTCGCGCATGCGGCACGCTCGCGGATGAACATCCCGTTCTTCCTGCCCGATGCCGGGCTTGATGCCCGCTTCGTCGCCGAAGCCAAGGCTGCCGGCCTGCTGGCGCTGAAGGGACACAAGGTGGTCGGGGGCATCCGTGCGTCGCTGTACAACGCCATGCCGCTGGCCGGGGCCGAGGCGCTGGTCGCCTTCATGGCCGATTTCCAGCAGCGTCACGGCTGAGCAATGAACGGCGCGCACCGTCGGGTGCGGGTCCCGCAACAAGGAATTCCGATGGCAAGCAGCAAATCCAGCAAGAAGGCGCCGAAGAAGGCCGAACCGGCCAAGGACAGCGCGCCCAGCAAGGCGAAGGGCAAGGCCAAGGCCGCCTCGAACCCGGCACCCACCCTGGCACCGCTGGCGCTGGCCGATGTGCGCTCGAAGATCGACCAGATCGACCGTGACATCCAGAGCCTGATCGCCGAGCGCGCGCGCTTCGCCCACCAGGTCGGCAAGGCCAAGGGCAAGCTGGCCGCCGCTGTCGACTACTACCGCCCCGAGCGCGAAGCGCAGGTGCTGCGCATGGTGGTGGACCGCAATGAAGGCCCGCTCAGCGACGAGCTGCTGGTGCATGTCTATCGCGAGATCATGTCGGCCTGCCTGGCCCAGCAGGAGCCGCTGAAGATCGGCTACCTCGGCCCGGAAGGCACCTTCAGCCAGCAGGCCGTGCTCAAGCACTTCGGCCGCTCCGCGCTGGGCCTGCCGATGGCCAGCATCGAGGAAGTGTTCCAGGAAGTGGAAGCGGGCAACGCCGATTTCGGCGTGGTGCCGGTGGAGAATTCGGGACAGGGCACCATCCAGATCACCCTGGACATGTTCCTGACCTCCAACCTGAAGATCTGTGGCGAAGTGGAACTGCGCGTGCAGCAGTACCTGATGTCGCGCAGCGGCCGCATCGAGGACATCGAGCGCATCTACGCACACCCGCAGTCGTTCATGCAGACCTCGGCGTGGCTGCGCGCCAACCTGCCGAAGGCCGAGAAGATTCCGGTATCCAGCAACGCCGAAGGCGCGCGTCGCGCGCGCAACGCCGATGATGCGGCGGCCATCGGTGGCGAGAGCGCCGGCCACGTGTACGGCCTGAAGAAGGTGGTCACCAAGCCGATCCAGAACGATGCCGACAACACCACCCGCTTCCTGGTGGTGGGTCGCAACATCTTCCCGACCTCCGGCCACGATCGCACGTCGGTGCTGGTGTTCATCCATGACAAGCCCGGTGCGCTGTTCGATGTGCTCAGCCCGTTCGCCCGCCACGGCATCAGCATGAACCGCATCGAGTCGCGGCCGTCGCACCACGGCAAGTGGGAATACGGCTTCTTCATCGATCTGGCCGGCCACATCGACGACGCGCCGATGCAGGCGGCGCTGGCCGAACTGGAAGCGCACTCGGCGCAGATCAAGGTGCTGGGCTCCTACCCGGTGGCCGTGCCCTGAGTGCTGCTGTGGCGGCCCTGGCCGCCGCTCCCTGATGCATCGCCGGCGCTGCCGGCGTTTACGGAACGATCGAACGATGAGCAACGCGCAACACTGGATCGCCCGCAAGGGCCAGCCGCTGCAGGGCAGCCTGACCATTCCCGGCGACAAGTCGGTCTCGCACCGCTCGGTGATGTTCGCCGCGCTGGCCGATGGCACTTCGCATATCGAAGGCTTCCTGGAAGGCGAGGACACCCGCGCCACCGCGCGCATCTTCAGCCAGCTGGGTGTGCGCATCGAAACCCCCAGCCCGTCGCAGCGCATCGTGCATGGTGTGGGTATCGACGGCCTGAAAGCACCGGAGGCACCGCTGGACTGCGGCAATGCCGGCACCGGCATGCGCCTGCTGGCCGGCCTGCTGGCGGGCCAGGCGTTCGACTGCACGCTGATCGGCGATGAGTCGCTGTCCGGCCGCCCGATGCGCCGTGTCACCGGCCCGCTGTCGCAGATGGGCGCAAGGATCGATACCCAGGACGACGGCACGCCGCCGCTGCACGTGCATGGCGGCCAGACGCTGCATGGCATCGACTTCGCCTCGCCGGTGGCCAGCGCACAGATCAAGTCGGCCGTGCTGCTGGCCGGCCTGTACGCGCAGGGCGAAACCCGCGTGGTGGAACCCCACCCGACCCGCGACTACACCGAACGCATGCTGTCCGCCTTCGGCGTGGACATCGAATTCTCGCCGGGCGAGGCGCGCCTGCGGGGCGGCCAGCGCCTGCGCGCCACGGACATCGTGGTGCCGGCCGACTTCTCTTCGGCCGCGTTCTACCTGGTCGCCGCCAGCATCATTCCCGGTTCCGAACTGCGCCTGAAGCAGGTCGGCCTGAACCCGCGTCGCACCGGCCTGCTGCACGCGCTGCGCCTGATGGGGGCGGATATCAGCGAAGAGAATCCGGCCGAGCAGGGCGGTGAGCCGGTGGCCGATCTGGTGGTGCGCTACGCTCCGCTGAAGGGCGCGCGTATTCCCGAAGCACTGGTGCCGGACATGATCGACGAGTTCCCGGCGCTGTTCGTGGCCGCCGCCGCCGCCGAAGGCCAGACCGTGGTGAGCGGTGCTGCCGAACTGCGGGTGAAGGAATCCGATCGTCTTGCGGCGATGGCCACTGGCCTGCGCGCGCTGGGCATGCAGGTGGACGAGACCGAGGATGGCGCCACCCTGCACGGCGGGGCTCGGCTGGGGAGTGGCACCATCGAAAGCCACGGCGACCATCGCATCGCCATGGCATTCGCCATTGCCGGCCAGATCAGCGACGGCGAAGTGCGCATCAACGACATCGCCAACGTCGCCACGTCCTTCCCGGACTTCGATGGCCTGGCGCGCAGCGCCGGCTTCAACCTGGCCTGATCGGCGGATCGCGTTTTCCGGTAGGTGCCAACCTTGGTTGGCACGCTCACATCACCCGGTAGGTGCCAACCCTGGTTGGCACGCTCACATCACCCGGCAGGTGCCAACCCTGGTTGGCACGCCTCTCCAGATAAAAGGACGGAGGCCGAAGCCTCCGTCTAAACATCACGAACCCCTCGTCCGCGATCAACGCTGTTCGGTACGGAAATCCACCGGGACCCGCACCACACTGGCCACTGCACGGCCTTCATGCATCGCCGGCTGGAACTTCCAGTTCTGCACGGCGCTCAGCACCGCGCGATCCAGGTCACGGCTGCGTTCGCCGCTGCGCGAAACAATCGCGGCATTGGTCACCTGGCCGCGGCTATCGACATTCAGGCTGGCGATCACGCTGCCCTGTACGCCATTACGCAGCGCGGCGGCGGGGTAGGTCGGCTTGATGTTGCCTGCCAGCGGGCGCGCCTCGCGATTGCGTACCGCAGGGGCGGCTTTGCGCTGGTTGCCGACCGGTGCGGCCTGGCGGGCCGCCGGCTCCTGCGCGTCGGCCACCGGCGCCTGCTCGGGGGCGGGCAGCATGCGCTCGCCGACCGGTGCCGGCGCCACGTCTTCCTGATTCGAGTGACGCAGCCAGAGCAACGCGGCGGCAAACATCGCCACGATCAGCGCGATCCACATCCAGGGCGACGTGGGCTTGTGCTGTTCGCTGGCGTCCTGCTGCAGCTGCGGCGAATGAAGGTCTTCGTGGGTGGTGGCGGTCATCGCAAACTCCTTCCGTCAATGGACGACGGGGAGAGTGTTGCGCGGGCCAGTGGCGGGAAGTGTCAGCGTTGCGTCAACGTCACCGGCAGGGTTCAGGTTGCCTGCCGGGAAACGTTCAGTTACTGGGTCTTGAAGTCGAACGGCACTTCAATGCTGCCCGGTACGGCCTGGCCGTTGCTCTGCGCCGGGGTGAAACGCCAGCGGCGCACGGCGTCGGTGGCGGCACGGTCGAGCTCGCGTGAGCCGCTGCGCTGGATCACCGTGGCATTGTTCGGGTAGCCGGTGGCATCCACGTCCACGCGCACCACCACGCTGCCGGTCTCGCCCGCGCGCAGGGCCGCGGCCGGGTAGGCCGGCGGCGGCGACTGGCCGGCAATCGGCATCGGTTGGCTGTTGCCGGTGGCGGCTGGCGCAGGGCTCGGCGTGGCCGGGGCCGGTTCAGCGATGGGCGCCGGCGGCGGCGGGGCGGTTTCGACCAGCTTCGGGGCGTCGTCCTCTACCGGGGCCGGCTTGGCATCGGGCATGTCGCTGGAGCCTGCGGCGGCGGCCAGCGGCTCCGGCAGCGGTTCCACCTGCGCGGTCTCCTGCGGGGTCTGCGCGGCCGGATCGGCACGGAAGAACTCCTTGTCGCGGCCGGTCAACCAGACCAGCACGAACAACAGCACGCCCACGCCGAAAGCGATGCCGGCGATCTTCAGGGCGTTGCGCGGGATATGCACAGTGAACGACTTGGCGGACGACGAGCGGGGTGCAGACATGGACCGGACCAGTACGGAATAGCCCGATTCTGCCACGCCAGGAATGAACCGGGCGGCAGAAATCCGTATAACAAGCGATAATCCCATCCCTGATACCCACCACGACACCTGCCATGCTTGATCCAGCCCTGCTCCGCCACCAGCCCGCCGACCTCGCCGAACGCCTGCGCACCAGCCGCGGCTTCGAGCTCGACGTGTCTGCCCTGGAGTCCCTGGAGGCGGATCGCAAGCGCATCCAGGTGCGGACCCAGGAGCTGCAGAGCCTGCGCAACAGCCGTTCCAAGGCCATCGGCCAGGCCAAGGCCAAGGGCGAGGACGTCTCGGCCATCATGGCCGAGGTCGCTGCCTTCGCCGACGAGCTGAAGGCCTCGGAAGTGGCGCTGGACGAACTGCGCGAGAAGATCGAAGCGATCTCGATGGGCATTCCGAACCTGCCGGCCGACGACGTGCCGGCCGGTGCCGACGAGAACGACAACGTCGAGCAGGCGCGCTGGGGTACCCCGCGCCAGTTCGATTTCAAGGTGCTCGACCACGTCGAACTGGGCGCCCGCAACGGCTGGCTGGACGGCGAGACCGCGGCCAAGCTGTCCGGCTCGCGCTTCACCGTGCTGCGTGGCCCGATCGCGCGCCTGCACCGCGCCCTGGCCCAGTTCATGGTCGACCTGCACACCGGCGAGCACGGCTACGAGGAGACCAACGTGCCGCTGCTGGTCAACGCCGACTCGCTGCGCGGCACCAGCCAGCTGCCGAAGTTCGAGGACGACCTGTTCAAGACCGCCGTGGGCGACTCCACGCGTTACCTGATCCCGACCTCGGAAGTGCCGCTGACCAACATCGTGCGCGATGAGATCGTCGACGCCGAGCGCCTGCCGTTGCGCATGACCGCCCACTCGATGTGCTTCCGTGCCGAGGCCGGCAGCGGTGGCCGCGACGTGCGCGGCATGATCCGCCAGCATCAGTTCGAGAAGGTCGAGCTGGTCTCAATCAGCCGCCCGGAAGACAGCGACGCCGAACACCAGCGCATGACCCGCTGCGCCGAAGTGGTGCTGGAAAAGCTGGGCCTGCCGTACCGCAAGGTGCTGCTGTGCACCGGCGACATGGGCTTCTCGGCGGTGAAGACCTACGACCTGGAAGTCTGGCTGCCGTCGCAGGAAACTTACCGCGAGATTTCCTCGTGCTCGAACTGTGGTGACTTCCAGGCCCGCCGCATGCAGGCGCGCTGGCGCAACCCGGCCACCGGCAAGCCGGAGCTGGCGCACACGCTGAACGGCTCGGGTGTGGCCGTTGGCCGCGCGATGATCGCGGTGATGGAGAACTACCAGAATGCCGACGGCAGCATCACCGTGCCGGAGGCCCTGCGCCCGTACATGGGTGGCCTGGAAACCATTGGCTGATAGCCGGCGCTGCGCGCCGCCGCCCGAGCATGGGCTCGGGCGCTACAGATCTGTGTAGAGCCGAGCCTATGCTCGGCTCTCCTTTATGGCCCGCAGCTTCTCCAGCGGCACCCATCCCGGTTCGCCGTTCTCCGGCACGCACCATGCCCAGCCATTGAGCGTGCGCATCCCGCGCAGCGTCTGCCCGGGGTCCACATCCAGTTCGCGCGCGCAGTAATCCTGCGTGGCAAACGCGCCACCCTGCGCATCGCGGCCGATCACCGGCGCCGGCACGAATCCGGGCTGCTGCCCCTCGGCCTCGCAGAGGAACCAGTCGTCCCAGCCCTCCGGGCCTTCATAACGTTCGCCCACCACCAGCGCCTGGCCGCGGCGCAGGATGATCGGGTGCGGAAATTCGCTGCGGTGCGCAGCCGTCACGATGTAGTTCATGCCCCCAGCCTAGCGCGCCGCAAAAGAAAACGGCCCCGCACAGCGGGGCCGCCAGGGTGGGCCGGGAGGGGGAGGGGATCCCGGCCCGCGTTCAACGCCCAGACGAGGAGAGAGGGGCGCCGAACGTTGGAACGCGTTACGCCGCGACGGCTTCGGCCGCTTCGTGCGACGGCAGCGCCGCCAGCGCACCGGCGATGGCGTCTTCACGGTGCTGCGGCGAGTAGGCGATGCCCTCGGCGCGCACGAACTCGACTTCGTTGATGCCCATGAAGGCGAACACCTGACGCAGGAACGGCTCCTGGAAGTCGGCCGGCGAGTCGGTATAGATGCCGCCACGGCTGCTGGCGATGATCACCCGCTTGCCACCGGCCAGGCCCACCGGGCCGTTCTCGGTGTACTTGAAGGTGCGGCCGGCCACGGCCACGCGGTCGATCCAGGCCTTCAACGTGGATGGGATGCTGAAGTTGTACATCGGCGCGCCGATCACCACGATGTCGGCCTCCAAGAACTGCTGCATCACCTGTTCAGCATCGGTCGCTTCAGCGGCGTCGGTCTTGGCCAGCGAGCTGCTGCGCAGGTGCGGTACCGGATTGGCGTCAAGATCGCGATAATCGACCTGCAGGCCGTCGATCTGGCTGGCGAGGCGGGCGACCACGGCGGCCGACAGCTGGCGCGAGACGGAGTTGTCGCCAAGCACGCTGGCGTCGAGATGCAGAAGCTTCATGGCAGTCACCTATGTTCTGGGAGGAAGGGGGCGGGGTGGCCCCGCCGACGGAGAGAACGATAGGTTGTTGCAAGGGCGGAATAAAGGTGATTGAATGCCACGTATTGTTCTAGATATGGAACTCGGGCATGCATGACCTGAATGACCTGTACTACTTCGCGATGGTGGTCGACCACGGCGGATTCGCCGCCGCCGAGCGGGCGCTGGGTATTCCCAAGTCGCGACTGAGCCGCCGCATCAGCCAGCTGGAAACCGACCTGGGCGTGCGCCTGCTGCAGCGCTCCACGCGCCGTTTCGCGGTCACCGATGTCGGCACCAGCGTGCACCGGCATGCGCAGACGATGCTGGCCGAGGCCCAGGCCGCCCGCGAAGTGGTGGACCGCCTCAGCGCCGAACCGCGCGGCGTGGTGCGCGCCAGCGTGCCGGTGTCACTGGCGCAGATGCAGCTGCCCAAGCTGCTGCCCAAGTTCCTTGAGCAGTATCCGAAGGTGCGGCTGCAGCTGAACATCAGCAACCGCCGCGTGGACATCATCAACGAAGGCTACGACGTGGCCCTGCGCGTGCGTTCGCGCCTGGACGACGACGGCAGCCTGGTGATGCGCAGCTTCGGCCAGGTGCAGGAACTGCTGGTGGCCAGCCCGAAGTACCTCGACCGCGCCGGCCGCCCCAAGGACCCGGAAGAGCTGACCCAGCACGTGACCCTCAGCATCAGCGAAGACGAAGCCCGCCAGCGCTGGGAACTGCATGGCCCGGAAGGCGAAGTGCGCCGGGTCGACCTGCAGCCGCGCGTGGCCGGCTTCGACTTCCCGCTGCTGCAGAGCATGGTGAAGGACGGTTTCGGCATCACCATGCTGCCGGAAACCGTGTGCGCCGACGCCGTGCGTAATGGCGAGCTGGAAGTGGTGCTGCCGGACTGGTCGCTGCCGCAGGGCGTGTGCCACGCCGTGTTCGCCTCGCGCCGCGGCCTGCTGCCGGCGGTGCGCGTGTTCATCGACTTCCTGGCCGAGCACCTGCCGCCGCAGCTGGAGGCCTCGCGCCTGGATTGCGGTGGCGCCTGTGAAAAGGCCAAGGAGCGGATCAAGGCCAGTGCACTGGGTGCGCTGGCGGTGGATGCCGGCTGAGAAGGCGCGAAGGTAGCGCCGGGCCATGCCCGGCGTTGCTGTATTCCGGCGCCGATCAGTTCCGGCCGAACAGCCGGTCCCAGAAACTACGGCGTCGCGGTGCGGCCGGTGGCGGTCCGGCTGCAACGACGGGCGCTTCCAGCACCGCCATCAGTTCCGCGCTGCGTGGCTTCTTCAGGAATCGCGCATAGTCCAGATAGCTGGTCACCTTGCTCATGTGCAGGCGTTCGGGCATTGCCGGCAATGCGCCGCCCTGCAACAGCACCCGCAATGCCTGCGGACGATCCAGGCGGATCGCCTCGTACAGGGCGGTGCCGCCACAGCCCGGTTCGATCAGGTTGGCGCGCTGCGGCGCATCCTCCAACAGGGTTTGCAATGCCTCCGCGTCGTCTCGTTCTACTGCAGCCACCAGCCGCGCCAGCGCCTCGGCTTCCGCAGCTGGCAGGTTGTCGCGATAGGCCTGGTCGGCAATCTCGCGCTCGTCGCGCCCGTCGCCGCCCTGGATGCACAGGAAATCGGTGACCAGGGCGACCGGAATGCCGGACGTATCCAGCGCCCAGTAGCTGGGATAGACACCGTCGCCCCAGCCGCTGGTGAACACCACCAGGCCGTGCGGCGAGTCCTCGCCCCAGGGGCGATATTCGGCGCCTTCATCCAGGCCATCGTGGTCGATCAGTGCATCCGACCATTCATTCTCTTCGTCGCCATCGGCCCGTTCGATCAGGGCCAGCAGCGCCTGCTGGGTGTCGGTGTCCATGAAGCAACCGATGCCAGCGTCGACCGGGTAGCCGATGAAGCTGTCCTCATCCAGTCCGGTCAGGTCCTGCGTGGTCCAGCGCGCCATCTGCCAGTGCAGGGCGGTCGCGGTGAGAGCTTCGCGTGGCTTGAACCAGACCACGGCCAACGCCGGGCGGCCGCTGTGCACGATGATCTCGACCGGATGCCGGCCCAGCGGGGCGGTGTAGTCGGCCAGCGCAGGCGCCTCGGCCTGCACCAACGGATCGCAGACCACCAGATGCCCGCTGCTGACCGGCAGGTGCCCGGCGAAGGTGCGGTGCAGGGCCACAGCGGCCAGCTGGGTGTCGTCCAGCAAGCAGGTGCGCAGGTTGGCCAGATCGAGATGGGCCATGGCGGCTCCGAGTGCGGTGAAGGCCCCCACCGTGCCGGATGCGGAGGGCAGGGGCAAGGTGGTCTTGGGCAAATGCCCTTCACGTGCGAGAATACGGCGCTGCCCGGGCGACCGGGACCCGATTGGAGAGATGGCCGAGCGGTTTAAGGCACCGGTCTTGAAAACCGGCGAAGGGTTAAACCTTCCGTGGGTTCGAATCCCACTCTCTCCGCCAAGAAGTTCAGAAGAGCCCCTGGAAGCAGGGGCTTTTCTGTTTCTACGGCCCTTGCTGGCCAGCCATCCGGCAACCAAGGTCAGGTGAACGAATGAACCGGTGCATTCCTCTGACCCAACAGGGAATTGCTTCATTCAAGGACGTAATCGTTGCAGGTGCACAAGCGCTGACGTTGGCGCCGGGCAATTTGAATGTGCCAGACACCCGCGCTAGGCTTCGGATGCCCAAGGAGGGCGACCAACGGAGTCATGGCATGAAGATTGGATTCAAGCTTTCTGTTGCTGTTGCGGCCTGTGCGTTGACCTTTGGAATCAGCAGCGCCACGGCGAAAGCCCCTGGCCCATGTTCCGTCTGCGAGGTCCAATACATTGCGTGCGAGGCGTCAGGTACAAACTTGAGTATCTGTACCCGCAACTATATGCAATGCCTGCGTCTGAACGGCTGCATTATCCCGTAGCAGGGCGCGGCGGGGACGTCTGGGGACCTTGCGATACCCTGCAACCTTGCCACCCTCCAGACAAAAGCCTCGGTCCTGCCGGGGCTTTTTCGCTTCCGGAAACGCCATGGCGCGCATCGTGCCGGGGGCGAAACCGAGACGGTGCCTATGTGCCCTGATGCAGGCAGGCATATGTGGAGGGAGCGGCATTCAGCCCCGACGCCCACCTGTTGGCTTGTTGTGGCACAACGGGTAACTCGAGCACGACCGGAAAGCCCCATGTGGCCCATTCCGGTCCACGAATACGCCCACCTTGCACACCGGGCAGCGCTCATCGTGGATGGCCGCGCCTGAAATCGCGGTTACTTCCACTGCCCCGTCCTTCACCAGCTCATCCAGGAATGGCGAGTGCTTGCCCTGCAGGGTGAACATCGCGACCGACCGTCGCGCACGCGTCAGCGCGACATAGAACAGGCGCCGTTCTTCGCTCAGCGGATAGGTATCGCCGTCCGGCATTGCCAGCGAAAGCACCGGGTCATCCGCGCGCAGGCTCGGGAAGCTGCGGTTGATCATGCCCGGCAGGATCACGTAGTCCGCCTCGCGCCCCTTCGATCGATGTGCGGTAAGGAACTCGACGTCCATCGTGCTGCCGAAGGCCGTCTTCCAATCCGAAGGCATCGCACCGCGATCCGCGCGATACCGCCCCAGAACAAAGACCGTCACGCGCCCGGTGCGGCCCTGCGGCACTGCACCTGACAACAGTTGCTGGTGCAGCTTCGCAAGGTACTGGCGAACGCCATCCTGCACCTCCTCGCGCCGGTTCATCTGGAACGCCTGCAGCACCGGGCCCATTGCCGGCGCAGCAGAGCGAACGTTTTTGGCGATCTGCGCGGGGTTGCGGCTGATGAAGCGGCTGGACACATCACACAGCGCCTGTGGGCAGCGGAACGTCTGCTCCAGTTTCAGCACCTGGCCATGGCCCATCCATTCGCGGAATCCAGTCATCACCGCAACGTCGGCGCCAGCGAAGCGATTGATCGATTGCCAGTCATCGCCCACCGCAAACAGATGGCGGCCCGGTTGGCTGACCAGCGCACGGCAGAGGCGCGCGCGGGCGCGCGATGCGTCCTGGAATTCGTCGGCCATCACCAGTTCGTAGGGCGATTCATAGTGGCCCTGTTCCAGCAGCCCGGCCGCCATGTTGAGCATGTCCTCGAAATCGATGCTGCGCTCGTCAGCCAGTGCGTTGTCCCAGGCCCGGAAAACCGGCCCGGCGATCTCCAGGAAGCGCCGGTAGCGTTCCTTGAACTGATCCTCGGGCATCTGCCGCAGGCGCGCCGCCATATCGTCCAGTGTCAGGCAGTTGCTCTTGGCATGGGCAATGAAGGTGCGCATCAGGCCAATCAGGTCTGCGTCCGGCATCGGCTTGGCGCCTTGATCAGGCAGCTCGCGGTCCGGGTTCGGGTCGAGCTCGACATCAGACGCGCCAAGCCGCTCGGCAAGATGCTGCAGGGCCTGTCCACTGCGCAGGCCAAACGACGTCGTCTCGACCAGAGCGGTGCCGCGCGCCACATGCTGCTGGCGCTTCCAGTGCATCCCTTCGCTGTAGTTGGCAAAGTGCTTCGGCGGCTGGCCATCGGCATCCAGCGCAAAGTGCTCGTGATACAACTGGGCGTCCGGATAGTAGAAGTCCGGGCGATACTGGCGATGGGTGTCTGTCGCGGTATCGAATTCGTAGCGCCGCTCGTAGTCGTACGCCACGCCGTTGTAGAACAGCCAGTCGGCGATGACGCACTCCTCCAGGCTCTTCACCCGCTCACCCTTCAGGGTGCGGATGTAGGGCGTGCCATCGCGGTCGTAACCATCGGCCATCATGTCGGCACCGAACGGCGGCAGGTCGCGCCCGAACACCAGGCGGAACATGTCCCACTGGGTGCGGAAATGGGTCGAGCGGTCCTTCAGGTCGTCCACCAGTTCGGCCAGCTTGTTGAAGCCCAGCGTCGCGTCGACCGCCCATTCCGGGATATCCGGCTTGCGCCCTGTGGCTTTGGCGATGATGGACAGGCCCAGGGCGTGGAAAGTCCGGGCTTCCACCACGGTGTCGCCCATGCCGAGCCGGTCGAAGCATCGCTGCGCGCGCTCCTCCAGCTCCTGGGCGGCGTCCTTGTTGAAGGCGAGCATCACGATCCGTTCGGGTTCGACAAAGCCGCGGTCGATGGCATAAGCGGCCTTGGCGACCATTGTGGAGGTTTTCCCAGAGCCGGCCGCGGCCACGACCTGTACCCGGTTGTCGAAGCAGATGACGGCGTGGGCTTGTTCCTCGGTCAGGGGCTTGCTCTCGATCCGGTCCAGGAAGTCCTTGGCCAGCACCCGCTCGCGCTCTGCCATGGTCGCGTTGGCCTCGGCCCAGACGGCGGGCCAATCCAGCTGCCAGTCGTGCAGGGCGTCCAGCGCCATGCGGTGGCCGGGCGCGTGCAGGTCGTCGTGCACCTCCTCGTCGAGGAACAGCTGCTCCAGCTCGGCGGGCGGCAGGGGCAGGGCGGGGCGGTCGGCCAGCAACGCCTGCTGCTGTTCGTGGCTGATCCAGCGGCGGCCGGCACTGCCGCGGTCGATGAGCGCATCGGCAGCGCGCAACCACGCCTGGATCTGCTCCAGGATCGTGTCAAACAGGGCCTTGCGTCCCCGTGTGGTGCGCGCAAAGCGCACCTGCTGCAGCGCCGCCGCAAGCCGGGAGCCCTGGCTGTTGGGCAGCCCATCCACGGACAGTGCTTCACCGCGCTCGGTCGTCAGTTCGACCCGGGACCAGAGCACGCCGCGAACGACCCGCACGCTGTGTTCGTTCGCCACATGCTGGTGGTATTGCCTGCCGTCGATCAAAAGCGCGAGCTGTTCGCCATCCAGCCGCAACTGCCAGTCCGGCGAGCGGGTCACACGCTGGCCCCAGCCCGAGGGGCGCCATTCCATAGACATCCAGATACTGCCTTGCGTACGTCACCGGGCGTAAAGTGCCCTTGCCGCCCCATGATAAGGCCGCTTGGCATGGCACGCTGGGTTTCCGGTCACTCGCGCACGCGCGCCAGCGATGGCATTGCACCCTCGCCGGCGCGGCAGGCGTCAGGCGTTCACATCCACGACAATGCGGCCACGCACCTTGCCGGGGATGATCTGCTCATAGACATCCAGCACCTCGGCGAGGCCGATCTGCTGCACGGTGCTTTCCAGCTTCTGCGGGTCCAGGTCGGTCGCGAGCCGATCCCAGGCGCGCTGGCGAACCTCTTGTGGGGCATTCACCGAATCCACGCCCGCAAGGGTCACATTGCGCAGGATGAAGGGCAGCACCGAGCCGTGCAGTGCATCGCTCTGGGCCAGGCCACAGGCGGCCACGGCACCGCGGTACTTCGTTTCGGCGATGGCATTGACCAGCGTTGGGCCGCCGGCCACATCCACCACGCCGGCCCATCGCTCGGCACTCACCGGCCGCTCGCGCGGCTCCGAGAGCTGCGCACGATCGATGATCTCGGCCGCACCCAGGTTGTGCAGATACTCGGCGTGCTCCGGCCGCCCGGTGGCGGCCACCACGCGATAACCCAGCTTTGAAAGGATCGCCACCGCAATCGAGCCGACGCCGCCGTTGGCACCGGTAACCAGCACATCGCCCTGTGCAGGCGTCACCCCTGCATGCTCCAGGGCCAGCACGCACAGCATCGCGGTATAGCCAGCGGTGCCGATGGCCATGGCGTCGCGGGTGCTCAGGTTGCCGGGAATCCGGTTGAGCCATTCGCCGCGTACGCGGGCGCGCTGTGCCAGGCCGCCGTGGTGGCCCATGCTCAGGTCCCAGCCATTGAGCACGACGCGGTCGCCTGGCTTGAAGTCGGCCCTGCTGGATTCCAGCACCACGCCTGCCAGATCGATGCCGGGAATGAGCGGGAACGTCCGGATGACCGGACTCTTGCCGGTGAGGGCAAGCGCATCCTTGTAGTTGAGCGTGGAGTACTCGACCTGTACCAGGACGTCGCCGTCCACCAGGTCGGCTTCATTGAAATCGACCAGTTCCGTGGATACGCCGTCGTTCGTCTTGCGGGTCAGCAGTGCCTTGAAACTCATGGTTGGGGGCTCACGTTCAGTGGATGGCCCCATGCTAGGCTCGCACCGTTATCGCAACAAGAACGACGATTTTCCGTAGGTACTATGGTTTTCCGGAGTATGCATGCGTAGCAAACGGTGGGACGGCAAGAGCGGTTGCGCGGTGGAAGTCACGCTGTCGGTGATCGGCGGCGTGTGGAAGCCGATCATTTTGTTTCACCTGATGACCGGCAAGCGGCGTTTCATGGAATTGACGCGACGGGTGCCCAATGCCACCCAGTCCATGCTCACCAGCCAGCTGCGTGAACTGGAAGCCGATGGCGTGGTGATCCGCCACGTGTACCCCGAAGTGCCGCCGAAAGTGGAATACGAGCTGTCCGAGTTCGGGCGCACGCTGGTGCCGGTGCTGCTGGCCATGCGCGAGTGGGGTGAAACCTATCGCGGCCATGGAAGCACGGAAGGCGATTGCCAGAGTTGAAGACACTTTTGGCTCTGCGCGAGCGCATTCTGGATGCGCCCGCGCCTGGATGGCTCAGGCCGGCTGCGCTTTCCGGCCCTGCACCACCCGGGTGGCCAGCAGTGCCAGGGTGACCAGCGCGGAGGCGATTGCCAGCCACAACAACAGCAGGGAGTTGTCCGCTTCGCCCGCGGCCACAGCCACAGCCACCGATGGATCCTCGGCGTTGTAGCGGATATCAATCTCTTCCGCCTCGTCGGTGGCACGCATCCGATTGCCAAGGTCGTTGGAGACCGCGATCTTCTCGACGCGTGATTGGCCGTCTTCGGTTTCGAACTCGACATTCAGGACGAAGTTGCTCTTTCTGCCCCTTTTCTCATCCCAATGCACCTCGGTGACGAGGCCCACTGCATCGCGCCCTTCAGCACCGTCAGTGAGGGCATGACGGTGATGGTCGTTGTAGGCGGCCACGGAAAGTGCGACCGCCACGCCAGCGGCAACAAGAATGTTGCGCCAGGAAGTGAATTCCATAATGAGCTCTTGATCCATTGAGGTCGGCGACTATAGTCCTCACCTCGCGGATCTCGTACGAAAATGGCGTGGCGCAGACATTTCGTTGTGATCAGATCGCGCTCGAATGTGCCTGTGGGCTCCTCCATGCAAGCGTTCCCGGTGTGCATCCAGCGCGGAACGTCTGTGCTCCAGCTGAAGGCGGAGGCCGTGCGTATTGCGAATTTCTGCGCGATCGCCATGGTCGGCGTGTCGCGTTCGGCTCGATGTGATCGTTGGGTAGTACGCGCAGGCAGGCGCGATGTATCAACGAAGCACGTCAGTCGGTGGACGGTTCGCCATCCTGTGACGCAACCAGCGTAGGAACGCGTCAGCGCGGACTTTTCCTACTTTGCTTCGGCGATGGAGTGCGCCCATCATCGCCGCGCCAAGGCACTCGCCCTGGCCGGGATTGGCGTCCCGAACTTACGTACCGCTACCGGTCGCGATTGCAGCCGAAGCTGCAACCGCGACAATGCACCGCCTACCGGCTCATGGTGGACGGTGCGTGGGGATCTTCCGATCCGCCGGCTTTAGCGGTACGTATCCGGCACGCCAACCCGCACCGTCCGCCACCTTGCATCTGCAGGTGGCCACATCGTGAGGTTGCCGTCATGCCCGAACGTCTTCCCGACCATCCCCGCCTGCACGCGCTGCTGGGTGCCGCTGTACTTGATCTTCCCGCTGCCTTGGCCGAAACGCTGGAGGACGCGCTCCGCGAATCAGCCGAGTTCGTCACCCCATCGGCATTCTTTGCACACCTGAAAGGCCACGGCAGGAACCTGCGCGCTGATGGCGAGGCCTGGAGTGAAATGTGCCTGAGCCCCGGCCGCGCCTTCGACATGGCCCTGGCGACCCGCAGCGTTTCGGGCATCACGGCGTTGACCGCGGTGCTGCATGCCGCGCATGTGGCACGGGAGAACGACGATCCTGCCTGCTGTCCCTCCGCCGCCGTGGTCGAAGGTCTGTTCAACGCCTGCCAGGCGCTGTCGCTGCAGGTGGAACGCTGCCTGGTGCCGTGAAGGGCTGCGACGCGGTTCCTGTTCCGTTGACGCCCGGTTCCCTATAGTGGCGCTGGAACCCTGCAATGGAATGCCCATGCACGTGATGTCCCCCGGCCGTTGCCTGACGCTTGCACTCGCCGTCGCAACGAGTGCCAGCGCGTGTGCACGGCCGCCGTCCACCGAACACGAAAGGAATCCCGCCATGTCCGGCGCACCCCAGACCGGCCGCACGATCAACGGCCACACCTATACCGATGCGCCCGTGGACGTGAAGCTCGGGCCGAACACTTTCCGCATTCCGGCCAACTACCTGGACAGCCAGATCGCACCGTGGCCCGGCGAGGGCGTGACGCTGGTC